>CAZSDW010000005.1:0-117826 GCA_964605705.1 uncultured bacterium
TTATAAGCTCAAATCGACCGACACAACCCAACGCAGGGCGAATTGACTCTTGCTGTCAACCGGGTGAGATACCCAGAAGGGGATATGTAATCCGACAGTGATGGTTTCAAGAGTATTAAATTCTGTCCCGATGCCTGCATCATATTTTAATTGGTGTCCATTCATTTTTGGAAATGAATCGGAAGTCAATCCGCTGTCAAAGAAAACGATCAGATCAAATATCGCCGGTTCGATTCCGGCAAAAGTCCAGCGGAATTCGGCATTGTTAGTTAGGATATTACGACCTTTCGGAGAAGCAGCGCCATAGCCGCGCATGTCACCAGCGCCTTTAACCAGGCGAAAAGATTCGAAACTCATATTTTCCAGGGTGTTTTTTCCGAAGAAGTAGAAATAGTGCTGAAGGGGAATATTCCCCTTTGAAGCACCAAAGAAAACCCTGTCGTACAGCCAGAGCTTTTCTGACGGTCGGAATTTGATCTGGGCATCAACTGCCAATTTGGTGAATGTGTAATCCGTATCGAAAAAATCAACACCATTATTCAAGTTTATATTTAAAACGTGGCGATAACGTCCCCAATTATGAAAATTGATAAACTCGATGTACGGTTCCAGCAGCTTTCCCCGTTCCCAGTTATTGTGGTTCAGAAACTCCAGCGTCCGGACATTCTGATAACGTGTACCGATGCTGATTTTTTTATAACCCTGGATTTTATGCAGCAGCGGGTAGGTGATTTCACCGAAATAGATATCGGTACTGACGGCGGTTTCATTCAGTCCAAAGTAATCCCTTGAACGAAAGTGAATCCGCGGCTGAAAGAAAAACTGTAACAGCGATGTACTGTAACTGACATTATATCCGACGGTTTTACTCCGGAGTCCATAATTAATACCCAGGGTCCATTCATCCAGGCTCTGAGCCGGGAAAAGCGGACGCATATTGATCCAGTACCTGCCCCGCAGCATGATGCCAATCCTGCTCAAATCTCTTTTATTAAAGTCAAAAGTCGGGTAATAAAAAACCTGATAAGCATCGATGCGCGGAATGCCAATCAAAAAATTAAAGAAAACCTGGTATGGATAATGGTTGTTTAAACGGTTGAATTCCCAGACATGGCGCTCCGGATCAAGGGAGATTTTCCGGAGCGGATATTTAGAATCAAAATGAACTGTGTCGATACCGTCTGATTTTATTCTTGTCAAAGCAGTGAGTGTATCGGCTGCCAAGTCAATTGCCAGAACTTCAACAGGCATTGCCGCAAGAGCTGCGCCCCTGGTGATGACGCTTGTAGAGTAGATTTCTTTCTCTTTCAGATGCTTTGTTTTGACCTTTTGAATTTTTATATCCGGCAGTTCATCTGAATCTATCCAAATCTTTCGAATTGCAGACAGATTTTTATTGCTCTTTCGCTCCAACAGATCGATAAACTGATCAGAATGGATCGGTTTGTACTGATTTTCGAGAATGAAATCATGAACGGTGGCTTGAAATATGGAATCGCCTACATAATAGTTAAATATCTCCAGAATCTTTTGACTTTTAAAGTGATTGATCTGATCAAGAAGTACCGGGGCATCACTTTTTCTTGAGGATGTATAAAGTGGTCGGCTGACCTTTTCCTGATCGATTGCCAGCGCCGCCAGATGGAGTGCGGTCTTGGCATAACTGCTTTCGAGTATTGGTTTTTTCTGATATAATTTCTGTAACCTGTCGAAATTATTCTGCATGAATTTATTGGCAGCGAAGGCGGCTAATCCATCATTCAGCCAGTCCGGATTTCCGGGATCTTCAAAGACGTAGAAATAGAAATATTGTTCGGAAATTGACTGGGCATAGTGATACAGACTCCCATAATCCAGCTTAGTCAGATTTATAAATTCATGTGAATTCAGAATCACCATGTTCGGTGTCGAGATTCCTTTATCGATACTGGTGATAGCAACAGCGAAATGAGAGTGGGGATAGTCTGGTAAAAATTTTGAATATTCTTCAATTATTTGGCAGGTAATAGTCCGGATCATTTCTGATTTTGAAAGTAGTTGGTAAGCGGGTGTCGCTGATTTAGGAAGCAGGTACTGGATTGAAAGACCCTGTATATCGTCTGATGTAAGCTGGGAAGATCCCGAAAAAACAATTGCCAGTTCTTTTAGCATCCGGGTGTTGAAATTCTGAATCTGTTCGGTGCTGTCGATCTCTGTTGTAGTAGAGGGTGGCAGTGAACAAACGACGTTGGACTTTGCTGGTAATTGGATGCTCATCGTATAGCGAGCCGGTGAAGTACAGGTGGGCGAAATTGAATTATATTCGCGCGGTGTCCAGCCGTTTTCAGTCAGACGCTCAACCATCGGATAGAACCGGAACAGCCGAACGTTGGATCCGTTATAACTGGAACACTGGGCGTAACTTCCTCTGGGTAATGTCAAAATGTAATCCATCTGAATTTTGACGGAGTCACCGGGAGAAACAGGGGTAGCCAGGATAACAGCCATAGATAAGGTTTTCTCGTTCAGAATATGACAGGCAGTGTTACCAATACTAACCGATTGAATTTTAAATTTTAAAGGTTCATTGAGAAGGTTTTCGCTCTGTTGGTAGAAAACGCTTTTGGTACTGCTGAATGCGTTGGGACTAAGATGGAAATAAATAGTATCCAGTGTCAGCTGTGAATGATTGAAAATGTCCACCTGCTGGTGAACATAAATGCTGTGAGAAAGTTCGGAAAATCGGATATTGAAGGTGTAATCAGTATTCAACAGATTAGCATCAAGTGGAAAAATAGAACCGAGCAGTAACAAGATGATTAATCCAAAATTGATTCGCTGTTTTTTTTGAGGGTCTGAATTGATTCGATAGTGAATTCGATTCATGTAGTCCATTAGTCGAAAATTTAATGGAAATATCCTGATTTCCAAGGTTCGAAAAGATGATAGCAGTCTTGTTGACACTTCTGTTGAATTGTCTTAAATTATCCCGCTTTTTCTCGCCTCGGTAGCTCAACTGGCAGAGCAGCGGCCTCTTAAGCCGATGGTTGAAGGTTCGAGTCCTTCCCGGGGTACTTTACTGTAAAAACAATTATTTAGGCAAATGTACAGTGAGAGTATTATTGATTTTTGCCTGTTTAAATATTTGTCAATATTAGTCATTTCAATTCAATTTTATCCTCAATAAATCCCGTATCCGGTTTCTGTCAAATCATCATTTTCATCTACCTGAATTCCATTAAATTGGTGAGGTCAGATGTGAACACGACCAATATTTGCCATTTTATATCCATGTTTTGATAATATCTCCTTTGGTAACACCTGTAACAGACTATAATAATGACTTATCTTATTATAGTTATATATTGTAATCTATAATAAGAACTTGCTTGTTATATATTGTGGTCATATATTGTGTTTCGATGGATGCTTGTTTAAGGTAGGGCAAATATGGATATTAAAAACTTTATTGCAGGAACATATCAGGAATTCACTGAGTATCGGTGTTTTATCCCTGAAAAGATCAATCACCAATGGTCCTGGTCTGATCCTTTTATCAATACAATGTTGGAAGATGCTACATTGAAACTGGGTGAACTGAATGCATTTTCATTGCATGTGCCGGATATTAATATTTTTATTCAGATGCATGTAGTCAAAGAAGCGACCAGTTCCAGCCGGATAGAAGGAACCCGGACCGAGATTGGTGAAGCTGTATTAAATGAAACAGACATCAGTATTGAAAGACGTAATGACTGGCAAGAAGTCCAAAATTACATCAAAGCCCTGAACTACGCTATTGAGCGTTTACAGGAATTACCATTATCATCGAGACTTATTCGCGAGACTCACCGGATTCTGATGTCAGGAGTCCCTGGCGAAACCAAATATCCTGGTGAATTCAGGCAAAGTCAAAACTGGATTGGGGGTGCAACTCCAAATGACGCTATCTATGTGCCACCGATTCATACGGCAGTTCCGGAACTGATTGGCGACTTGGAACATTTTATCCACAATAGTACAATTGCAGTGCCCCATCTGATCCGGATTGCGATTATTCATTATCAGTTTGAAACCATTCACCCGTTTCTGGATGGAAACGGACGGATCGGTCGCCTAATGATTCCGCTGTATTTTGTCAGTAAGGGATTACTGACGAAACCGGTCATCTATCTGTCGGATTACTTTGAAAAGCACCGCAGTCTGTATTACGACAATCTGCGCTTTGTATCAGAATCGAGTCAGATGGTACGCTGGATTAAGTTCTTTCTGGTCGCGTTAGCGGATACTGCTCAAAAAGGTGTATCTACCCTGCAAAGTATCCTGTTGATGAAAAAGCGCCTGGAAACTGAAACCATCCTTGTATTGGATCGAAAAGTGCCCAATGCCAGAACACTATTGAATCTCCTTTATACAAAACCGTCCCTGACCGGTGCGGAGGTTGCGAAGGCTTTAAATCTGACTCCTTTGACAGCCAACAATTTGATTGAAGATTTCATCAGGTTAGGAATTTTGCGTGAAGTAACCGGTGGCAAGCGTAACCGAATTTATGTTTTTGATGAATATCTAAACAAGTTTAAGTAGCACTTTGGATAGTAAATTACCGTCTGCCATACCGCTATTTTAACATTATCTTACACTCTGAAGCAGATGACGGTGTTTCGATAATGTTTTTTAATATTTTACATAAATCTTTGGCTTTGAATGGTTTCTTGATGACATCCGTAAAGCCGTAATCTTTGAAGTTTGCCATAATAGGATCATTGGAATACCCGCTTGATACAATTGTATTTGCATCAGGATCTAGTTCAAGTAATTTTTTTATGGCTAATTTTCCGCCCATTCCTCCCCGGATTGTTAAATCCATAATAACGACATCGAACTTTTTATTTTCTTCCATAGCCGATTTATATAATGCAATTGCCTCTTTACCATCTTTGGCAGTAGCAACGTCATAGCCGAGATTTTTTAATATTATTTGGGCTACTTCCAGAATTTCCTCTTCATCATCCATAACCAACACTTTGCCGTCGCCCTGTGTGATGTTTTCGGATTTATTATCATGAACGTAGTTAAATTCAGAATTAGCTGGAAGGTAAATATTAAATTTAGTCCCGATCCCGATGGTCGAATCCACTGTGATTGTACCATCGTGAGTGCTGACAATTGAATAGACCGAAGAAAGTCCTAAACCGTTTCCTTTTTCCTTTGTAGTAAAATATGGATCAAAAATTTTATCCAGATTTTTTTGCGGAATTCCGGTGCCTTCATCTTCAATCACTATTTTCAAATACTGACCGGGTTTAAGGCGAAGATTATTACCACTTTTTAAGGTCAGATTGCGGACGGAGAAGAATATGTGACCACCATCGGGCATTGCCTGCATGGCGTTGATAATTAAATTATTGATACTCTGGCTGATTTGCCCTTCGTCAATTTCAAGAGCCCAGATATCATCTGGAATCGATAGTTCGCATTTGATTTTGGAACCGGTCAGGGAGAAATTCACCGATTCCTCAATTAACTCTTTAATTGAGGATATTTTCTTGACCGGTGAGCCTCCTTTGGAAAATGTCAACAGCTGTTGGGTCAGGTCTTTCGCCCGATTCGCGGCATTTTCGGCTTTTTCAATCCGTTTTAAAATATTTTCATCGTTGGTCAGGAACATTTTTGCCAATGATAAATTGCCTAAAATAATCGTCAGGATATTATTGAAATCATGGGCGATTCCACCGGCGAGGATACTGATCGATTCCAGTTTTGTCGCTTTGATAATATCTTCTTCCATTTTACGAATATTTGTGACGTCTCTGACAACTGCCAGGATTTCTTTCTTTTTCGAATCTTCAAAGTAACGCGGGGCGCAGGATACGGAAATTATTCTGGACACGCCGTTAGGTAACAGGATATCCAAATCACAGTTCTGTTCGCAACTCTTCTTATGATTTTTGACATATTTTTTCAACTTCCGTAAATTTTTATCATCGACAAATTCAACAAAACTGTAGTTCAACAAATTACCCGACTCACCAAGGAAAATATATTCAGCTGCAGAATTCGCCAACCGGATTTTATAGTCGGAATCCAATACGATGATACCTTCTCCAAGATTTTCGATCAAATCACGATATCTTTTCTCACTTTGTTGGATCTGCTGATGGGAAAATATGCGGTCAGTGATATCTTCCAAAATACCATCATAATATTTTACGGCACCGGTTTTATCTTTGTGCGCAACGGCTGTAATTGAACACCAAAAGGGTGTCCCGTCAATTTTTTTCAACAGAAATTCTTCACGATCCACATGACCGTGCTTTGCGATGTTCTTTTTAAAAATTTCACGGTCTTTTTGATTATAGTAGAGATTAGAAATGCTGATATTCATCGATTCATCTTTATTCTTGATTCCGAACATGCGCAATGCCGCAGGATTAATCTCAATAAACCGACCGTCATCATCAGGCAAGGATCTATAAATACCAACATTTATATTTTTAGTTAAGGTATTATATTTATCTTCACTGTCCTGCAGTGCTTTCCGAGTCCGTTTTATTTCAGAAATGTCATATTCCGAGAGTGCAACGGCATAGGGCTGTTGATTTTCGTCCGTTATCAATTTGGCATTGACCAGTACATAGATTGCATTTCCTGATTTTGATATTCTTTGAATTTCGAATATTTTAACTTTAACGCCATTATACAGGCTTCTGATAATCTGAAGATAGGTATCCCGGTCATCCGAATAAGTGATATTGTCAATGGTCATTTGCATGGCTTCGTCTTCATCATATCCATAGATTTTCTCAGCCCCCTGATCCCAGGCTAATATTTGACCGCTGAAATCATGGATAATGATTGCCCGGTCGTGACTGGCACTTACCAGATCCAAATAGGATAATGATGCCGAATGATTGTCGATTTCTCTAAATAGAATTGCGACCTCCCTTAATACGTCATTTTTCATAAAAGGTATAAAGTTGGTGCCGAGAAGCGAATTGTTATGGGTGCTCAATAATGGTTTGCTCAGGACAATTTTCTCGCCTTTTGACAATGTCTGAATATACTCTTTTTTTGCAGTATCTGTCAGATTTGGCATAATGGTAGAGCAATCGACTCCGGTCAGATTCGTCTGGTACCCTTTATCCAAAATCCATTGAGCCATGCTCTGATTTGTCCGGATAATTTTAAATTCAGGTGATACAACCATGACCATATCCATCACACTGTTCAGGATATCCCAGCAGAATCCATTTTTTAAGGATGATTCGGCGTACTTGGTTGTCGATGAATTTGGATCAATTCCACTTTTGGATTGAGCAATGTCTTGCATAGATAAATGTTGTTTCATAACGTCTCTCATTATTTTAATAAATAACTCAAATAACAATATCAACGGCTTCTGACCATTGCAAATTACCAATTTCCATGCCATAAGATGAACAGGGTAATTAAGACGCTAATTCATACTCAATTTGTTCAGCAACGAAGAGCACAACTCAATATTACCCGGCGTCAGTGGCAATGACATTTAAGGAAAATATTATTCAACGGGGAAAATATTTCCGGTTTTTTTATGAATCAAAAAAGGAATATTTTGCGCATGGTTGCCTTGAAAACCTGATTTTTATTCTATTTTAGTACAGCATACTATTAAGTGTTTGGGATACATTGTCAATTATATGAGTGGATGGGCGGAATCTAATCGGGTCGGTTGGCACGTGATTTGACTTTTCCGGGATGTGTTAATAATTATTTAGCGTCATTTGAATGAAAGAGTTATTGTGCAATGAAGGAAAATTATCGTTATATGAGGTGAGATGTGAATGTAAATATTTTATCAAAGTCGGAATATCAACACAAAGTCCAATCTCTGATCAATCTACCGACTCTGCCGATTATCGCCACTGAGATTATTCGAATTACCCAGGAAGATAAACTGTCCATCAATCAAATATTACCAGTGATTGAGAAGGATCCTCCGCTTGCGCTAAAGGTTCTGAAATTTGCCAACTCACCGTATTATGGATTGAAAGAGAGGGTCAAATCACTGCGTCATGCAATGGTCATAATCGGTGTGGACCAGTTGAGTCAGTTGGCGATGGCATTTTCTGTTATTCGGGTCCTGAGTACGGAGAATTCTGAGCAGCAAATACCCTGGCGCTTATATTGGGAGCATTCATCGGCATGTGGCTACATTGCTCAATTACTCCAGGAGAATCTGGGGGTTTCGACAATGATAAATCCCTATTCTTTAGGATTACTGCATGATATCGGGAAACTTATTTTCTTCAGAATTGATCCGGATAATTTTACAACTGCCTTCAATTTAAGCAAGGCGAATAAAATACCCGGTTACGAAGCAGAGCAGACCATATTTGGATTCAGTCATGAAGAAATCGGTAAATGGATGGCTGAAAAGTGGGGCTTGCCTCGTCTAATTACAAATAGCATTGCCTATCATCACAATCCGGCTGATTTTGACGACTTGGAGGTCCAGAAATCGGCGGCACTAATTAATCTTGCAGATAAGATTACCAACCTTTTACATATGAATTTCGGTTCCGAAGAGATTCCGGAAAGTCTTGAACAATCCGTCGGATGGCAGCTTTTAAAAATGCAGTATCCCAATCTGGAAGATGATAATCTGCTCCAGTTTATTACAAAAGTCCAAAGCCAATCGGATGGTATCCGTGATATGATCCAAATAATCCGAAAATAAAATTTAAATGGGAAGGTCAACTCGGGTAAATAGAGCTGCTGAAATTTATGAGTAATATTATTGAGGAAAAATATTCCGATGAGGTGATGAAAGATTTTATCTTCGAAACCGGTGAATTGATTGATCAAGCCTATGAGGATCTTTTGGGAGTAGAATCGGGTAGTGATTGGGAAGAAAAGGTCAATCGACTTTACCGGACTTTCCATACCATAAAAGGAACGAGCAGCTTCCTTGACCTTGAAAAGAGTACTATCCTGGCGCATGTGATCGAAAACCTTATCAATAAAATACACCAGTTTAAGATTAGACCTGATAACGAAATCATGGATATCTTTTTTAATGTACTGGAATGGTACAAAAATCTTATTGATGCCGTTATCAATCAAACCGAATATGATGGTGATATCGCCAATATAATTGAAAGGGTCGAACAATTTTCAATAAATGAAAATGAGGTGTCGTCGGAAATTCAGCCGGTCAGGGAAGAAATTATATCCACAACAAAACCGGATACTACTCAAATAAAAAATGTTGATACGTTTCGGATTGGAATCGAGAAGCTTGATACTATCATTGGTTTAGCCAGTGAATTGCTATTGGAAAAAAACAAATTACTGAGTCTGATTCGTCGATTCCATAAAGATAAAAGTTATATAAAAGAGCGACAGATCCTGGAAAATCTGTATATATCATTGGGGTATATCTCAACTGAAATTCAGGATATTATTACACAGGTGAGACTGGTTCCGATTGCTCAATTATTTAAAAAATACACCCGCTTGGTTCAGGTGCTATCACGCATGAGTAGTAAATCGATTGGCTTGGAAATTGGTAAGGAAAATCCTAAAGTCGATCGCAGTTTGACCGATATAATCGACAACTTGCTGATTCATCTGATTCGAAATGCAGTTGATCATGGTATCGAAGTTCCTGAAGTACGTTTAAAAAAAGGCAAACCGGAAAAAGGAACCATCTATTTATCAGCCTGTCAAAATGGGAGTCATATTACCCTGGAGATTCAGGATGACGGGATTGGTATAAATCCCAAAAAAATACTGAAAATTGCTATCCATGACGGTATTATAAGTCCGGAAAAAGCTCAAAAAATGACCCGGAAAGAAATCATTAATTTGATTTTCAAACCCGGTTTCTCCACAGCCAGTCAAGTATCAGAAATATCCGGTCGTGGTATTGGCATGGATGTCGTCCAGAACTGTGTCAGAAAACTTAATGGTACAATTGATATTGTGACCAATAACAATAAAGGGACAAAATTTATCATTACATTTCCCGTTACCCTGAAAATATTATCCGGATTGACTCTCAAAGAATCCGATGAATATTTTATTATTCCCTCATTTTCATTCTATGATATGTTAAAACTTTCAAATTGTTTGATCAAAAAAGCCAACAGTCATACGGTCTTTTTGTATAAAGGATCTCCGGTTCCATTATATTTTCTTAAAGATTTATTGGACATTCCCGGTTCGAGAGGTCAGTCGGATGCAAAGTTCGTCATTATTTTGGCAGCGGCAGAGAAGCGCATTGGATTAGCGGTTTCGGATATTTTTTTCCAGGAAGAGACCGTTGTTAAAACTGCGGAAACTCATTCAGAGAGAACTCCTTTCATAACCGGTACGACGGTTCGAAGTAACGGACAGATAGCCTTGATTCTGGATATTCAGCGACTGGTTGACTTTAGCGATCAAAAACAATTGGTAAATTGAAAAAAGTATGGAAGTAAAAAAAGAAGACCAGCAGCAAAATTTGACGGTGTTATTTGTAGATGATTCACTGACGATGCGAAGAATAATTAAAAATTTGCTTAAAAATATAGGCATTGAAAACTCGATCGAAGCCGAGCACGGCGCCGAAGCGCTCGTATTGCTTGAAGACCATAACGTGGATATTGTTCTGACCGATTGGAATATGCCGGTTATGAATGGTGAGGATTTTATCAAGATGGTCCGAAGGATTCCGAAATTCAGGCATATTCCATTTCTCATGATCACAACCCGCGGTATGCGCGAAGATGTACTCAAAGCCATCAGCTTGGGGATTAACGGTTACATCACAAAACCGTTTTCAGCGCAGCTTTTAAAAGACAAAATATATAGCCTTGTATCTATGAACAGATGAGTGATTTTTTAATGCATAATTAACGGAATTCAAAGTGCCTAATAACGATATCAAAAATGATTTTATGCCCATCACCAATAATATCAAGAAGATCAGGGAGAATTTCGAAAAAAGTGCGGATTCCGTCTTAAAACACACTCAGGTACGATATGGTAATTCATTAAAAATTAATGCTTTTATGAACCAGAATATGCAGAAAAACGAAGAGCGGGTGGAGCCAATCCTGGAAGATGGTTTGATTGTGGGATTAAAATATTACTGTCGGTGTGGTAATGTGGCGGAAATCAGTTTTGTACTTGACCGTGAATCCAATGAGTAATTTGAAGAATTAAAAATGAACCGGATATCAATTAATATCAGCGATAATCGACAGGAAGCCAGGATTTCAATCAATGCCGATGAAATGAATTTTCCCACAAAGGGTGAAATATATGAAGCTATCAGGAGTTCAGGCGTCGTTCACGGGATTGATCATGCGGTAATTCGCGATATATTGTTAAATAAATATCCGGTTGAAGATGTTGTTTTTGCTAGCAGTATAGATTCTACTCAGACGGTAAAAGACGGCTTAATCTGGTACATTGACCTGGCGGAGTATCAAAAGCCCAAAATAACCGTGGAAGGTAAAGCCGATTTCAAACATCTCAGACAGATTGAACTGGTGAAAAAAAACCAGGAATTAATCTCACAGGTGCCTCAGCAGTCGCCTCAATATTGCCAGCTGGTGACCGGCGAAGAAAAAGCTACGGATTTAAACTATTTTCAGGAAATCAAGGGTAAGAATATCGAATTGTCAGAAGATGGTTTGACATTAAAGGCTGCTATTGATGGGTGCGCATTCTGGAAAGCCGGAAAATTGAATGTCGATAATATTTATCATGTGGCTGGCGATGTCGATTATCGGACAGGCAATATTACATTTAATGGCACCGTTCTTATCGATGGTGATGTCCGGTCCGGATTTCAGGTAAATGCCACGGGGTCCATTTATATAAATGGTAATGTCGAAGCGGCGGATGTTTTTTCCGAAAATGGTGATGTAGTGATAAAATCCGGTGTATTGGGGAAGAACCGAGCCAAAATTCAGGCGGGTAATAATCTTCATTGCCGGTTTCTGCAGGATGCAACGGTTGGTGTTAAAAACGATGTTATCATTGAGCATTATGCGATAAACAGTGGGATATCAGCTGGCGGAAAAGTCTTTCTGATCCAGAACGAAGGATTAATCAGAGGCGGGAAAGCTTTTGCACATGTAGGGATGAAAGCGATTGAAGTTGGTTCGCCCCAATATATTCCCACGAATATCGGGATCAGCAGTACATCAAATACGGCTGATGATATTGAACAGTGGAATTTGGATGGTTTAATCAAAGAATTAAAAGCCAAATCATCCCGAATTTTGAAGAAGATTGAGTTTCTTAAACTGCTGGAAAAACGTCTGAATCGACTATCAATAGATAAACAGGAAGATTTAGTCCGATCAATCCACGAAATTGAGGAAATTGAAGAACGGATTAAAAAGATTGAGGAAAAGAAAAAAATCATTCTTAAAAGAAGTATTAAAGAAGAAAAAGATAAAACGATCATGATCGAAAAAACAGTTCATAGAGGTGTAAAAATTACGATCGGAAATTTACAGTATATTAATGATAAAACAATACCCGGTGCCAAAATCTACCGCCGGGGTGATGAAATTTACATTGAAAAATATGGTGAAAAAACATGATACCTGAAAATATTTCCATGCTTGTAGTTGATGATGAAGAGATGATAGTCGAACAGGTGTCTTATTTATTTTCTCAAATGGATTATCAGGTAACGGGATTGTCTGATCCACAACAAGCTCTGAAACTTATCGGAAAACAGGAATTCGATATTGTATTGACAGACCTGAATATGCCGATTGTTTCCGGGATGGACATTATTAAAGCGATTAATTCACACAAATGCGACTCCCAGATCATTATTTTTACCGGATATGCAACGATCGATTCGGCAATCGACGCGCTGAAATATGGTGTGTACAGTTATATTTGTAAACCCTATAATATCAATGAACTTCGTACAACGGTCGAAAACGCTGTCAAAGAGCTCTACCTGAAAAGGGAAAACATAAAATTAAATCACAAAATCAAAACGATGTTCGAATACATGTCAACCCTTCATGATATAGTCTCAATTCTATACCAGGTGTCTGATTTCAACCTGTCAATAGAAATGGTTTTGGATACATTAACGGAGGGAATAAAGGTTGAAAAAGCTTTTATTTCCTTGCTGAACAATAATTATTCCGATTATTCGGTTTATAGTGCAATCGGAATGTCAGCGGAGTTTAAAGAGAATTTTAGATTTCAACTGGGTGATTTACTCGGTACCCAGACAGTGACAGGAGAATCGGTCCAGGTTATAAGAATTAATGATAAACTGAAAAATTCCAACAACGAATTATTCCAAATCCTCAAAGACTATCAGCAAATGATTCTGCTTCCCATTGTCTATCGGGAAAAAGTGCTTGGTTTCATCGGAGCGGTTGACCTTTCGGAATCTGTTTTTACCATCGATGATTATTTAAAACTGCTGGAAATAATTGCCACCCAGATTGGTCCGATTTTACACACCCATATCTTAGAAGAAGTGTTTTCAGAAAATACAACCTTTAATGATATTGCTGAAAAAGTGATCAGCGAAAACATCGGACAGGCGGACAAATCCCATTGTACTTTATCCTTTGCGTTGATTCAGTTGGTTAAAAATCCGGATATAAAAGAACTTCCTCCTGTCGAAAACGTTAAGAAATCCATTAAAGAAATCACGCAGAAACAATTTGAAGACTATTATCAAATTATCTGGCAAAATTTTGATACGGCTTTAGCCATATCACCGCATCAGAACAGTGTTGCCAGTGAATTAACCTGTTCCCGGATTAAATCTGAAATTGAAAAATGTTTCCGGAATGACGCCGATGAAATCCCAATATCTTTAAATTATTCAGTGGCGGATTACCCTAATGACGGTGTCACACCGACTGAAATTATCCGTTCATTAAATACCCGTTTGATGGATACGTTTAATGAACAGTGAATTGATAAAGGAGAATAAAAATGAAGGCTGAGAAAACTATCCTGATCGTTGATGAAGACAAACCTAATATAGAGATGTTAAAATCCGGATTCGAGAAAATGAAATTTCAGGTGTGTGCCAAAAACCAACTGGGTTTCAATCTTGAATCGTTAGACCGTTTTTGGCCGAATTATGCAATTATTGATATGTACTTACCGACTACCCGTGGAATGGATTTCTGCAAGGCATTATCCAAGAAATTTCCGGGTATTCATCTGCTTCTGATGACCCGGGAGCAGACCCTTGATTTAAATATGGAACTGATGCAAGAATATGTTTATGACTATTTGGTGAAACCGTTTAAATTTATTCAGGCATATGCGGCGATACATCGCGCTGAAAAGGACCTTGATCTGGAAGAAAAATACAGACTTCAATCACTCATGATCGAAAAATTAAAACAGGAAAACCAGGTGCTTAAGAAAACGGCAGATCGCAAACCGATATCGGAAAAACCGACTCCTCCGTTTCCACCGGTCGATGGAATCCATCCTTATAATCAAAGGGAAGTCAGAAGGGAAAGCTCCTAGATATAATAAATTGATTTTTAGTGAAATAAATTTAAAATTATCACTAATCAGTCTCGAATTGGCTTAAGGATATTCGTATGAAAAAGATTTTAGTTGTCGATGACGATTCCAGTATTCGTAATGTTTTGAAGACTGCTCTGAGCGATAAAGGCTACCACGTTAATATTGCTCATGATGGTATTACTGCTCAGGATCTGATTAGTAAAAATATTTACGATTTGGTAATCACCGATTTGGTAATGCCGAAGATCAACGGAATCGATCTGATCAGACAAATAAAAAAGCAACATCCGGAAGTTGGATTCATCGTAATTTCTGCTTACGGTACCATCGAAAAAGCCGTCGAAGCCATGCAATATGGTGCATTTGATTTTGTGACAAAACCATTTTCCATTGTACATATCAGATCAAAGCTTGAGAAATATTTTGAGTATAAAAATTTGAAAGATGAGAACCGGCAGCTTAAGCAAGAATTATCAAAGGAAAAAACCAGCAAACAGATTATCGGAAAAAGCAGTTCTATCGATCTGATTTTAAATCAGATTAATATGGTAGCAAAAAGCGATGCACCGGTATTCATCCAGGGAGAAAGCGGGACGGGAAAGGAATTAATTGCCCAGGCTATTCATGATAACAGTAATCGTGAAAATATGCCATTTATCAAAGTGAATTGTCCGGCAATTCCGGAAACCCTTTTCGAAAGCACTTTGTTTGGTCATGAGAGGGGCTCGTTTACAAATGCCATAAAAACAACCAAGGGGATGTTTGAAGAAGCTGAAGGCGGAACAATATTATTAGATGAAATCAGCGAAATCCCGATTACCATCCAGGCTAAACTGTTACGTGTTCTTCAGGAAGGTACTGTTACCAGGATCGGCAGTGTGAAAGAAATTCCGGTGGATGTCCGGGTGATTGCCACCACCAACCAGAATATCATGAAAATGATAGAGGAAAAAACCTTCCGTTCGGACCTGTATTATCGTCTGAATGTTTTTCCCATCAAGGTCTCTCCGCTGAGATCCCGGATAGATGATGTACCCGTCCTGATGAATTATTTTATTGAGAAATTTAAAGGCAAATACAGCTACGAAACCAAATATGTCGAACGGGAAACGCTCGATTCGTTGATGAAGCGGAACTGGCCTGGTAATGTTCGGCAGCTCGAAAATATGATCGAACGCGCCATTTTATATTCCGGAAATGAAGAAGTGTTGAGCCTGGATTATTTTTCCACGGAGACTGAAAATCTGCCGATTGATACGATTAGCTCCGAAGATTATGTCACGTCTATATTTGAAATGGAAAAGAAGCTGATATTCCAGGCATTAAAACGGACAAAGGGTAACCGCAGCCAGGCGGCGAAAATTCTTGAAATCAGCGTGCGGACTTTGCGGAACAAACTCCATTTATATGAAGACTCCGGGATTCTGATTCCCGACCAATATTAATTCCAAATAATCACCTGATATTTACCGTACAATTCTAAACGGACAAAACCTCCGTGACTTGGAAATATTTTCCCGTTCAGGTAGTCAGTGTTGTTCCTGTTGTCAGTAATTACAGCCCTGATTTCTTCCCGGTAAAAATCACGTTAGTATTTAATAATTAAACAATTAGACAATTGTATTCAAGGGTTGCTATATTCGGTGTAATGCATAAGGCAGACTGGCATAACTCTTGACATGAAGGCTAATGGTATGAAAGTAAATATATTTGAAACAGCCCAGAACAATCTGATGAAAAAAGCGCTGGATGCTTATGGGAAGAAACACAATGCAATCGCCAGGAATGTAGCTCACGCGAGTGATCCGAATTACCATCCGGAGAGAGTCGATTTTGGTCAATTATTAAAAACGGAAATCGGTGCCTCAAAAATCAAGACAAGCGATCAGAAGCATATTGCATCCTCACGTTTTTCCGAAGGAGAAAAGAGCAGTGAATTTGTTGATGAAGCTGTCGATCTTGCATCTGAAATGGCTGCCCTTGCCGAAAATCAGATTCGACATGAATTTGTCAGCCAGGTACTGGGTGGTTATTATGCTAAAATGAAAATGGCGATAACCGGTAAAATGTAGTGAAAAGGATCTGAACGGATGGAAGGAATATTCACAGCTTTGCGATATAATCTGGACGGTTTGGAGCAGCAATTAAAACGCCTGGAAATTATTTCGGAGAATATTTCGAACGCAGACAGAGTACCCAGTAAAGACGGGAAAATATATCGTCGGAAAATTGTAACCCGTTCCAATAATACGAATGGAAGCCCGGTAACTTTTAATGATCACATGGCTTTGTCATTGTCAAAAACCAGCCGGAAGCATATTTCGGGAATAAAGGATAATAGTATCGCTGCCCAAAAATCAAAACCTCAATTTGAAGTCAAAGAGGTGGGTAACGGGAAACTTATTTTTGATCCGACAAATCCCCGGGCTGATAAAGACGGATATCTGCAGGTTTCCGATATTAATGTCATTGGTGAAATGGTTGATATGATTGAAGCCAGTCGGTCATATGAGGCGAATGTCACCGTAATGACCGCGGCAAAGGAAATGGCTAAAACGACTTTGAAAATATAGACGGCTATGACGATTCACTCCAATTACAGCAATATTGCCACCGATGACGTCCAGAACGCCCAATTCAGGAGAATTCCGTACGAATATGAAAATCCCGATCATACTGATAACAATTCTGATCAGAATACGCTTGAAGCGAAAAAACACAATCTGGCGGACTCCCTCCTGACGCCCCAGGAATTAGCAACACTGCACATGTTTTTTGGAGTTGAAAAACCTGCGGAATTATCGTTTTATGGAAATGCTAAAATTCAGCAGATTCACAAAGGATACCTGGTTGATATTATAAGTTAGAGGTAAAAATGAGTACTTTATCCGGTGTCAATAATATTCTGATCAATACAATCAAACCAGAAAATGTATCAGGTGAAAAAGGGAGTGTTGATAAAGAACGAAATAGTTTTGCAGACACTGTCAAAGGTTTTATTAATAAGGTGAATACGGAACAGATCGGTACCGGAAAGCAGGTTGAAGATATCATTACCGGTAAATCCGAAAATCTTGCCGAAGCGATGACTGCTCTTGAAGAATCGCGGTTAAGTTTTCAATTGATGCTGGAGATGCGCAATAAATTGATCGAGTCCTACCAGGAAATTATCAGGATGCAGATTTAACCATTTATTAATGGAGATATGAAGTGAACAACTTTTTATCATCATTATCTCAACTTTTTCAAAAATATTCCATGTCTCAGCGGATAGTCATTATCATCGTCCTGCTGGGAATTTTGTCCTCCGTAATATCGTTGATTGTATGGGCAAACCGACCGGAATATGATATTCTATACAGCGATATTGAACCGGCAGCGGCTGGCGAAATTATCAGTGAACTCCGTGCTGCAAAAGTTCCCTATAAATTAGAGAACCGGGGTCGGACGATCTATGTACCTGTCGAGGAGGTTTCGGAAATGCGCCTGCAGCTGGCTGAAAAAGGCTATGGCGCCGAGACTGTGAAGGGCTATGAGATTTTCGATGATTCGAAGATCGGTATGACCACTTTTATGCAGGAATTAAACGCCCGGCGCGCTCTTGAAGGCGAATTGATAAAAACGATTAACCAGTTTCCGGAAGTGCGGAATAGCCGGGTCCATCTGGTGTTACCGGAGAATAAACTATTTGAAAGTGACCAAAGGGGATCGGCGTCGGTAGTTCTCTATCTGCTGCCCGGGAAGAGACTTGATAGTAAACAGATCGATGGAATTGCCGCCTTAGTTTCGAATAGCGTTAAAGGGATTGAATCCGATGATGTGGTCATTGTTGATTCGGAAGGCAAATTGATCAGTATCAGTAAAACAGCCGATGAAGTATTAGGGATTGCCGGCAATCAATGGGAGTTGCGGCATCGTGAAGAGCTGAAACTTCAGAATAAAGTGACCGATATCGTCGAGAGTATTGTGGGCAAGCAGAATGCGGTCGTCAGGGTTGCCGTGGAAATGAATTTTGAAAAAATTGAACGGACTTCGGAAATTCCCGATCCGAATACGGTTGTCGTCGTCAGTGAGGAGACTCGTACTGAAACATTCAGGGATATCGATTCCGTCACTTCCACCGGGCAGGATCGGAAACAGGAGAACACCATAACCAATTATGAAATTGGTCAGACGAAGGAACATTATATAAACAATTCCGGGATGATCGAAAAAATTTCAGTAGCAGTACTGCTCAACGGTAAGTATGTCAAGAGTACGGATAGTGAAGGCAAGGAACAGAAAACATACGTGCCGCGACCATCGAAAGAGATCAATCAGATCGCAGCGCTGATCCGCAGCGCCATCGGATTCAATGAAACCCGGGGGGATGTTGTTGAAGTCCAGAATATCGAATTAAGCCCCTTATCGGTTGAAGACGACTTCGAATATTTTGCCAAGGCTGACCGCCAGACCTTTTTACAGAGTTTATTCAAAAACGGTTTAATCGGCATGGCTGTATTAATCAGTTTTTTAATTGTACGATCGATGTTCAAATCGGCTGGAAAGAATATGCAGCTGGCGCCAATTCCTGTTCAAACTACCAAAAGTCTTAATACAGCACCTCCATCTCAGGGATACCTGGAATCGGAAAAAGACCTTCCGGAAGAGATGTATGTGAAAAAGCTAAGTCCGGAGGCAAAAGCCAGGTTGAAAGCCAAAGATAAAATGACCACCGAAGTCGTCGATTATGTCAACAGCAGTCCCGAGGATGCGGTAAAATTAATTCGTTCATGGTTAACCCAGCCGAGCTCGTAAGCTATGATAAAAGATACCGGCAAAGACGTCAGCATTAGTACGCTTCAAAAAGCGGCGCTTATCTTAATTGCCATCGGTCCGCAAAATGCAGCCCAGGTTCTGAAGAATCTTAAAGATACTGAGATTGAAAA
Source organism: uncultured bacterium (assembly GCA_964605705.1). Lineage (GTDB taxonomy): Bacteria > Fidelibacterota > UBA2242 > UBA2242 > UBA2242 > CAZSDW01. Next base: position 19,419 of record CAZSDW010000005.1, read on the forward strand.
GATTACCATCGAAATTGCCAAATTGAAAGATATTCCCGCCGATATGCTGGGAACAGTCGTTGAGGAATTTTATCAGTTAATGATTGCTAATCAGTATATCGTCCAGGGGGGGCTGGATTTTGCGGAAACAGTGTTAGAAAGTGCATGGGGACATAAAAGAGCCGAAGAAATTATTAAGAAGGTCGAAGCATCGACAGAGGTCAGCGCCTTCTACCTGCTTCAGACAGTTGATGATAAACAATTATTGAATTTTCTTCAGAATGAACATCCCCAAACAGCAGCGCTGATTCTGGCTAATTTGAAACCGGCTCAGGCGGCGACTATTCTATCGGAATTACCGGAAGAGAGTCAAAATGAAATTGCTTATCGCCTGGCGACAATGGAAAAAACTTCTCCGGAACTTATTGATGACATAGAAGAGGTTTTAAAAGAACAGATGGGATCGGTTTTTGGTGGGGATTTGAGTACCGCCGGCGGTGCAGAGTCGGTCGCCGAAATTCTGAATTCCGCTTCCCGGTCGGCTGAAAAGAATATTCTCAATTACTTTCGTCAGCGTGATCAGAAATTAAGTGATGAAATAACCAGCCTGATGTTTCTGTTTGAAGATATTGTCAAACTTCCGGATTCGGCAGTGCAGCGAATTATCAAAGATATCGATTCAAAAACCTTGTGCATGTCCTTAAAAGCGACCAGTACCGAATTAAAAGAGAAGATATTCACGAATATGTCCGAACGCGCATCGGATATGTTAAAAGACGAGCTCAATTACCTTGGACCTGTGCGGGTTCGTGAAGTTGAGGCGGCTCAGAAAAAGATCCTGGATGTTGTCCACCAGCTGGAAGAATCCGGAGAAATCCAGATCATTTATTCCGAAGAGGAAGAAATAATTGAATGAAATACGCAATTCCGATTAATTGTGACATTAAAAATATCAGGTTGAAAAACCTGAAGGAATTCGGTGTCGATTTTGACGTTATTATGGATGACTGGGAACCTGATTCGCTTGCCGATGAGCAGGTAATCACAAAGTTAAAAAATAGAATTTTCTCGCTGGAATCTGCTCTCAAGACAGTGCGCGAGGAAGGTTTTCATGCCGGCTTTCAAAAGGGTAAAAAAACAGCTGAAGATGAATTTCATGAAAAAGAAGAGTCCGATAAAACCGAATTCAATCGGATTATCGAATCTCTCCAGAATCAATTTCAGGAAGCCATCAACAAGATGGAAGTCCCGATATTGCGCCTGGCAATTAAAGTCGCCCGAAAAATCATAGGAGATCAAATTAAACAGAGCAGTGATCAAAATAAATTCCTGAAAAATCAAATCCAGCGCTTTTTGGATGTTATTTCCGAACAGGGGAAAATCACCATATTTGTCAATCCACTCCAACTCAGCTGGATCAATCATCAACACCAGACTGAAAACAGTACGATTACAGGAAATATTATTTTTAAATCTAATACGAATTTGAAACCGGGCGAGTGTCTGCTTGAAACGGAGGATTATATCATCGATGGTACGATCGGTGGTCAGTTAGATCGAATTGAAAAACAATTATTTAGTCAGTATGATGTTGAATAATTTAGAAAAATGTAATTCCGTTATTGAAGATTTTACCAGATTTGATGCCGTCTATATGGATGGAAAGGTCATTCGGGTAGTGGGATTAGTCATTGAATCGACCTTGCCTGAAGGAAAAGTCGGGGAATTATGTGAAATCTATCCACCATCCGGTAAACCGGTGCGGGCAGAAGTTGTCGGCTTTATCGGAGATCGGGGCTTGCTGATGCCTCTTGATGACGTCACCGGGATTTCACCGGGAAGCAGGGTTCGCCGCAGTTCCAGACCATTGACGGTTCCGGTGGGTTCACAGCTGTTAGGCAGAATTATTGATGGATTAGGGAATCCTATTGACGGGAAAGGACCCATCCGAACCGATAGTTGTCGATCGGTATTGAACATTCCTCCGAATCCGCTGCAACGGATCCGGATTACTGATGAAATTACGACCGGAATCCGCGCCATTGATGGTCTTCTGACACTCGGTAAAGGTCAGCGAGTCGGAATCTTTTCCGGGAGTGGGGTTGGTAAAAGTGTTATTCTGGGGATGATTGCGAAATATACAAATGCGGAAGTGAATGTCATCGGTCTCATCGGTGAACGAGGTCGTGAAGTCCGTGAATTTATCGAGCGTGATCTTGGTGAGGAAGGGCTGAATCGCTCTGTTGTTGTTGTCGCCACCTCCGATCAGGCATCCATGGTTCGCATCAAAGCTTCCCTGATAACGACAGCTATCGCGGAATATTTTAGAGATCTTGGACTGAATGTCATGTTAATGATGGATTCTCTGACGAGGGTTGGAATGGCTCAGCGAGAAATTGGTTTGGCGACCGGAGAGCCACCGACAACCAAAGGATATACACCATCGGTATTTTCCTTTTTGCCGAGGCTTCTGGAAAGGGCGGGGAATTCCGCGATCGGCAGCATTACCGGTTTATATACCGTGCTGGTTGAAAGCGACGATATGGATGATCCCATTGCCGATGCCGCTCGTTCAATCCTGGATGGTCATATTGTCCTGTCCCGAAAACTGGCAAATCGGGGTCATTACCCGGCGATTGATGTCCTTGAAAGTGTCAGCCGCCTGAAAAACGATGTTACCAGCTCGGAGATTCAGCAAAAAACCCAGTACCTTCTTGATCTGATTGCCCAGTACCGCGAATCGGAAGATTTAATCAATATCGGTGCATACGTCAAGGGTACTAATCCGAAGGTTGACGAGGCAATCAGAAGAAAGCCTCAAATCAATAAATTTTTATGTCAGGGAATGAATGAGCCCTCCAATTTTGATGAAACCTGTCAACAATTAACCGCCATTTTGGAGACAAATCGAACATAAGATGACAAAAGCATTTAATTTTCCTCTGAATAAAGTATTGAATTATCGTCAAAACGTTGAGGATACACGCGGAGTAATCTTAAAAAAATCAATGACTGTCCTTGAAAAAGAACAGGAAAAACTAAATAATCTGGTCGATCTCAAAAACATTATTCTGAATGAGGAAATTGATGAAGACCAAAGCAACCGAACCCAGACCGTAGCCGCTTTCCTTCAGACAATCGATTACATTATTCAATTAAACGAGAAAATCGATTCTCAATCCGATAATGTCAATAAATCTTCGATGAGTGTCAAAAAGAATCGGGATGAACTAATTCAGGCTCTCAAGGATCGCAAATCGCTCGAAAAGCTGAAAGAAAAATACCTGCTCGCTTATCGGAAAGTGATTCGTAAAAAAGAGTTAGCGAAAGAGAATGAAGTCGCAGCGAGAATTGTCACGAATAAAAAAACCCGTGAGATCGCATGAAAAAAATTCTACTATGGGTCGGACTCGGTTTCTTGATGTTCATATTATTAGTGGGAATTACCTTTGCTGTACTAATGGCTCTTAATCCGATTGATGATAATATTAAAATGGACACGATTTCCGGTGACCAGAGATTAGCCAAAGAAATATTAGCTCAAAAACAAAGTGAAATCAATCAAATGAAATCTGAAATGGACAGCCTGCATATTTACATTGGCGAGATTTGCTTTGCCAGGGACAGCATCGCAGAGGAGAATGATTTTAATGCAAGTTTGATCCGGGAATATCGTAAAACTATCGAGATGTTAAATACCGAGCTGTCCACGGAAACGAAAAAGAATTTGACGATTAAAGAATTGGCAAAAACCTATGAATCGATGAAAATCGCAGAAATGCAGCCGATTATTGAAAAACTTGATGATCATACGGTTCTGGATCTTTATACCAATATCAGCAGTCGTAATCGGAAAAACCTGCTGATGGCATTACCTGCCAAACGGGCGGCTGTAATTACTCAAAAAATTGCCGTGAGCAACATAGAATGATTATGAATACCGATCTGACATCACAATGCCTGAAATCTCCCTCCGCAATGAGTGAAATATTATTGATGTTCGGTCAGCCATTCCATGACCGGGGGCAGAATTTTCATGATACTGTCGAAGAATCCGTAAAAACAATCGAGAATGGTGAAAGCCTGAAAGTAATAAATAATGAAAACTATACCGAAGTTTTAAGTAATCAAAAAAACGGTTCTGAATTACTCAATGAAAATACAGAAATAAAAGATATCTGTTTTCAGCGGATTAAAGGTTTTGGGATTACGGAAGCTGGATTAAATCCCCAACTAATTTCCGAAAATAAATCCCCTGAAATTCTGAAGAATACTCATCCTATTCAAAATACAATTGGTAAAATTCCGGCACTCGATAACTGGTTGAATAGAGATATTGACGATCAAATAGATCTCAATATTGCGAAATTCATTAAAACCGTAATCACCCGCGAACCGGTCAATGATTCAGAAAAGTTACCTGAAATCCCGTTGGAAAAATTATCTCATGACTCTGACATTGGATTATTTGTCAAAAAATCGATTCAAAGTTTTGAACCACCTGCTAATTCATTGAACCTGAGTATTCAAAAAGGCATATCGGCGGAGAATATAGAAACGGCGAAATACCCGAGCGTTTTAAATGATAACGGACTTTCAGAAAAACCATTGAATGCTGCCAAAGGTCCGATCGAATTTTCGATTCAATCAGAGCAGAATAATAATCCGAATAATACGAATTTTGTACCGGAACAGAAGCATAAACAATCGCTGACTTCAAAAGACAATCAAAATATTTCCGGTCATTTCCGTCTGGTAAATCAGGAAATTCTGCAATGTGTTTCGAAAAACGCATCAATCCGGCAAAATCAGTTTCCGATCATAAAACAATTAACGAGTATGATTATTCAATCGGATCAGGCGGGTCAGAATACGGTTCGTTTTAAAATTAATACCGATAGCTATGGTGAAATTGAAATACGGTTCAATCGGAGTGAAGATGAAAACAGCGGGACAATCATCGTCAAAACTGCTTCAGCTCAGGCTCTGATCCAAAAATTGATCCCCGCTGTAAATGGTAACTTAATTGCCAAAGATATCTTTTTGTCTTCATTAAATGTCGAGGTCGATCAATCCGGTCAGGACCAGGCACGCTTTCAAGATCGGCATGGGACAAAGACTAAATATATGCTGCGAATAAACAATCAAAATGAAATCATACAGGATCAAAAAATTCACGATTTCGGCTATAACAGCATCGAAATTGTGGCATAAAAGAAAGGAGGATGCCAATGGTTGGTGAAATATCAGCGAGTGTACCCGTGACCGCTACGACATCAGGCTTGACATCAGAGGCTATCATGGCTAAAGATGATTTTCTGAAGCTGCTTGTTACCCAGATGCAGAACCAGGACCCGTTGTCACCAATGGAAAGCCAGGAGTTTGCTTCTCAATTAGCCCAATTTTCAACCGTCGAGCAGCTGGAGAATATCGATTCCAACCTGAGCCAGAGCGTGCAACTTGATTTAATGCTGACCCAGGCAATTAATAATACCTTATCGGTGAGCACCATTGGGAAACAGGCAAAAGGTTTTGGAAACCTGGTTCTGATCGATGAGGCTGGAGACGCACACTTGTCATTCAACCTGGGCGAATTTGCAAAGAACGTCAGTGTGACGATTAAAGACGAACAGGGCTTTGAAGTTCGGACACTTCAGTTTGCGAACATGTCAACCGGTGATCATACGGTATCATGGGATCTGGAAAACGAGGCGGGTGAGCGAATGCCGGAAGGAACATATGAATTCGAGGTTCATGCGGTAAATGCCGAAGATTCGCAAGTGCTGGCTAATTGCTTAATGATCGGGAATATTACGGGAGTTCGTTATGAAGAAAGTCAAGCGTATCTGCTCGTGGACAATCAGGTGATTTCTTTTGGTAATGTAATGGAAATCGGGATGACCGATACAGATGAGGAGCAGCCATGAGAGTAGAAGAACTTCATATGCTTCATAATGTCCGTCCGCTTGATCCTTCCAAGTCGCCGCCGATTGTCACTGGCAGACCCATTGAAATTGCACCGTTAGAAAAACCGAAAACGCCGTTTTCCGAACTTCTGGCGAAACAGATTCAGGATAAGATAAATCTGAAATTTTCGTCCCATGCTCTGGAGCGTATCTCACAGAGACAAATTCAGGTATCCGCGTCTGAATTAGACCGTTTGCAGAGAGGTTTTGAAAACGTAAAACAGAAAGGAGGCAATAACTCTTTGATTCTGGTTGACGATAATGCTTACATCGTTAGTGTCGATAATAAGACAGTCATAACAGCCATGCCAAAGGAGACGACTTATGATAAAGTCTTTACGGAAATTGACAGTGTGGCGATTATGTAATATTAACCTAAAGAGCCGGACCCAAATGGGAGGCTCTCAATCTGCTGATCGACTGATGCAGATGAACGAGAAAGGAAAAATCTTATGTTTTCATTTCATATCCCAGTTGCAGCCTTAGAAAAACAGCAATCCCGTCTGGAACTGTTAGGGGAAAACCTGGCGAACATTAATACTCCGGGTTACAAACTTAGACGTATGACGTTTGTCGAGACGTTAGGAACCGTTACCGGCATCACCCAGACCCAATTTGACCAGGGAGCAATTACCTATACTGGTAATGTGACTGACCTGGCGATTACCGGAAATAGTTTTTTTGTAGTCAAAAAAGGTGAGGAACAGGTTTATACGCGCGCCGGTGCTTTTAACATTAACAATGAAGGAAAACTGGTAAATTGTGAAGGATTTGTTGTCCAGGGATATATGGAAAATTTAGCAGCTACCGGAATTAATCAACAATTATCTTCGTTGGGTGATATCATCATTGATTCAAACCTTGTGATGGCTGCCCGGGCAACTGAAAATGTCTGGTTGTCCGGTAATTTGAATGCAGGATTAACATCAACTGATGAAGTCTGGTCCAGCGGAACTCAGTATGTTGAAAAAGCCTATCTGAACAGCAGTGGAATTACGGTTCCCCTGTCGGTGGTTTCCGGTGTAAATGATCAATTTACCATTACCTTGAATCCAAAATATACCGAATCCCGGACAGAAGAGATTACGTTGACTGCCGGCACCTATAATGATCTGGATGCTGTAGTTACGGAAATCAATTCACAGATTGCGAATATTCCAACTTTGTACGGTAGTGTCGAAGCCATCAATGCCAACGGCAGCTTGAAAATTCGGGCGATTGACGGATTGACCGATACCGTGTTGACGTTAGAAGCCGGAACAAACGATGTATTGGCAGAACTCGGATTCACAGCTGGTGCCAGTGCCACATCGGGTGTCGCCGCAACCGAAAACACTGAATTGAATGACTTGTTGCAGATGACGACTGATATGATAAGCGGTGATGTGCTTAATATCAGTGGTAAAAAATCAGATAGTGAAGGTGTCAGCTCTGAATTTTGTTACGGAAGCACCATGGACGGTACGACACTTGGTGATATTCTTGATATAATTAACGATGGTTGGAATGGAAGCTCTGCTGCTGAAATAAATGAAGGTATTATTGTATTGACAGATTTAGTGCAGGGAGATAGTGATACCAGCATTTCGATCACGGCAGATTCAGCCAATGTCGGTCAGATCGCAGTCCCCAGTTTTACCAATGAAGTTGCTGGATTTACCGGCAGAGTGACGACTTCTGTGGTCTGCTATGACAGTCTAGGAAAGAGTCATAATTTGACAATTGATTTTGTAAAAACAGAAGATGAAAGTACCTGGGCTTGGACAATTACCGGATCTGGAGATGAAGATATTGTCCATGGCGGAAGTGGACATGCAATTTTTGACAGTAACGGTAACTTCTTATCTTTCAATTATGATAACGGAGTTGATTCGGTTCTGATTAATCCTGAAAACGGCGCCGATGAAATGACCATCCGGATGTGCTGTGAATCCATTGACGGATTCACCGGTGTATCTCAATTTGATACAGTATCAACGATGCATGTTCGTGATCAGGATGGTCGGCAATCCGAACCGCTCAGCGATTTTCATATTGAATCGGATGGTTCGATCATTGGTACTTTCGGTACCGGTGAGGAATTAAAATTAGCCCAAATCGCTTTGGCGCAGTTTAATGACCCGGCGGCTCTGGAAAAAATCGGTGGCAGTAACTATGTAGCGACTGAGGAAAGCGGCATGGCGCATATCGGTACCGCGGAAAGTCAGAAAGCGACTATTGAACCGAGTTCGCTGGAACTATCGACTGTGGACCTGGCTGATCAGTTCACAAAAATGATAGAGACCCAACGCGCTTACCAGGCAGCATCAAAAGTTATTAGTACATTTGAAGAGATTTTTGAACAAACGACGCAATTGAAGCGCTAATGTTGGAGAATGACGTCTGCCGGGAAATGATTAAAAACCGGCAGACGTCAACCCGGCTGAATTGATTTATTATCAGTGAAGGTGTATTTGAGGATAGCAGTTAATTAGAAAGATCTCATGGATATTGCAACAATCATCGGAATTTTATCTGGCTTAGGTCTCGTCAGCTATACGGTTCTAAGCGGTGGAAATGCAGATATTTTTATTCATGTTCCTTCCATGATGATCGTAATGGGTGGAGCATCGGCGGCAACCCTGGTCAATTTCCCCTTAAAGGAGGTCATTGGGGTGATGGGAGTTGTCCGGAATGCTTTCAGGAATTCCAATTCTGAAGAAGTCAAACTGATTGACCAATTTGTCAATCTGGCAAAAGTGACCCGTAAAGAAGGAATCCTGGCAATTGACCGGGAACTGAAAAATATCAAAGATGATTTTATGCGCTCCGGTCTTGAAATGGCTGTCGATGGCACTGAACCGGAAACAATCATGACGATTATGGAAACCGAGCTGAATTATTTAAAGGAGCGCCACAAGCGCGGACAGCAAATTTTCTTATCGTTAGGGACGTATGCGCCGGCATTTGGTATGATAGGAACTTTGATCGGATTAATAACCATGTTGAAAAATCTCGATGATCCATCTACGATTGGCGTCGGCATGGCGGTCGCCTTGATCACGACCTTTTACGGTTCTCTTTTGGCAAATCTTGTATTTTTGCCGATTGCAGGAAAATTAAAAAACCGTTCAGATAAAGAATCCGATACCAAGGAGCTGATTATCGAAGGAGTGTTAGCAATCCAATTGGGAGAACATCCCCGCAATATCAGCCGGAAATTACTGAATTTTATTCCGCCGAAAATGCGTCCCGATGATCCGAATGAAAAATAAATTCGATGCGTAAAAAAAAGCAGATTGAAGAAAATCAGGAACCTTCATCTCCAGCGTGGATGACAACATTTTCCGATATGATGACCTTGCTGCTGACATTTTTTGTCTTACTGTTGTCTTTTTCAAAAATGGATGAAGAGAAATTCGAACAAGCCGCTCATTCACTTAAAGGGGCTCTCGGTATCATGAAGTCTTATCCGTCGCCCCGCAATAAAATGGGAATCTATCTGAATGAAGATGATTTGAATAGCCAGCAGGAGATATTTGATAATATGAAAGAACTTCAGCAGAAAGCTGAAGAATTGGATATGGCAGAGGATATCAATGTTCGGATAACTGAGAACGGTCTGTTAATTCAGCTGGGTGATAAAATCCTATTTGATGTTGGGGAGGCTGAATTAAAGTCGATCGCTTTCCCGTTGCTGGATATCGTTGGCAAAACAATCCGGAAAAAAGCCGGCTTGGTGCTGGTCAGCGGTCACACGGATAATATTCCAATCCATACCGAGAAATATCCCTCCAATTGGGAATTATCGTCAGCACGGGCTCTCAGCGTCGTGAAGTATCTCATTGAAAAAGCGGGCGTTCCTCCGGAATTGCTGGGCGCGACGGGATATTCGGAGTATAAACCGATCGTTGAAAATACCAGTCTTGCCAATCGTCGAAGAAATCGCCGGGTTGAATTTTTAGTTACCTGGAAATAATGACAATCAATACCATGCTTCCAAATGGAAGCCGTTAGCCAACTAAGTTTCCTTAAAAAGCCAATCCTGTTTGTGAGTACATTCTCCTGAATTGTAATTGAACAGTCTATTTGAATCAATAAACTATTGTTTAATTCATTATATTTGACGTCCGGTAAATAAGTGATAAAAGGGAAAAATATTCCTGTTATAATACCCTTTTTGCCGAAAATATTTGAATTACCCCGTCATGATCTGATTAATCAGAGAACGATTCTGATGATTATTCCCTGTATATCGAATAAAATCTGCAGGTTATATTATGAAGTTATACGGTCATGACCGTTTATTTGTGTCGGAACTTAATTATGGAATAATGATCCATCAGTGGCATGAATTTTGACAAATTTTCCTGTGTATAATAAAAAGGATTAAATAAAAATGGAACTCGAAAATAGAGATAGACATCAGGCAAGTCCGGAGAATGCGGGACGCGGTTCAGATACAGACGGGAAAAGCAGCCCCGAAAAAACTTCTAAAGGGCTTAAAACTGTTGTCCTGGTATTTTTGCTGATTATTTGTGTAGCGGTACTGGCTGTCGGATCCTTTTTATTAACAAAAATGGTTCTCCTGCCCCGCTTTCAGACCATGCGGATCAAAAAGGAGCTCAGTCTGGAAAGTGAATCGACTAAAAAGAAATCAAGCTTGCAGCCAGGAATCATATATAAAATTGAAGATTTAACCGTTAACACCTACGGTTCCATGGGGCGGCGGTTTGTTGTGGCGGAATATGCTCTGGAAACTTCCGAAAAGAGTGTTATCAATGAATTGAAAATTCGCGATCATCAGATTCGGGATATGCTGATAAAATATCTGCGAAATTATACGGCAGAACAGATTCTGGAGATGAGATTTCAGGAAAATTCACGGGGAGAGCTTATTTACTTGATTAATTCCCGGCTAAGCAGCGGGCAGGTAGATAGTCTATATTATATCACTTTAGTAGTCCAGTAGTGAATTAAAGGAAATATGTCAATGGCGAAAGTGTTATCTCAGAATGAAATTGATTCACTGCTGAACAGTGTTTCTTCAGGAGAGCGAATCAATGTTGATGAAGAAAGCCGGCTGCAAAAGATATCGCTCTACGATTTTAAGCATCCGAACCTTATTTCAAAAGAGCAGATGCGTCTGCTGGAGAATATTCATGAAGGAATCGTTCGGAATCTCAGCGTATTTCTTTCAGCCCAGCTCCGGATGATCGTCGATATGAATCTTTTGACAATTGATCAAATTATGTATTCGGAATTTGTCATGTCGATCAATTCACCAGCGGCGACCTATGTTGGCACGATCAGTTCACCACATTCTCAGTTTGTGCTGGAAATCAGTCCCCAGCTGGTGGTTTTTATTGTTGAAAGACTTTTTGGCGGTCAGGGCAGTTTCGACCATTCTATCCGATCGATCTCAGTGATTGAACGTAAAGTCATGAAGCGGGTCGTGGATAGAGTCGCCCAGGAGATTTCTAAAAACTGGAAAGAGGTGCACGATCTAAACTGTGAATTTAGCCGGTTCGAAGGAAATCCCGAATTTGTCCAGATAGTACCGGCGTCCGAGCCGGTGATCGTGGTCTCAATGGAAGTCAGTATCCGGGGCACGGTGTCAATGTTAAACCTGTGTTATCCGTATATGTGGATTTCGAGTGTAATCTCGACACCGGATGTTCAGGAAAAGATATTGTTTGGTTCCCGAAAAGCCACTGAAGATGACGTATCGATAGTGACGGATTGTCTTGGTTTGACCACAGTGGACCTCAAGACAATTTTAGGATCCAGCCGCCTTAAAGTGAGAGAAATTGTCAATCTGGAAGAGGGCGATGTCATCCGTCTGAATACAGATATTATTAAACAAGTCCCCATTTATATAAAAAATAAACGCGTATTCAATGGCTCCATTGGGACCAAAGAACGACAGTACGCTATTCGCATAGAGTCGAAAGAAAAAGGAGTTGGGAATGACTGATCGTAATGAACTAATCAAAAAATTCAACGATTCCATAGAAAAAATACTGTCTGTAATCAAAGTGAAAATCAGTCAGCTGATCGAGCAGGATGTTGACATTAAGCCGGACCTTGATACCAAAATGAATCTGGACGAATTCTATTCAACGGAAAGTCCTGCAGAATTGTACCTGCATATCCGTTCAGGCGATTTTCAGCATAGCTATTTTCTTGACGCTGAATTTATGAATACTTTTTATAAATGGATTTTAAAGCAGGATCTACAGGATGAATCCGGAACCGATATCAAAGAGTGGTTAAAGGAAACTGTTTACCAAATCATCGAACAACTTAAGCAGGAACTACCCGATATCCAGCTGGCGGACCCGAACTTCAGCGATGCACCCGTCCCTGCAAATACAAATCCTGAGCATGTTCCTAAAGATGGATTAATTGTGACCTACACGGTCAGTAATAATGATGAGAAGATTAATATTAAACATGTCATCTGGTCACGTACAAAAGGCGAAGCTGCAATGGATACTGTTTTATCAATGGATTCGGAAGAGGCTAATGTGCATCCTGTGGAATTTGAGCCGTTTTCCGGTAATGGACATCATGAAAATAAATCTGAAAATATTAATATGTTAATGGATGTGGAATTGGAAATCCAGGTTGAGCTGGGACGCAAAGAGATGTTAATAAAAGATATTTTAAAATTAGGCAAAGGTTCGGTTGTTGAATTAGATAAAGCAGCCGGTGAAGCTCTGGATATCTATGTTAACGGGAATAAATTTGCGGAAGGTGAAGTCGTCGTTGTTGACGATCAGTTCGGAATTCGGATTACCCATTTCCAAAACTACAAGGAAAGCATCAAGAGTCTGGCATAATGTTCAATACTAATTTTAAGCCCCAAAGTGGGCGCGGTTCAATGGGAATAGCACTGATATTTCTATTGATTGCCCTGGTCGGAATGATTCTGATTTACAACGGACCAGAAACAAAAAGCGCCAAACCGGCACCGGAAACCGAAGCGGAAAAAATTGTCAGTGTCAATAGTGGACCGACATTTAAAACCTATTTTATCCGCACTGTATTATTTACCGCTGTTATCATTCTGATATTGTTAACCGGAAGCCGGATATTCCGTCAACGGGCTCATCGCGATATTTCCGGACAAGTAGCCCTGAAGATTATCAGTCGAAAATATATCGGTCCAAGGCAGTCATTGCTGATCGTACAAGTTGTTCAGAAACAAATTCTCCTGGGAGTGACTGATTCATCAATCCAATTTTTGACCGAGCTATCCAATGATGATACCGATTTTCCGGAAAATTCCGAAACCGATTCAAAATCGTTTCGACAGATTATCCAGGAAATGAAAAAAAGCGATACGAAAACAATTCCCTAAACCGTAATGCAGTATGACCAGGCGCGTAATAAAAATAGTATTTCTAATAATTCTAATTGCATTCATTTCCAATTCATTGGCTGCGCAATCGATTATCCCAAAAATATCTATTGGGGTAGAAGATGCCGAATCACCCGGTGAAGTCGCTCAATCTCTTCGGATAATTCTGCTTCTGACAGTATTAACCCTGACGCCATCGATCCTCATCATGGTAACGTCCTTTTCAAGAATTGTGATTGTATTTCATTTTTTGCGATCGGCTCTGGCAACTCAGACCGTACCCTCGAATCAGATTTTAATCAGTTTAGCGCTTTTCCTGACCTTTTTCATTATGCGCCCGGTATTTAATGAAATCAATCAAAATGCCATTCAACCATATCTGCAGGAAGAAATTCCTCAGAATGTTGCGATCAGTAAAGCCGTCAAACCAATGAAAACCTTTATGCTGAAGCAAACCGGTGAGAAGGACCTGGAGTTGTTTCTAAATATCAGTGGCTCGGAAAGACCGGAAACTCCGGATGATTTAGTGCTTACCACAATAATTCCGGCGTTTATTATCAGTGAAATCAAAACTGCCTTCCAAATAGGTTTTTTAATCTACCTTCCGATGTTACTGATTGATCTGATAGTTGCCAGTATTTTGCTTTCCATGGGAATGATGATGTTGCCGCCGGTGATGATTTCCATGCCGTTCAAATTGCTGCTTTTCGTGCTGGTTGATGGCTGGTATCTGGTCGTGGAATCGCTTGTGAAAGGATTTTTCAAATGATTACTCCGGATTATGTTCTCCATCTTGGACGCCACACGCTCTGGACGGCTATTTTCATTCTACTGCCCATATTGGGAAGTGGCTTACTGGTCGGGCTCATCGTGGCGATATTTCAGGCGATCACCCAGATCCATGAGATGACCCTGACCTTTATTCCCAAAATGGCAATTGTAGCCTTTGTGATATTGCTGTTAATGCCCTGGTTTCTGGATGTGTTATTAAGCTATACTCACGAGATATTTAATCAAATAATCCTGATAGGACATTGACTTGTATGTATTAATTGATCAGATTGCTGCAAAACTACCGGTTTATTTACTGATATTGGTTCGAATTTCGGCGATAATTATGGTAATTCCGGTTTTTGGTTATTCTACCGTCTCCGGTCGAATTCGGCTGGCGCTGGCTTTTGCATTATCAGTTATTGTGTTTTTTAAAATTCAGTACGCTGATTTGGTAATCCAATCGTTGATGGAATTTTTCTTTCTCTTAAGCCGGGAATTATTGACCGGACTGGTGATCGGTTTTGGTGCCCGCTTAATTTTCGAAGCGCTGAACATGGCGGGTGATTTTGTTGGTCGTCAGATGGGACTGGCAATGGCTAATGTTCTGGATCCGTCCAGTCAGGAAAATGTTCCAATAGTCGGTCAATTTTGGTTTTTACTAACCATCATATACTTTTTATCCGTCAATGGACATCATTATTTTATTCGTACGATAATAAACCAATTTTCGGTTATTCCCCTTAATGGCAGCTCGTTAAATGTTGCCCTGGGCAGTCAGTTTATCAAAGGCGGGACCCAGATTTATGTAATTGCGGTAAAAATAGCCGCGCCGGTACTGATCCTGTTACTGACTGTCGATACCGCTCTGGCGCTGGTTGCCCGTGTGATGCCGCAAATGAATATTTTCATCGTATCCTTACCGCTGAAACTTGGTGTCGGGCTGTTTGCGATTTTATCATCGCTCAGCATCTTTCAACTTCTGTTCGGTGTTTTTTATTCGCGACTGACGGGATTCGTCGATGAAATCGTAGGCATATTAGCAATAGGTTGATGATGGCGGAACAATCAAAACAGGACAAAACAGAGAAAGCGACAGTTCATCGGCGAAATAAAGCCCGTGAAGAGGGTAATGTTGCCCGCAGTATGGACTTGAATTCTATCGCGGTTCTGTTTTCCGGTGTCATGGCGTTGTGGTTTGTCGCCAACAGTATGATGCAAAGGATTTGCGGATTTTTCCGGTATGTTTTTCTGGATGTCTCAAATATTCGGATTACTCCTTCGGCGTTTCCCAATCAGGTATCCGGGACACTCCAGATTATATTCCCGATATTAATGCCGGTATTATTGATGATTATGATAGCGGGGATATCCATTAATATTGCCCAGACCGGTTTTACTATTTCATCGAAATCCCTGGTCCCAAAACTCGAAAAAATCAGCCCGTTAAAAGGAATCAAACGACTGTTTTCGCTGCGATCGCTGGTGGAACTCGGCAAAGGTATTATCAAAATGCTGATTGTCGGTTTGATTGGTTACGGCATCATAAAAAAGCATCTGGAGGATTACTGGCTGCAAGCGGTTGACGATGTGGGGAGTAATATCAGTTTTATGGCGAAAATAATGTTTGAATTGTTTTTAAAAATCGGCGTCGTTTTGATTGTTTTAGGGATCGTGGATTTTATCTATCAGAAGTGGGAGTATGAGAAAAACCTGCGGATGACCAAGCAGGAAGTGAAAGAGGAATCGAAACAATATGAAAATCCCGAAATCAAGGGTCGGATCCGTTCTATTCAGAAACGGATGGCTCGTCGCAGAATGATGAGTGCCGTTCCCGATGCCACCGTAGTTGTGACAAATCCGACCTTTATTGCGGTTGCTATTAAATACAATCTTGGTGACAAACTCAGAGCGCCGGTGATTGTGGCAAAAGGTAAACGTAAAATTGCCGAAAAAATAAAATCGATTGCAGAGAAACATACGGTCCCGATTATCGAGAATAAACCATTAGCTCGCGGCCTTTATGAAAATCTTGAAGTCGGCTATGAAATCCCGGAAATCTTTTACCAGGCTGTGGCTGAAATTCTTGCCCAGGTCTATAGTATGAAACAGGCACAATACTTATGAGCGGTAGCTGATTATGGCAACTAACCTGAAGCAGAAACGCAAATTCAGTTTTACCAATACCAGTAACTTATTCCTGGCGTCCATGGTGATTCTGATTCTTGGAATCATGATCCTGCCGTTGCCCACATTTCTCATGGATGTCCTTCTTGTAATGAATATCACCGGTGCTTTGGTAATTTTATTTGTATCCCTATATGTCACCCGACCACTGGAATTTTCGGTTTTCCCCGGATTACTGCTGATTGTGACACTGTTTCGTCTTTCTCTAAACGTTGCCACAACCCGCTTGATTCTCAGCCAGGGATTTGCCGGTGAGATTATCGAAAGTTTCGGAGGATTTGTAGTTCAGGGAAATTATGTTGTCGGTACGGTTATTTTCCTGATACTGGTGATCATTAATTTTGTGGTGATTACGAAAGGATCGACTCGTATTGCCGAGGTTTCTGCCCGGTTTACTCTGGATGCCATGCCCGGAAAACAGATGGCGATTGATGCGGATTTGAATGCCGGTTTGATCGATGATACCCAGGCTAGAGAACGCCGTGAGATTATTTCCCGGGAAGCCGATTTTTACGGCTCAATGGACGGTGCCTCAAAATTTGTCAGGGGTGATGCCATTGCCGGATTGCTGATTACGTCGGTCAATATTCTGGGCGGGCTGGCAATTGGAATGTTGCAACGTAAAATGACCGTTGGTGATGCCGCATCGGTATATATGTTATTGACGATTGGTGACGGATTGGTATCGCAAATTCCGGCATTAATCATTTCGACGGCTGCGGGAATTATCATTTCCAGAGCGTCATCGGACTCCAGTTTTGGAATCGAGATCGCCCATCAGGTGAGCAATCAACCGAAAGCGATCTATGTGACTGCCGGTGTCCTGGCATTTATGGGGATTATTCCGGGATTACCATTCATTCCATTTTTTGGGATTGGCGCCCTGGTATGGTTTATTGGTTCCAGTTCGTTTAAGCATCAGCAGAAATTAATAGCGATGAAGCAGGAATTGCCCTCGGCACATGAAGAAAAAATTGAGGATAAAATTGAAAGTTATCTGCATCCCGATCCATTTGAGATTGAGATTGGCTATGGGCTGATTCCCCTGGTAGATACCAAACATGGAGGCAATTTACTGGAGAGAATCACGACGATTCGGAAAAGTATTGCCATCGAATATGGAATCGTCGTTCCGCCAATCCGGATTCGTGATAATATTCAACTGCGATCGAATGAATATCTATTCAAGATTTATGGAATAAATGTCACTCATGGGACCATCCAGGCAGACCAGTTTATGGTGATCAATCCGGATGACCGTGTTGAATTGACCGGTATGGTGACGACTGAACCGACTTTCAACCTTCCGGCGATCTGGATTCCAAAGAAGGAGAAGGAAAAAGCCGAGATTGCTGGCTATACCGTCATTGAGCCAGCCGCTGTCGTCGCGACTCATCTCATCGAGACTGTCAAAGCCAATGCGCATAAACTGCTTGACCGGCAGGAGACAAAACGGATGCTGGACCATCTGAAAGAAACGCATCCGGCGGTTGTCGAGGGACTCGTTCCGGACATTGTGTCATTAGGTACGATAAACCAGGTGTTGAAGAATCTGTTATCTGAAAAAATTCCGATCCGCAATTTGGTTTTGATACTCGAAACAATCGCGGATTTTTCGATTTTTTCGAAAGATCCCGATGTTCTGACAGAATATGTGCGGGCAGCCATGGCGGAAACAATCACGGATTCTTTTAAGCAGGAAAATGACTATATCAATTGTACTACCCTTGAACCGAGAATAGAAGACAAGATCATGGAAGCGGCTAAAAATGGGAATGGAAAATCAAAAAGCTTGGGATTTACACCGAAGCAGGCAAACAGTATCATTGAATCCATTTATGATAATGTTGAAAAAATGGTCTCAAACGGTTTCCCGCCGATACTGCTTACATCCCCCCAGATTAGACGGGTTGTTCGCAATTTTCTTGAACCGGTATTACCCAATATTGCAATTCTGTCATTTTCCGAACTGACCCCCGAAACGAACATTAAATCAGTTGGAACTGTGAGGTATCCCAATGAAGCATAGACAATTTTTCGGTACAAGTCTCCAGGATGCGATGAATCGGGCTGTGACAATAATGGGTGATGAAGTCGTTCTTCTGGAATCGGAACCGGTTAAAATGGGATTCAATAATTCTGAGGATAATAAATTGGTCAGGATTACGGTCGGTGTTCCCAAAGCAGAAATGCAAAAAAATGCTTCCCCAAAAAAGATGAATGAATCGTTGAAATCTTTCAATGAGATGGTTAAGGCTTATACATCCAATCAAAATCCTAAAAAACAGCTTGAAAAAAACAGGATTGAATCAACGGCACCCTGGGATGTATTTAACCGGCTCATCCGCTGTGGAATTCTGGTGCGTGATGTCGATTACTTTTTTGACCAGGTTCAAATCAATAAAGATACCAAATCCCGATTATCCGAAAATGAGATTATTAAGGCGATAAAAAATGAAATTATTGCACTGGTTGATCGGATATCCGAAAAAGCCAGTCGGCTTTCTCCAAGAATTAGCGCTTTCATCGGACCCACCGGTGTCGGAAAAACATCGACGATTATGAAAATGGCGCTGGATCCCGTTCTTTTCCGATCAAAAAAAATAGCGATCATATCGATGGATCATTATCGAATGGCGGCAAAGGAAACCCTCAAAATCTTTTCACGGATTTCAAAAATTCCATTTTATACTGCCCGTAATGCCAATGAATTAAAAAGAATTCTGAGGCAATTGAAGAATTATGATAAAGTATTCATTGATACGCCCGGACGCAGTCCCTTTTTCCCGAATTACTTTCATGAATTAAAAACAATGCTGAGCTCGGACAGCGCTATCGATATTCATCTTGTGCTCAGTGCCACCTCTGATATAGAGGACATATTTTTATCATTTGGATTACTCAGCCTTCTTCAACCGAGCGGAATAATTATGACCAAAATTGACGAAACCGCCCGACCCGGAAAGTTAATTTCAATAATCAAGGAAACCGGTATTCCCATTGATTTTATAACGGATGGACAAAATATATCAGGAAATTTACACCCGAATAACGGTGCGGTATTGTGGAACCGGATAGAACAGGCGCTTTAACTACAGAGGAATTATGACCGATTATTCGACATCAATGTTTTCTTTAAAGACCTTAAGAGCTGAAAGGAAAATGCCGGAAGTCATCGCTGTTACCAGTGCTAAAAGTGGTGTCGGCAAGACTTTTTATAGCGTGAATCTTTCAATTCTATTGCAACAATTTAAGAAAAAAGTCCTGTTGATTGATGTCGATTTACATGCGGGTAATATTGATCGCTTTCTTGGATTTAAAGCGCGATATATGATAACCGAAGGGATCACCCAAAATTTAGATTTCAAAAACAGTATTTATAAAGGTCCCGGAAATATAGACATTTTACCCGTTAATTCGGCGCTGCGGGAGACTACCAACCGCAAAGATGGGCAGCTACTAAAAAAAATAACTCCCGCCTTTTCAAAATATGAACATGAGTATGATAAAGTAATTGTTGATGCCGGTACCGGGATATCCGGTGATGTCCTGTCCTTTGTGCTTGGAGCAGACCGGGTAATACTGCTGACAACATCGGACCCGACTTCAATCGCGGATGTCTATGGAATGATTAAAATAATCTCGAGGCATGATGAAAAAAAACCGATATTTCTGGTGTTGAATATGATCAATGGTGACGTGGACGGCAGAACTCTTTATAATAAGATGAAATTGATGGTCCAGAAATTTTTAAATATCGAGATCAACTTTGGCGGAATTGTCCATAATGATGTCGTTGCTGCCCGGTTAGTTCAAGATCGCCATATGACCATCTTAGATTATCCGAATACCATCGCTGCGGAAGAATTAAATATATCGGTGAGGCAAATGATAAATACCCCTTCTGTCAATGTGCCAAAAGCAAATGGATATTTCAATCGGGTAATTTCAAACAGAAATAATCTGAGTATATCATGACGAAATTTGTATATAGTTTTGCTCTTGTCATTGCCTTGATCACCGGGATTTTATGTGTGTTTAAAGGTATTTCTCCGTTGACGACATTGTTTCGTTCAGCTATCGTATATATCGGAGTGGTATTCATCTTTTTTGTTGCCGCAAATTTACTTCGCTGGAGTATGATTCTGTCATTTAATAATGATAAAGTAAAGGATAATAAATGATTACGCAGTCATCTGACCGGTTGACCGATAATGAGGAGATCGTTAAAACCTACCTGAACAATCCCTGTCCTGCTACCAAAGAGAGAGCAATCAAGGCTAATTTGACTCTGGTCAAAAAAATTGTCGGACGGATGAATATACCCGAACAGGGTGTCCTTCAAAAAGATGACCTGTATCAGTATGGTATTATCGGATTAATTGATGCCCTCGATCGCTATGATGATAAATATGGCGTTAAATTCGGAACGTACGCCTATCATCGAATCTATGGCGAAATAATGGATGCTATCCGAAAACTGGGTATTTTAAACCGGGAGCAAGTCAAATGTGTCAAGAAAATCCATGATACAATTGATGAATTACGCGCCCAAATCGGGAGAGATCCGACTGTCCGTGAAGTCTGTGATTTTGCGGGTGTAACTCCCCATGATTATTATGCCGTCGAACAAATGAATAATCTGAATTTTACCCTCTCAATCGATGAAAAAGTTTATGAGAATTCTGACGGTACAATTATTCGCCGGGATGTTATCGCTGATGAAAACCAGGAAACTCCCGATCAATTATTTGAACGAAAAGAATTAAAGAACCGCTTGAAATCAATCATTAAAGGATTACCGGAAAAACAACGAATTATACTGGCATTGTATTATTATGAGGAACTTACTCTCGCGGATATTGGTCATGTTCTGGGATTAAGTGAATCCCGGGTATCTCAAATACTCAAGCAGACATTGATCGATATCCGTCAGGAAATCAATTTAAACTAGCGAGGATGATATGAGCCTCGATGATTTCAGCCCATTTTTAAATATTACGCTGACCAGCGGAATCGATAGTATCAAGCAGTCAGATAATCAAAATCATCGATCCAGAAAAAGGAATACTAACAAACCCGAAAAACGGGAGCCTGATCACCTTGAGCTTTCTACAGAAAACCACCCGAACGAGATCGATGAGCCAATCGCAGAAAATGAAGAACCGCTGGTTGACGATTCATCGATCAGTGGTGCTTTTATCGATATTAAAATATGAAAACAACCAAAGCACATCTGCATTCATTTTTCCAGAGCTTGAGCATTTTCATGATATTCATAATTACATTTATAGATTTGAATGCCGTTGATGTCGTTAGTGGTTCCCGAATTTTTATTAAAACCGAAAGACTGACTGATTGCCGGCGAATCTGGGTGCAATTTGCGGATACGATCCAAATAGCGAACATTCCCAAGCCCGAAATCATTTGCAACAAATCCAACGGTCTTTTCAAAATTGTATTACCGGGTATTGATTCCGAGCGCTATTTCGGGATGAAAAAAATAGATGGAAAAGGTGTCTTCCCGTTTCACTTGAACATCAATGCAAATAATTCTACTGCTCTGACAATTAACTGCAAAACGTTACCGAATTTTGAAATGGACAGCTATTATTCTTTCGATCGCAACAGTTATATTTTCGATGTCAGCTGGTATAAGGATGATGAAATCGTTCCTCTGTTTTCCGGTTCAGAGGGAAAGATTTTGACCAATAATCGGATTACGAATACCAATGAAGGAGATGAACAATTATTAAAAACTCAATACAGATATATCATTCAGCGATCTGTTTATATTGGAGCGATATTGTTTATCATCCTGATATCATTTGTACTCATTGGGCGAATAAGATCGCAAAGTTCTGCCGTTAATGAATCAGCTAATCGTCAGAATATTGACCCGGAAATAAATGTTCGAATTCAGGAAGCTAAATCTCCACCCGGCGATGGGGCAATCCGTGATCTCGCCAGCAAGCGTAATATCAGCTATGATGAAGCCGCTCTAATTATTCAAACCGAAATCGAAGTATCATAAAATGCCGGATTCTTTTGTCAATCAGGATATGTTTGTCATAGCAGACCCGGATTTAGAAAATCTGCTACGACAATTACAACCGGGGATGACGCTGACCGGACGAATAATCCGCAGTTTGAATAGCAGTACCTTCATATTACGGATACGAGGGTACAACATTATAACCCAGGCAAATGATATCGATGTATCCGACCAGAGTCTTCGCCTTCGGGTCGTCCAGGTCAGACCACATCTGATATTAAAATTCAAGAAAAGCAGGTTTGGAATTAAACGAAATTATAATCATATAGAAGGCTATATCTGAGATGATATTTGTCCATTTGGCTACGTAATTAATAAGGATTAGTAATGCTTAATATCCAGTTTCTCAATGATCTGACCGAAATATTCCAGAAGAGTATGGACGCTGATGAAAAATATCAGGCGGTCTTTGAAATCTTAAATAAAACATTACCGTTTAAATCAGCGACCCTGTTTCTTTACCACGATACCACGGATAAACTGGAAATGGCTTATCAAAAAGGCTCCGTAAGGGTTGATTTGATTCAGGAGATATCATTTGATCGTGGCTCGGGAATTTCCAGCTGGATGTCTCATCGAAAAGACCCGGTCGTTCTTGCATCACTTCACAAATCGAGACCTGGCAGGGAAGCCAAATTTAATTCTTTTCTATCTTTACCGCTATGGGCGAATGGTTCCCTGATTGGTGTTTTGAATATGGCGCACAACACCGCAAATTATTTTTCACACGATGAGATGGACTCTTATAAAATAATTGGGAGCCAGATTTCCAAAGTACTTAATTCATTACTCCTGCAACGTCAGTTAGATCAAAAGAATAAGGAACTTCTACAGACGATTCAGCAATTAAAATTAGCCCAAAAAGAGCTGGTGGAAAAAGAACGTCTGGCTGCAATTGGTGAGATTGTGATCACGGTTAATCATGAAATTAATAATCCGCTGACTTCAATTCTTGGATTAGCGGAAATTTTAAAATTAAGTTGTTCCTCTGCATCAGTCGAAAAAATCAGGGAAGCCCTGGATGGTATCATCCATGAAACCAAGCGGATTCAGCGGGTGACCGAGAAATTGAGGAATTTAACTTCCAGTGAATCGGAAGTTTATGTTGGCAACCAGCGGATGACCAAATTGTAGCGATAATAGGTTGATATTGGTGATCAGTGAATCCGGTTGATCAGTGTTTCCACGGTGCGTTGATAGTAGGAATCCCAGCCGGCGATATTGTATCGATCAATTAACAAACGGGCTTCGTCAAGAACATTCATACTTTCATTTTTTTTATTAAGACTTGTATAAGTGTTGGCTAATTCAATCAAGACATGAAAATAGATATCCTGATTCGTGGAATCCAGCTCAATTGCATTCGACTGGAATGCCCGAAAAATAGCGGCTGATTCGGTCTGCCAGTGAAGAGCAATCCGCGGATTTTGTTGTGAAACGCTGTAACGTCGCCCGACTAATCGCTTCAGTTCGGCTTCGGTCAACATTGGATAATTAAACACCGCATCGGAAAAAAATCCCAGAGCATCGGTAATGTCACTTGATGTATCCGTGAATGTATTATATAATACACCCCGGGTGGACACAGCCTGTTTCCAGGATTGCAGCAGTTGATTTATACGGGGATAATCAGCATCATCCCGCTTCACTGTTTTTAAAATTTGGACGGCTTCAGCGATCTTATCATCCTGATTCTGAATGGGATTCTGGGCTATACTGTAAATACATTGCGCATAGTAAAACACCAGACGGCTATCAGCTGGATAGTGTAAATATAGTGATTTTAGAATTGAATCAGCCAGCAGATAAGTCGATAGTGACTCGCCATAACGTTTTATTTTTCGCAGGTGATGAGCAATTTCTAATGTATTTATTCCAATTGAAACGGAATCCGGGTGAAGCGATAATTCGGAGGGATCCGGCAGCGCTGCAGTACCGAACAGGATTGAATGTACCCAGCCTCGATTTCCACGCTCAGTGATGATTTCAAACCAGTTGCGGTATTTTTGAAGCAGATAGACGGTGTCATCCTGATGCAGCTTTCGAATAATTTTAAAGGTGGTGGCGGGACCCAGGCGCAGATTTCCGGTTTTGACAATCTTTGCTTTTTTCAATGCCTGCCCGGGATTTAATAAAGGCGTAATAATCACATCATTGACATATCCGGTCATTTCCCGATCTGTATAAACCTTTTTCCAGGAACCACGATTCTCCAGTATCAGTAATTTATCAGAGTATTTAAGATGCGTTCTGATACCGTAATCAAGACCGGGACCGGTGCGAAAGTTGCCGGATTTTTTTACCATTAAAATCGATTCGGGATTATTAACCAAACAGGCATCAGTCACCAGGACTTGATTGATCCACCCGAGTTTCAGCGAATCTAGAATAACTTGAAACCAATCGTTTTTTTCGGATAAACAGAGCAGAAATTGATCTTCTGCTGTCTTTGAAATTACCGGAAAATCTAAACCGGGACCAAGTCGGACATTCCCGGACCGAACGGTCTTCAGGACAGTCCATTCACTGGAAACTGGTAATATTCGTGTAAAGTCTGAATGAATCCAGATATCATCCCCGAATTCAGTGTCGATTTGAATCCATTTATCTTTAATGGAAACGACCGGAAACCGGATTTGCGGTGATATTGTCAACAGTGTTTCAAATTGCGTTCCCGGACCGGTGCGGGCGTTAACATAATTGATCGTAACCACTTCCAGTGCGTTAAGGGACGTACTCAGAGTAACAAATAATACGAAAAATATAGCCTTAAAAATAATTTGCCAGTGATTACTGTGAGACTGTAATGTCATGGTGAATTTTATGATATAACATTCGGATATACAAATATATTTTCTGCAATCTGTTCTAAAATCCGGTCAAAATCTTCAAAAAAGTCCTTCGAAATAAACGGGGAAAAATTGTACCCCGATACGTAAATAATTCCTATTCGCTTGGAGTCATAAAAATATAAATGTGACCTGTGATATGTATCCGGATAATTTTTATCGACGGGAAACGTCGAGAAAACTGATCCTGTCAGGTTCTATTTATATCTGGCAACGTTCTTGCCTTTATTAGAATGCGTTAAAGTACAGGTGCAGATATGAATGTACAATTAGATGAGTTAAAAGGTGTGTTGAATGCCCAAATGCGGAAATCCGAAGTCATTGCCAACAACCTTGCGAATCTCAATTCAAATGGATTTAAAAAAGATGTTGCCTTTTTTGATATTCTGAGAAATCAAAGTAAAAGTGAAGTCGAAGTAAAAGTCGATACCGATTTTAGCCAGGGAGTTTTTCAAAAAACCGATAATCCACTCGACGTGGCTATTTCGGGAAACGGCTTTTTTATGATTGAATCCGATCATCAAACCACGATAACCCGCAATGGTCATTTTACAGTTGATCCTGAAGGATATTTGAAAACATCAGCAAATGATTATGTTCTGGGTTGGGGCGGACGGATAAATCTGTCGCTGAACGGATGGGATGTCCAGAATATCCGAATCAGTAAAGATGGTGATATCTATGCCGATGACCGGCTGATCGATCAATTAAAGATTGTAGAATTGGATGAGCTAAAGGATGTCCAGAAAACCCGCAACAACGCTTTTCGTTTCAAATTGGATAATTTTGGATCTGAGGATACAAAATCTGTTGTTTTGCAGGGGTATCTGGAAGGCTCAAATGTCAATGCGATTGATGAAATGATTTCATTAATAGAGATTGAACGGCAGTTTGAAAGTACTCAAAAAGTAATTCGCACTATTGATGAAACGATGCAGAAAACGACCAATACTATTGGGCGATTCAGGTAAAAAGGAGTTGATATGTTACGTTCATTAAGAACTGCTGCATTAGGCATGGCTGCCCAGCAACTGAATGTGGACACAATCTCGAATAATTTAGCCAATGTCAACACGACCGGTTATAAAAAGAATTCAGTTGAATTTCAGGATTTACTTTATGAGACCATCCAGACCGGCGCGGCGGAAGGTCGCGAAGAATCCAGTAAACCCAGCGATATACAGATCGGATTAGGCAATAAACCTATCGCGACTTTTCGGTCATTTTCCCAGGGAAATATTGAAGAAACCGGTAATTCTCTGGATGTAGCAATAAACGGAAATGGGTTTCTGCAAATCATGACTTCCGACGGGTCTTATGCCTATACCCGCGATGGCTCTTTAAGAATTAATGCCGATGGTTATGTGGTAACGGGTTCGGGCTTACATGTCTTTCCGGAAATGGTTTTGCCGGAAGGAATCTCAGCGATAAAAATTAGCCAGGACGGTCTCGTTTCTGCCATTATCGACGGGCAGGCTGAGTCGGAAGAAATTGGTCAGATTGAACTGGCAAGTTTTATTAATCCCGCCGGTCTGCATGCCATTGGAGGGAATCTATATGAGGAAACCGAATCGTCCGGTGCTGCTCAGTACGGATATCCTGCGGATGAAGGATTCGGTACAGTAATGCAGGGCTATCTTGAGAAATCCAATGTGGATGTGGTCCAGGAGATGATCAATCTCATTGTGGCTCAGCGTTCTTACGAAATCAATTCCAAAGCGGTTAAAACGGCTGATGAATTGTTATCCATGACGAATCAATTGAAACGATAAACATGCGAAATGTTGCCAAAAATATTATCCTGATCTGTCTTATCGGTGGATTTTGTATTGCTGAAAATTTGCCCGGTGAATTAAATCGTCGATTGGTCGAAAAATCGGTAAAAGCAATTGCGGATCAATATGAAATTCCCGAAGAGGATATTACGATCGAAATCATCCATCCACCCAAACTGACTGAGGTCAATCTTTCAGATAATGACTGGGTCGTAAAATTAAAAAACCGGGAGCTGCGTTTAGGTTTTCAGATTTTATGGATAGTTGGCAGCGATATGCAAGGAAACCGGTTTGAATTTCCGATGTCTGTCCAAGTTGGAATAGATTTACCGATTTGTGTGGCAAAACAGACAATTGCCCGAGACGAAACGATTTCATTAGTGAATGTGGAGAAAAAAGTCGTCCATCTGAAGAAAGGACGTTATGAATCTCTGGCAGTACCTGAGAAAATATTGGGATTAACGGCACGACAGCTAATCCGATCGGGCGCAATCATTCGTAGCAATATGGTTCAGGTTGCTCCGCCTGTCCGTCGCGGTGATCATGTCGCGATTACAATGGACCGGGGAGCATTACAAATTAAATTGAACGGAATCCTGCAAAATGACGCCTGGATCGGGGAACAAGTCCGGGTCTTAGCCGCGGAAACCGGGAAGGTATTAAATGGTACTCTGATTGATCCAAACCGTGTAATGATTAAATAGGGAAATGAGATTTGAAGAATCCAATTATCATCGTCATAACTTTATTATTGATGCTTAATATTCTCTCGGCACAGTCGCTTTTCAGTGACAACACCTCAATATTTTCCGATGTAAAAGCCCATGCAATCGGGGACGTCGTTACAGTACTCGTTGTCGAAAATGCCAATGCATCCCGGGAATCAAAAGTCAATTCCCAGGGGAAGTCGCAACTATCGGCAGCCGGTTCCGTGAATGGAACCCTGACGGATTTTTTACCGGTTTTTGGTATGTCAAGTTCACTGAATAACTCACATGGCGGATCGGAGGGAACCGCGCAGGAAGAAAAATTGACCGGTAAAATATCGGCTCGAATTGTTGAAATAACGGAGAATGGGATGGTCAAAATTACCGGCGAGCGGAGTTTAGAGGTAAATGGTGAAACAAATATAATGAAAATTGAAGGATTTGTCCGGCTTCGGGATATCGGCACCGATAATAGAATTTATTCTTACAATCTTGCCAATGCAAAAATCGTTTACCGTAAAGATGGGATCAAAAACAAGCTAGTTAAACCGGGCACGATTCATCGAGTCGGTAATTGGTTGCTCGGTGTTGGACTGGTAGTTGTGGCTATTACGGGAGTCTTATTAACATGACGTTTTCTAAAATAAAATGGATCGCTTTGGGAATTCTGCTGATCTCTGAAACAATTTTTGGAGAGGTCAGGATAAAGGATATAACATCGATTGAAAATAACTGTCAGAAAATGTTAGTAGGATACGGTCTCGTCGTCGGTTTGAATGGTACCGGTGACCGGTCCAGTGGGACCCGGGGAGCTATTTTTACAGTACAGACGATCAGTAATATGTTGGAACGATTCGACATCACGGTTCCAAAAGAACAATTGCGCACCCGAAATGCGGCGGCTGTGATGCTGACCGCTCAGACTCCGGCTTTCGGTCGGGTCGGCTCGAAGTTTGACGTAACCGTTGCCTCGCTTGGAGACGCCAACAGTCTTGAGGGCGGTGTATTGCTCATGTCTCCATTAAAAGCCAGTGACGGCAGTTATTGTGCGATTGCCCAGGGTCCCCTGTCAATCGGTGGATATAATATTGAAACCGATGCCGGTGAGCGGATGCAACAAAACCATGCCCTGGTCGGAATTGTACCGAATGGAGGCGTGTTGCAGAAAAAGTTAGCCGGGGATGATTTTAGTATCGATAAACCGGTTCGTTTTATCATCAATGATCCGGATTTTGTGACGGCTTCCCGAATTGGCGAAAAAATAAACAGCTATTATTTAAGTGATTCGTTACTGAATCCCAATTCGGCGTTTATTGCCCAGGCGCTGAATGCCTCGGTAGTCGAGATGGTTTTTCCTGAAAGAATCAGTGACCGGGATGAAGCCATAGCCTTTTTATCAAAGATTGAGTCATTGTCAATCGTACCCGATATTGATGCCCGGGTCGTAGTTAATGAAAGAACCGGTACCATCGTTGCCGGCGGAAATGTCAAAATCAGTGAAGTAATGATATCACATGGCAATCTGACGATTCATGTCAAACGGCGCCCTATTATTTCACAACCATCCGCGGCTTTCAGTAGTACCGGCAAGACGGTTGTCGAGTATATGACGGAGACCACCGTTACCGAATCTGATGCCCAGGTGGCGGTCATTCCAAATACAACGACTGTCAGTGATCTTGCCCAGGCGTTAAACGAATTAGCCTTAAGACCACGGGATATCATTGCCATTTTTCAAGCGATTAAACAAGCAGGTGCTTTGAATGCGCGTCTGATTATTATGTAGTGGAGAGGAAAGTTCAGTGGACAGCATTTCAAATATTGATCAAAATATCTCCGAAAATACCCGTTCTGTCGCATTTGATAAAGCCAGGGCGCATGATATTCAGCTCAGGCAAAAAAGCACCGAACTGGAAGCGCTGTTTATCACCCAATTATTCAAAGCGATGGAAAAAACGATTCCCGATGCCGGGCTTTATGGTTCGAAACGCAATAATCTGCCAAGTATGATGTTTAGCAGCGTGATGGGAGAAGCGGTTGCGAAGCAGGGGGGATTGGGGCTGTCGGAAATGATCTATAATTCTTTGAAAGATAAAGATTTAGATAATATAGATGAACAGATCAAGAACGATTCCTTTATTAATAGTTACAACATTTTAAGTACTATGGAGAGTTTTCATGATGAGTGAGCCAATGAATAAAATAGCAGATCAAACCGCGGTCGATGAGTATGACTGCCTGATTAAAATACTTGAACAAGAGATATTGGTATATGACCAGATTCTGGAATCCTTGAATATTAAACAGCATTCAATAATTGAAAATAACCTTGAACAGATGCGGGAATGTATTCAGATGGAACATCCATTGGTCAAGACTGCCCAGAAGAATGCCGAAAGCCTGATGAATTCCATTGAAAAATTAAAAGGAAAAGAAAAAAAGGATATTCAGAATATCACCTTGAAGGATGTTATTAAAACCGCACCGAAAAATCACCGCAATACGCTGGAAAACCTGCGACGGCGGCTGCGGGTCTGTTTAAAACAGATTGCCAGGATGAATAATGAGAATAGTTATCTGCTGAATTTTTCACTTGAGTTTACCAAAGGGATGATCCAAAGATTCCTGAAATCCGACACTGAGGAAGAAGTCCTGTATAATATGAAGGGACACATTTCACAAACCGAGAAGAACAACAAGATTGTCAATGTAAGAATCTGAGGCTGGTGTGGCGATTACAACCATTTTCGACATTTCTCAAAAAGCACTGTTAAATAATCAGGCGGCGATTGATACGACTGCTAAAAATATTGCGAACGTCAATACCGAAGGCTATAAACGGCGCCAGGTGACAAACTATAATATCACCGGGTTCGGAAGCGCCAACGGACAGCCGGGACAGGATGAATTTTACCGAATCCGCAATGTTTTTGTCGAAAACCGACTGCGGATGGAACAGGATAATCTGGAAAAGTATGAAACCAGTCAAATGGTACTGGAGAATATCGAAAGTATTATTGGTGAACCTTCGGATTCCGGTCTGCAGAATATTATGATGGAATTCTGGAATGCCTGGAACGATCTTGCCAATGATCCGGAAAATCCAGCCGCAAAAACGGTTGTCAAAGACAAAGCGGTAGTCATGGCACATACCTTCAACCGGGTCTATTCGGACTTTCGAAGTCTTCAGGAGCAGATCGGGTACAACATTAATGAGAAAGTCGATCGAGTTAACCAGATCATCAGCCAGATCTACAATACCAACGAGCGGCTTGGCAGTAATTCGACATCTGATCTTTTGGATCAGCGGGATATCCTTATCGATGAATTATCGACCCTGATTGATATTAATGTCCACGAGTATGAGAATAATGGCATTACCATATCAGTGGGTGGGCAAATTCTGGTCTCTGATAATTACTGCTCTGAAATCGATGCAGACGCGACATATAATAATGGATTTTCCGATTATAAATTATCGATCGGAAGTAATCCGAATACTGTTGCAATTAATGGCGGTTCATTGGGAGCACTGCTGGAAATCAATAATATCCATATTCCCAATTATGTTGAGCAGCTGAATACTGTCGCGGTTTCATTGGCAAATCGAGTCAACCAGATTCATTCGCTGGGGTATAACAGCGCCGGTGAAACCGGAATTTCCTTTTTCTCGAAAAATATCCAGGGCGCCAACGATTTTAGTGTTCATGAAGATATCCTGAGTGATTCAACCGGGATCGCAACAGCACAATCAGTTGGTGCCTCTGGAGACAATGCCATCGCCTTAGCAATCTGTGATATTCAGCAGGAAAGATTAATTGGAGGAATGACAATATCGGACACCTATAATTCATTAGTCAGTGAAGTAGGCAGCCAGCTGCGAGAATCCACTTTTATGGCTGATAGCCAGGCATTGGTCATGGAGAATCTTAAAAATCAAAGGGATGCAGTCTCCGGTGTGTCTCTGGATGAAGAGATGGCAAAATTAATCGAATATGAAAATGCTTACCAGGCGGCGTCACGATTGATCCAAACCGCCAACCTGATGTTGGAAACCCTTTTAGAGGTATTATAAATATTAGAGGGTTATTATGAGAATCACACAATCAATGATTACACGAAACCTGCTGAATTATATCAATAATAACCGGGGCAGCATGAATGAGACCCAGAATTCAATTGCTTCCGGGAAAGCATTGCAGGTAGCTTCGGATGATCCCGTGAAGTTTTCAATGGTATCCCGCTATAAGGAATCCCAGATGCGCAACGATCAATATTTAAAGAATATTGTTGATGGGATGGGATGGGTAAATACCAGTGCCGGTAATATTGAAGATTTTTATGAATATGCGATGACTGCAAAAGATATTGCCTACAGGGTTGCGGATGATACTTTAAATGATGATGACCGCCAGGTTTTGAAGGATCGGTTAAATAAAACCATCGAGAATGTCGTTGGATTGGCGAATTCAAAATACCTTGGAAAGTATCTCTTCAGCGGTACCAAGACCCTTGAAGAACCTCCGTTCTCCTATGATGGGACCGAAGTCAGTTATAATGGAAATTCCAGTAACATTTCCCGGCGAATTGCCGATAACATTGATGTGAATATCAATATTGCCGGCACGGAGTTGATTGACACAGATATCTTCAGCAATATGATTGCTCTGAGAGACGGAATAATAAATAATGATCAGACCCAGTTAAGTGAGTCGATTGATGAATTGGAATCGTCGATCGAACGGTTAATGTCAATCAGCACCAGCATCGGTTTATTAAAAAACCAGTTTGAACTGGCTCGTAATCGTCTGGAAGTATCCAATACAAATCTGGATTCGTTTATATCCGATCTGGAAGATGTGGATATGGCAAAAGCCATTGCCCAGTACAATGCCGAAGAGATTGCTTACCAGGCAGCGCTTCAGACTATTTCGAATACATTGAACATGAGCCTCTTGAACTTTTTACAATGAAAAATGAATTCAACGGAGAAATCATCCGAAAGGAAATTGGCGTCTGACATGAGTAAAGAAAATTGGATTGTGAATTTTCAATACGGATTACCCGGATTTGAGTCACTGACCAGTTTCAGTATCAATAATATTCCGGAATATGAGCCCTTTTGTGTATTTCAATCTCAGGAGGAACCGGATGTTTCCATGATTATCGCCGAACCTGAGGTCATTCAGCTAAATTTGAAAAACTACATACCGAGTGAGATAAAAAAACAACTCGAAATAACTTCGGATTCGGAGTTGAAATTATTCATCATCTTTTGTTTTAATAATGAGAAACATTTGATAACTGCCAACCTGAAGGCACCGATTGTAATCAATTCGGTCCTGAATATCGGTCAACAGGTGATTCTGGACAATCCGGAATTGAATGTGAATTACCAGGTAGTGAAGGGGATTAGTGAATGAAAAACCGATTGTTTTTTTCAGAGAGTGAATGTTAGTACTATCCAGAAAAAGCGGTGAGAGTATCCGGATAGGCAGTACCATTGTCATTACGCTTTTGGACAGCCGCGGTGGAGAAAGCAGGATCGGAATAGAAGCCCCACCGGAAACACCGATTTATCGCAATGAACTGTACCTCAAAATTCTGGCGGAGAATCGCAAAGCCGTGTCTGGTAAAAATCCCACAACACTTATTAAAAAAATAATTCATAGTTAGGAGCACCAATGCATTGCTGGATTACTCCCGGTGGTCAAACAATTTCTGCCCGAACATTTCCACAACTGATTATGAAATATTACTGGGGCAAGATCACCGGAAAGAGCAAAACGAATGATCTGGGTAACGATCATAAAAAGCTTGATGAATTGTCATTCAATTCACCATTATGGATCGGCAGTACCGTATATCCGATTAATAAACGCAAATTGGATTCATGAACCATCCGGACAAAAAATCTATTGAAACGGAAAATCCTCCGCAGAGGATATCTTTTATCATTACCGCAAGCTCTGCGGATGACATCTTGGAAAGGTGTCTTCAATCGGTTTATAAAACAACAATTGCTGATATTTTTAACGTAGTTATCCTGGATAATTTGCCAAATAATCCTGTATCGGAATTTTTCCACAATAAACAATTTGACTTTCCCAACCTGACCGTTATTCCTTTTAAGAATAATCGAAAAATGACTGATATTCTCAATGAAGTGATTGGTGCTGTAAAAGGACGTCTGATTGTCTTGTTAAATAGCGACCTTGAACTGCAACCCGGCTGGTATGAAAACGGTATCACCGAAATTCAATCGAACCGGGAAACCGCTCTCATTAGTGGGCGAATTGTTGACCGGGAAGGAAAGATCGTCAATGTCGGAATGGACTTTGAAATCAATCCGGATTCTGTCTATTCGATTTGGCTGTGTGATAGAAACTCCGGGGAGAATGGCGATTGCCGGGTTTTTCAGAAAAAAACCGAATTATTAATGACCGATAGTGATTTTCTGATTATCGATCAAACTCAATTTAATGAAGTCGGACAATTTGATATCAGTTATAATAATCGATTTGGAAAAATCGACTTGTGTTTCAAGTTGAGAACCAATGGTAAAAAAATTCTATATCATCCGGAATGTTCAGCGACTTTGCTGACAAATAATCAAAAAGAAACTGATGTCCTGGTCGATCATTGTCCTGGTGAATCTGCGAAAATATTTTATAAAAAATGGGAAAGTGAAATCAGTACCATTGCTTTGGATCGGCTGATCGAAAATGTGCAGGGTGATTTTGTTTTTCTGAAAGATGCCCTCGAACCCGGATCAGCCAAGATTTTACGTCAATATTTATATGAAATATCCTACCACATCGCGGGCATATTTAAAAAATTGGGACCGATCTATGTTCATTTCGGAGGTATTGGAGATGCCTGCCTGTTATTGTCAACCTTTTATGATAAAAATCCCGAACAAGTCGTACTCAGCATTCCGAATTCAATCCCGGCTGCCCGGAGTTTTTACTCAAACTTTCCAAAACTGAAAAAGGTGATTTTCCTTCCTTATCCGAAATTTGCCGAGACTCATAGCGTCTATCGGCAGATTTTTTACCAAATTAAAAATGTCCGGGGAATTGGCGCTACTCCTTTAAAGAACTATGATGAAGAGTGGGCGTCGGGTATGGATATCTTTCAGAAATATGGTATTTCGAAATCCTGTGAATGGGCAAAAGCATTCAGATGTTCAAAAGTCCGGAATTTTCAGATAGTATTAAATCCGCAGGGCAGCACAAAAGGAATGGTCAAAGGGAAATTCAATAAACTGAATCCGGTGTTCTGGAAACCTTTGATAAATTTTCTCAATCAAAAAAACATCATACCCATTATTATCGGGATTCCCGAAGAAGCGGAAGAGTACCCGGCAATCGGCAAATCCATTGATAAGCGCAGCTATAATTTCAGGGAACAGATGGAACTGATTGCCAGTAGTGATTTGCTGGTCGGAACCGATACCTGGGGAAAGACATTTGCGGCGCTCGCTGAAGTACCCTGTATCATATTCAGAACAATGCGCAGCAAGGAGATGGTTTACTGGAAAGATCCGTCTGACCATGTTTTTATCGATCCCTGGGAAAAAATTACTCAGGTGAAAAATTTGAACCATTTTAAAAAATCGTTTAATAGCCGCTTGACGGAATATCATCATCAAATACGGAAGGGGGAAACGCTTTTTGGTGAGACTCTGATTCAATCGGAATCGCATCCGATCTCGGTGATTTGGGAAGGTTCTCAGTTTGTCAATCATTCATTAGCCCATGTAAATCGGGAACAGGCGATTCGTCTGATAGAGGCGGGCTTTGAGCTCTCAATACTTCCCTATGAAACAGATCAATTTAAACCCGATCCCAATAGTCCGTACATGGAAATTTCCAAACGAATTAGCCGGAAACTGCGTACTGTTGATATCCATGTTCGGCATCAGTGGCCGCCCAAGCTGGAGCCCCCGCCAGAAGGGCACTGGGTGGTTATCCAACCCTGGGAATTTGGACATCTTCCCCAAAATTGGGTCGCGGTATTCAATGAAAAAGTCGATGAAATGTGGGTACCGAGTAGTCATGTCAGAAGGGTTTATATCAATAGTGGAATTGCGGAAGACCGGATTTTTGTAATCCCCAATGGAATTGCTCCTGACAAATATCATCCCAATGCAAAACCTTATCAACTTAAGACCAAAAAATCATTCAAGTTCTTATTCGTTGGTGGCACTATTTTCCGAAAAGGAATCGATATTCTGCTGGATGTGTATTTAAAGATGTTTAGTCATAAAGATGATGTTTGTCTGGTTATTAAAGACATGGGTGGTGATTCTTTCTATAAAGGACAAAATATCAGGGAACGTATCCGAGATTTCCAGAGTAATCCCGATAGCCCGGAAATTGAATATATCGATAAAATTTTACCCGAAAAGGATTTGATCGGATTATATACAGCCTGTAATACATTGGTTCATCCATACCGGGGGGAAGGATTTGGATTGCCCATTCTGGAGGCAATGGCTTGCGGACTGCCTGTGATTGTCACCAATGGCGGTGCCTGCCTGGATTTTTGCAATGAAACGAATAGTTTTTTAATTGACGCAAAACAAATCATATATCCGGAAAAATTGATTTCGGGAATGGAATTGACTGCCAATGTTTGCCTGTTTGAACCGGACAAACAGGATTTATATCGGAAAATGCGCTATGCTTTTAATAATGCAAAAGAAATTCGAAAAACCGGGGAATTGGCAAGTCAGTCAATCAGACAGAATTTTAGCTGGGAAAAGTCGTCGGAATTGGTGCAAAACCGTATCAAAATTCTTGTTGAAAAACCCATCTATCGGGAAAAAGTTTATTATGAAAAACACTATCAACAGGCGCGTCGATTTCTGGAACTCAACGATCCTTCAGCAGCCCAAAAAATATATGAACAACTTTATTCGTCAACCCAATCGGAAGAAGCATTGTACGGACTAGCACTTTGTGCGAAGAAAGACGAACAGTCAGAAGAAGCGGCAAAAATTCTTCAAAAACTGCTGGCAATGAATTCGAACCATGCAGAGGCGTCCAATCTGCTGGGAGTATTGTCCTTTGAAAAGCAGGATTTCAAGTCGGCAAAATCACTGTTTTTATCTGCGATCGAGAGGAATCCTGATTTTATTGATGCCCAGCGAAACTATGCGGAAACACTAATTGCGGATGAACAGTACGATGAAGGCGTTCAATATTATTTCAAAATTATCACGAAAAATCCGGATGATATTCTGACATTGACGAGAATTTCCCTGCTATACATAGAAATCGGAAAATACTCCGATGCCTTACGAATTGCCCGGAAAATTAAGAGTCTGGATTCGAATAATAATGAGGCAAACGGGATAATCCAAATATGCAATCAGTATCTGGATTCAAATGAAATGATAATTGACGAAAGCAAAAATCCGACGATTGTCGATATTATTACAAAAGATCAACCAGATTCATATGAAAAAATCAGTTGTCCATTCTGTAATTCCGGAGAGGCTATTCGCTACCGGGATAGTGCCGATATTGTTCGATGTGTAAACTGTAATACTGTTTATTTAAGGACTCGATTGACAATAGAATCCATGGAAAGGCTGTATCAGTCATATGGTTCGGAGGGATTTCAGCAAATACCGGCGAGTGAGGAAGAAGTCTTAAGTCATCCTATGCGGAGGGATGATATATTGGCTGAAATTCTTGAATTCATTAAACCTCAGGGGAAAATGCTGGATATTGGCTGCTGTTGGGGTGCCTTCCTGCATAACGCCCGTAGTCGGGGATTTAATGTCGAGGGAGTCGAAATTACGCAGCAAAATGCCGAATATGCGCGCAGTCATCTTAATATTAATGTGAAAACCGGACAATTTATCAATCTGCCGTTCCAATCGAATTCCTATGATTTAGTTACCATGCTGCATGTCCTTGAACATATTCCGTATTCGAAGAAAGCGTTAAGTATTATTTATAATATTTTAAAACCGGGCGGGATGTTTTGTGGAATTGTACCGAATATCAAATCTTTTCTGTCGATAGCATTGAAGGAAAACTGGTACTGGTTGGATCCAAATTACCATTATCTTCATTTTTCACCGGATATATTGAAGCGTGAACTTTTAAAAACCGGGTTTCAAATTGAAAGAATTTATACTTGTTGCGGTGATTACGGAGAGGAGGATTTGAACCGGGTTATTGAAAAAATGTTCAATGTCAACGATCCTGAAATTATCGCACAGGTGGTCTCGATTATTGAAGCCAATGAAGCGGGTGAGGAGATTCGCTTTTTTGTCCGAAAACCAACGATGGATATGGTCGCAAAAAAGGTGGAATTGAATATCGATCGACATGATGATGTTTTTCTGAAACGCCTGATTCAGCAGGCTGGAAGGGTGCTGCCAGATACAAATTATGTCAGTGTAAATTGATCATAAATTATTGAAAGTAAGACCATGAATGATATTATGAATAATCGTGTATTGCGACATTTTAACGCGGGCAGCGTTATCTTTAAAGAAAATGATCCCGGTTCTTCGATGTATATCATTTCGTCGGGTAAAGTCGAGGTGACAACATATAAGAATAATCAAAAGTTAGTATTAGCCACCTTATCCACGGGTTCTATTTTTGGTGAAATGGCATTAATTGATCAACCCTACCGGTCTGCGACAGTCTCCGCCATCACCGATGTGAATTGTATCGAGATCAATCAATTACTTTTCAATGCAAATATTCAAAAGATTCCCGGCTGGTTAAAATCTTTTTTCCAGATTCTGGTCGAAAGATTACGGGAATGCAACAAAAAGCTGGATACTTATGGAGCTGCGGAAAAATCCAAGCAGATTGTGTTGATGTTAAATGAATTGTTAAACAACCCGGAATATCGGGACGTCCTGATTCCCAAATTAAACTGGTCAGTCACGGTGAATAAACTGGAAGTATTGCTGAATATACCGGCTCAATTTCTCAATAAGGTAATGTATAACCTGACTCAGACACCGTTGGCTGAACAGGAAACCGACTTTCAGCAGGGGCGCTTACTGGTGATTAATGACCCGGAGCAATTTCACCAGTTTTCAGACTTTTGCCAGTCGGATTTAAAATCCAGAATTCATCAGGATAAAAGCGAAGATTCTGATCATCTGACGGATACCGCTAAAAAATTTCTGAACTTCATTGAAAAACTTATCTCAGAACAAGGTGGCGGAACTGATCTGGAGATTCACTTTCTTGAATCTCGTTGTAAAGAACTGTTAGGCGTGCCACTGGATCAATATAAGGATACGACAAATCAATTAGTAAATCAAAAAATTATCAGTGCCCGCAGAACTCCCGACGGTGATTTTTATTATGACGTGGACAAAAGGCGGATACGCGAACTGACTGATGGTGAGCAGCAGCATGATTTTTTCCGGAAGTGGGAGCAATTAATTGGAAGGGAATAATGAACTCTAAAGAGGTTAAAATTGTAAATAACCAAACCCTCAGCTTATGTATGATTGTCAAAAACGAGGAGCAAAATCTTCCGTGTTGTCTGGACAGTGTATTGAATATTGTTGACCAATTGGTCATCATTGACACCGGTTCAGTTGATAAGACGGTCGAAATTGCCCAGTCTTACGGTGCTGAAGTGTATTTTTATCCCTGGAATAATGATTTCTCCGAGGCTCGCAATGAATCGCTGAAATATGCCAAAGGTGACTGGATCCTGATTCTGGATGCAGATGATGAGTTACAGGCAAGTTCGGCGGAGCATCTTCTTGAATTTATCAGCGAAACTGAATACGACGCCGTTGGAATGATTATTCGGAATATTGCCCCGCCCAATGATATCATCAAATATATGGATGACACCCGGTATCGTCTGTTTCGAAACGGCATGGGATATTGCTTTGAACAAAAAGTTCATAACCAGATAGTTCCCTCTATTTATCGAAATGGAGGAAAGACGATCGATTCCGATTTAATGATAATTCACCACGGCTACACGGAAAATTTCAAGCGTAAGGCGTATCGGAGTCTGCCACTCATTGAAGAAGCATTATGCAACGATCCGACAAATGCCTATTTGCAGTTTAAAAAAGGGGAGACGCTGAAAGCAATTGGACATATTAGTGAAGCCAAAGCGGCTTTGCTGCATTTGTTTAAAATGGATTATAAAGCTTTGCCGCGTGAAATTATTGAAACCGCCTATATGCGCTTAGCCCAGATCGAGCTGGCTCAAAACAATTACGAAAAAGCGTTAGGCTATTCTCAAAAAAGCCTTTTGATTAATCCTAAGAATGCGCTTTCGATTTACCTGGCTGGGATTGCCCGACTATATTTAGGTGAAATATCGACAGCCTATGAGATATTCAGGTATATCGATGAAAACTATACGGAAGATTTTTTCGATAAAGGTGATTTGAATAATTTGTTGAATTTATGTTCACAGATTTCGACATACAGGGTGGCGCAATAATGGCGAAACCAGAAGTTAATAACAATTCGCTGTCAGTTTGTTTGATTGTCAAAAACGAAGAGCAG
The DNA here is from genome assembly GCA_964605705.1 of uncultured bacterium. Classification (GTDB taxonomy): domain Bacteria; phylum Fidelibacterota; class UBA2242; order UBA2242; family UBA2242; genus CAZSDW01. Next base: position 59,580 of record CAZSDW010000005.1, read on the forward strand.
CTGCTTCCGGATTGTTTAAAAAGTATTGCAGACATTACCGACCAAATTGTGGTCGTTGATACCGGTTCCACTGATAAAACGGTGGAAATAGCCCGATCTTTCGGAGCCGAGATTTATAATTTCACCTGGGTTGATGATTTTGCAGCAGCCCGAAATGAGTCACTCAAATTTGCGAAAGGTCAATGGATTTTGTGTTTGGACGCCGATGAACGCCTTGATGCAGGATCGCAACCGATATTGATAAGCCTGGTAAATTCAAAAGACCAATCCTTCTTTTATGATGTGTGCATCCGGAATCTGGATCAAAACGGCGACCCGACCAATCTCACGACGGCACACCGACTATTTCCAAACTATAAAGACATCCGGTTTCAGGGAAAGGTCCATGAGCAGATTTCAAAAAGTGCCAGAAGACAGGGACTTTCCGAAAAACAAAGTGGTTTGATTCTTCACCATCTGGGTTACGGCTTAGAGGAAGAAAAAATCCGCCAAAAAGAGAAACGTAACCGGAAGCTATTGAAACAGATGTTGATTCAGCAACCGCATAATGCCTATACGCATTTTACGATCGCACAGCACTATGATCTTGCCGGAAATCAACAACAGGCATATGAGCATTATATAAAAGCACTCAGGCTGAAGCAATTTCAACCGAGGCTGAAGGCGGCTTTATTAAACAGTTTAGCCAATCTGTGTATTTCAATGCACCGATTGAAAGAAGCCCAGGACTATTGCATTCAATCCATGAATGAATATCCGGTACAGTGCGGAGCCTATTATAACCTTTATCGGCTAACGATAACAGAGGATGATAAGGAACTGGTAATTTCAGCATTGTCGGAGCTGCTAAAAAATATTCAGTTGCTCGATAATGGCGCGGAACCCTTACCCAGTGATGTCATTGTAAACAGATGGCAGACCAAATTTACCTTGGGGCGGCTCTATCATCAGGTATCCGACCTGGATAGAGCCTATCAGACTCTGAAACCGTTGATGACCGAAACCCCGGATAATCTTGAATTACTGCAACGATTATTTGATATTTCCATGCGCACGAACCGCCTCGATGAAGCCGAAGGATATATAAATCGTTTGATCATGATTCAGGGAAATGTGGAATCACTACTCCAGTATCGTGGGATTCTGAAGATCAGACAGAAAGATTACAGTGCCGCCATTCACACATATCAGAGAATCCTTACCGGCAACCCGGAGAACCGTGAAGCAATGATGAAATTGATCGGCTTGTACGGAAAAATAGGTGACATGGCGAAAGCCCAGCAACTTATCAGAATCCATACCTGATTTTTCTTTAATATACATTCCAATTAATATATCTCGACAATATTTCTATCCTGTTAGAAAATGAGGATAATTTTTCCGTTATTTTAGGGAATATTATCATTTTTTTCACTCCTTTATTAAAGGTTATGTTTTTTTAACCGATAACCCTATTAGGTGTTAATTGAAATGAAGTTCTAAATAATGACATTAACTGGCAAGGATGCCGAAAAAACAAAGGAGTGAATCATGAGTTTAACACAGGTAGCTACAAACATTGATGCACAACTGGCGTTTCATGCAATGGAAAAAATCAACAAACAGATTGCAGATGTACAGTTGCGTATGGCAAGTGGTAAGAAGATCAATTCTACCGAAGATGATCCCGCGGGTTATCAATTATCCAAAGGGCTGGAGAGGCGGGAGAGAGGTCTTGAAGTCGCCCTGTCCAATGTGAACAGTGCGAAGAGTATTATGAATGTCGCCGAAGGTGGATATCAGAACATTATGGATATTCTACTGGTCATAAAAGAAAAAGCCACCCAGGCAGCCGATCAGTCATTGAACGGTACCCAGCGTTCTGCCATCAGTGATCAGGTCAGTGCTCTGATTACCGAAATCGGTGATATTGTTACGGAAACCACGTTTAATGGTGACAGCCTGATTGATGGTGGCTATTCGGGTAATTTCCAGGTTGGGGAAGCGGCTTCCAATACCCTGACGATATCATTAAGTAGTGCTTCCGCGGCAAGTTTGTCGATGGACTCCGTGGATGTATCCACGGCGAGCGGTGCCACGTCTGCCATTACAACCCTGGATACTGCGATCGATACACTGGCTGGCAGGGTTCAGGATATCGGTGAGTACAAAGCCCGACTTTCTTTCAAAGAGAATACGGTGTCGGTCGCAATCACGAATACGGAATCGGTGCGCAGTAATATCGAAGATGCGGATCTGGTGCAAGAACAGATGGAACTGATGAAATTGCAAATCCTTCAACAAACAGCAGCTTCTGCATTTGCCCAGGCTAACGCTGCTCCACAATTGGTTCTTCAATTAATGGGGTAGCTCTATATAGAAGGGGTTAGGGAATTAACCCTAACCCCAGTTTTATTGAGCTGCTTGTAAAAAGGACTGATAAAACCGGGTAGTAAGTAAAGGAGAGAAAATGTACCAAACTCAACAGAATCCAGGAACAAGTAAAACAAATCCATATTTGTCGCAAAAAATACTGACTGCCAGACCGGAACAGCTGATTTCTTATGTTTTCGACATTGCTATCGTGGCATGTGTCCGAAAAGATATGAAAAAAGCGGCGGAATCTATTCAATTGCTGATTAGTTCATTAAGGTTTGACAATAAAGAAATTGCGGCGAGTTTTTATGGAATCTATAACAACATTCTGAATCAGATCTATAAAAATGAATTTAAGACAGCTGAAGGAATGATTCGTGAAATTCGGGATTCCTGGAATCAAGCAATGAGGATCAATTGAAATGACGTCTCTACAATTAGCGGTTTTGGTTATTGATGATTTGGCGCCTGTTACTACCCAATATTTTAGTGGAGGATCTTAAAATGACTGATGCAATAATGGATATAAAGGAAGTTTCCCACTACCTGAAGATTAAAGAACAAACCATTTATCGGCTAGCTCAGCAAGGTAAAATACCAGCCATTAAAATCGGTGGGCAATGGAAAATAAAACGGGAACATATCGATTCCATGTTTGATGTAATTCTAAACGAAAAACTGAAAGCCTATAAACATTAATTAAACGGGCTCTTCCTTTTCAGGTGACAGAATAAAACCCGGTTCACGCCGGGTTTTTTCTGTTTATCAAGGATTATCGATGATTAGTAAATATTCATGATTTTTTTTCATTTCCGGTAGATATTGGTAAATATTTTTCTTCTGATTTTTAAAAACGTCAATTCGGATTGAATTTTTAAGTACCGCTTTATCTGTCCGATAATATGAGTAGAGATTTTTGAAATGGGTGTCGTTAGTACGAAGTAAACCATTTAAAAATTAAAGTTCAATTTAACGGCAAGGATGCCAAAAAACACAAAGGAGTGAATCATGAGTTTAACACAAGTTGCAACCAACACTGATGCGAATCTGGCTTTTCACGCAATTCAGAAAATCAACAATCACCTTGCTGATATTCAGTTGCGTATGGCAAGTGGAAAAAAGATCAATTCCACAGAAGATGATCCGGCGGGATATCATCTGGCTCGCGGTTTGGAAAGACGGGGGAGAGGTCTGGAAGTTGCCTTGTCCAATGTAACCAGCGCCAAAAGCATTTTAAACATTGCTGAAGGCGGCTATCAGAACATCATGGACATATTGCAGGTGATGAAGGAAAAAGCCACCCAGGCGGCTGACCAGTCTCTGAACAGCACCCAGAGAACGGCAATTAATGATCAGGTAAGCGCCCTGATTTCAGAAGTAGGCGACATTGTTACAGAAACCACCTTTAATGGTGATGGATTGATCGATGGCGGCTATTCCGGTGCATTCCAGGTCGGTGAAGATGCTTCTAACACACTGACGGTTACTTTAAGCAGTGCATCAGCTGCCAGTCTTTCGGTAAATGCGGTTGATGTCTCAACGGCATCAAACGCCAGCTCGGCGATCACAACTCTGGACACGGCAATCGATACATTATCCGGTAAGGTCCAGGATATCGGCGAGTACAAAGCCCGGCTGTCCTTTAAGGAAAATACGCTGTCCGTCGCAATTACCAACACAGAGGCTGTGAAGAGTAACATTGAAGATGCGGATCTGATTAAAGAACAAATGGATCTGGTTAAATATCAGATTCTGCAACAGACTGCATCGGTTGCCTTTACTCAGGCAAATTCGGCACCCCAACTTGTCCTGCAGTTAATGGGATAAGGGAACTTCGTATGTGATGCGGGGGTAGGAAAAATATTCCGTGCCCCCGCATTTTTTGAAATTTTGATTAGATTCAGATAAAACCGTAATAATTGTATCAACGGGATAAGGCTTCGGATCAGTTGGTACGATATTTGAAATCTTGAATGGAGTGGAAAGTGGACCTTAAATTACTTATGAAGGCAGATTTAAGAATAAAATTAATTAAACAGGATTAAAAAATGTCAATCGATATCACCTCGATTTACGAATCCAGTTACTCTATTGAATCAATGGTTGAACAGTACATGATGATTGAAGAGCAGCCAAAGATCGAACTGGAAGAAAAAAAGGAAGACCTGTATAGTAAAAAAAGTGTCCTGACTGAACTCTATTCAAAGTTGTCGTCATTAAAAACTGCTGCAGAAGGACTTGCTGATCCCCTCAGGGATTGTTTTGCTGCCAAAAAAGCGATTAGTAGCGATATTGAAAAATTTACCTTGTCGTCTTCTGCCGGTGCTGAATTGGGAAACCATTCCCTGGCAGTCGAACGATTAGCATCTGCTGATACTCGAGTTTCCAAGCAATTAACCAATACCGATACAACATTCAGTACGATAACTACTGACCAGACGTTTTCGATAGAGGTTGCTCATCCTACGGAAGAGGATCCCGATAATCGGATCACGATTGATGTCACAATCAGTGCCGATACTTTTCAGAATGAAAATGACCAGGTACTGGCAGATATTTGTGACAATCTGAATATGGCAATGAGTAATGCCGTGCTGGCTGGAACCATTTCCAGCTCAGAGCGAGTTCAAGCATCGATAGTCAATGAGTATTCAGGTGTATCCAGATTAATTTTCAGAAGTATGAGCTCCGGATATGACAACCGGATGGAAATGACTGACAGTACGGATAATTTATTGTCTGCTTTGGAAATTAATCAGAATGCCCTTGCCTCAGGTGCCAGTGGCGGTTATATGACCGAAATTGGTAGCTCGGCAACGAACAGTCTGCTCAATTCAAAATTCACTGTAGATGGATTGACACTTTACCGTAATGAGAATGTCGTCAGTGATGTTCTTGAAGGTGTGACAATTACTCTTCTGGATACTTTCAGCACTATGGAAAATATGACGATCAGTGCCGATACCGCGACCGTCAAGGATGATGTCAGAGAATTCCTGGATGTATATAATGATGTGATGCAGTGCGTTCGGGACGCCACTGGCATCAATTCGGAATCCGGGAACAGTGGTCAGTTGTCTATGGATGGTAATTACATGTCCATGAAATCTGATCTGAGGAGCATTATTCTATCTACTGTGGATGGTGTTTTGAATACGGACTTTTCAACGATGTTCAGTATTGGTATTGAAGCGAACAGTATTGGTATGTTATCAATCAAAGACGCGAGTAAATTCTCAGATGCCCTGGAAACAGGTACGACAAATGTATCCGATATTTTCAATACGGAGACCAACGGTATCGTTGATCAACTGAAAGATTATATTGACAGGTACATCGGCGCTGAAGGTAAAATATTTGACAGCAAAAGCATCATTGATAGTCGGGTGAGTTATCTTGACAATCGCATTGATAGTCTTGAAGACTTGCTTGATGAGAGAGAAGCTCAGCTCAGAAAAGAGTTACTCCAGTTACAAGAAGCTATGGCGTTATTGGGTGGTCAGCAAAGTTTTCTGCAGCCTTTTAGCTAGAGGAATGTGAAGACGGATGAATAAATATGTATCTCAACCGGACCATAGCAGCAGCAATATTCACGATCCAAACAATACTATTCGGATTCTGCTCACCGATGAATTAGAACTTTTCCGAAATTTGTTTAAGGAGACGAACCAATTTATCAACCAGATGGACAGTCTGTCAGTAGAATCGGTTATGAACCTGCTGAATTCCAGGCAAGAATGGATCGAAGAATTGTTGTTGATAGAAAACAGACGTAAGTTGACTGGTACGCGGATCGACGATCAGAAAGTAATTAAGGAAATCACCAGTATTGCAAATTCCTTGATTGAAATTGATGCTCAACTGTTGGATATTCTCAGAAACAAAAAACAAAAAATAATTAAAGATTTGAGTGAAATATCCGATAAAAGAAATAGGAGCAGAAATAATCGGGATGTCAAATTTCATCAGAAGTCAATCATAGATATTATCCGGGAGTAAAAACCAATGGTGCCTATAAACGATGTTTCGGATCGCCCTTTTTATATTAATGATCCACGGAATCCGGAAGCGACTGAGAAATCAGTCGGGAATCAGATCCGGAATTCAGGCAAACTGAAAGAATCGACTACATCCGGAAACTGCCAGGATCGTGTTGAATTATCGGATTATACCCGGAACAATATGAGGAAATCGGTTAATCTCGATCCATATATTGATCTGCTTAAGAAGGCACCGGTTCTCCGGGAAAAAGATCTTGAAAAGATAAAATCGCGAATGGTATCCGGATTTTATCAAAAGCCCGAAGTTGTGGATAAAATTCTGGATACCATTATCCAGACTGCCGGATCAATCGTTGGAAATGCAGATACCGGCATGACCCAATCAGCCCAGTCTTCGGTCGGGTCATCTTCTGATATGATAGAGGATATCCAGAAAAAAATCCAGGGGGATTTTTACAATTCCGATGAAGTCCTGAATAAGATTGTCGATCGTATAATTGATGAAGAATAAAGTTACAAAGTAGTACCACATCATACCTCACAAACGGAAAATATTTCTCTTTACGGGAAATATTTTCCGTTACATTCTACCGATAACTCAACGTCAATTTTTATCATTGTGCTGGATATATACGAGCAGAATTCTAATAATATATGTACTGCTGGCATAGAATTTGACATACTTTGAATTAAAAACGGTTTTGGTTTTTGTATTAGTAAAAGCAATTATGAATTGATTTTGTTTACGGATTCAATTTCAACAGTTTGGGGAGTGAAGAAAACTCGGGAATATTCAAAAAAAATTGTATTTGACTTTGACGAATTTTATTGATAATGTGATTTAAGAAACTTTATTTAAATCGAAAATTGTGATGGAAGAACCAATTTTATCAGAAATGGAACGTCAAGGTAGAATGAGGAACTTTGAATTTATGACAGATTCAGAAATGTCAGTTTCAGAAGAGCTGGGTGAAATTAGCCAGGATACCATTCAAAATATTTCCGAGCCAGCGATGTTATTTAACCGGTGTAATGGAGTGATATGTTATAATCAAGCCGCCAGCAATATTATCGACTGTTTTGATTTAGAAAAATATTCTGAGATCCGGGAACTGTCCAAAGACACCAATAAGGAGTATGTTCAAAAATTATTTGAGAACAAAACCGATCAGTTTCTTGACCCGAGTAAGAAACAAGTCGATCAAAAAATAGTGCTGAGCACTCCGCTATCAGTCAAACTGTATAAGATTGATAATGATAATTATATCGGCTACGATTTTTTCAAACTATCATCGTCTCTGGATAGCGATTCGATGATGAATATCCTGGATCAGGTTACCGATTTTATCATTATTACCGATGATTTGAAAAATATCGTTTATATAAATAAATCGGGACTGAAACTTCTGGGTTATACCGAAGAAAATATTGATGAGATTCAGTTTTCGAAAATACTGGAAAATAGCAATGGTAATATTTTATCGAATATAATAAAAGACAATAAGATAGAATATTTTCTCGTCCACAAGAACGGCAATCATATTCCGGTTTGTACCAATTTTATTTTCCATTCCTGGAGTAATAAACTGTTTATCTGGTGTTATGGTACCAGAAAAGACACCCTGCAATTAACCCTGGATAATGAAGATGTGCTTTTACACCAACATCAGCGTCTGGAAGCCATCGGTACCATTGCCAGTGGAATAGCCCATGAGATAAACAATCCTCTGACGGGTATCATTAATTATGCCCAATTAATTAAAGACAAGATTCAGGATGAACACATCAAGGAGTATGCCTACAGTATCATCACCGAGGGACAACGGGTCGGGAATATTGTACAAAACCTCCTCGAGTTTTCCAGGCACTGTGTCGAAAAGTTCAAGGGAGTCATTTTAGGCGATGTTCTTGATTCGACATTGGCGTTGATGAGTTCGGCTTTTCGCAAGAGTTATATTACCGTGAATACTAATTATTCCGATAATCTTCCGATTATGTATTGCAAGCCTCAGCAGATTCAACAGGTTTTTATTAATTTACTGACGAATGCTCAAAATGCCCTGAATAAGCGCTTTGAGTCTTATGATGATAACAAAGTCATTAATATTGAAATAAAGAAAGTCAAACATAATAAAAGGAGCTATCTGAAAATAACGTTTGAAGATTACGGGATTGGAATTCCATCGTATAATATGCAATCTATTTTCAAGCCTTGGTTTACGACTTGTATATCGGAAGGTGGAACCGGATTGGGATTACCGGTGAGCCTGAATATTATAAACCAACATCAGGGATTTCTAAAAGTGAGAAGCGAAGAGGGAAAATATACACAGTTTATGGTGTATTTACCCGAGAAACAAACCGATGCGGTATTTTGCTCCGGTAATCTGAAGGATTAAGCTTAAAAAAAGAATATATAAAATCTGGGTGATATGGCACGAATCCTGATCATCGATGATGAGCAAAGTATTCGGCTAAGTCTGTCGGAATTGTTGTCAGACACTGGCTATGAAGTCTTTACGGCGGCTGATTGCGATAGCGCTTTGAAATATGTCAAAAAATTCGAATTTGATGTTATCATAACCGATATCATCATTCCGAAGATGGATGGCATTACTTTGGTCAAGAAAATTCTTGAAATCCAACCGGGAACAGAAGTTATTTTTATATCGGGAGAACCGAATCTGTCCACGGCTTCTGCCGCTATTCGCATTGGGGCGTTTGATTACCTGGCAAAACCGATTCCTTTCGATATTCTTCGGAGAACCGTTGCCCGAGCTATCAATGTTAAACAATTATCGGATGAAAAGAAACGCCTCGAGATTGAAAACCAGCAGTATCGAAACCATTTGGAAAGACTGGTTAAAAAAAGAACCAAAAAACTCTCCGACACAAACAAGATATTGCGATATACAATCAAACAAAAAACCAATGCGGAAAAAGAATTACAAAGCAGTCAGAAACAATTAGCGCTAATCATTGATAATCTGCCTGCCATGGTGGCTTATGTTGATTTCTCCGGGCATTATCGATTTGTCAATAAAGCCTATTCCGATTATTTTCAAGTACCCCAACAAATTGACGGGAAAATAAAGATTACCGATGTATTAGGAAAAAACAATTATAAAAAGATTAAACCATATATAGACAAGGTATTGACTGGAGCGAAAGTAAAGTTCGATGATGAAATCAACTCAAAGAGCGGTGAAAAATGCCATTTCCATATTGAATACATTCCGCAATTCGATGAATTTGGAAAAGTGGTGGCTTATTTCATTTTAAGACAGGATATGACAAAATATTATGTAACGAGAGATGCAGCCTTCCAGGTGGAACGGTATAAATCCTTATCGAATATGGCAAGCGGTATCGCCAACGAATATAATAATATGTTGACGGTTTGCTTGGGAAATATAACACTCACTAAAAATGAAAATCATGTTACGCCGATTGTTTATAACCGGCTGCTCCAGATGGAAGACGCCGTCTATAGTGCGAAAGAACTGACCCAGCAATTGTTTTCATTTACCCAGAGCGGGAGCTCATGGCGTGAAACGTTTCGCCTGTCCGACATGATCAACAATATCCTGACATTTATTAAAAAGAAAGATGATATCAACTTTTTGGTTGACCTGAATGACGACGCAATTCAAATCAGGGTAAATATTAGCCAGATTATTCATGTGATCCATACGATGGTAAATATACTGGTTGATAATGTACCATTGAAAGATACAATCCATTTATCCACGAAAAGTCTTTTGATCTCGAAAGCAGACTATTTGCCGCTCAAACGCGGTATGTATGTACAGATAAACATTTCCGCGAATTTGGAGAAATCACCTTCATCTTATGTCACCCAGATATTTTCTCCCTTCTCAAAATCAGATAATATTAAAAATTCCATGCGAATGGTTGCCGTTTATTCGATTGTTCAGGATCATGACGGATATCTGTCCGTCGATGATCAAAACGGATCAGGGACAACATTTACCCTCTATTTACCGGTCAATCCATCAGATCATTATTCCGGATCGGTCCAAAAACACTTTAATGCGAAGGGTGATTATGCCATTGTCATGGATGATGAAGAAAATGTGGGGCATGTCATTTCGGATATGTTGAAATACCTTGGATTTGAAGTTACTCTTCTAAAAGAAGGAGATGCTGTCGTAAACAGTTATAAGAAAGCATTTCGCAACGGTCAATCTTTTGATGTGGTATTACTTGATCTGTTTATTCCCAACGGTATGGGGGCGAAAGAGACCAATCAAAAACTGCTGAAGATTGACCCGAATATCAAATCCATCATAATGTCCGGTTTTCATGATGATCCAATTATGTCAAACTATACCGATTATGGCTTTGCCGGTTGTTTGTATAAGCCATTTGAGATTGACCAATTAGAAAACACAATATCAGAGATACTTTAATATATCAAATATGATAAAACGGAAATAGTAGCAGTGAAAAATCAAAAAGATACAAAGGAATTGTTGGAGTACCTGCGTTGGGTGGCTGAACGCGTATCCCGGAGCAAATTTGGCAGTCCGGATAAAATATTTGAATTAGCCCGCCTTGGTAAATATCCCGATTATATTGTCGATTTAGCCGAATCTTTTGGGATGATGATTGTCAAGGTTGAGGCACGGGAATTCGGGCTTGAAAAAAACCTCCAGGAAATGAAAGATTTAAATCAAAAGCTAAATGATGAAATCGAGCAAAAAATAAAATTTGAAGAAGCCTTAATTGAAAGTGAGACGAAATACCGTTCTCTTATTGAGAATACCCAGGATGGGATATTTATTTTACAGAATAAAAAAATCGCTTATCATAATAGTCGGTTCACGGAAATTTTAGGCTTTGATCCAGCCACCGATTTGACCAATAAAACCCTCTCTGATTTTATCAATCAGGATAGTTTAAAAATTATTTTTAAGCATGTTAATCGTCTTCTCAACAACGATTCAAAGTATGAACACTTTATCCTGAATATCCTGCTGGAAAATCATGATTTAGTCAACCTGGATTGCTTAAGCAGTCGGATTCAATTTAACAATAAAGCTGCCACTCAACATACAATTCGGGATATTTCGCAACATCTGAGATTGGAAAAGGAGTTGCAAAGAGCTCAAAAATTGGAATCATTGGGACGCCTGTCCGGTGGGATTGCCCATAATTTCAATAATATTCTTTCCGTTATTAATGGATACTCGGAGATTTTATTAAAAGAACGGATGTTACCTCAAAAGTGCCAACCGTATCTTGAAGAGATAAATAATGCCGGCAAACAGGCTGTGGCATTGGTTCATCAGCTACTGACCTTTGGTAAGCAGCAAATTGGTAAGTTGGAGTATATTTCTCTCAATAAAAAAATCATTGAGTTGATCCAAATGGTGCAATACCTGATTGGTGAGAATATCGAGATCAGCACCAATCTATGCCCCGGTGAAATAATAATAAAAAGCTTCTCCGGGCAAATCGAGCAGATATTATTAAACCTGGTTTTAAATGCAAGAGATGCTATAAAAGCATTACCTGATTCCGTCAAAGTGCGAAAAATTACCGTCAGTACCGTAGCTCAGGTTCCGATTGAACAATTTCAAAGGTTTAATATTGAGGGTGATGTTTCGCAATATGCACTATTTACCGTATCGGATACCGGTGTCGGGATATCCGATGAGAAAAATCATGAAATATTTGAACCGTTTTATACAACAAAAGGGGGTCATGAAGGGATCGGTATTGGTTTGTCTTCGGTTTATGGAATGGTAAGCCAAAATAACGGTTACATTCGATTTAGTAGCCGATCTGAAGAGGAAACCATATTTTATATATACTGGCCGAAAGCCGATCTGTCTTCACTGAGTGCACTTGAATCCCAACAAACATTGGCGACACTACAAGGGGGAGAATCCATATTGCTTGTCGAGGATCAGGAAAGCGTGCGCAAAGTGGTGAATATTGTCTTGGAGTCTCTGGGATATAAAGTCACTGCCGTCGCTTCCGGTGAGGATGCCCTGGCATTATTAAGAGAAAAAGGAACGGAAATTAACTTAGTGCTCAGTGATATTATTTTACAAAAAATGAGTGGAAAAGATCTTGTCAACAGTATTAAAAGTATAAATCCCGATATGAAAATTATCCTCATGTCCGGCTACTCCCATGACGATTTAAACCTTGATCAGCTGCTTGGAAAAAATGTTCGATTTATCTATAAGCCGTTTACCAAAGAAAAAATCGCCAGACATATAAAAGAAATATTATTGAGCAAGTAAATCCCAGTTCCTGGATAACGTTGCTTTATTGGAAAAAAATCCTCCGGCAGGAATACCGGAGGATTTATATCTTGAAAGGTTTTTATTGGAGATTATTTCTTCAGTACACAGCGGAATCCGATAGCCGAACCGTATTTACCAGAGTTGCTCTGTGGATCCATCCAGTAGCGATACCAGGTGGACAGACTCTCTAAATTGGCTTTTACACCCTTGGATTCATGGTAGCTGCCACCTTTGATAACCCGAAAGGATCGGAAATTTCCACCGAACCAGGAATTGGTCCATTCCCAGACATTGCCTGCCATATCGTAAGCTCCATAGGGGCTTGGGCTGTTTAAGGTATTATTTTCACCATTGTATTTTCCGACCGGGGTGGTCGAGGAAGAGAATCCCCGTTCCATACATCCGGCAATGTTGGCGTTATGACAGTCGATAGCATTGCCCCACGGAAAGTCATAGCCGGTATGACCACGGGCAGCTTTTTCCCATTCCTGCTCGGTGGGTAATTCGAGACCATACCATTTTGCAAATGCATAGGCGCCAAACCAGGACACATCACCGATCGGATGCTCCATAAATTCATCACTTTCAAGGACGAAGTACTCTTTTTCAGCATCGAATAAAATATCGCCGATTTCTTTTTTCTTTTCCTTAACGTCAATGAATTTATACTCGCCCGCCGGTTTGAACTCATCACCCTCATAATGACCATAGCCGTTTTTATCAATTTCATTGCGACAGTACGCCTGGTTCATAAAATTAAGATACTGTCGGCAGGTAACCGGATATTTCATTATTTCATAATCGTAGATGATTTTTTCGATCATATTGTCACGACCGGCTGTGTATTCACCAGCCGCGACTTTGACAAATTGGGTAACCTCGGGGTCATTGGTATGAAATTCCATTGGGGTGCTCCATTCGCCAAAAATATTCCCCTTGTTTTTAGGGCGAACCGACCACTGATGCCAGCCTTCCGGTAATCCTGATACGACCGTAAACGTATCCTTGACCATTTTGCTGTATTCGATAAAATCCGGATTTATTGACGTGACAACTTTGACTTCATAAACACTGGCAAATTTTGACTGGTTCCAGACCAGACGCGGGGTTTCGGAACTTTTGTAATAAAATTTGTCTTTCGGTCCGACCAAAACCGGAGGCAAGGGTGCTTCAATCGAAAATTCCCAGAACACACTCCATTCACTCCACTTTTCCGCCGGGTTTTTCGAAGTAACTGCCCAATAATAGTGTCCAATCGTGAGAGGCTCGGTGATCAGGAACGTATCAGTAACTGTGTAAGTGGCAAATATATTGGTAAAATCCCGGTCTTTCGCGATGGCAATGGTGTAGTTGTTAGCGCCGTATAACGATTTCCAGCGCAGAATGATTTGACTCTTACTTTGAATGATCATCCCGTTGGTCGGTTGTAAAAGGTACGGTGATGTAAATGCTGATTCCAGCACAGTGACCTGGACGGCTTCGGTACTGGCACTGTTTTCGGAATTATCCGTTGCTACGGCGGAGATACGGTGAATCATTCCATCTGCCCAGAATCCCAGGTTCAGGATGGTTTCGTAGGGCGGATTATAGACTTCTTCGACCAATTCACCATCGATAAAAAAGGCAACTTTCATGATGCCCTGGTTATCCTTAACCGAGACGCTGATCCGCATGGGACCGGTGGCAGTGGCGCCGTCTTCCGGTAAAAGCAATTTTATTTTGGGCGGTTTGGTATCAGGTTTTGGTCCCGCAAATGACACGGCAGAAAAACCCAGATTGATGATAATTATACCAATTAAAATCCAGGATAACCTGGTTAATTGAGAAAAATTCCTGGCAAGGGTAACCGGTCTATTTTTTACAATACGATTCATAATGCTGTTCCCCTCTATAATCACATTGTCTTATCATGGTTATTTTCTATGTGTGGAATATAACGTATGTTTCTTAATCTTTCAATAAAATGATATACATAATCGGGACTTTGTGGAACATTCGTTGCAAATCAAAATCCATCAGATTAGCTTGTTATCCGATAAATCCAATAAATAGAATGTTCAATGAAGCAGATAATATCCGATTGAACATTTTAAAATCAGGTGTGAATTTCTCAATGTCCGGTATCCTGTTATAGCCGGAGCAATGACCTGGGTCAGTGATCTAACACCGGTTGCCGCGGTATCAGACGACGGCTGGATAGAATCGACAACAGTTAAAAGAGATGACCGATGGACAAATACAAAATTGATCGGTTAGCGAAATTGTATCCGTAATCCAGAGAAATAGGTCCCAAAGGAGTCGGTACAAGAATACCGGCACGAGCTCCGATTACCATATCTTTCCAGTTAAATTCATCAAAACTATCCCACACATTTCCCGTCATTGCCTGAAACTGGAGGTAGCTGCCGGTCGTCAATGGTACCCGGTAACCGACTCCCAACGCCAGGTAAACAGTTCCCCAGAATTCATCCTGATGATACCCTGGCAGGGATCGAAAACCGCCCAGTCGGAATCGTTCAAAATGTGATAACGCTTTCGATAAATAGCCAAAATTGATATGAGTCGAAAAAGTATGCTTATCGTCGTAGGTCTCATAGACGGTTGAGTTGACTGAGATTCGGTCGAATTGTTTGAGATCATCTTTGCTGATGACATGTTCATAGAGGATATTGTTATTTCTGCCCCGGGTCGGAATATCGGGATCGTCTGTATTTTCAACCAGAATCCGACATTGCAGGCTGCCGGTGACATACTTATTATCGGTAATCGGATAAAGGGTATAGCTGTCATTTTCATAGATTCGGGTGTTCAATAGTTTAAAACCAATCGAGCTGAGACCCACCCGGCGCACTTGAACACCGGCGTTAAATTCAAAGCCCGAACGATAATATTCACCATAGCCTATCCGTTTGCCTGCTTCATATAGCGGAACACTTTCAAACAGGTGATACAGCGATGAATAACCGGTGAACGTCGTTGTGAGGATTCTTGTCGTACGCGCATCCCATTCCAGCCTGCGGTGCAGGTCACTCACAATTAATGAGATTTGATTGTCGATTCCCAATCCAAAGAGATTATGATTGTTGGCAGCAATAAAAGCACTGGCTTTGCGTTCGCTGTCATAACGGGTACCAAAGGAAAACAGAGTGTTTTCTTCCTCTTCAACTTCGATAACGATATCCGTTGAGTCCTTGGATTGATTCTCGAAGGAAATAAAGACTGTTTGAAAAAGTCCGGTGCTGAACAGGTTTTTTAAACTGCGTTGGGCATATGCCGAATTCCAGCGTTCGTTTTCTTTTACCAATAATTCACGCTTTATGACATACGGACGGGTTTTCTGATTGCCCCGGATTTTAATTGAACGAATATAAGAATTGTTCAGGCGGGAAATGGTTTTTGGTAAATACTCGGAGTTCCATTTGCTTGAATCGGAATAAGTCCGGATTTCGTCCAGAAAAGGAAGGGTGGCTTGATATCCGCGGCTGATCAGAGAATCGATATCCTTGAAATCACCGGATGAGTACTCCTCTATTCGGGGATGGATCAGAACATCCGACAGGTACAGATTCCGGGTATCGGTAAGGTATGCCATCGTGTTCATTGCCTGGTTAAAATAGGAAATCAGATCCATATTTTTCGGAATATTCGTGATTTTGCTGGTCACATCAACCGCAATGATAAATGTTGCTCCCATCTCGACAGCCACATCACAGGGAACATTATTTGTCAATCCACCGTCCACAAGCATGAATGAATCCAGCGGCACCGGTGCCAGGATAATAGGGAAGGAGGAACTGCCGGCGATGGATTTGCTGAGACTACCTTTTTTGAGAACCACCGGTTGACCGGTGATAATATCGGTAGCAACCGCCCGGAACGGAATCATCAGGCTGTCAAAATCGCCACCGGATGCGTATTCAGGATAACTCATCACCTGAAAGATTCGTTCCTGTAATTTTTGAGTCGGAAGCAGGTTCATCGGAAAAATGACATTGAAATTTTCATCGAATTTCAGGGAAAACAATTCCGGAAGTTCCATGATTTTCTGGGAAACAAACTCAATTTCACGATAGGGATTTGGTAAAAAAAGTTTATTCCATTGGGTGTGACGGATATAATTTTCGATATCTTCCGATCGGTTGCCGGCAGCGTAGAGTCCGCCGATCAATGCTCCCATACTGGTACCAATGATCATATCGGGATAAAAGCCGATCTCTTCCAGAGCCCGGATAACTCCCACATGGGCAAATCCCCGCGCTCCACCGCCACTGAGAACCAGGGCAGTTTTCGGTTTTTCTTCTGAATATCCTGTGGCAAGCATCAGCAGCAAAACCAGCAGGAAGACAGTTATCCGGTTCAGTCTGATTTTCATGCTAAAAACTATTAAATTGATGCCGATTTACCAACGAAATAGTGTAAATTAGGATGAATAAAGAAAAGACCGATTTGTCAAGAATAAGGAAAAGATTGTATGAATCATCATAAAATTTGGACACCGGTGCGGACGAATATCCGCAATAAATTAGTTGCCGGAACCCTGGCGCTAATCCCGATTGTGGTGACGTATTTTTTTCTGAAAGCGTTCATTGGATTTTTTGATAGGATGGTCAGCCCGATCTTAGATCCGCTTATCGGATTTCACATTCCGGGATTGGGATTAATCATCTCGTTACTGGCAATCTATTTTCTGGGATTGTTACTTACGAATATCTTGGGGCGCAGTCTTTTGACTTTATTTGAAAAGTGGTTGAATTACATTCCATTGGTACGAACTGTTTATCAAACCACCAAGCAGGTTGCCAGTGCATTCAACATCAAGCAGACAGGTTTTGAACGGGTTGTCTTTGTCGAATACCCGCGCAGCGGTGCCTGGACATTGGGCTTTGTCACTGGGCAATCAAAAGGTAAAGACGGGACTGTTTTTCTGCATCTGTTTTTGCCGACGACGCCCAATCCGACTTCCGGCTGGGCGCTGTTTGTACCCGAAGAAGATATCATTCCTTCGGAAATGAGTATTGAACAGGGACTGAAAGCGCTGATTTCCGGTGGCGCCGTGGCGCCTGCAGTGACAAATCTCCATAGCAGAACTCATAATAAGAGTTCTTTGCAAAACTCACAAAAATAAATCCCAAAATACCAGCACCTCCAGAGGAGTCCTTTGGAACAAATAACAAATAAATGACAATGACCAAAACTTCCCATTTTTCTTATCTCTGTTTGGTTATTCGGTTATTATCTCAGAGAGACTCCTATGGAGTAATTTGAGAATTATTTGAGATTTGTAAATTGAAATTTGGTGCTTTTTGAAAAAGTATGGATTTTCCAAAGGTCTTAATAAATAACTTGGAATTTTTTATTTCAGGAATTAATCTCTGAGGCGATTCTAAGAAAAGAAAATGATTGCATGAAAATAAAATATTTAGATGGAAAACGATTCAATCGCGGGATCAAAGCCGGCGCAAAAAAGGTCTATGATAACCAGGATTACCTGAATGACATTAATGTGTTCCCGGTGCCCGATGCCGATACCGGATCAAATATGGCGTCCACACTCAAAATGGTGGTGGACGAGTTGGATGATAATTGTGAGTCCGTGGAATCCAGCAGCCGTAATATCGCCGATTCGGCTTTACGAGGCGCTCGCGGAAACAGTGGTGTCATTTTAGCCCAATTCTTCCAGGGATTATCCAATGGATTGGAAGAACGCATAAAAATCACTACCGAGCAGTTCGGCAAGGCTGTACGACAGGCGAAAGAGGCAGCCTACGAAGCATTAAGTTATCCCAAAGAGGGGACGATTTTAACCGTTATGCATGATTGGGCTGAGAACATATATCAGAACAGTAAGAAACTTGTCGATTTTCATGATCTTCTGCATCATGGACTGGAGGCAGCGAAACGCTCGCTGGAAAGTACCCGCACAAAGCTCGAATCACTCCGAAAAGCCAATGTCGTCGATTCCGGAGCTCAGGGCTTTGTTTACATTCTGGAAGGAATTACGGATTTTCTGAAAAGAGGTAAGATCAGGGAGATAAATGAAGCCGTTAAAATTGATACGATAAAAACAGTGGCGCACATCGATATTCGTCCGGAAGATATCAATTTCAGGTACTGTACGGAATGTTTGATTGAAGGAAAGCAGATCGATCATAAAAGACTGCGGCACCTGATCGAAGAGTACGGTGATTCTATCGTGGTTGCCGGTTCAGAGTTTAGAACCCGGCTGCATATTCACAGTAATGAACCGGCGAAAGTTTTTGCAATTGCCCGACAGTATGGCGAATTATTGCAACAAAAAGCCGAGGATATGAAAAAGCAGTTTCAGATTTCCCATTTTCCCCATCCCAAAATTGCCCTGGTGGTGGATTCTGCCTGCGATTTGCCCCAGGAATTTCTGGACGAATATCAGATTCACGTAGTACCGGTGCGGGTATCATTTGGAAACTCGACCTATATTGACAAAGTGACGATCACCCCTGAATATTTTTATGATATGCTCCTGACGGAGAAACGACACCCCAAAACCTCGCAACCGCCACCTGCTGATTTCAGAAATCTGTACGCATTTCTGTTATCCCATTATGAATCCATTATTTCTATTCATATTCCCGAAGCCGCCAGTGGTACCTATCAGAATGCAGTTACGGCGGCGAAAGAATTTCCCGATCGAAAAATTTCAGTAATCGATGGAAAATCACTCTCCATCGGTTTTGGCTTTATTGCCGAAAAAGCTGCCCATCTGATTGCGGAGGGGAAAGCCCATGACGAAGTGGTCCGGGAAGTACTCGATTATATCGGTCAGACCCAGGTTTTTGTCAGTATTCCCAGCTTGAAATATCTTGTCCGGGGCGGACGAGTCAGTCCGGCAAAAGGATTGATCGCTAAAATCCTGAATATCAAACCAATCCTGCATCTGGATTCCCGGGGGATGCCGCAGCATTATTCCAAGAGTTTTTCCGATATGGGAGCGGTCAAAAAAGTGTTTAAAATAACGATGAATTTTATCAAGGATAAAAAATCGGTGCGATTTACTGTTGCCCATGCGAATGATATCAAAAAAGCACACTATCTCGTCCAGCAATTAAAAAACGAATTTGGCGATATTCCGATCAATATTCTTCCGGTATCTCCTGTTTTGGGAGCCCATGCCGGGAATGGTGCCGCCGCTATCGGGATTGCCTGGGAGAAATAAATGATAAATTTAATTGTCATTCTGGTACTGAGCTATCTGGCTGGTTCATTACCTACCAGTATCATTGTCGGAAAACTGACGAAGGGAATCGACATCCGGGACTATGGTTCCGGTAATGCGGGGGGAACGAATTCCTTTAGGGTTCTCGGATGGAAAGCCGGGCTCTTTGTCTCGCTGGTGGACATTGGCAAAGGGACTTTTGCGACACTGGTGATCTCGGGAATTCGATTTCAGAGTTTACCATTTGAAAATGCCTCAGCGGTCATGGTACTGGCGGGCGTCTGTGCAATTCTGGGGCATACCTTTACCATATTTGGCGGCTTCCGAGGAGGCAAAGGCGTCGCGACGGGCGCCGGTTTGCTTTTAGGGCTTTTCCCCTATGCATTTCTCATCTGTCTGCTGCTATTTGCCATGGTTCTGTTTTCCACAGGGCTGGTATCGGCATCATCAATTACGGCAGCGGTCAGTTTACCGATAGTCCTTTTCCTGTTTAAACAATTCACCGAGATGAACGTTGATAATATCCTGATGGGCGTCAGTATTATCATCCCGTTGTTTATCATTTATACCCACCGGGCGAATATCAAGCGGCTGATTCACGGCGAAGAGAAACCATTTGAAAAGTTATTGATCTTCCGGAAGAAGTCGAAAAAATAAAAATCTGTGGCTGTATCTGCGGCTTATTTAGTACAAACGTACGCCTTTATTGGATTATTAAAGAGGGCTATATGAAATATTCGATTCCAAGAATACTGTCTATATTGTGGGTAATTTTTACCATCAGTGGTAATGCCCAGACTCCCTGCCGGAATTTTGAAATTGTCGAAAGCATTCCGATGGAAAGTGTGCTGGACAATCCCGATGTCCGGAACGCTGCTGAAGTCTGGCTGGAGATGATCGCGAATGCAAAATCTTCGATTGATATCGAACAGTTTTATATTTCCAACCAGGCGGGAGAAGCGCTCGAACCCGTGATTCGAGCGATTGAGCAAGCTGCCGATCGGGGCGTGCAGGTTCGGATTATTGCTGATGACCGTATGGCAAAGGCCTATCCTGAGACACTTGAGCGTCTGAATAAAAGGGAGAATATAGCGGTTTGCAGGATTACGGTTTTTAATGAGATGGGCGGGATTCAGCATAGTAAGTATTTTATTGTGGATCATGAGCAGGTCTTTCTGGGCAGCCAGAATTTTGACTGGCGGGCGCTTGATCATATTCATGAAATCGGGTTGAGAATTCAGCATTCCGAATATGCGGGGAAAATGACAAAGCTGTTTGAATTGGACTGGGGACAATGTGAATCGAATCGGCTGACAGAATTGATCCCGGCTGGGCAGAAGGAGTGGATGACATTGACAGGTGCAGATGGAGACTCCATCCGGTTTATCGCGACTGCCAGCCCGTTTGGCAATGTGCCGTCGGATTTCAATGATGATTTACCAGCCATTATTGAACTGATTGACAACGCTAAAAGCCGTGTTTTTGTCCAGTTGCTGTCGTACTCACCCTCGGTCCGGAATGGGTATTTTGGGGATTTGGAAAGTGCTTTAAGCCGGGCAGCCGCCCGGGGCGTTGATGTACGTCTGCTCTGTTCCGATTGGTGCCAGCATAAATATGAGATGCCCTATTTAAAGAAACTGGTTGAAAAAGAGCAGGTGAATGTGAAGTTGAGCACAATCCCGGAATGGTCCGGGGCTTATATTTCATTCGCAAGAGTTGAGCACTGCAAGATGATGATTAGCGATAATTTATTCAGCTGGGTTGGTTCGAGCAATTGGAAAAGGGATTATTTTCATGAATCCCGAAACATTGCGGTAATTGTTGAAAATTCCCGGGTGAATGAAATTCTCTCAAGGATATTTCTGAAAAGCTGGGATGGACCTTATACATGGAGAGTCGATCCGGATAAAGATTATCCGCCGAAGTATTATGGTGAAAAAGATTGATTTTTTCATCGAAAGACATCATTTTACGGCATTAAAGCATCGAAAGAGATTATCAATCGAAACGAATAGGAGTTTGATATGAAAAATACGGGAATTTTGATTTTTACATTACTGTTCGCTCTGATCTTTATGTTTTGTGATATAACAACAAGTTCAAGCAACGGTGATAATGATTCCATTCCGCCGGCAGTCCCAACCGGGCTGGCTATTGACGTGAATGTATCCATTGAAGATTCGATAAAATTTGACTGGAATGAGAATACCGATGCTGATTTTGACTTTTATCGCGTATATCGATCGATTGATGTGGACTCACCCTCCCAATATGCACAGGTCTCCGAAACGAGTACGGCTTCTCATCTGGAGGTGGGTGTCGATTATGGAAAAACCTATTATTACCGGGTGAGCGCTGTCGATGATAATGATAACGAGAGTGCCATGAGCGCCGCCGTTTCGCATCATCCGATCAATATATTTGCACCGGCGGTTCCCCAAAATTTTACGGCATACGGATACAACATTCCGGCAGAATCAGCGCCCCGGATTGATTTAGCCTGGTCAGCGAACGGTGAATCCGATCTTGCCTATTACAATGTTTATCGGAACACGGATCGGGCTTTTACCGCCGATTCCGCCCACTTCGTGACCCAGACCGAGCAAACCCAGTATTCGGATTTAGATGTGGTACTTGGTCAGAAATATTACTATCGAGTTACCGCCGTTGATAAAGGTATAATGAGCAGTAATCCGACGAGCGATAAATCCGACGCCCCGCTGCCGGAACCGGCTTTGTTTTATCCCGATAGTGCCGGAACAACGACAACCCTGCACCCAGCATTTGAGTGGCAGAAAATCGAAGGCGCCAGCAGCTATAAAGTGATTTTACAGACCTCTTTTTCAAGCGGTGAGATCTGGACGGGAGAAGTAGCCCAACCAACCACCACCGGCGCCGTATCGATTAATTATCCCGGTAGTCCGGAATTGACGTCCAATACTAATTACTATTGGAAAGTGGCTGTGTATTCATCCGATAATACTTCTGCGAATACTTACAGCAAGCGTACCTGGCGGTTTAAAACCCCGTAATCGTATAATTCGATATTAAATTTGACGGGTGTCTTTGATATTCAGAGACACCCGTTTTTTTTCAGTTTTTGTCAGGCAGTCGAATACGATTTCATAGGATATATCGATTTGGTCCAGGATGAGTGCATCCGGCAAGCTATTATCCAGAATAATGGAATTCCAATGCCGTTTATTCATGTGATAGCCGGGTATGATAGCGGGGAACTGTTGGCGCAGGATTTCATTGTCATTGGGATCGCCCTTGAGATTGAGGCGGGCAGGTGTTTCATCCAGGCTGATCAGGGCAAACATCTTGCCGGCGACTTTCAGAACCAGGGTTTCCAATCCGAAAGGATAATCTTCAAAAGCGCCTGGTTTCGACCGGCAATATTCTCTGATCTGATCGATGTCCATTAAAATATATTATTCTACAATTGTGACATATTTACGTTTGCGAATGATACAGGAAATTGCGGCTAAGGCAATACAGATCAGCGTGCTGATGGGTGTAAATGTACAGTGGGCGTAATAACCCAGGAAACATGGTTTGCTGGCACTTGCCTGCGGCAAAACGGTCGAAATGGCTGCCAGTGTTGACAAAATAGTGAGCAACATCCACTTTCCATAACCTTTCTTTCGATGTTTCATTAATCACCTCTCTTTTTATATAAAAAAGAAAATAATTGCACCTGATGAAATGATTCCGAGCGTAAATCCGGCGATGACATCCGACAGGTAATGAATGCCAACCTGGGTACGAGAAAAAGCCATTAATGGTGCATAAATAAGTACAGCTATCCGGATGAATTCCGGTCCCAGATACAGTCCTAAACCCAGCAGCAGTCCCGCTTTGGCAGCGTGTCCCGAGGGGAAAGAGTGCGGATCGGTTTTTCGTACAATCCCGCCCCAGTTACCCACAGGGCGTTTTCTTCGGAAAGTCCATTTGATTACCTGTACAATTGCCCCGATTGCCAGAACTGCGATCAGCAGTACTTTTCCTCGATAACTCCAGAACGCATTTCCAAGCCACCAGAACAGAGCAAATATAGGGAGTATAAATAGACTGTCGCCGGAATGGGCAAAAAGGACAGCGAGTGTGCGCAGTTTCCCTTTTCTATCGACAATTCTAACCTTTTCTGACCAGCGATGATCGTATTCCTTCAGGCGCTGCCCGATGCTCATTCGATCGATTCCAGTGTCTGTTTTACCAACTCATACTGAAACGGTTTATCCACATCCATCCCGGCTTCGGCGTAAGGGCATTCGACAAATTGCAGATCCAGGCTGAGTTTTTTCTGAAGGAATGTTCTGGCTCGCTCGACAGTCATCCGGCGGCAAAGCAGAATTAGTAAGGGCAAAATTCCGACCAGCATCGCCTGCCTGATGATACTTTTCCGGGCTTGTGAAATTCTTGGTAAAGCGGGATGCGTATCCGAGGCGACCGATGCTTTGAAAATCCCAAAATCTCCGCCGCATACGACCTGATCCCGGAGTCTCGTATAGGTTCGTTTCGACTCGGGGAACCGGCTTTCCATTACCGTTTTTTCAATGATGAGATAATAAACATCACGTTCAATTGTACTGGATTTATCGATCAACCATTGGATCATTCCCGGTTTGATCAGAGGAACGTCACTGCTGAACCATATCACTTTATCAATATTGGGAGTAAGTGCCAGACTTTTCGAGGCGCCGGCTTTGATATTATCGATGAGTCCACCGGCATCGGGAATGTAGTGAATCGGTTTACCGGGACATTGCAGATTATCCGACTCGGCAAGCCCGATGATGATCACATTTTCTATGGAAGCAACTGTTGATATGGCGTCCAGTTCCCACTGAATCATCGGTTTGCCTGCCAAGGGCAATAGCGCCTTGCGATTCCCCACGTTCAGGATACCCGTGAGCAGATCATTTTCTTTGACGGTTCCACCGGCGCTGATAATTGCATTCATTGTTAACTCCGATTGTTTAATCGTTTAATTTGTGAATCTGTGGTGTACAATTGAGTTCGGTGATCATTTTTTCCAGTTCATCGGTCGTCAGGGGGCGTTTTTTTCCAGCCGCCGCTACCATGGCGGCTTCCATCATATTGGTGCCGAAACTGCGTCCTTCCAGACTGGGCGTCGTAGTAATCATATAGCGGATTCCACGCTCCCGGAAAAATTCCACATCCTCCGGAGTTGTGGTGTTTGTAACAATGATCTTGCCTTTCATATTGAGGGGCATGTGGTGTTTGACATAATGACAATCGCCGGCGATCACTGTTGCCCAGCGATACCATTTTTCAAATTTCGGTTCGTTGATTTCCTGTTTTTCACCAGTCGGGTAAATCATTCTAAACGGCAAACGGCTAACGATCGGGATGGCAATCGATGCAATCATTTTGACACCGCGCATCGTAAAAATCGGCAAGCGGATTCCCAGCCCGAACATTAAATCACCAAAGACACATTTCCAGCCTGCCTCAGAGAACCCGACCGCCAGTCCCCAGCGATCTGCAGCCGATGTAAAGAGCACCCGCTTCCAGACAATTTCGGAACCGATTTCCTTTTCAAGAAAAGTTGCCGCCTGTTTTTCGAGCGTCGTTTTTAATCCCAGACCATCGACAAAGGGTGTTTTTTTGATATATCTGACCATGGATTTGACAGAGTGAAGCGGGTAATAACGCTGATCGACCTGTAATCCGAGATCGGCGCCTCCGATTCCGAAGGCATCGACTTTTCCATCCAATTCACGAAACAACTCGGCGGCTTTTTCCATATCACCGTCCGTCCCAATACGTTCGATAGAAACCTTTTCTCCCAGCAGCTCAATGACGACCTGCTTGTCACGTTTTGAATGACCAATACTAATACTAACAGCACGTTTCATAATATTTCCAATTAATTATTGAGTTAATTACAATATAAACCAA
The DNA here is from genome assembly GCA_964605705.1 of uncultured bacterium. GTDB lineage: Bacteria > Fidelibacterota > UBA2242 > UBA2242 > UBA2242 > CAZSDW01. Next base: position 85,337 of record CAZSDW010000005.1, read on the forward strand.
TTTGAACTTAAAGGAAATACCCGGGGAAAATTTATATGTTTTTCAAGCGGTCAATGCGTTTTTCTATAGAAGGGTGACTGTAAAATAAAAACTCCACGAGGGGATGAGGCGTACGATCCGACAGGTTCTGCTCAGCCAATTTGTTTAATCCCGAGATGAATACCGCAGCGTTTCCGATTAAATTGACAGCAAAATCGTCAGCCGCTCGTTCATTGGCACGGGAATAGGCATTCAAAAGCGGAGCGGTGATAAATTGGTAAATGGTCAGCAATAGGGCAATCAGAGGCAGGGCTGCAATCTGAGCCGGATGATCGAAATTAAACAGGATTAATGAGGATTTATAAAACAGTGCTACAAGGTACAATCCTAGGAAAGTCACTATTACTCCAATCAGCATCCCTTTCCAAATGTGCTTAAGTTTGTAGTGTCCCAGTTCATGCGCCAGGACTGCCTGAATTTCGTCATGATCCATATTATTCAAGAGAGTATCCCCAAGAATGACTCGTTTTGATTTGCCAATCCCGGTGAATGCGGCGTTGGCTTTGTGAGTCGTCTTACTCAGATTGAACTGGTACACACCTTCCAGGTTCAAACCGACCTTTTGGCACAGGTCCGCTACTTTCGTTGCGAGAGTTTGATTTTCCAGGGCTTTGAATTTGTAGAAAAGTGGAAACAGCAGAACCGGAGCAAGCCGGGCAAGAATAATGGAGAACAGTACCATCACCGAGCCCATCAGGAGCCACCACATATCCGGGAATCGTCGTAAAAGTGCGAAGAAAATGATGATAATAACCAGCATCAGGGGAGTTGAGATCAATAATCCCTTTAGATGTTCCCACAGCCATGATCTTAGTTTCTGGTCACTGAGATTGAACCGGTGTTCAATGATATAGCCGGAGATAAAATTAAGCGGAAATAGGAGAATCCCCTCGGTAATTCCGACTACCGACACGAAGATAATCAGGGTCAGGTAATCATTTTGAACAAAGCGACGGATGCAGGATTCCAGCTTCAGGGTTAATCCCGTGCTGAGGATCAGGATGAGAAATCCCAAACCAAGCACGAATTCGATGATTGAGAATATCAAATGGTAACGTTGATATTTTTTGCTTAAGTCAGCTCGGGCAATATCTGTCACGGGAAATTAACTCCAGATTTAAAGGAAAAGATATATTAATGCGTTTCGCTCAGGATCAGCGATAGGGATATTCTGGCGGCACTTACCCAAGAATCTTTTTTAATTCCGCCAGCCTGATGACATGCTGCCGTTCCTCATCGATTATTTTATCGATAAAACCATGGTCACTTGCCGGTATGAGTGATTTGATTTCCTTGTAATAGTGAACCGTATCGAGTTCTTTGTCGATTGCAAACATGAGTGCAATTTTTTCATCGGAGATATGGGTCACTTTTGATTCAATATCTCGACCTGAAAATACCAGGTTTTGCGTATAGGCTTCCAGGTAAGCATTATAGTCCTCGTTGTCAATGCCTGATAGTTTAATCGATCCAAGGCGACTGGCTATATCCTGGAACGTTTGTTTATGGACAACTTCCTCATCAGCGAGATTGTTAAAAAGTTGTCGGACTTTGGGATCAGAAATCCGTTTAGCGGTTTCACGATAGAAATATTCACCGTTTTCTTCGATTTTTACTGCGAATTCAAATATGTCTTTAGCCGTAAAGATAGCCATAATAATCTCCTTTGCTTAATTAACGAATCCTAAATAAAATACCTGTGAAGGGCAATAATGCACCATTCGATAAAATAGTATGTCCTTTATTCGGGAGATATTATTCGATTTCGAATTCGTCTTTCCCGACGCCACAGACCGGGCAAACCCAATCATCCGGTAGATCATCAAAAGCAGTACCGGGATCGACACCATTATCCGGATCACCTTCTTCAGGATCGTAAACATATCCGCAAACTGAGCATACATATCTGTCCATGGATAACCTCCTTAAATTCAATGTTTGTCTTGCAAGAATTTCATCTTGATCTGATTATTGAAAAAGTAATTTGAGTTTAATAGACGATTCAATGTGTATTAAATAACCTGTTCCACCGCTTTGATTTCAGGTATCTCTTTTTTTAATTTATTTTCCACTCCCATTTTTAATGTATAGGTGCTCATCGGGCAATTGCCACAGGCGCCGGTCAGGCGTACCTTTACAATACCGTCTTCAGTAACGTCAACTAATTCAACATCACCGCCATCAGCCTGTAGAAACGGACGAACGGTTTCTATGACTCTGGAAACTTTTTCTCTCATTTATCGATCCTCTCTTTCGAATTATTGTTGTCAATTTCTCAATTTTTAAGAAATCCATGAATACCATGGATACCTTATTCAAATATCTCACTTTTTCTTTGAATTGCAAAGGGACATTTGAGAGAAATCACATAAATTCATATTTCTTTTCCAAAATAAATTCACTTGACAACAATGACTGTATGATATAATCTAAGCATCGTGTTTATAGATAATTAAGGAGTGTCATTATGACGGAACAAAAAAATAAAAGATCAGACAGTATATTAGGAATTTTGCTGATTCTGTTTGGATTCTTTCTGCTGAGCGCCCAGTTTGGCTGGATAAGTTGGGAAAATATCTGGCCGGTTTTCTTAATTGTCGGCGGAATTATGTTCTATTTAGGGTTCTTAGCGAATCGCAACAACTATGGACTGTTAATGCCCGGGTCGATTTTAACAGTTATTGGCGTTTTATTCCTATATACCAGTGCTCACAACTGGCACCAGATGGAAGTTCTCTGGCCGACCTTTATACTGGCGCCGGGAATTGGATTTGTTCTGATGTATATTTTCGGTCCTAAAGGAAACGGATTATGGATTCCGGCTGGAATACTGATCATAATCGCGCTGGTTTTTTATGCTCAGTTCAGTTGTTTTTTTCGATACTGGCCGGTCATATTAATCATTATTGGCATATTTATCATTTTTAATGGAATGGATAAAAAGTCAAAATCAAAGTCCAAAGATACCATAGATTTTACGGATACTTGAGTTTAAATCAGTAACTGATTTGCGGTTTAATTCGCTGTTTTAACAAATATTTCCGGAAAAATAAATTTCAATTAAGTTGGTCTTTTTTAGACGTTTTTAAGCATCAAAGGTGAAATAAAAAAAAACAGGAATTGAGATGAAGTATATATTATTAATGTCGTTACTGCTGGCAAGTGTGATCATTTTCGGGAATCCCGGTTCACCAAAACCCGGTGGCATTCAGGGAATTGTTATTGACAGTCATACCGAACAGCCCCTTCCCGGAGTCAATGTTTATATTCTGGATACGGAAATCGGAACGGCAACCGATGCCGAGGGACGGTTTTTTCTGAACCGGATTGAACCGGGCAGCTACCATGTTCGCTTTGAAATGATGGGTTATAAACCCCAGACCAAGCTGAATCTGCCGGTTAGTCCCGACCGTGATTTGCCGATTATCGTTTCGCTTGAGCAGACAGTTCTTGAGATGCAGAATATTGTCGTAACGCCGGATTTTTTCAAAAAAGCCAAGGATGCGGTGATCAGTGACCGGTCGGTGGATTTTACGGAAATCATCAGTGATCCCGGCAGTTCGATGGATGTCCAGCGCATGATGCAAACGCTGCCATCGGTTGTTTCCGGAACAGATCAGCAAAACGAGGTGATCGTACGCGGTGGAGCGCCCGGTGAAAACCTGTTTGTCATGGACCATATCGAAATCCCTAATCCCAATCATTTCGGAGATCAAGGCGCCGGGGGCGGTCCGATCGGAATGATCAATCCCCTGTTTATCAACGAGGTCGATTTCTATGCAGGTTCTTTTCCGGCAAGATATGGTGATAAATCAAGTTCGGTGATGGACATTGAACTGCGGGAAGGGAATCGGGAGAAATTTGAAGGCGAGCTGGATATGGGAATGCATGGCATCGGCGCCTTACTGGAAGGACCGATTTCCGGTGGGAGAGGCTCGTATCTGCTCAGTTATCATAAGAGTTACCTTGATCTGATCATTGCCAAAACAGGATTAACCGCTGTCCCGAAGTATTATAATATGCAGGGGAAAATAATCTATGATCTTAACGAAAAACATAAACTGATCTGGAACGGCGTATATGGACATGATAAAATTTTTCTTGATGCCGATGCCTATACGGATATTGAGAATATATATGTCGTTGATGTAAAAGGTTATGAGTATGCGACGGGGATATCCTGGAAGGGACTCTGGTCAGAGCATATGTACTCTCTGGTAACGCTCTACCAGGTTGAAAATAATTGGTGGAACTGGGTAACAACCAATCAGGATAAACTGATATTTACAAAAGACGATACCGAGTCGAACCTGGCATTAAAGGGTGATCTGGTTTACCGGATATCGGAGCGCAGTGAAATAACAACAGGTTTTCACCTGGGCTATTTGAATTATGATTATAATATTTGGTCGGCTGCCGATACTCTTCATGCCTATCAATATTATCTGGACGGAAATTCGACTCCCCAATTATTATACTCCTGGCCCTATGATGGTACGGTCGATTCCTCGATTGCGGTTGGAGAATTGGAGTACTTCGAAGAGGATGAAATTGACCAGGCAATCCGTTCTCAAAAAATGGCAGCTCATTTTCAGTATAAGTGGAATCCGGTTAAACGTGTGACGGTGCTGGCTGGATTGCGTTATGATTATTTTGCTTTTACGGATTTTCACAGTCTGGCGCCCCGCCTGGGTCTGTCATATTATTTTACTCCGGTGACAAGTCTTAATTTTGGGTTTGGCAGACATTATCAGTCTCCGACTAATTACTATCTCGCCAGAAATGACGCCAATAAAAATCTGAAGGCTAAATATTCCGATCAGATAGTCATTGGATTTGAACATCTTTTTGCCCGCGATATCCGCGCCACGGTTGAACTCTACAGTCGGAAGTACCATGATATTCCCATCCCAATATCAGCAACGACGGCAGATTCAATGGATAGTTCCGATGGTATCTATGTGAATCAGGGGCAGGGACATGTCGAAGGAATTGAATTTTTCTTCCAGAAGAAACTCTACGATCGTTTTCATTGGATTCTCAGTTATTCATATTTTATCAGTAAACGAGAAGATCCTCGATTCCCGGGGACCGAATATATGTCGGACTATGATTTTCGCAATGTACTGACGTTAATTATCGGATATAAGGAAGATTTAAGAGACAAACAGTGGTACCGGCATATCAAAGATAAAACCTGGTATAAAGCGACGTCATGGATCTTACCTTTTGGTGATGAAGTCGAGATCAGCTTGCGCTGGCGATATCTCGGCGGCAGACCATATACTCTGCAAACTTACGATCCATACACAAAACGCTGGTACGTTTCTGCTAACCAGGTTTACAACAGTGAGCGTTTTCCTGATTATCATCGTCTGGATCTGATGCTGAATCGTCGTTATATTTTTGAAAAAGTCAATCTGGTTGTATTTATAGATATTCAGAACGTTTATAATCGGGATAATATCTGGGATTACAGCTACACTCAGGACGGTAAGAAAGAGATTATTTATCAATATAAATTATTTCCGGTTGGCGGATTTACGTTGGAATTTTAAGGAATATGGAAAAAGATATTATTTATTGGGAAGATCTGTGTATTCTTTGTGGCGCCTGTTGCGGAGCCTACGACGGAGATCCCTGTGAACAATTGCGACGTGATGAGGATGGCAGTTACTATTGTGCAGACTATGAAAACCGCCTCGGGATTCACCATACAATTGGTGGCAAAGAACTGGAATGTATTCCGATTAAAAAGAAATTGGAAGAAGACTGGGTGGGTGACCACCTGTGTGCCTATAAACGCCTGATTTCAGAGGAAGAATAATCGGTCTGAATTACCCGCGGATCAGGCGTAGAATATCATTATAAAAAACCAACGTCATCAGCATTAAAATAAAAGCAAGCCCGACCTGCTGAATCCGCAGCTTGGCTTTAATAGAGAGCGGTCGGCGCAGGATTGACTCCGTTGTAATGACAATGAGGTGCCCACCATCGAGCGCCGGAATCGGCAGGATATTGATCAGTGCCAGGTTGACGCTGAGAATTGCCATCAGTCCGAATAACGAGGCTAATCCGGATTTGGCGGTTTTCCCCGCCAGTTGTGCGATAAAGATCGGTCCGCTGATATTTTTCATCGATTCCTGACCCGTGACCAGCATTTTCAGCGAGATAACGGTAACTTTCAGCCAGTACCAGGTACTCTCGAATCCGCCGCCCAATGCTTCAAACAAACTGGCTTTGTGATGGCTGAATTCCGGGCTGATACCAATCAGTCCCACTTTGACCAGCTTCGAACCTTTGAGCGCCATATTGGAGAGCGTTGTGATCGATTTTTCATTGATATTATTATCATGCATCCAGCGCACCGTAATGGCTTGTTCCGGGGCAGCATGAATCAATTCCGTCATACCTTCCCAGCTATTAATTTCGACGCCGTTCACAGCCAGGATACGATCACCACTCAGAAGCCCTGCCTCGGCGGCAGGTGACTCGGGAATGACTTCGCTGATGATCGGTTCCGGGCTGGGAATATAAATTCCTGATTTTATTGTTAAGATGAAAAAAATAAGCACGGTAAACAGCAGGTTAAAAATGACGCCGCCGATAATATAGAGGGCTTTTTGATAGGATCGTTTGGACTCGAAATTCCAGGGTTCCTTACCCTCAACGCCTTGAGTATCCATGCTTTCGTCAATCACTCCGGATACCTTGACATAACCGCCCAGGGGAATCGCGGAAACACAGTAATCAGTGTCGCCAATCTTTTTACCGAAAAGACGGGGGGGAAAGCCGATGGAGAATTTTTCCACCCGCATGCCGGTTAATTTTGCAAATGTAAAATGTCCCAGTTCGTGGACGAAAATGATTCCGCCAAGCACCAGAATAATTGCGAGGACTGTTATCATATCTTGGAATTTCCTTTCTGAGTTCTCTGCTGAACCATCCGTTCAACAAAATCCTGACTGCTTTGTTCCGCATCAAAAATGTCCTGTAATTCAGGATGATCAACGATTGGAATATCGGTCAGTGCTTTTTCAACAAAACCGGGAATATCCGGAAATGCTATTTTATGATTAAGAAATGCATAAACTGCGAATTCATTGACGACGTTTAAAATTGCCGGTGCGGTGCCCCCTCTGCACAAAGCGTCAAATGCCAGTTGTAAGGCTGGGAATTTTTGAAAGTCCGGGGCTTCAAAGGTCAACTGTTTGATTTCGGCGAGGTTGGTATTTTCCCAGGCGACGGGAAAACGGTTTGGATAACTGAGGGCATACTGGATGGGGAGTTTCATGTCCGGAATTCCCAGTTGTGCTTTGATCGATCCATCAATGAATTCAACCATCGAATGAATAATGGATTGGGGATGAATGACCACCTCGATTTTATCCGGCGCCAGATCAAAGAGCCAGTAAGCTTCAATAATTTCAAGCCCTTTATTCATCATGGTTGCCGAATCGATGGTGATCTTTTTACCCATCGTCCAGGTCGGATGCTTCAGTGCCTGCTTCGGGGTGATGTCACTGAATTTTTCCAGAGGCAAAGTTCGAAAAGGTCCGCCGGAACCGGTGAGAATTATTTTGCGGATTTCAGCCCGGTTTTCACCATTCAGGCATTGCCAGATGGCGCTGTGCTCACTGTCGATCGGGAACAGCTGCAGGTTTTTTTCTGCGATAAGTTTGTACAGTAATTCACCTGCCATGACCAGGGATTCTTTGTTGGATAGCGCGAGATCTTTTCCGGCTTTTAATGCCAGGTAGCTGGGTTCCAGACCGGCGCTGCCGACAATGGCATTGATCACCAGTTCGACATCTGCTTTTGAGGCAATTTCGGCGATTCCCGCTTTGCCAGCCAGGACATCAATTCCAAGTGGTTTGAGCGCTTTCTCGATCCGATCGGCTTTCGATTGATCCGCGATCGCGACCGCCTTCGGGTGAAAACTTTTTGCCTGTTCGATCAACACTTCGGCGTTCCGACCAGCGCTGAGATACTGCACACGAAAATGCGCCGGATTGGCACTAATTACCCGCAGGGCATTTGTCCCGATACTGCCAGTCGATCCGAGAAGGGTTAATCGTTTCATTGTTTATTAAAGGTTATATGTAAACAACAGTTTGGTCATTTGTATTTTAGTCGATAGAAAAAGTTCATTTCCCAGTTCAATGTTTTTACCGATATGGCGATAGAGTCCATAACGTAAAAAGTAGTACTTCAGTTTTTTAATAGCTTCATAGTTTTGAGAGAGGTCCGTCTGATCCGTTACATGAATATAAGTTCTCAGGTAGTGTCCGGAAATGCCGTATCCGACAGACCATTTTCGGTAATGGACGATTCTTGAAAGTCCGAAAGCGACATCATTCAGGTGAAAGTGATCGGGACCTTTAAATTGATGAAAGTGAAAACTGGCACTGACGGATTTTTGATAAGTCCCCCAGCTGGTGTTCAGAAACGGACCGACGGTTTGAATGTTGTCACCTCGCCAATCGTAACCGGCAATATTTGCGCCGATAGTCAGGTTCGGTGTCACTGAGACCAGAAACCAGAATGCCGGAAATCCGCTTGATAAGGATTGATATTCAGGTAATGCTAAAGTCGGAGATGAGATTCCAGCGGCAATATTTGGATTTTCCTTAAATGAGAGCATCGTGAGAGGCGGTGTTTGTTCACTGGCGATAATCTGGGCAATCGGATCAAGAATTTGATTGGCGGTTGTGGCATTGATTCCAATCAGATCAAGAGATTTTGCCGATAATACACTCCAGGTAATTGTGAATATTATTAATGTTGACAGGATTCGATGTTGGATTTGCACTACTGCGTAATGGATTAGCGAATGATTCCGCGGTCGCTGTTTTTTATAAAATCAAGCAAATTCTGCACTTCCGTGGTCAGCTCATGATTTTCGAGTATTTTTGCCACTGCATCGGAGACATTGTATTTTGGTGAATATATCAGGTTGTATGCCTGTTTGAGTGCCCTGATCGATTCTTTGCTGAATCCGCGGCGACGCAAGCCGATGATATTCAAGCCTTCATATCGGAGTGGTTCACCCGCGGCGATGATATAGGGTGGAACATCTTTGGATACTTTATAATGTCCGCCTACGAGGCTGTGCTGTCCAACTTTTGTGAACTGGTGGACACCCACTATTCCGCCCAGAATTGCCCAATCCTGGATTTCCACATGACCTGCCAGATTGGTCGCGTTTGCCATAATAACATTGTTACCAATGATACAGTCGTGTGCCAGATGAACGTACGCCATTATCAGGCAATCTGTGCCAACGACTGTTTTCCAATGTGCCTGGGTTCCGCGGTTAATAGTTACAAATTCACGGATGACCGTTCGATCCCCGACTTCAACAAATGTTTCCTCACCGCCAAATTTCAGGTCTTGTGGAATTTCGCCCAGTACTGCATGATGCAGGACCTGGACATCCTTACCAAGCTGAGTTCCCGGACAGAGAACAACGTGTGAGCCGATTGTACAGCCATCACCAATGCTGACCTTTTCACGGATCCATGAGTAAGGACCGATAGTGACATTATTTCCGATAGTGACATTGGATTCGATTATTGCGGTAGGGTGAATATTCTGAAGCATATTACATGTCCACAATTGATGCCAGCATGGTTGCTTCCACGACGGATTCATCGTTTATATAGGCGACCGCCTGCATTTTGCACATTGCTAATCTGAATTGGATCAATTTAACTTCCAGCCGAATCTGATCGCCCGGTGTTACCTGTTTACGAAATCGAACATTATCCAGACCGGAGAACAGAACCAGTTTCTCTTCAGGATTTTTGATTGTGTTTAACAGCAGTAAACCGCCAGCCTGTGCCAGGGCTTCTATTATCATCACGCCCGGCATCACTTTTCGCTTGGGGAAATGCCCGATAAAATAGGGTTCATTAATCGTTACATTTTTAATGGCTGTGACGCTCTCACCCGGTACCATATCCAGCACCCGGTCAACCAAAAGGAACGGATACCGATGGGGCAGAATTCGTTCGATGCCGTGAATGTCAAACAGGGCGCCGCTGATTTTCGTTTTCTGAAACCGATCCCGGATCAGTATTTTTTCATACTCTTTACGAATTTTCTTGACCAGGTTGACGTTGTGAGCGTGACCGCTTCTGGCAGCGATAACATGTCCCTGAATGGGTACGCCCAGCAGGGCAAAATCACCAATCAGGTCGAGAATTTTATGTCTGACGGCTTCATTGTAATAGCGAAGTTCGACACCGTTCAGAGTGCCTTTCTGTCCCATCACAATATCGCTGTCGATATTAAACATTTCCTTGAGGCGATTGATCTCGGATTTGTCAATTTCACGGTCAATGAAAACGACGGCGTTATTGACATTGCCGCCTTTGATCAGTCCCATGTTTTTCAAGTGCTCAACTTCGCTAAGCGTACAGAAAGTCCGTGCGGAGGCATAGTCGGTTTCAAACTCGTCGCTCAGTGAATACATCGCTGAATACTGGGTGCCAATGGCAGGTATTTTATAATCTATCAAAAAGGTCACCCGGAAACTGTCTGCCGGAAGGACATGCACATCGACACCATTTTTGGGATCGGTGTACTGGATGATTTTATCGATTACCAGTACATCCTGCACACTTTCCTGCTCTACGATCTCGGCTTTTTTCAGGGCTTTGACAAATTCGATCGAACTGCCATCGCAAACCGGTGGCTCAATGTTATTGACTTCAATAAAGATATTATCGATTTCCATTCCGGTAACCGCGGCTAAAACGTGCTCGACAGTGTGGATTTGAACTCCGTTTTGAGCGATTGTCGTACCTCTTGAAATATCAATAACATGGTTAATATCGGCGATGATCTGGGGACAGTCTTTGACGTCGGATCGTACAAAGCGAATACCGGAATTTTCCGGCGCCGGTTTAAAAGTAATGGTACTTTTAACACCGGTATGCAGTCCGATTCCTGATACTGACACTGAGTCCCTGATGGTATGTTGATTTCTTGGCATTCTACTTCCTTTGTTTCAGCGCTTCCAACTCACTTTCAATCTTTTTTATTCGCTCTTTAATATCCGGAATTGAGCGGATATGTCCAATCTCCCGGCGGGCTTTATTGCGTTCCTGGGCGGGAGATCCAAACATGACCGTATTGGCTGGAACATCTTTCGTTACGCCGGATTGTGCCGCGACAATGACGCCATCTTCCAGGGTCAAGTGTCCGGCAATACCGACTTGTGCTGCAATAGTGACTTTGTTACCCACATGGGTGCTCCCGGCTACGCCGCTTTGAGCAGCTATAAAGCAGTATTCACCGAGTTTGACATTGTGAGCAATCTGGATAAAATTATCCAGTTTTGTGCCCTTTCCAATGACCGTGTTACCCAGTGTGCCACGGTCGATGGCGCAATTGGCGCCAATCTCGACATCGTCGCCAATTATAACACCGCCTTCCTGAGGAATTTTGGAAATTCCCTGCTCCGTTCGGACAAATCCATAGCCATCACTTCCGATCACGGTACCGGAATGGATCCGCACATCGTTACCGATTTCACAACGATGATAAATACTCACGTTTGGAAAAATCAAGGCGTTACTGCCGATTTTCGAGCGGCTGCCAATCGACGTGTTTCCCATCAGAATTGAATTTTCACCAATAGATACATCATCGGCAATGATGACATTGGGTCCAATGTAACAACCTTTCCCGACTGATGCGGACGAAGCGATTATGGCTGACGGATCTATTCCGGGTTTTGGCAACGGAATCGGTGGTCTGAATGTGGAAATTAATTGGGAAAACGCAAAGTAGGGATCAGGTACCCGGATGAGGTTTTTATAGCTTCCCTCAAATTCCCTGGAGACGAGGATAGCTTCTGCCTGAGTGGTCTCCATAAATTTTGCATACTTGGGATTTGAAAGAAAACTCAATTCACCTGGTTGGGCATGTTGAATCTCAGCGAGATCTGTAATGATCGCCTGCGGATCGCCTGCGAGTTCGCCCTTGACGAGTTGGGTGATTTGAGCGAGAGTATATGTCATTTAACGTTGCGAGTCAATTCGTACAAAACTTTATCTGTCAGATCATGGACGGGTTCAGCGTATAAAATATTTCCGGCGACAGTATCAAAGATAAAGTCATATTTGTTTTCTTTACCGACTTTTTCAATGACGGCTTTGATCTTTTCAAGGACCGGACCGACGAGTTCAGCCTGTTTTTGATAAATTTCACCTTCAGGACCCATTTTTTCGACCTGATAGCGCTGAATCGTCTGCTGCAGTTGGGTGATTTCATTTTCTTTGGTCTGGCGGCGGGTATCGCTCATGATCATCTTTTGCCGTTCATAATCACGGTTAAGGCTGTCGAGTTTTCCCAGCATGCCACGATATTCGTCTTCCAATTTTCTGGCTTCGATATCCAGCTTGGTCTGGGCTTCCTTGGCTTCTTCAAATTCTGCCAGGATGCGATCGGAATTTACATAAGCAATTTTTACTGCCTGGGCAAATATATTTGCCGAACAGAGAATTAGTACGACACCGACTAATATCAACATTGTTTTTTTCACATTTTCCTCCGTATTTTAAAATGGCATTCCAAATATAAAGTGGGTTTTCCACCCTTCGGGTTTACCATAACCCGTATATCCCTCAGGATCGATATCATCAAATCCATACCCCAGATCGACTCCCAGCATTCCGAGCGCTGGCATATTAAACCGTATCCCGAAACCGGCTGAGCGTTTCAAATTAAACGGATCAGTGGTTTTCAGGTCCATCCAGGTATTGCCGGCTTCGGCGAAAACCAGACCGTAAATGGTTGGATTCTCTGAGATTGGCACCCGATATTCGAGTGTATATTTTAACATTGTCTCACCGCCCCAGTAGGAATAGGTACTCCCGGTGGCACTGATCGGACGCGGACTGATGGCATTATCTTCATATCCGCGTAAGGGGGTCCCATAAACCATTCCGGCACCACCCATGATAAAGCGTTCGTCCGGTGGAATGATCGAATCGTCTTTGATTCTTTTAATAATCCCGAATTCAAAGTGGCTCATGAGAACTAATTTCCATATTGTCGGAGTATAAAAATCAATGTCGAGCAGGTGTTTGTGAAAATGCTCGGTGCCACCTAAAAACCAACCCGCCAGGGTTGATGTCCAGTTGAATACGGATCCCTTGGTAGGGAACTCGGGAGCATCACGACTATCTCGTGAGATCATCTGGGTAATACTGACATTAGTGGTTCTATCCTGTCCCCTGAGAACGAGATTTTTATAATCCTCGTCTAAATTATGATACTCTTTTTTTGAGGCTGAAAAGACCCAGGTACCCCTGAAATAATTATCAGGCCATTTGAATCGTCGTCCCCAGCGTACGGAACCACCACGCTGTGTCAAATCATAGGGATAGTAATAATAGCTACTGCTGTAGCCCCTTTCGGTATAAAAAATACTGGCTCCGACGAGGTTTGGTGAATCGAAAATCCAGGGATCGGTAAAACTGATAGAAGCAGATTTGTATGCATTAGCCTTGGTTCCGTAAATGCTGTAATTGGTGCCCTGCTGGTAGCTGACTCTCAGTTGCTGACCGCGCCCCCGAAAATTATTGAATTCGACGCCGCCGCCACCGATTAATCCATAAGTTTGACTGATACTAAAAGAGAGATTGGCGCGGTCCGATGATTTTTCAGTGACAGAAATTTCCACATCAATTTCATCTTCATCAACCGGGACAACATCAGGGACGACATCGCTGAAATAATTCAGGATAAAGATTTCCCGCTGACTGCGAATCAGCGCTTCGCGACTGAATATGTCACCTGGTAAGACTTTTAACTCCCGGCGGATGACATTTTCATGGGTGCGGTCATTGCCGACAATATTGATCCGTGCAACGGATACCTGATGATTTTCGGTAATACTCATATGCAGGTCAATCTCATCTTCACCGACCGGTGTTTCCTGAGGATTAATCGTGAAAAACAGGTAACCCCGGTCCATATACAATCCGTTAACGCGGTCGTAAACCGCCATCTGCAGTTCTTCTTTATTATAATAATCCCCGGATTTCAGTCCTAATACCGTATGTAATTGCGCACTGGTGAAAAGGTTGTTGCCACTGAAAGAAATATTGCGGTATTTATAGCGCGGACCTTCGTATAAATTCAAGGTCAGAAACATGCGCTTTTTGTCCTCGGAGTATTTTATAGTATCACTGACTATTTCAAAATCGCGATAGCCTTCCTTATTATAAAAATCAACCAGTTTCTGCTGATCTTCCTCATATTTTTCTTTGTCGAATTCCCCAATTTTTAACAGAAACATATTGCGCTGTTTGGTCTCTTTCAAAGTGCGTCGCAGTTTTAAATTGGAAAAATGTTTATTGTTGGTGAATTCAATTGCTCCTATCCTGACCTTTTTACCTTCTTTGATATGGAATGTCAGGTTTTGCCGGTTTTCGGACGAACCGGGACTGAGTTCTTCTTTTATCTCAACCAGCAGGTACCCTTCATCTTCGTATAATTTTCGAATTTTCCGAATCGATTCTTTGATAAATGCCGGTGATAATACTTTTCCGGAAATAATGTTCAGCTCTTCATCGAATTTTGATTTGCGGATTTTTTTATTACCCTTTATTTCAAACTTATCGAGCCGGGGATACTCCTCGACTTTAATAATCAGAAACAGTCCTGCATCAGTTGCTTTATCCATATAGATATTGATGTCGGAAAATATTTTTAACTTCCAGAGGCGCTTGATGGCATCCGGAATATCATCATAAATGATCTCTTTTCCTTCAATAATTCCCGATTGAACCTTAATGCTGTTTTCGGAAATACTCTTATTTCCCTGAACGGCAACTCCCAATATTTTCAGCCGTTGCTGGGCAGAAGTTATTGAATAATTGAGCATTATCATTAAAATTAATAAGAGAGAATACAGAATTCGTGTTATTTTCATGTAAAATTTAATTTTTCGTTTTTCCGGTACTAATTTGATCACTGGTCCTGCCAAAACGCCTTTCGCGTTTCTGGTAACTCTCAATCGCCAGTAAAAGTTCCTTAATCCGAAATGCCGGCCAGTAAGTCGGAGTCACGTATAATTCGGTATAAGCCAGCTGCCAGAGCAGGAAGTTACTGATTCTCAACTCACCGCTGGTGCGAATGAGCAGATCGGGATCGGGTTTTCCGGCAGTGTAGAGATAGCTGGATATAAGTTCATCATTAATGGAATTAATGTCGATTTTGCCATCTTTAAAATCCAGGGCGATGGATTTAACCGCATCGATAATCTCCTGACGACTACCGTAAGAAAGCGCCAGGTTGAGATTCAGACCGGTATTGTTTTTTGTTTTTTCAACACCATCCAATAACCCTTTGCGGGTTCCTTTGGGCAAATTATCTAGATAACCCATTAAGGTCAGGCGGACGTTAATTTTATGGAACTCATCCACTTCATACCGAATCGGCTTGAGAAGCAGGTGCATCAGGGCGGACACTTCCGATTTTGGACGGGACCAATTTTCGACAGAAAAGGTATAGAGAGTTAAAACCTCAATCCCTATTTTACCACATTCCCGGGTGATTTCACGGACAGAGTTGATACCCTCATTATGACCGGCGACTCGCGGTAATCCACGCTCTTTTGCCCAACGTCCGTTTCCATCCATAATGATAGCAATATGCCGGGGTAAATGCCCCGCAGACTGAATCTTTTCTCTAAGAATATTTATTGAATTTTCTTTATTTTCCATATAAAATGCACTTTAAAAACAGCTTACGGAAGTTAATTTCAATCCTCTATAAAGTCAATGGAAATAACGCTATTCTATTGACGAGGACGGCAGGATTTTTACTGCTAATGGACTGTAAAATTGTTCACTTGATACTATTTGTTTTGTAATTGAATGTAAAAATTTACCTTACCTGATATTTGTAAAATTTCCCAATAATGAAAAAAAATACTTGTCAACATTTTAAATTCCTATCAAAACTGAAAATAATTATTGTTTAAAGAATCGGGGCTGTCTATATTCATCCGAAAATGAGAATTAAGAAAATATTGAATATAGTTACAATTATCAGATAGGATTATTTATCGGGGATAGGAAAAATATATGAGTAGCAGACTTCTGATTGCAGACAGTGATCGTGACATTCGTGAATATTTAGCGACGGTTCTTACCGAGAAAGGATTTATCTGTACCAAAGTCAGTGATGGCGAGGAAGCCATTAAGCAGATAAAAGAGGACAATTATGATATTCTGATTGTTGATATAAAATTGCCTAAATGGGACGGCATTCAGGTATTGGAAAAAGTCACAAAAATCAGTCCTCATACGATGACCGTGATTATTACGGCGTCAGCCACAGTCGAAACCGCCATTGATGCACTCAGGAAGGGTGCGGTCGATTATCTGATCAAACCTCTGGATTATAATGATGTTGTTGTTCGTGTGATCAAAATTCGCAAGATGCAGCAGATTCTCATTGAGAACCAGTATCTGAAACAGGAAATCCATGCGAAGTTCAACCAAAATCTGATTATTGGTGACAGCCCGGCGATGCAGAACGTCTATAAAATGATTGAAAAGGTGGCAAACTCATCTTCAAATATTCTAATAACCGGGAAAAGTGGTACCGGAAAGGAACTGGTTGCCCGGGCAATCCACCAGAATAGTCCCCGCGCCAATGCACCCTTTGTACCGATAAATTGTGGTGCAATTCCGGAAAACCTGTTTGAGAGTGAACTTTTTGGTTTTAAAAAGGGCTCTTTTACCGGTGCGATTATGGATAAAGATGGTGTTTTCCGGGCTGCCAATGGTGGGACATTATTCCTTGATGAAGTCGGCGAGATTCCAATTCATATTCAGGTCAAGCTCCTGCGGGCTATCGAAGAAAAAGAGATCAAGCCTATCGGAAGCCCGTCATCACTCAAAGTTGACGCCCGGGTTTTATCGGCAACCAATAAAGATCTTTTAAAAGAGATTGAAGAAGGTAATTTCCGTGAGGATCTGTACTACCGCCTGAATATTATTGATGTCCATCTGCCATCTTTGAGTGAAAGACGGGATGATATTGCTCTACTGGTCAATCATTTCATAACCAAGTACAACCAGGAGTTGAAGCGCAAAGTCCTCGGTGTCGATAACGAGACGATGAAAGTGCTGATGAATTATAAATGGAAGGGCGAGGTACGGGAACTGGAAAACGTTATTGAGCGGGCAGTTCTGCTCTGTGAAGGTGATTGTATAACCCTCAAGGATTTACCGCCCCATGCGTCGATGGGAGTCTCTATGGAGTACGCTGACGACCTGAAAACTTCGGTTCGAAATTTTGAGAAACAGCATATTCTCTCAATTCTCAAGCGGGTTGAAAATGATAAAAATCGCTGTGCCGACGTTCTCGGTATCGGATTATCTTCACTTTATCGGAAGATTGATGAGTTAGGGATTAAACTCTGATCGCTTAAAATATATCTCAATATTTTTTCCTCCTTCTATATGTCCATGGTGCGCTTACTTAAACATTGTTCAAATGTTCGAATAAAAATTGAAACTATCATCTGACAACTTTATTCCGATGATAGCGGTCGAAAATATTTTTAAGTGGATTGATTGGGCGATTTTACCTTATATTAAATCATTACGTCAACCAACGAGGGTGGTCAGTTATGGGGTCAAAGAAGGGATTAAGTGTCTTTTTTGGGGTGATGCTTTACTTAATGATAATTCCTTTACGGTCGGAGACATGGTGTAAGAAGCAGGTAAAATTTGATCATTTTAGTGTTGAAGACGGACTGACCCAAAATGAAATCTATAGCAGCTTTCAGGATTCTAAGGGATTCCTGTGGTTTGGAACCGGGAATGGCTTGTGTCGCTATGATGGTTATGAATTTAGAAACTATAAACATGATCCGGACAATCTCAATACAATCAGTAATGGATTTATCCGTTCAATTGTTGAAGATTCGGAGGGTAATTTATGGTTAGCCATATCGGGTGGCGGTCTCAACAAGTTTGATCCTTATCACGAAGAATTCGTTTCCTACCGCAGCAATCCGGACGATCCTTACAGCGTCAGCGGTAATATTGTTAATGCGCTTTTAGTTGACGAACAGCAAAATTTATGGATTGGGAGTAATCTGGGGCTGGATCGCAAAATCCCACAAACTCAGGAGTTTGTACATTATATTGCCGATTCCGATGATGAATCCAGTCTGACTGATAATCATATCACGGTCTTGTATGAAGATAAGACGGGAATTATCTGGATTGGAACCAGAAACGGTGGATTAAACCAGTTGTCCAAACGAGAGCGATATCGGGAGAATGCTCGTTTTACCAGTTTTCAGAATGATCCGGATAATCCCGCGACCATTGCCAGTAACAAGATAAGAGCGATTTTTGAAGACCGGCTCGGAACTTTGTGGATTGGTACTCAAAATGGACTTAATCGCTTTGACCGAAGTTCTCAGACTTTTACCCGATACAATTGCATACCGGACGACGAAGGAACACTCAGCAATGATAATATCACTTCAATCAGTGAAGATGACAAGGGAACCTTATGGATCGGAACCTATGGTGGCGGACTGAATTCACTCGTGCGCAATAAAGATGTAAGTCATCCCTATATTCAAAGGTATCGGTACGATCTTCGTGATCCCCATAGCCTGAGTAATGAATTTATCCAATCATTATACTACGATCAATCCGGAGTACTATGGATTGGGACCAGTGGCAGTGGTATCGATAAAATGATTCCTGACGGTAAGGGCTTCATCCATTATAAACTTATATCCGATATCGCCATGCCTAAAACCGATAAAAACTGTATCTGGGCGCTTCATGAAGATCCTCAGGGAGATTTATGGATTGCGAGTTCTGAAGGCGGTGTCTATCAACTCAATGCTGAGAAGGAATTTAAAAACTTTTATTCCCTGACATTACCGGGTGAAGACGAATCATCTCCGGTGATTGTCAAATCCATTCTTCAGGACAGAAATATGAAATTGTGGTTTGGTACAGAAGAGAAGGGACTGATTCGATTCAATCCCGAAACCAATAAATTTACTCATTATAAGGCAAATTTCAGGCGAGAATACAGCCTCAGTGGAAATGAAATTACCGATATTTGCGAAGATAAAAATGGGGATATCTGGATCGGTACGATCATGCGGGGACTCAACCGCTATGAACCGGAGACAGGTCGTTTCTATCAATATTTTATTCCCTCTGCAGATTCAAATCCAATGGGAAGTAATTTTATCTATTCACTATTTATTGATCGCCATGGCAACCTTTGGATCGGAACTCATATCGGTGGTCTTCATTGTCTGCCGGCGGAAGAAAAATTTTCTGAATCTCCAACATTTATAAGTTTTCGAAGAGTACCCGGTGACAGTACCAGTCTGAGCAGTGATATTGTCACCTCAATTTATGAAGATCGGTCCGGAATCCTCTGGATTGGTACCCATGGCGGTGGCTTGAACAAATATATTGCCGAGCGTAAACAGTTTGTCCGATATACCATTCAGGATGGGCTTCCCGATAATATCATTTACGGGATTTTAGAAGACCAGGAGGGATGTTTATGGATTAGTACCAATAATGGTCTGTCCCATTTTGATACAGCAACGGAGTCCTTTATCAATTATGATCAAAATGAGGGATTACAGGGCAATGAGTTTAATAAAGGCAGTGCGTTTAAGAGTCAGACCGGTGAAATGTTTTTTGGCGGGCTGAATGGGTTCAATGCGTTTTATCCGGAGAATATCACGACCGCTCAGTTTCCTCCCAAAGTTGTTGTAACAGATTTTCAGATATTTAATACCTCTGTCCCGATCGGTAATGATAAAAGTTCGAGGATTATTCTGAATCGGTCGATAACGGTCACCGATTCACTATACCTGACGTATCAGGATCGCGTCATTTCTTTTAAATGCGCCGCGCTGCACTATCTCTGCCCGGAACAGAATCAATATGCCTATATCATGGAAGGCTACGATAAAGACTGGAATTATTCAGGAAATCGCCGGTTCATTACCTATACAAACCTGCCTCCCGGTGGGTACAATTTGAAAATTAATGCTGCCAACAGTGATAATGTCTGGACTGATGATCCCCGGACAATCTGGATAAAAATATCCCCGCCTTTTTGGAAAACTCTTTGGTTTAAAATTCTGATTGCTCTGAGTTTATTGTCAATCGCCTATAGTCTGTATCGATTGCGGATTCATTCTCTGAATCGGAAACGCCACCTCCTGGAAGAGCAGATGGCAGAAAAATCACGAAGCGCCAAAGCGCTGGAAAATGCATTATCCCAGGTTGAGAAATTAAAGAACCGGTTGCAGGCTGAAAACATCTATTTGCAGGATGAGATCAAGCTGGAACATAATTTTGCCAATATCATCACCCGTAGTGAAGCGTTGAAAAAAATACTACGACAGGTCGAACAGGTGGCATCCACAAATTCAACTGTTTTAATCACCGGAGAATCAGGAACCGGCAAAGAGTTAATTGCCCGTGCGATCCACAATATCAGTACCCGGAAAGACCATACTCTGGTCAAAGTGGATTGCTCTGCCTTACCTCCGACACTAATCGAAAGTGAACTTTTCGGACACGAGAAAGGCTCGTTTACCGGGGCAACATCAAAAAAAATCGGTCGTTTTGAAATTGCTAACGGCGGGACGATTTTTCTGGATGAAATCGGTGAACTTTCACCAAAACTGCAGACCAAATTACTGCGAATTCTGCAGGATGGAGAATTCGAGCGGATTGGCAGTACCCAAACAATAAAAATAGATGTGCGGGTTCTTGCTGCGACGAATCGCCATCTTGAAAAGGAGATTGAAGCGGGGAAATTTCGGGAGGACTTATATTATCGATTGAACGTTTTTCCGATTCAATTACCACCCCTAAGAGATCGCAAGGAAGATATTCCCTTGTTGATTAAGCATTGTGTCCGAAACTACAGTCAGAAACTGGGGAAACATATCCAGAATATACCTCAGAGTGTTATAGATGAACTGAGTAATTATGACTGGCCTGGTAATGTCCGGGAACTTGAAAATGTTATCCAGCGTGCGATTATTATCAGCAAAGACAGTACCCTGCGCCTGGGAAATAGCTTCAAATCCAATCAGGTCAGAATGGATCAATCTTCAATGGAATCGCTTGATAACATCCAGCGAACGCATATTATAAAGGCACTGGAAATTACTAAAGGTCGGATCAGCGGTGCTCAGGGAGCTGCCAATTTACTTAAAATAAATCCGAAAACGCTCTACTCCCGAATGAAAAAGTTGAACATATCACCACCTAAGGTATAAACTGCCTATATATCGGAAATTGATGAAATGTCAGAAATATTTTTTATTTCCGGCGGATGGACATTATCGGATAAATCTATAAAATATAAGGACATAAACAGCAATATAGAGTACTGGCACAGTCCTTGAAATATACATAAGCACTCCATTCCCCAAACCCACATGAATTGGGAGTACCACTCTGGTCACTCCCAATTTCCTCTTATAAACTGCAGGATATTTGGAAGGATTGATCTGTTCCCAGGCAGAGGAGTTTGAGAACTATAGAGTCTGTTGTCGTCCTGACTAGCTCCCGGCATCCATTATTTGAAGGCAAATTAGCCCGGAAAAAACCGAATAATCTGCTGGTGATCGGTTTAATATCTTTAAATGCTTATCGGATGAAAAGTTAAATGGAGTTTATCTGATATTTCGGCATTATCTGATATTTCAGCAAAAATTCATTCCTGAAATTTCAGGTATGGTGCCAATAAAAGCACTGTAAATAATTAATAATAATTGAATTATGAAATTGGTCAAAAATGTGGTACAGAGATTGAAAAGGGAAAAACCAGTAAAACAGAAATAAGCAATTCGGCGAAAAGGCAAATGAAGATTTTTAGATGTACAGAGAGGAATTTTCAAAAAACCGTGCTGGAAAGTGAACAACCGGTAGTTCTGATCTGTGAAGCAGAGTGGAGTGGCGATGCGCATATTATGGCGCCAATAATTGAAGACCTGGTCGAATGTTTTAATGGAAAGATCAGGTTCGGGAAACTGGATTTTGAAAAATATGCAACTCTTGCTGAACGTTACTGCACGCGGCAATCATTGACATTCCTTTTCTTTAAAGATGGACGAATGGTGAATCTGATACAGGGAACGGTATTAAAGACAGCGTTAAAAAAACAGATCGAAATGCTGTTGAAATAAAAGAAAAACCAAATGGAGGATTGTATGGGAAAAAGTGTAACAGTACTTATGATGATGGTACTATTTCCTTTTGTTATTCTGGGAGCAGCAGATGGGAAAGTATCAGGAACGGTGGTCGATAGACTCACCGGAGAACCGCTGATCGGTGCCAATATTGTCGTCAGTGGAACCAATATTGGATCTGCTACTGATGTCAATGGCAGGTTTTACATCACATATGAAACCGATCAAGAGTTTGTTTTAACGGTCACCTATATGGGCTACAAAACTCAAGAAGTGACCCTGGATCCTCGCTCGGATTTATCGAAAGTCACCGTTCGAATGGAAGAGGATATTTTGCGAGGTGAGGAAGTTGTTGTAACCGGAATTGCTTCACAGACAGCCAAGTCAATTGCTGAAGTGTCCGTCAGCAGCATTAAAGCGAGTGAATTGACCGAGCTGAATTCTTACCAAACCCTGTCACAAATGGTGAATGCCAAAGTGCCCGGTGCTTCGGTAATGACATCCAGTGGAAACGCCGGAAGTTCCTATCGCTTTGATATCCGTTCCGGTGGCGGCTTGAACGGTAATGGTCAGCCGGTTATTTATGTGGATGGTATTCGGGTTGATAACTCGGAGATTGAAGGTCCGATTGGTTATAATAAAGGTGGTCAGCAGACGAGTATTCTATCATCGCTCAATCCGGAGGATATCGATAATATTGAAATTCTGAAGG
Organism: uncultured bacterium; assembly: GCA_964605705.1. Lineage (GTDB taxonomy): Bacteria > Fidelibacterota > UBA2242 > UBA2242 > UBA2242 > CAZSDW01. The sequence goes on from CAZSDW010000005.1 coordinate 108,328, forward strand.
GACCTGCTTCTGCCGCCACTTATGGTACTGACGGTGCCAACGGTGTTGTCCTGATTACAACGAAAAAGGGCGAAATTGTTGAAAGTGGTAAGGGGTATAATATCAATTATAAATATCAGACCGGAGTCAATCAGCAATCCTATCAATACACGGAGGATGATATATATACCTATAAAGATGCTAACAAAATCTTCCGGGATGGTCTGATTGAAGCCCACAGCCTGAATGTCGCCGGCGGAACCGAATCTTCGCGGTACTACCTCTCACTTGGTAAAAGGTACGAGCAGGGGTTGACTCGCAATAATTATATGGATCGTCAGAACATCCGTCTGAATATCGATGCACTTCCCATGGAAAATTTAAAAATCAGTGTGACCACTACCTATGCTGATAATAATCTTGAACGTCCTGAAAATGATAACAATATTTTCGGATATCTCGGAAACACGGTCGTTTTATCACAGTCATATCTGATGTTGGATAGTCTGAGTATTGAAGCGGCGGATGAAGACCGTAAGATTACCCAGTTTTCCGGTAGTGTCAAAGCGACTTATACTCCTTTCAAGAATATTATGGCAAATGTGGGTATGGGCGTTGATAACACCCATTTGAATTCTATCGAGTACTATCCGCCATGGGGCGGCTACCTGTATGATCATGGCGCTCGAATGATTTATAATCGTCAGAATATTCAATATACCTATGACGCAAACATTCATTTCAATTATAACCTGAAGAACCTGCTCAGTGGAACGACCACGGCAGGTGTCCAGATTTTTGAACGTAAAATGCGGGACAGTGCCATGGAATCCGATTCACTTTCTTCGAATAAGTTAAGGGTTATCCAGTCCGCATCGGATATGGTTGATTATCAGGAGGATTTTGAGTTTGCCCGAAAAGCCGGTATCTATTTGAATAATAAACTTTCGTTTCAGGATCGATTTTTCTTCACAGCTGGTATCCGGCAGGATTTCGCCAGCAGTCTTTCAGAGGATGTCCCCAGCATCTACTATCCGAATATCAGTACCGCAGTGCGCCTGGATAAATTCGGGATTCTGCCTTCGGCTTTTAACATGATGAAGCTGAGAGTTGCCTACGGTGAAACCGGTCAGCTGCCACTTCCGGAACAGACGATTAAACTACTGTGGGAGGCGGAACAGTCCGGATATGGACCGGCGGCGGTCGTGTCCCAGATTGGTGATGAATTGCTCAAACCGGAAAGAGTCAAAGAGCTAGAACTTGGGATGGACCTGGAAGTTCTGTCAAGATATGGCATGGAATTGACCTATTCAAAGTTGAATACCGAAAATTCCATTGTCTGGCGGGAATTGGCACCATCCACCGGTCTGACAGCATCCAATATTCCGGCGAATGTTGGACAGGTCAAAGGCTGGGCGATGGAATTGGCATTGAATGGCAGATTAATCAACCGGAAAAATCTGCAATTATCCTTCAACCAACTCAATACCTGGCAGGATAATGAAGTGGTTGATATGGGCGATGCTCAACCAATCTGGTCCAACTTTGATACTCAGGTCATTCAGGAAGGCATGCCCAAATATACGTTTTATGATTACAAAGTAGATTCACTTATCTATGATGCCGATGGAAGGTTCGATCATTTTACACTGACCGATGAAAAAGTTGACCTTGGCAGCGCAATGCCATTTTACCGAGGGTCCCTGTCTTTTTCGCTGAATCTGTTCCGGGACTTCACTATTTACACGCTGTTTGACTGGAAAACAAAATGTAAAATCCTGAATTATACCAAAGTCTTTCAGACCTATTATGAGAACAATGTGGAATATGTCGAAGCCATGAACCTGATTGATTCACTGGATGTGTTGACCGATTATGATTATTCCAGTTCCGAATATAGAAATGCCGTTAAAACCTTTACGAAATATGAAGCAGTTTACTACGGTTCCTATGCCGGATTTATCGAGGATGCGGATTACTTCAAAGTGCGGGAAGTCAGCATTGGTTATGATGCGTCGCACCTGCTGAGAAAATATCTCAAGAACAGTGGTATCAGAAAATTAACAGTGACTTTATCCGGAACGAATTTGCTGACCTGGACGAAATACAGTGGTCCTGATCCGGAAGTGAATGCTTCCGGGGCGTCGTCGAATACTGACGATCCGAATATCGCTCTGGACAAAGCGCTGGATTTTATGACCTTGCAGCATCCCAAAACATTGATGCTGAGTTTTCAATTAGGATTCTAGGAGGAGGATAACATGAAATACTATAGAATAATTTTGAGCCTGGGATTGATAAGTTGTCTGCTGGTCCTCTTTTCATGCGAAGACTTTGTCCAGGATCTTCCCGACTATGAGGATATTATTACAGATGATGTGATCGTGGATTCGACGGATATTGAATTCCTGATCAATGGCATTAAGGCGAATTTCTCTTCAACTGTTGAACGGGTGGTCATGTTTGGTGATCTCCTGGATGATCAGCTCATTTTTGATCCGACTGCATCCAAAGATGCGACTTACTCCACCTTCAGAGAGTTGGAAGAAGGTGAGATTCAAATTGATAATAACAGTGTCGATGGGCTGGCGTACAATGTCGGTGAACTGTGGTTTTGTTCATCTGATCTGATCGACCGGATCAATAACCGAATTGATACACCGGAAAATCCGATCAGCGCCGCACTGAAAAACAACGGTTTATACAATGCCTATTTGTATAACGGGATTGCCTGTGAGACTTATGCCGGATTTTTTGGCCTTGAAAAAACCGGCGGTGGGGGCGGTTGTCTGAATGCTGGTCCCTTTATCCCCGAAGCAGCAATGTATGATACCGCCCTCGCAAAATTTAGTATGGCGCTGAATTTTGCCTCGACCTCGGAAGAAGAAAAGATCGTTCATTCACTCATGGCGCGCTGCTATTTGTACAAGGGTGAATGGGCGAATGCTAAAATCCAAGCAGACCAGGGCTTAGTCGAGGGTGACTCACCGTTTTTGGCGCAGTTTTCTGCCACAGCTGATAACTATATGTGGCAGCAGGGCAGCATTTATCTGCGGCTGCAGGTAATCGTCGATGATCGGTTCAATGATTATATCGTGGCTGATCCTCTCGAAGCCAATCGAATTCTGATTGTCGAAATGCCTGACGATCTGCGGGCAACCGAGGGAGATACGACGGTTTACTGGACCCAGGCTATGTATCCTGATGATGCCTCTCCGATTCGGTACATGTCCTGGCAGGAGACAAACCTCATGCTTGCCGAACTGGCAGCCTTGCGGGGTCAGGCTGGAGATGCGGTTGCTTTGGTGAATGCTGTCAGATCGAGTTATGGAATCGGTGACCTGACAACCGTGGATCAGGATGTGATTATTGCTGAGCGGGATAAGGAACTCTTCCTGACCGGGCAGCGACTGATTGACCAGCGGCGTTTTGATATCTGGCACCTGGCAAGTAATACCTGGAAGTATCTGCCCATTACCGAAAAGGAGCGGAATGCGAATCCAAATATCGACTAGCATAAGAAAATTATAAACTCGTTCGTTTACAGATAGGAGAGCTCAAAGTCAATTTGGGCTCTCCTATCATAATCTCATTTTTCATCATCATAAATTTCGATTGACTCATGTATGTATGCCGTAATAAAGAATCATGCCGAGCTGGAAAAGATACCGTTGTTTTCTTACTGGTAATCCTTGGATATATCATTATAAGATTGAATGCCTGTTCCGCCGGTAATTTTCAGGTAGTTTACCCCGAATATTCGAATCTGCGGAAATTCGATGCGACCTTGCTGGTGATGCCTCTGAATGCAATTATCGTGGATTCAATGAATCCAGGAAAATCAGCTCGGTCGGCAGGCGCAAGCGCCAGGCAATTTACCTGGAGCGAGTTGAACTATTTTAATAATTACATGGGCTCGGCTATTTCGGAAATTACCACTGCCAGGGTCATGGGTATCGATCCGTACTTCAGACCGGAAAATGTTACTTTTAGGCGGAGGACTCTAACCGCCGTTGATAAATACCATTTGGATATGATCTGTCCACAATCCGGCATTATCCGGTTTTATGGCATTACGCCCGATTATGTGCTTTTTTTCGAGGATTTGTATTTTAAAAAAGATTACCAGGAATCGATGAACAACATCGGGAACGGCACCGATAAGACTTTTTCCATAAGCACCGGTCTTGAGTATCTGATCTGGGATAATCATTATCAGCAAATTGCCGGCTATGGAAAATTTACTAAATATATCAGTCTGTTAAAATACCCGACTAAAGAGACCTATATCCAGCTGTTTGAGGATTATGCCGATATGATTATCTCCCACAGCCCGCTGGTAAAAAAATATTAGGAACCAGTCATTTAATATTATCACTGACCGCTGATTCGGGTCATGCCCGGCGGCGGGATACATCTGTTAATGACGGTCAGTGAATTTTGAGTGAGATCAAGAATCTGATGGGGGACGGGATTGCCGTTTCGATCGGTTAGAATCCGGATTTCCGGTCGGGTGGGAAATTTCGGATTGGTTTTGACCACTTTGGCGGTCTCATCGGAATTCAGCTGAATATAACAACCAGCCGGGTAAATTGAAATTGTCTCGACCAGGATTTTCATTAATCGTTGCGAAAAATGGGTACCTTCCTGCCTGATGAGTTCATGAATACCTTGGGGCGGTACCAGGGCATCCCGGTGATCGCGAGGATGTAAAAGGGCTTCATAGGTATCGATGAGAGAGAGGATTTTTGCTGCCGGCAGCATTTCATCTTCGTGGAGATGTTTTGGATATCCGGATCCATCCCCCTTCTCGTGATGCTGGTAAACGATTTTGGCGATTTCCTCAAGTCTGTGATCGGATTGCATAATGATTTCATACCCGAATCCGGAATGGTTTTTCATTGCGGTAATTTCAGAATGTTTCAAATGCCGGGTCATTTTATTTAAGATTGCGGAATCCATTTTACTGATGCCAATATCGTGCAGCAGTGCCGAAGCGCAAACCCGGATTAATTCGTCATCTGAATAACCCAGTCCGCGAGCAAGAACTGTGGCAAATATTGCTACATTAACCACATGACTGCGGGTAATGTCTGCGGTGTCATAATAGTAGATAGCAAAAGAATTCAGCTGCTCCGATTGCTCAGTTGCATCGACAATGAGTTTTGCCATCTCAAATAATCCACCAATGGCTAATTTTCCTTTTTCCCGTACCTCGTGCTCCTTATTGACTACATAAGCCAGCGCTTTTTTATAGATGTCTTTGGCATGAGGAGAAAATTTTTCAGTCTCCATGCGATATTTGCCTCCATCTTCCATGCGTAAATATAATGATATTAAGGATTTCTTTCAAAGCGTAGAAAAGGGTATGAAAAATTATTATTTCTATGTATTGTATCTGTAAATTTTTGATGGAATTTTAAAAACATGAAATTTATTTAGGTCTTGAATAATGCAAAAGATGAATTATTTATGGGTCATGCAAAATAAGCTGGTCCTCTTATCAATATATCTGATAGTGTCCGGGATGAATATACACGCTCAGGCGCTGGCTTTTCACGATGCCCGGGGTTGGGCAGCTGAAACTCCCGGCGGAAGGGATGGACGGATTCTCCGGGTCACCAATCTGAATGCATCCGGGGCCGGTTCATTCACTGCCGCGCTTGCTGCTGAAGGTGCCAGAATAATCGTTTTTGAAGTCGGCGGTATCATTGATCTGCAAGGTTCCAGAATTACTATTCGCGAACCATTTTTAACAATTGCCGGTCAAACCGCTCCCTCGCCCGGGATTACGATTATTGATGGATCAGTAAGTGTCCATACCCACGATGTTATCATTCGGCATATCCGGATCAGACCAGGCGCCGCCCGACATAGTAAGGACTGGGAACCCGATGGAATTACGACAGACGCTGCCTGGAATGTGATTATTGATCATTGCTCTATCAGTTGGGCAGTGGATGAAAACTGCTCCGCTTCGGGTCCCCAATTTGATGGCAGCACCGCTGATGAGTGGCGGGCGAATACATCTCACAGCATCACCATGAGTAACAATATCATTTCCGAGGGATTGAGTCAGGCAACTCATACAAAAGGCGAACATTCCAAAGGCTCCCTGATTCACGATAATGTCACGGAAGTTGCGATTCTCAATAATATTTATGCTCACAATGTCAAGAGAAATCCCTATTTCAAAGGCGGCGCGAGGGGCGTCGTTCTGAACAATTATATCTATAATCCGGAGGGTTCAGCCATTCGTTATAACCTGGTCGAAAGTGAATGGACAGGTCATCCGCACGAAACCGGTCAGATGGCGGTTATTGGAAATGTGCTGCAATATGGCCCCAGTACCGATAATATTGTTTTACTTGATGTGGATAACGGTGATTGTGAAGTTTTTATGGAAGATAATATTGCTTTGAATTATTCTGGTAATAACACCAATCTCTATTACGGCAGCGATTCGAAACTTACGGATACGATCCCTGTCTGGCACGATAATCTTCATCCGATACCTGCCAGTAATGTCCGGGATTATGTAATTAAAAATGCCGGCGCCCGACCGTGGGACCGGGATGAAATCGATATTCGTATCATCAACGAGATGCTGACGATCAGTGGCGGAATCATTGATTTTGAAACAGAGCGTGGCGGATTTCCTGATCTGCCGGAAACTTATCGGACTTTCAATGAAGAAGAGTGGGATTTGAATACAATGCTGAAGCCTGCTCCAACGGTGGATATAATTTCACCGGAGCAATCTGCTCAATTTCATCCCGATTCGGCGATCAGTGTCGAACTTGTGGCTTATGATATGGATGGTGAGATCAGTTTTACCGAGCTGTATATCAACGGAGTTTCTGAAGGGCAGGATTCGACAGCGCCTTACCAGTGGGCACTCATTGGTTTGAATCCCGGAAATTATCAATTAGTAGCGATTGCCAAAGATGACAGTAATTTAATCAGCTATTCCGATACAATTGTCGTAACCGTGCTGAATACCAGTGAAATTACTCCGGAGACATCTCCTGACCAATTTGACCTGGCCATCGTAAATTACCCCAATCCTTTTAATCCCGTCACCAATTTCCAGTACACATTACAAAGTAAATCCTCTGTGGTATTATCGGTTTATACCTTAACCGGTCAACGGGTTGAAACATTAATAAACAAGCTGCAAAACGCTGGAACTTATACAATATCATGGGACGCTTCTGATCGAGCTTCAGGCGTCTATTTTTACATGATAAAAACTGATAAATCCCATACCCTCAGTAAATGCCTGCTGATGAAATAAGGAAGATCTTCCTAATAGTAAATAGCAGCTGAACCGGAAGATCAGGCTGAGATCTGCTAAAAATTGAGCAGTACTATTTCAGCAGTGCTATTTTGCGCGTCGAGATTGTTTGACCGGCTTTCATTTGAATAAAATATATACCGCTGGTCAGATCATCGGCATTGAGAGCCACTTGATATTTACCCGGTTGGAATTCCTGATTAACCAATTGCCGGACATACTGACCGTGAATATTGATCAGAACCAACTGCACCCGGGATTTCTGAGAAATATCGAAAGAAATCATGGTCTCCGCGTTAAAGGGATTGGGATAGTTCTGGTTCAGTGAGAAACGGGTTGGTAATTCGGCAGTATTTTCAGTAACAGATGTCAGAGAATAGTCCAGCTGCAGGGTATCGGAGACTGCCTCAAATCCATCCCGGTAATAGACTGCCAGATAATGCCGTTCGCCATCGATTGGAATGGAGGCGCGGGTGGTCAAAAGCGAGTCGCTTCGATAGCCAGCTCCGGCGGTACAGATCGGATCGGTAGAATTGGTGTTGTAAAGATATTTCAGAAAACCGCCTCTCTGGGTCGATTGTGCAATGATGTCAAACCGGATGCTACTTGCCAGAACCTTGTTGATGGCATAGCTGAGAATCGGGGCATGAATCGGCGCTGTTGCCAGTATTTTAAATTCGAAAATCGGGATATAGTGACCGGTATTTTCAGATCGCCGGACCGTCAGACGCACGTACCGGGCATCGGTTGCCGTGATTTCATCGAAGGTGAAGCAGCTGCTTTCCGGGTTAGCCATTTTATCCACTGCCATATTCCAGGTACTGTTATCAGGGCTGGTTTCGATCCGATATTGATAAACGGATTCTTCCTGAAAAAACACCTGGAACATATTCATGGACTGCACTGATTCCAGATCAATGGTAACCGATTCAGCTTCATTACAGACCCAGGCGCTGCTTCGATCTCCGTCCACCAGGTTGCCGGGGGGCATGATCGAAGAAGATGACAATACCGTTTTATTCAGCGCCAGGTTGACATCATCCAGTTTCAATACCATACTATCGGTGAAAAAATTGTAGAAAATTTTGGCAAATTCCCAGTAGCCTTCGATGGAGGGATGTATGTCATCCGGGAAGAGATAATTTTTATCAACGAAGGGTGTCCGAAAATCGATCAGTGGTGTGCCCTTTTCTGTCGCTACCTGCTGAATCCGGGGGATGATATCGGCGGTAATGATTGAGTCGTCGATATCCCATTGAATGCTGAAAGCCGGCGGCGGAATACACAGGTAAATATCCGGATTAGCCGCCAATGAACGAAATGTGTCGATCATAGCCGTAAAGTCCGTGACGAATTCATCTTTATATACCCAGTTATAGGGTTTGGAATCATTGGTGCCCAGCATGATGGTGACGATATTGGGATTGAATGCCAGCGCTTCGCTAAACGCCTCCTCGTCCCACAGCGGATAATCCCCTTTCCTCAGCAGAGTGCGTCCCGATACACCAAAATTCTGAATATCATATTCGGCACCCATTAAAATACGCAACTGGGCGGGATAAGTGTCCGGATTGGTTTTAGGATCACCGGCTCCGGATGTAATACTGTTCCCCACACAGGCAAAGCGGATGGGTTGTGCCATCGTTCCAATTGCCAGAAAAAACACCATTAAAAATACCACAACTCTTTTCATCGCTGTCTCCGTTTATTAATAAGCATCTATTATGTTAATCTGCCTTAATGCCTGTAAAGATATTTACAAATGGAAAAGGATTCAAGGAAAAAGGGGAAAGACGAGGAACTAAGTGTGTAAAAGAAATTAAATATCAGGGCGATCCAATTCAATAATTGAACCGGAGATTTATCAATTGCCCTAAATATTTTTCCTGTTTTGAAATAAGTCCTTGCATCTTTTGAATATATCTTTTAAATAGAAACTGTCATTAAGGGCAATATACTATTAAATGAGAGGCCACTCGCTTGGGGTGTTGCTCTTTGATAATTGAAATTGCCCCTTGAGGATAGAAAAACTTAGGACCCAAAGATGAAAAACAACTGCTCCCGGTTGTTTGAATTTTCAAAACACACAATGACTGCCGCAAGACTATTGATCGAGATAGCGCGATTACCGGAAAATCAGTATCATAAATGATATTTCATCACCAGTAAATGACAATTCGTCATCAATATGTCAGCCATCGCAGTAGTTTAGTCGTTCGTCGC
>CAZSDW010000006.1:0-116739 GCA_964605705.1 uncultured bacterium
GGGCGGGGATAGAATAATGAACAAATGTTCTGATAGACGCCGTTCACGGCGTTTTTACAAATCATCATTCAATCTCAACCAATGAATTCACTCTATCCAACATCGGAATCTCCGTATTATCAGCTTTCCGAAAATAGCAATCGTCATCAAACTCAATCTCCGTTATACCCTGTTTCAGCGATCGAAAAACTATCCGGATAATCGAACCGGTTCCGGAAACGCTCGCATTCTCACTGGAAACCAGTGCCAGATAAACCGTCATTTTGCCGATGTCATTATCATGGTTGTCAACCTGAATGACCTGCTTACCGGCTAGAACCGAATCATTCTCTAATATTTCATAACTTTGTATCTGTAAATATTCAGGGTTGAAATTCAGATTGACTGCCGCCATCGCAAGATCATTGACCTCTTCCACGACAACATACACGGAAAAGGTATCGTTGACGGTCGTCTTCACCTTCTTGTGATACAGCCACAGGGCAGGACCCTCGATCGCATCCACGGTAAAGGTTACGGTTTCAGGAACTGCCTGTTCCGAACCGGTCGGATAGCTGGCTTTCAGCTGAAACAGATAATCCAGTTCATCCAGATAGTTAAATGAAACAGTCGTATCGGCATCCCATGGCGACCAGGGATTATTATTCAATTTATACGAAAACAGGCAATCTTCCGTATTTCCACACCAGCAAAACATTACCTCATCGGTATCGATGATACTGCCACTAACAGGACCAACAGTAATTGTTGCCAGCGGCGGTACATATTCAGGATTATCAGGATCGATGGGATTGTCATCGGGATTTTCATGTTCCACCGGCGTAGTCAAGACATCACACGCACTCAGAAACATGATAACCAATCCTGCTAAAAGGAGTACCAGCCAGGTTTTTATGTCGTGATTACGATTAATAAAGCACCTTAAAATTTATAGGATAATTTGATAACATTCTGACCATCCGACCGGATAGCAAGCCGCTTCGGAATCCCCTTAAAATTATGACCGGCATTCCACACATTGTAAAGCCAGACCGCCCCCAGAGCACCCATTGAACCCAATGCAAAATTGCGGTTCATGATAGCGGTTTCGTAACTGCTGTTTTTGAGTTTTTTAGTACGCTCAATCTCTGAAAGTGTGGTCGCGTTCCGATAATTTTCCAGATCGATATTGAATTGATCCCAGCTGCTGACAAATTCGTTGTTATAATAGTAGCTGCAAACCGCCAAGCCGGCGGTAATCCCGGTTATTACCAGACCTCTGCCCACTTTTCCATAATACAGCTGTCCGGAACCGGGCAGAGCCATTGATAACATAATTGCCGTAAATTTTGATTTGGGCTGTAACACAAAAGATTCTTTTTGGGTACTCTCGGAATAGACATTTAGATTTTTTTTGATCGTAAAATAGCCGCTCTTCTTCAATTTTAATTGATGCTGACCATGCGGAAGTTTTACATTATTTGCGATCCGGCTGTCAATCTGTCTTCCATCGATAAAAACATCTGCACCCAGCGGTTTAATCAAAAATTCCATTTGACAAAACAGCTGTTCCAGGTTCTCAGATATCTGGATCATTGAGATTGCGTCCGTCAACTCAACAGTCTTCGTGACAGGGCGGTATCCACCGCGCCGCAGTTCCAGTTGATAGCTGCCCAGTTGCATCAACGGACTCAGGTAAGGCGTTGTAGCAATAAATTTTTTATTAATAAAGAGCTGACTCTCCGGCATTGAACGAACCGAAATTCTTCCGCCGCGGATTAATTCAGCATTGATTCTCGACGTCGTTTCGACAGACTCCTCAATACGAATTTTATAAGGAAAATATCCTTCCTGCTGAATGGTAATATCAAAAGGCATATCCTGTTTTTTGAAATTATATTCGGTGGGTGTCTGCCCAATCAGCTGACCTTTAATAATGACATTGGCAACTGATGGATTGGAATAGATAATTGCAGTGTATCTCTTTTCTGCCAGTTTCAATTTCAAGCGATTCAATCTGCCGGACACAAGTTCAAATTCCTGTTCAGCGATCAGATCACCTTTTTCGACTTTCACTTTATGAACACCTGCCGGCAAATTGTTGAATGTCGATGGCGTGACTTTATTTAACGGAGCACCATCAAAATAAATAACTCCCCCTGCTGGGGTTGAACTGACATATAAATCCGCTTGTCCGGTAAAAGCCGTTTTGGGTTTTTGATCTGCGCTAATATCCTGTCCGGCAAGTCTTTGAGCAACTTTTTTAGTTACATTGACCAGCAGTAGTTCAATTGGTCCTGAGTAATCTTCGGCAACATTGTAGTCGATACTGCCGGATTCCACATCGATAATCCGGGCTTCAATGACATACAGATTGCCAATCTTCGAAATACTGCCGCCCACCATCTTCGCAACCGAGAGGAGCTGACCAACCTCAACCAGGCACTCCGATTCCGTACAGCCGCTCTGCTGAAAGGACTGCTCTTTCAGAATTGCCTTCATCATCTCCCGTTCGAGAACATTGTATTTGCCGGTGTTTTTCAACTCCAGGCGGATTCTATCTGAAATAATCGCCGCTTCGGTTTCGCTCAGTCCCCTGGATTCAAATTCCAGCAGAGCAATATTCATTTTCGAGCTTGATCGGGATCCATAGTCTGTCGCGGATAGCATATCGGCAACATCCGGGACAACCCGGGACAGCAGTAACTCGTAGGGACCGGTAAAATCCTTGATGACATTATTTAATATCTCACCAGTCTCGACATCAATGAGTTTTGCCTCGATAACCAGCTGATTGCCAATTTTTGACAGACTGCCACCGACAATCTGTTTGACCGAAAGTAATTTACCGACCTCCACCATGCAATCGGATTCCGTACAGCCGGACTGCTGCAGCGATTGTTCGCCCAGTAAACGGTCCATGAGATTTCTTTCGATGACGGTAAAACTGCCGGTGTTTTTCAGGGCGATTCGAATTCTATCCGAAACCACCTGGGCTTCGATATTCGTAACATCACGAGCAGTGAAATTAAGAACCGCAATATTGGTTTGAGCCGAAAGGAATGGGGAAATTAGAATAGATATGAGGGTTATTCTGAGAATTTTGTCGTTAATAAACTTTCGTAAGTTTATATTTATCCCCCGACAAAATATTTGAAATAACTTGCTGGGCAGCACCCACATACCTTAGTCCTAAAAATTGGAATTTCGCTCAATTAAAAAGCCTACATTCTGAACTATGCTCCGAATCTAAGACCTTTCAACGAGGTAACTTTCCTATTTTTCGGTATTTAAATAAAATTTAGATAAAATACAATCAATATTTAGTGACAGTCTAATGCTAAAATAGTTGACGATAAATCAGAATCAGTTCATTATAAAATTGAATCCGATCAATTTCACCTGAGCTCATTAAGAGAAAATTTTTGATTTGACAAACGTTGTGAATAAATAAGATTGACTGCTAAGAAATAGTTGCAAATTGAAATTCATTTCAATAATATCCGGAAATTATGTATCCGACGCTACAACATCCAAACCGCTATATCTGGGATTTCTGGTACTACTTTGATCACAACAGCAGACTCTTTCATGTGTTTTATCTGAATGCCGATCCGGCTTTGGTTCCGGATGAAAAACATCATTGGGCTTCTCAGGTAGGATATGGCGTTACCAGAGATTTCATAAGGATGGATTGGGGCCCCTGTGACGTTCTGACTGCCGCCCCAAAACGCTGGGATAACAGCTCCATCTGGACCGGTGATGTTGTCCGTATAAAAAACGGTTTTCTATTATTTTATACATCCCGGAATAAAAATATCGATGATGGTAAAACCCAGAATATCGGGATCGCCTTTGCCGACCGAATCGACTCTCCAAAATGGACTTCTTTACCGGACATCCGGATTCAGCCGGACGGTGTCATATACACTCCGCGAAATATTGCCAATGACATTACTATTCATGCCTGGCGGGATCCCTTCTTGTTTCGTTATTCCGGTAAGATTTACATGTTGGTTACCGCCAAATCTGCAAATCGTCCTGCCGGGAAAAATGGTGTCGTTGCCCTCTTACGTTCCAGGGATGGGGATTTCAGGAGCTGGGAGTATTTGCCTCCTGTCGCTGACCCCGGTTTTTATTCCGAAATGGAGGTCGCTCAGATATTGAAGAATCCCAATAGTGGTGTCGAACTGGTTTTTTCCACCGGTCCGAAATACGATGCCACGCCCGGTTCAATGGGCAGCGGCGGTTTATACGGAATTAAATCCGCAACCGCTCTTTCATTCAAAAATAAGCCCCATATACTATCACCCTTCGAAGATGGACTCTATGCCTGTCGGATTATTTCTGAATTGGATGGTGAAATTGTTGGTTTCGATCACCGAACCGGCGGTATTCGGCGTAGTGGAATTAAAACCGGATATCAGTCGATCAACAGAAATTTTAAAAACTGGAAAATATAAAATCGTTTAATAAGCAAATAGAAAATTATGAAAAAGACCAAATTAATTCAAAAAGACTTTGCTCTTCTTAATGAAGCGATCAGCACCGCCAACCGACTTTACAACCAGAATCACCATGAAGTCGCAGCCGCAATTCGCACAGTCAGCGATAATGTGTACACTGGAATCCATATCGAAACCCAGATCGATTGGGCGGATGTCTGCGGCGAAGTGGCGGCGATGAGTTGTATGGTTGCCGACGGTCATCGCGACCTTGAAACAATTGTGGCGGTATGGAAAAGCCCGGAAGGCAAGTACTTCTTACTATCACCATGCGGACGTTGCCGGGAACTCATTTATGAATTCAATAAAGAAGCCTGGGTTATTACCGGAACGATGGCAAAACCATTCAAAGTCAAAGCAAAAGAGTTATTGCCTTTACGGACGTGGGATTCTGGCGAATAAAAATATTTATGAATTTTTACAAATTTGAATGAAATATCACTAAAAAGCGCCGCGTTTTTGAATCGCTAGCAGACACTCAATCGTTGACTCCGCCCCGGAATTAAAATTCACTTCATCCTCGCTGTTAATCCCATCAAAGCAACGCCCGGATTCCGGATCGTACATCGGTGTACCAGCATGGTTTTTACCATTAAACCATGCAAATACTGTTTCAGAATAGTGTAAATATGCTTGATTTTCGGTTATCTCTGCAAGCAGCTTCAACCCGCTGTATATTGAATGGATTCCATAGGCAATCTGTGGAAATTCATTCATCGAATACGTACCATCGGGTAAAACTGTTATATCCCAGGGATAATAATTTCTAATCAGAAATGGTACGAAATTATCAGCCCATCTGCTGACACTATCAATATATTTTTTACTTTTTGTAATCTGATATGCCTTCAATAAAGCCGTGGACTGATTATTGCCCCAATTATGCCAGGAATTCAGCCAACAGAAGTACATACCATCCAGATCGCTGCCAATTGTGTGATACTGGCATACCACCAAACCGTCGGCAATTTTAGCAATTTCATCCTGATAGGAAAAATCGGCACACCCATGCAGTTTTGCTAAAACCAATAGTAGTTCACTACTGATATCCGGGGCATTCAGGATTAACCAGGCTGGTCGAGGTCCAAGTGCAGTTTCGGTAAATTGAGAATAATTTTGAAGGATTTCATCCAGATGCCCATCCATGGAATGCAGGCGTCGAATAACCGCCTGTTTCAAAAGAGAATCACTCGGAAATTTATCCAGGATATTCAGAGAAGCCGCCAGTCCCCTTAGTCCCCGCACAGCCCACCATTGAAATTCCGCCGTACTTGTGCGATAGGATCTATTAATTTTTCCATCAGTGAAAATAAAATTATGCCATAAACCGTCATCATGGCTCATATACAACAGGAAACGGGTCATTCCCATTGCAATCGGCATTAATTCCATTTTCCCATATCCGCAGATTTCCGTCTCAAGCACTTCCATAAAGCGCCCGGCATCATCGACACAGGCAACACCTTCATCCGTAGCTTCTACCGGTTCATAGTCCGGCGCATCGGCATAAATGTGGATAAAATAAAGTTGCTCGCCATTGACCTCAACACTGTCAACAAGGCTCAAGGCATGATCAAGATTTATTGGAGACTTCGTTGCAGGCTTTCCGAACTGACTGCAGCAACCCAAAAACAACAATGCTAAAAAGGATAACTTAACTTTCATCTATACCAACCAGTCCTGCTTTTCAAAAACTACATCGGATTTTTTTATCGTTGCTGCTCCCGTAACCGTATCCGCTCCGGCATAGATGACGACATAATCATCTTCGGTTTCAACAGTAGCACAACTAAATATTACATTGGGCACAAATCCATTTATTTCCCACTCAAGTTCCGGCTCAATGACCGGACGTGATTGCCGGGCAAGCACCATCCTGGGATTTTCATAATCCAGCAGAGCAACACCCAACCGATATGCGTTTAATTTATCAACTGCATGATAGAACAGCAACCAGCCCCTGGGATGTTTTACCGGTGGTCCGGCTATTCCGATTCGGGTTGACTGCCAATCATCATCGACAGTTTTCATAATGATACTATGATCTGTAAAAACCCTGAAATCGCGGGTTTTGCCAATCCAGATATTCGGATGCCGGCGGTGCAGGAGTAAATAATCGCCATTGAATTTCGCCGGGAAAAACGCCGAATTTTTATTTTCCTCATCCAGCAGGACACCCTGTCTTTCCCAATGGATCAGATCGACACTCGTCGCCAGGCAGATTCGATAGTCTCCGGGAAAGCGTCCGCCAAAACCGGTATAAGTCATATAAAATTTATCTTCAATTTTTACGATCCGGGGATCTTCCGGTCCCCGGAATTCCTGTGGCACATCATTTTTTAAAATTGGTTCCGGACGACGATCCCAATGGATCAGGTCTCGACTGCTTGCATACCCCAAATTATTGATATACTCACCAAAACTTTCATGACCACCGATATTGGTTGCCCGGTAAATATAATGATAAATCCCGTTTTCATAAACAGCACCACCGTTAAAAACAGCAGCGGCTTCCCAAGAATTTTTCGGATTCGGATTCAGAACAGGTTCCGTAGATACTCGTCTCAATTTCATCATGTTTCTGCCTCATAAAGTAAATGTTTCGGTTTTTATATAACAATAATCACATACTGATATCTATAACGGTTTTCATATTATTATGCTGAATATGATTCTTAAAAGCCTGTTGAACCCGGTTCAGCGAAAAGGTTTTAATTCCAATCTCATCAAGCCTGAGCTTTGCTGCGGTCACCAGATCCACCGCAGTTTGAAATGTGAAGGGATTCAAAAAGGAACCAGTAATTGTCATATCATTCCGAAATAGATCGTATGGCGATACGGTCCAGCGTTGATCGCAAGGACTTACGCCAAAAATAACCAGCCTGCCACCACGCTTTAATAATTGATACGACTGCTCAACAGCAGCGCTTGATCCGACACATTCGATGACTTTTTCAGCACCACCTCTGGTAATATCCAAAACGGTCTGAGGATAATTCCCGTCGTGGGGACTGACAGTGATATCTGCACCTGATTTTTCAAGAATTGAGCGCCGGTTTTCATCAGGTTCGACCACAATTATATATTTTGCACCGGACAACCGGCACAGCTTCAACATTAATAATCCGATCATCCCGCCACCGACGATGACTACCGAATCGCCGCTCTGAACACCGGCTTTTTGAAAACCATAAATCGCACAGGACAGCGGTTCCATCAAAGTTGCCTGAACCGGATTTATTGAAGTTGGTATTCGGTAGCACTGCTTTGCAGGAACAAGACAGTACTCGGCAAAACCGCCGTTTATATCCACGCCAAGCGCGGTCAGATTCTCACAAAGATTGATTTTTCCAGCCCGACAGTACTGGCATTCGCCACAACAGATATTCGGATCGACACTAACGAAATCGCCAATTGATAGATTTTTTACACTGCTACCAATTTCCTCGACAATTCCACAATATTCATGTCCCAGAACGACCGGTGGGGAAGCGGCTGATTTTCCGGCAACGATCCTGATATCCGTGCCGCAAACTCCACAGGCTGATACTTTCAACAAAATCTCGCCGGCTGCTGGTTCACGCAATGGTACGTCAGTCAGAACCAGAGATTTCCCGTCAAATAGTGCCGCTTTCATCATATGTTTAATTTTTCAGCCCCGTTGTTGCCATACTTTGAATAAAATATCTCTGGAAAAATGCATAAACGATAACGATCGGAATCGCCAGCAATGCCGCTGCCGCCAACTGGGAACTGATCTGACTTTCCGCCTGTCCTCCGACTTTAAACAGAGTGACCATCTGCGGCATTGTCATCAACTCCCGAACACGTACGACAATCAATGGCCAAAGCACATCATTCCAGCTGCCCATAAAAGAAAGGATTCCCACGGTGATAATTACCGGCTTCGATAACGGAAAAAATATGCGGAATAAAATCGTCAAATCACCGCAACCGTCGATTCGGGCTGCATCGATCAAATCCTGGGGTATATCCAGAAAGAATTGCCTGAAAAGCAGTATTCCAAAAGTACTGATCATACCTGGTACAATCAGCGATAAATAAGTGTCCACCCACCCGAATTTTACCATCAGGATGTACATTGGAATCAGCGTGATCTGGAACGGAATGACCATCGTAAATAAAATTACTCCCAGAATCAGTTCCCGCCCCCAGAATCGTAAACGCGAGAGCGCATATCCGACAATTGATCCGAACAGAACCGCAGAAAAAGTGACGCACGAAGATACAAAAATACTGTTCAGCAATGCGCGTCCAATTGGGATTTTATTAAACACCGCCCGATAATTATCCAGACTAAAATTGGCGGACATCAAGCCGATTTCGGCGATTTCCATTTCAGGTTTGAAAGTCGCGGACAGCATCCACAAGAACGGATAAGCAAATATCAATCCTCCGAATGCCAATGTCAGGTACACCCAGATGTTATTCTTCTTCATTACGATTCTCTTTCCACGACTTTTTTCTGCACCAGAATGACTATCAAAATAATAAAAGCAAAAAAGAAACCCAGGGTCGCAGCATAGCCCATATGCCCGAAATAGAACGCCTGGTTGTAAATATAGAGCATCGCCGACAGGGTGCTGTTCATCGGACCGCCGCCGGTCATCACAAAAGGTTCAATAAACAAGGAAAAACCGCCGATAGTTGACAGGATGATAACCAACAGCATTGTACTGTTCAGAGCAGGCACGGTAATATAAAAAAACCGCTGCATGGGTTTTGCGCCATCGATTTCCGCCGCTTCATAGAGATATTTGGGAATTCCCTGCAAACCGACCATGAACAGGATGATATACAAACCCACATTTTTCCAGGTCGCCATGATTGCAATCGAAGGCATTGCCCATTCCGGGCTGTTAATCCAGGGAATACGGTCAAATCCGAACTGTGTCAGAATCAAATTCAACAAACCGGTTTCATAGGAGTAAAGTTGCTCCCACAGAATCGTAATAACCACTCCCGAAACGATAACTGGCAGAAAAAACAGCGCCCGGAAAAATGCCCGGAATTTTATCTGTTTATTCAACTGCATCGCGAAAAAAAGAGCGATTGCGATCTGTAGAGGAATATGAATTGCCAGAAAAACAAGGGTATTGCGGATTGATTTGAAAAACTGAACATCATGAAAGAGCCGGTCGAAATTCCGCAAACCGACCCATTCCATCGGCGTGATAACATTCCATTTATGAAAAATAAGTAAAAAGGAAAAAATGAGCGGAAATGCCACAAACACACTGAAATAGATAATATAGGGCATACTCATCAGGTAGCCCGATTTATCACTGGATTTCAATCTGGCTGTAAAGCTGCTCATCTTGATCGATTCCAGTCTATAATGACTTTCGCTCGTTCAGCGGCATTTTCGATGGCTTCTGCCGGTGTCCGGCGATTGAATATCGCGCAGGCTTCATATTCCTGGGAAATGGCATCGAAAATTTCCTTTAAATCAGAGACGCCGTCCATTCCACGAGTGTAGGGCGCCTGTTCCGCAAACTGTACCATCATGGGATTTTTATAAAAAAACTCCTGGTACAGTGAATTATTCACCAGATCTTTACGAATAGGGATTTGCAGAGTATATTCCAGCAATTTCAAATCCGCCTCGGCAGTCACAAGATACTTGCTGAACGCATAGGTCGCTTCAGGATGCTTGGTCGTCTCAAAAATTGAGATATTCTTAAAGTCCCCAAACGTATAGACCGGTCCCTGATAATCATCGGGTACAGGGATCGGAAATATCCCATACTCAAATCCCGGCGGTCTGAATTTCTCCACATGTGCAGCATGCCAGGGTCCGGCAATCTGGGTCGCAATTTTTTCCAGAATAAATGCATCTCCGATAAAAGTAGTTTTCGCAAATAATCCCTCTTTATAAACCTGCTGGAACAAGCCAAAAACCTTCACCGACGCTTCATTATTGAAAATGATATTAGGACCATCAAACAGCGTTTTACCACCGGAAGCAGCAATATAAAAAGTATAGTAATCGAAAAACCTTTGCCACCAGATGGGTTTCGTGTCCCGGTGGGAAAGCCAGACATCCGGATTCCCGTCGCCATTCAAATCGCGGGTCACTTTGCGTCCGACTTCCAGAAATTCAGAATAAGTCCGGGGAATAATATCGACGCCCGCATCGCGGAACATGTTTTTATTATAAACCACCATAATCGGGTTTGTTTTCCAGGGAATCTGGTAAAAATGCCCGTCCGGTGCCCGAAAGGTTTCCAGCAGATCAGCCGGCACTCTTTCCGAGATATAATCAAAAAAATCCGGATACTGGTCCAGCCGAATCAATCCGCCGGAAGCAATGAAATCATCCATGGCGCCCGGCCACATATTCGAACAGATATCCGGCGTCGTCCCGGCTGCAATCGCGGCTAACAGAACCTCTTCCGCCGATTGGCTAGCCGGAATTGGCTGCAGTTTGACTTTGATACTGTCGTTGACAGCGTTCCATTTGTCAACAAGATATTTTGCCAGGTCAATTTCATCCTGATTGGAAGAGCACCAGTAAGTAATTTGAATATTCTCACCATTTCGCCGGATTCCGTTCTGTCTTTTTCCACAGAATCGAAAAGCGCTCAGTAAAATCAGGATGCTGATGATGAATATGTAACCTGTATGATAATTTGTCTTCATTTTTACGAAATTCCGCCAATCCGGATTAAAATACAAGCGCTAAATTACTTTCCGTCTCTGAATGAATAATTGTCAGATGAATTTCCAGATAATTGCCCTGATCAATCACATTCCAATTCTGAAATTCCTGTCCGTCCATTACAATTTGCCTTGGTACAGAGGGTGAAATTATCACGGTTTCATTGGAGCGACCGATAAAAGCACTGACACACAATGTTAATTGTCCACGATCATATTGACACGATTTCAAAACGGCGTCAGTGCTTGCCAGATACGGATATTTAGGTTTACCCAGTTTGATTTCCACTTCTTTAATTTCAAGTATATCTTCCGTAAAAACCGCCGACGCAACTGTTTTATCATCATAACAAATTTCTCTGATGGTATTGCCCTGACCTTCAATGCTTATCTCTAACGGTTTTCCATTTACATACAATGTAAATTCACATTCCTTCTGATTTGCTTCAAGAAACGGATCAAGGGCAATATTCCAATCGTTTTCTTTCACACCATAAACCTGATAAAGGCAATTCAAATACCAGGCTCCCGCCCATAAAAACTGAGGTTTATCGACAGTGCCGTATTCAGACAGATCATCTTTATTGGCATTACGGACTTCATAATAAGCCGGTTGTCCGTTCGGACCTTCCATAATACCATGCAGCGACATAGTTTTATCGATGAATGTCGCGGCAGCCTCTTTTTCGCCATTGGCAATCAAAGCCATCGCATACCAGGCATTGCCCTGGGGCCAGATACCGCCATTAAAATAGTAATATTTTGCGCCGGCTTCGTTGCCGATAAATTTCATGAATTCGCCCCATTTTTCGAAATCCATGGGAAAAGCATTATAAATTCCGACGTTATGATCCACCATTTTTTCCGTTGCTGTTTGAACCAGCAGATTTTGTTTTTCATAATCTAGCATGCCGTAGTGGGCGGCCAGCAATGAACCGATATAGTAGTGCTCATCCAGCGTTCCATCATTATGATAATTCACCAGGTAATTCATATCCTTATTCCATAATTTTTCAACAAGCGCAGCCTGCATCTTATTCGCCAGCAATGCGAATTCCTGAATTCGGTCTGAATTCTTCTCAAGCGCTATTGATAGATAAATGTAGTCCCGCAAAGTCTTAATCGCCAGAATCGTCATGTAACTACGCGGTCCGTAATTCTGCCCGATATCCCACCAATCCGGGCGATATGACCACATCAAATTATCCTCTTCCAGCGTCAACAGCGACCGTTCGACACTTTTACTGATAAAAGGATATAATTTCTCAACAAATTCCCGGTCACCGGAATGCCGCAAATATTTGGCGCTGACCTGCACCAGCCAGAAGTTATTCCAATTGTCGGAACTGGCGTACTCGGTCACATATTTTCCGTCTTTCCAATAATATGCGTGTGGAATGATGTTCTCTTCATCGGCATGCCGAATGATATAATCCAGGTCCCGCTTCACCCTTTCAAGATCGAAATTCACTGCCGCCAGATCGGTCACAAGGACATCATGGGTAAAATAGAAGTTGTACTCCGCCGGACAGGGCATCGGCACAAATTCGCCATCCAGATAGTGAGTGTTTGCTTCCATAACGGCTTTGGCGTAAGCCACGGAATGATTGGTCTTCGGACATCCGGTTTCCATCTTACTGTAAGCATAGATTTTGTCATTCACCGCCTTTTCATAATTGTCAATCTCAGCCTGGTAATTTTTATTTAAATATGGAACTAAGGAGCGGCTTTCGTTACCCTTCGAAGTCCCGATAATCTGGACGATGTTCATTGCTTCGCCCGGCTGCAGTATTTTCTGGTAAATAAACTGAGAGACCGGTTTTGTCTTTGCATTTTCCTTAATCACATCTTCTCTGGAAGGCTTATTCAGACAATTGATTTGACTGTTTGTGAAAGTCGGCAGGTCTCCGGCATTTGAAATGAAAATATCAGCGAAATCCGCATCGGGATCATCAAAGTGGGTATAAATCGTTGCGCTATCACGGTCAGCCCAAGCCTGCTCAATCGGACGAAAAGTGTGACAGGTCCTGATGGATGTCCACCAACGCGAGTCAAATTCATACTCTTCGGTCTTCTCACTTATATTCGTGATCTGAATTTTTAAAATCATTGCCGGTTTATCTTTACAAAATTGATAACGGCTCTTCAGAGAATAGCCATTTTCAGCACAATTAAAAGCCACTGAATAGGGTGTTAAATCGAATTCTGAAGCATCTCTGCCAATGCTGATCTCCGGATTATCCCCGATTTTCAGATTCCACTCTGCAACAAAAGATGTATCCCGGGTCCAGTAATCCCGGCTGCGATCGATGCTGTTGGCAACTGGATAGAAAAAACTGATCCGCTGGGGAATCATGGCACTGTGATGAAATTCCACTCCCACAAAAGGTCCACCGACTTCCAGTTTCGCATCGCCCTGATAATGGACTGCTAATTTCTGCTCCGAAAACCGGTCTGAATCGCAATTCACCATCAGCAGCAGTACTACAAACCAACTGATTATTTTTATTTTTTTAACCATAATTAATCCCTTGCATGATTATTTAAAAACTAATCCGCAGTTCGGAAACGGACAGTTGATGGCGAACATTCAGATGAATCCGGTAAACCTGTTCAATTTCTTCAATCGTATAATCGTCAATCACCCGGTTTTCAAATTTAATAAAACCCGGTTTATGCATTGAAATAATAGAAATATGATTTTGATGTCCCGGAAAGGCTTTCAATTTTACGAACAGGTGCTTGTTCCGGCGATCATAATCACAGGATATAATGATTGATTCCGAAGATTCAAGGTAAGGCGTTTCCGGTTTGCCATAGTGGTAATGATATTCTGTGTCATTGCGACTATTCAATGGGAACACCGCTGAGGCACCGGATTTTTTGCCGTTATAAATCGCTTCAATAAAATCACCCTCGCCCTGCATTCTAATCGCCCGTTTCTCTCCCTGAAAAGCAATATCAAAATGGCAGGATTTCTGATTATCCGGAAGATACGGCTTCAAGGAAATATTCCAGGTATTTTCCTCAATACCATACAGATGGTACAGCGAATACAAATACCAGCCCGCCGCCCAGAGGAAATTCGGCTTGTCAATTTTTCCATAGACGTCAGAATTGTTAAAATCACTGCAACGGTATTCGTACATCGCCGGCTGCCCGTTGGGACTATGCATAATGCCATCCAGAGTCATATTTTGTCGAATAAATTGTGCCGCTTTATTACGCTGATCAGTCGCCATCAAGCCCAGGCTGTACCAGGCGTTGCAATGGTTCCAGACACCGCCATTGGCGTAATGATAAGGCGGTCCAACTTCATTACCCTTGAATTTCAGAAAATCGCCCAGCAGGTGAAAATCCGGCGGATAAACACAGTAGGTTCCGATGCTCGGATCAACCAGTTTCTCACCAGCGGTCTGAATCAGCTGAAAACGTTTTTCAGGGTTCATTAACCGGAAATGCACAGCTAACAGTGAGCCGGCATAATAATGGGGATCAATTTCACCATTTTCATAATAATTGACTAAAAAACTAAAATTATCGTTCCAGAGTTTCTCTGCCAGCGCTGTTTCCATCCGCTCAGCCAATTGTTCAAAGTCCGGCAGGCTTTCGAGATTTTTATTCAATGCAGCGGAAATATAAATAAAATCGCGGATACCCTTGATTGCCATAGTTGTCATGAATGCCCGGGGTCCGAAGTTGTGCCCGATATCCCAGCCATCCATATAATAAGCATAAAGTAAGTCATCATCTTCCTTACTATGCAGCGCGTATTCCAGGCTTTTTTTAAGATATGGATGCAATCGCAGAACTAATTCTTCATCTCCGGAATGCCGCAGGTAACTCGCTGCCACCTGAATAAACCAGAAATGGTTCCAGTTGTTCGAATCGGCATATTCGGTACGACAATCGCCATCTTTCCAGTAATAAGCGTGGGGAATGATATAGTCATCAGTAGCATGGTCGAGAATAAATTCCAGATCCCGTTTTACGCGGGGCAAATCAAAATTCACAGCCGCCAAATCAGTCACCAATACGTCATGAGTGAAGTAGAAATTATACTCCGCCGGGCATGGCATTGGTACAAATTCGCCATCAATATAATGATCTAGCGATGCCAGCATAGCTTTCGCCCAATATACCGATTGATCAAAAACCGGATCGCCGGTTTGGAAAATATATTCATCGATGGCCTTATTAATAATATGTTTCTCATACTGGTCGATTTCTTCCCGATAGTTTTTCACCAAATGATCGATGATATCCTGCGCTTCATCTTTATGACTCGATCCGATAATCTGTACAACCTGCATTTTCTCAGCAGGCTTCAGTGCCTTCCGATAGATGAATGTTGTCGCTGAGGAATCAGGTCGAAGTGTGAGTGGATGTTCACCGGCGTTTGAGACAAAAACGACGATATTTTTGACTTCTTTATCATTATAATGGGTAATCGCCGCCCCGTTTTCCGGATAATTTTCACTATTCGCCGGTCTAATCCAACGAAATGTGTGACAGGTCCGGATGGTCGTTTCAAGTCGTGTGTCCAGTTCAAAAATAGCCGTTGAATCGCTATAATTGGTCACCTCAACAGACACCACCATCGCCGGTTTGTTTTTGCAGAATTGGTAAGATAGCCGAACATTTTCCGTTAAAAATTGGACATCATAAGGCGTCAGGTCAAATTTCGCCGGGGTCCAGCTGAGATTTTCCCGATCATTTTCACCGATTTTCAAACCGATTTCCATCGCCAGAGTCGTATCGCGAAACCAGTAATCCGTGCTCATGTCGATACTGTTCGCAATCGGATAGAAAAAACTGATCCGCTGCGGCATCGGGTAACTGTGATGGAATTCGGCACCTACGAAGGGACCGCCAACCTCAATTTTGGCATCGCCGGAAAAACTGACCGAAAAGTCATGCGCATTATCCCTCTGTATCGTTTGTGTACAGGCAGCAAAGACAAAACAAAACAGTAATCCGCATAATCGTTTATTAATAATCATTCACTTGTTTATTTCAGTTTCACACATTTCTTCACAGCCGTAAATCCATCTGCCTGAATCCTGTAAAAATAGATACCGGAACTGACGTTCTGGGCATTCCAGTTTATGATATAATCACCAGCCTGTTTATTTTCATCAACTAATGTTTGAACCAGCCGTCCGGTCAGATCGAAAACTTGAAGTTTGACACTGGTATTTTCCGCTAACTGATACTGAATTGTCGTCAACGGATTGAAAGGATTCGGATAGTTTTGCATCAGGGCAAATTTTTCAGGAATATTTTTCATCTTTGAATGAATCGCGCTGGTTTCCATGTAAAGCGCTTCGATTTCTTCCACTGATAGCGCATAATCGTAAATCCGGACATCATCGATGGTACCCTTGAAATTATACTGGCTGACATTCGGCAGCACCTGCCCAATCATCAGGTCGATATTCGTTGTCATAATAGTCCCGGAAAATGTCGTATGGGCATCGATAGCGCCATTGACAAATATTTCAAAATTGCTGCCGTCATAAAGTCCGACCACATGATACCAGGTATTTGTCGAGGCTTTTACATCGGAATCCAGATCCTTGATACCGTCGGATGTTTTCACCGTCCAGCGAATTCTTTTATCAGGAATAACAGAGATTTTCCAGCGGTTTTCCCAGTTGCCGTGAGATATGGGATAAGATTCCCGGCTGCTGTACAATTCTGCCGCATTCATCCAGAAACTGACCGAGATCGCATTGGTAAAGTTCAGGCTGGCGCTGACCGGCACTCGAATATTATCGCTGGTACCATTGAAATCATACGCGCTGTTCAAGTCACCGAATCTGTTTGCCGTCAAATCAGCACCATTGACTGTTCCGTGATTATTCATGCCACTGAGATCATTGGCATTGCCACTGAAGGGATAATACGCCAGCGGATCACCGGTCACTGATCCGCTGGAATCCCGGACCACAATCCCAATACTGTCAGTATCAAAACCACCGCGATTATCACTGATCGAACACTTAATGAAAAAATAGCCAATTGAGTCCGGCGCAACCCAGGCGACAGTTGAATCGCTGCCGATTAATTCACCGACACCCGCCGACCATAAATATTCCAGGGTATCGTTGTCGGGATCACTGCTGAGACACGTGATATAAGTTGTATCGCCCATATCGATTTTACCTGCAGTCGCCACAATATCTGCAATCACCGGCGCATGATTAATGGATTCGATGACGGTGATTTGAATACTGTCAGAAACCGGTTGGGTAATTCCGTCTGACACGGAGCAGCGAATGGAATAGACCTTTTCCTCTGCCGGCGCCGACCACCATAAAACCGATGAATCACAATCCACCGCTTCGCCATTTATGACCCAGTCATAGGATAATTGATCAAGGTCTCGATCGGCTGCTGTGCAGTAGATGTCCAGCGACTGATTGAACAGGATCGTTGTTGAATCCACCGCCAGGGCTTTAATACGGGGTCTGTGATTGGATACCGGTTGACCGGAGATGTAATCAACAACGACTCCATTGACCAGCATTTTTTCTTCGTCATATGTAATTGTCCCTCCCGCCGGAACCAGCACAAGTAATAAGGCTTCATCCGCCGGAATTGTTACAACTGTCTGAGCGGAGGCGCTTTGAACGATAAAGCTATTGGATACCGCATCATAGAGATCAACTGATTCAGGGCCGGCATCAAAACTGATCGTTTTCGTCTCTGTATAAGGATTATAGAACAGGTAACTGGGATAGGCATCATCCTGAAAATAATCGGTCTTCCGTAAATCCAGTTTCAGAATTCCCTGAACATCCGTCGTATCAATAATTCCCCCCATTATTCCTACATGAGAAGCACCGTAAAGGGCAAAATTCGTGGCTCCCCAACCGCCATCAATGGCATCACCGGTCGCAAAGGGACTTACACCGGTATAGGGTGCAAATTCCCGCATGGCTTCGTGGGCAATACAGGCTTTGGAATCGTACTCATAAGCCCAGGTCTCGCCATCCTGATGATCAGCCGGCAGATAATTTGAATAGAACAACCTTGAAGCATTCGCAAGGTTCAATGTCCACTTGCCGATTGCCCGGGCATAACGATCATCGTATCGCAGCATCGGCAACAGCGCACCCGCCATTTCATATCCGTTCATGACAAAGGCGTAGCCGTCACCAAGTGCCTCTCCTACTAATCCGTCGCAGTCATAGCCACCCCAATTGCCCAAGGTCACTCCCCACTGACGGACATTGCCATCGGGATCGAAACACCAATTCAGCATTTTTTCGACATTATATGAAGTTCCCAACTCAGCATTCATTCGCGCTGCTGTATAAACACCATAAGGCAGCTGCAGTTCATAGGCAGCATTTGTCGAAAATCCACTCAGAAATTCCAGCGCCCATTCCGCACCACGCAGATAGCGAATATCACCAGTCTCGACAAAGGCATTGTACAAAATCCAGGCAATTGACCCGGCTGATTCCGGCTCTTTGACCCCGGCAGTATAGGGAGTCATGGTTGACAGATACCAGCCGCGATAATTCATCGATGCTTTCTTCCACGGTGTCGCACTGCCGCCCATGGTTTCCACGGCTTTCAGCCATTGATCTGCCACCGACGTCAATTGATAATCAAAATCGCCGGTGCCGGGATAGAGATCATATAATTGATAAAAGAAAACATTCGGCATCATGGAATACCACCAGTCGTCGCCACTCTGCGTGGAAGGTCCGTTGAGATAGACGTTCTCTTCGGGACGTCGATTAAACCACTCCTCGCAACCCAGCACCCAGTTATACCCATTCTGATTACTTTTATCAATCCCAACCAGCGACGCGCTGATCACCGCCGGCAGAACATTGATCGCCTCGGCGTTTGATGGGTCGGGCGTTCCCACAACGGTATGTAATCCAAAACTATTGTGATTGGGATAATTAAATGTGTTGGTATTGATCCAGATCAATGGAAGATAACCATAATCATCAGTACGTTCCAGATCAAACACAAGACTGTCATAATCAAGGGTAACCTGCTTCCAGTCCCGCATTAAGTAAGGTTGGGGCAGGTTGGGCATCTGTTCGACACGGTTGATATTAATCTGCTCAGCGCCGCAAACACTCGTAATTATAATTATCAGAAAAATCATGCGCAGGCTGCAGGAAATATTTATTATCTTTTGCATTAATGTTCCCATTTGATAAATGTTTTAAAAAATGGTCGATCGATCCAGAATTAAACTTACGGGATTTTATTGATATAATCTCAAAAATCCAGCCGTAAGGTAAAGCGGCTGACGTACTCCAGTAATCCAAAATCCGCATAGGCATAATCAAATTTGATATTCGATTGTCCAAACATTTTATACCGAATGCCCAATCCAAGTGTCAAGCCTTCCTGCGTATCCTGCTGACCAATTGCCTGATAGCCAGCCCGGGCGTACAACATATTCAGAATTGACAATTCACAGCCCGTATTGATACTTTCGGTATTGTTGATTGGATGAAAAGCATCGACAGCGACTGTGAATCTTGAAAATTTTGTGTCAAAAACATCATAGGCAATGCCGAACTGCATATTGAGCGGTAAGGGCCATTCATCGGTCATCAATTTACCCATAATACGGTCATTATTCCCGTCAATACTGGGATCAGCATCATAATAGATGATCAAATCACTGCCATCCATCTGCATCGACGGACCGAAATTGGTGATCGCCGCCCCGATCCGCAATCCTTTTAAACCAGTGAAATAGAGAGTACCGATATCAACTGCAAAGGAGGTTGTTTTCTCGTGCCAGATTCGTTCGGAGATATATTTTCCGGTGAATCCGATGGAAAAACGGTCAGTCAAAGCAAAAGAGTATGACAATCCCACCGCCATGCTGCTGGCATCGTACTCCTCACCGGTGCCATCGGGAAAATCCACGCTGCGTACTTCCATTTTGGGTACCGTCATCGCATTCAGGAAAAACCCCGCCGTACCCCATCTGCCAAACGGGATCGTTGCGCCCAGATAATTAAAATTGATATCCACCAGCCAATCAACCCGTTCAAAAACCGCTTCTCCGTGACCGATACGAGACAATCCCGCCGGATTCCAGTACATAGCGGACACATCATTTGCCACGGCGACAAAGGCTCCTCCCATTCCGATCGCCCGGGAGCCGACACCCACCTCAAGGAAGGGTGCAGCCGTCGTGCCCACATTTGTCAACCTGTCCGAGCCTGCAAAAACCGGAGACAATAGAAAGAAGACAAGCATGGAAATCCCAATGGATTTCTTCCAAAAAGGTTTTATTTGAACTGCTATCATGGAACTCTCCTGTTCGATTATTGGGCATAAACGGCGACGAAATCAACTTTTCGTGAAAGACCTTCATCCGTCGTGTTTACAGCCATTAATTGTTCTTCATATACCTGAATGTTCGACTGTTCTCTTAATTCAGATACATATTTATTTAAAAAGTCCTGAAATTCCTCATCGTTTTTAAATTCATCAGGATTGTCTCGGTAAACCGAATTAATCATTTTTTGCGCCAGCAGGTATTCGCTCCGGGTCTGCACTTCCTCCTTCACGGAAGGCTGGCGATCCAGCTTTTCCCGAATTCCTTTCTCTGAAAAAATCCAATCCCGGACATACAGTGCAACGGCGTTTTTCAGGCTCTCACGCAAGGCTAATTTGCTGTCATAACTGATTTTCTGCGGATTGACTTTATAATAAAATAAAATATCAGATACCGTCATCGTGCCATCTTTGAATATTGCGATTGGCTGCTGCGAAATCTGCTGATCATCTGCTGAAATGTATTTGATCTCATCATTTGAAATATAATTCATTCGGGGATCAACACTGGCTGGGCGACTATTCCATAATTTATCCGTCAACTGGTTCAAGGCATCGGCTTTAATGATCAATTCCTGGGGCGCCATAATATCCTGCACGAACTGAGACGCTGCTCTGGTTTCTTTTCTTTTACGTAAAATACCATGGATCGATTCACGGTTTGCCAGAAAATCATTTTCACGGACAAGAACTTCTCGCTCCTGCTCAACAACCTTAAAAACATGGTAGCTTTTTCCATCAAAAACCGGTTCCGAACACTGATGCAAAGGTAAATTGTACAATTGTTCTTCCAGATTATCATGCACATCATTCCAGCCAATGACATCGACCGGACCATATAATTCCATGTCTCTGGTTTCAATTCCCGGATAAACCGGCGTATGCTTGAAAGGGACCAGTCCTTTGGAAACGTTAAGCGCGTCAATCTCATTTTCACTTTTAAAATGCTGAACAAAAAATTTGACTTTTGACCGTTGAAATGCTTTTCGTTCTTCATCTTCAACGACCGAAATCGGAGTGCGGATGTGCTTCAGGTAGAGTTCCCGGTTGATCGCCTGCCGGCGGTAGAGATCGACTGCACGTAGCATGACTGAGTCGGTCGCGCCAATACCCAATTTTTCGGCATTTTGGGCTAGTACGATTCTATCAATTAATTTATCTAATACAGCAATGCGCGCTGCATGATTTTCAAGGTTGGTCAGTTGGCGGGGAGCCAATTCATAGGCAAAGGCGTATTCGTCAGCAGTAATTAACCGATCACCGACTTGGGCAACGATTGGGGATTCCGGTAATTTTGACCCGCAACGGAACACTCCAAAAAGAAAAAGTATTCCCACGCAGAAAATTACATATTTCATTATAGACAAAATACTCTTCATTTGATCAGCGCGAACCTTCCGATCTTTTCCCCGATTCCCGGCGCATCCACATGAAAAATATAAATGCCATAGGCAATTTCATTCCCGTCTTTCGATAATATATCCCAGGGCTCCATCCCGTCATCCGCCGTGCTGTGATGCTCAATCGTATCCACCAGGTAGCCCCGTAAATTATAGATCCGGATCGTACAGTCCTTCGGCAAATGATAAAAATGCAACCGCCGTTCTCCACGCCCATACTTATACATGTTCGTCGGTTCCCAGGATGCCGTCACCACATAGGGATTCGGAACTACACAGATATCATCCAATTCCGCCTTCGCCAGCACATCACTGGAATCAGCACCATGCAACGTAAACCGGAAAACATCACCCCGACGGAACGGTTTGCTCACCGCAACATATACCTGGTCACCCGCCTGTGGCGGATCAACGGTTATCCAGGTCGTATCCGCATATGGCACACCACCAACCCATACTGTATCAATCTCAAACAGCGGCGAAAACCGGATCATCCACGACGTATAGCGCTTGAATACAAAATCAGCATCGGGTACTATAATGACCATATCGTCACCATGACTGTACTTGCCGTCTTTGTCAATATCCGCCAAAGCGTAGAGCGCCTCCATGGAGTCGGTCACATTGTATATCCCCACATTCGACGGCAGGGATTTGTACCCCAGCACGCCAGCAGTATAAGTATATACAGAATCGTAAAAAGTGATGATGTAATCCGACGGCTGCTGGATATTCAGGCGGTAACCGCCGACATCCTCATTATCCGGATTCAGTCGAATCTTGGGCAGGTAATCAAAACTGCCCGCCAGAAAGTGTGACTCATCCTCATCGATCCAGATCGCAGTATCATTATGAACTGTCACCGTGACACCACTGAAAACCGGGCTCTCTGCACCGTCAAGAGCCACATAAATACTGTCCAGCACCAGTGTATCCGCCGCCACATCCCGGATTGAATAGTAGGGAAATGCTTCCGTGTGAAATTTCGAATCCTCCATGAAGGCAACCTCAAAGGTCGTCAATCCTGAGGGTATCTTATATTTCTCCACAATGTCAATCTCAATACTTCCGGTGCCGGGTCCGACATGCTCAATATCGCCATCGATCTGGGCTGGAATGTAACCCGCAGCCGCCGGTCTGGGAATTGCCACACCGCAGTTGATATCCGTAAAGGTGACCTGTCCCAGGGAATTCATCGAGATAATCGCCGAACATTCCGACGGCTGAAATCCTTCAACTCCATCACTGCTATAAGTATATAAGCCATAATCATAGGAAACAATGGCATAATAATAAGTCTGACCATTTTTGACGTCATGATCGGTGTAGGCATGCCGGATACCCGTATCTTCACCCAGGTTGAATTTGACGCCGTAAATATCCACCGGGTGCGGACCTTTTTTGCCATCCTGAAGATCGAACTGGGCAATCGGTTTGCGGTAGGTCGAGTTGCCATAGGAATCGGTGATGATTTTGCTCTCCAGGAACTGCGGTTCGGTGCCCCGGTAGATCAGGTAGCCTTCAAAATCAAATTCCTGCAGAAAGGGGTCGTAAGACCGCTCCGCTATATCATCCCAGACCAGCGTCACTTCACCGTCACCGGGATATAATTTCAATGTCGGCTTCAGCGGCGGCTTGGCAAACTGGTAATCCGCATTGTAAATCTGCTGAACGGTTTTTTTATTTTTAATCAAATCCGCTTTATCCTCGCCAAATAACAGCGCCATGGAATATCGTTCGGTCTGGTTCATCAGCAATGGAAACGAACCCGATGAGAAAAACATTCCCAGATTATTCGGCTGGAGGATCTGGTTCATTGGCAGTGGCGCTTTCGAAAAAACCCGCCAATTCTCTTCATCGTTTATCAATTCATAGGTATGAATATCAAATATTTCAAACCCCGTCAGACCGATCTGGTCCGATTCATCAGGATCGGTTTCGTTATAATTAGGTTCGCCACTGGTCGGAATTCCATCTCCTTCACCTTCGTCGGGACCGGTATAGTGCACTTCGTATTGCCCAACACCATCGGCGCCAACATCATCATTTTGTGGCTCTCCTAAATCCCATTCATTATTACCGTTAATGTCGGTGAACGAAACCCAGTCACAATCTTCATCATTGGACCAGTGCGCTCTCGGTGAATATCCGTAAACCCGGATAAAATCGGCTCTTTGAATCTCATTGAAACCATAAGGATAGATATCGAGGTACTCGCCCGGACCGTCGCTTTCCCGGGATTCATCGGTCATACCATCACCATCATTGTCTTTATCGTCTGTGGCGATTCCGGGACTCTCCAAAAATGCGTACCCGACATGACCAACCGGATACCAGCTTCCGGGAAGACCAAGTGTCCCGACCGGCATATAGGCAAAAGCTATATCCAATTCAATATCATATTCACCAATATTACCGGAATTATGTCCACCAACTCCCCAGTCAATATATTGAGCAAAATAGGACTTCCGGTAATCATGGGTTGACTCATTGGTTATATCGTAGAGCCAGAAGATACAATCTTCCGCCAGAACCTGGCTCCACTGAAATCCCCGCGCCTTCACTACCAGACCCAAGCCACCACGCGTCGAATCCCGGTAATCACAGTAGAAATTCATCAGCAGATTTGGCTCTTTATCAGGATCGTCATCAAAAACAAACACGGTCTCCAAATCGGCATTGAAAATACCTTTGCCAAAATATCCACTCCAGTAACCATTCCACAAATTCGATTTGTCGGGCCAGCGCTCCGGCCAGGTGATCGGATTATTACTCAAAGCTGGTGATTTGTTATACTGCTCATCCATGTTAAACCAGTTTGGACGAGGCTCAAATCCCCAGGGTATATCTTCCGGGGATTTATCCACAAATTCCCGGTATTGCGTCTCCATCGGATGAATATATTCCCCATCTTCATCGATCGTTTCAACAGATACAATTAACGTCACATCATCACAATAATGACGATCGGGTTTGGGCCAGCATCCGGAGGGCTCCTCCGGATAATCTCCAACTTCACAATAATTCCAGAAAAAGGTATGCACAAGATTACCGTTCATCAGTCCCCGCCGGCGATACCTGGCATTTCCACGCATGCTTGCTGGAGTCTGGGCGATGAGATTAGCATCAAAAAAAAATACTATCAGAGAACATATCATGATGAATTTTCGAATATTAAGACCAGAAATATTTATCATACAATCTTCATCATATTTCCGCTTTATTTGATCAGCGCGAACCTTCCGATCTTTTCCCCGATTCCCGGCGCATCCACATGAAAAATATAAATGCCATAGGCAATTTCATTCCCGTCTTTCGATAATATATCCCAGGGCTCCATCCCGTCATCCGCCGTGCTGTGATGCTCAATCGTATCCACCAGGTAGCCCCGTAAATTATAGATCCGGATCGTACAGTCCTTCGGCAAATGATAAAAATGCAACCGCCGTTCTCCACGCCCATACTTATACATGTTCGTCGGTTCCCAGGATGCCGTCACCACATAGGGATTCGGAACTACACAGATATCATCCAATTCCGCCTTCGCCAGCACATCACTGGAATCAGCACCATGCAACGTAAACCGGAAAACATCACCCCGACGGAACGGTTTGCTCACCGCAACATATACCTGGTCACCCGCCTGTGGCGGATCAACGGTTATCCAGGTCGTATCCGCATATGGCACACCACCAACCCATACTGTATCAATCTCAAACAGCGGCGAAAACCGGATCATCCACGACGTATAGCGCTTGAATACAAAATCAGCATCGGGTACTATAATGACCATATCGTCACCATGACTGTACTTGCCGTCTTTGTCAATATCCGCCAAAGCGTAGAGCGCCTCCATGGAGTCGGTCACATTGTATATCCCCACATTCGACGGCAGGGATTTGTACCCCAGCACGCCAGCAGTATAAGTATATACAGAATCGTAAAAAGTGATGATGTAATCCGACGGCTGCTGGATATTCAGGCGGTAACCGCCGACATCCTCATTATCCGGATTCAGTCGAATCTTGGGCAGGTAATCAAAACTGCCCGCCAGAAAGTGTGACTCATCCTCATCGATCCAGATCGCAGTATCATTATGAACTGTCACCGTGACACCACTGAAAACCGGGCTCTCTGCACCGTCAAGAGCCACATAAATACTGTCCAGCACCAGTGTATCCGCCGCCACATCCCGGATTGAATAGTAGGGAAATGCTTCCGTGTGAAATTTCGAATCCTCCATGAAGGCAACCTCAAAGGTCGTCAATCCTGAGGGTATCTTATATTTCTCCACAATGTCAATCTCAATACTTCCGGTGCCGGGTCCGACATGCTCAATATCGCCATCGATCTGGGCTGGAATGTAACCCGCAGCCGCCGGTCTGGGAATTGCCACACCGCAGTTGATATCCGTAAAGGTGACCTGTCCCAGGGAATTCATCGAGATAATCGCCGAACATTCCGACGGCTGAAATCCTTCAACTCCATCACTGCTATAAGTATATAAGCCATAATCATAGGAAACAATGGCATAATAATAAGTCTGACCATTTTTGACGTCATGATCGGTGTAGGCATGCCGGATACCCGTATCTTCACCCAGGTTGAATTTGACGCCGTAAATATCCACCGGGTGCGGACCTTTTTTGCCATCCTGAAGATCGAACTGGGCAATCGGTTTGCGGTAGGTCGAGTTGCCATAGGAATCGGTGATGATTTTGCTCTCCAGGAACTGCGGTTCGGTGCCCCGGTAGATCAGGTAGCCTTCAAAATCAAATTCCTGCAGAAAGGGGTCGTAAGACCGCTCCGCTATATCATCCCAGACCAGCGTCACTTCACCGTCACCGGGATATAATTTCAATGTCGGTTTCAGCGGTGGCTTGGCAAACTGGTAATCCGCATTGTAAATCTGCTGAACAGATTTTTTATTCTTTTTTAAATCATCCCGGTCTTCACCAAACAATAATGCCATGGAATAACGTTCAGTCTGATTCTGTAATAAGGGGAATGAGCCCGACGAGAAAAACATACTGAGATTATTCGGCTGGACGATTTCATCTAATGGGGGGGCCAGACGACTGAACACATCCCAGTTCCCCTCGTCATCGGTCAATTCATACCGGTGAGTCGGAAAGATATCAAATCCGGTTAAACCGATCTGGTCCGACTCATCAGGATCCGTCTCGTTGTAATTCGGTTCACCGTTTGTTGGCAGCCCATCACCCTCACCTTCATCAGGTCCGGTATAATGTATTTCATAGGGACCCACACCATCAGCACCAACATCATTATTCAAAGGTTCTTCCTGATCCCAGACACCATTGCCATTTACATCTAAAAACGGTTTCCAGTCACAATCTTCATCATTGGACCAGTGCGCTGTCGGCGAATATCCATAGACCCGGATAAAATTCGCCCTGCTGAGATCATTAAATCCATAGGGATATTCATCGAGGTACACTCCCGGACCATCACTTTCCCGGGATTCATCGGTCATACCATCACCGTCATTATCTTTTCCATCAGTATCAATACCAGGGCTCTCGAGAAATGCATAACCGGAATAACCAATTTCCCAATCTCCCGGGTAACCCAGCGCATTGGGAGGTCCGTAGGCAAAGGCAATGTCCAGGTCCATATCATATTCGCCAATATTTTGAATATTCCCGCCAACACCGCCAATGCCCCAGTCAATATATTCCGAGAAATATGACTTACGGTAATCAGTCGTCGATTCATTGGTTATATCGTAGAGCCAGAAAATACAATCTTCCGCCAGAACCTGGCTCCACTGAAATCCCCGCGCCTTTACCACCAGCCCGGCACCGCCACGTGTCGAATCCCGGTAATCACAGTAGAAATTCATCAGCAGATTTGGCTCTTTATCCGGACTATCATCAAACACAAACACAGTCTCCAGATCCGCATTGAAAATACCTTTTCCAAAAAAGCCATTCCAGTAACCAGCCCAGGAAATCGGTTTATCCAGCCAGTAATCCGGCCAGGTATTTGGTTCATTACTCATCGCCGGAGAAGAATTTCCGCTTTCATCCATATTAAACCAGTTCGGGCGAGCCTCGAATCCCCAGGGGATATCTTCCGGTGATTTATCCACAAATTCCCGGTACTGCGTTTCCATCGGATGAATTTTTTCACCATCACCGTTGATGGCTTCAACAGACACTATCAACGTAATATCATCAAGATAATGCTGATCCGGTGTGGGCCAGCACCCGGAAGGATCATCGGGGTAGCTGCCGACTTCACAATAATTCCAGAAAAATGTGTGTACCAGGTTGCCATTCATCAGCCCCCGCCGGCGGTACAGCTGGTTCCCCCGTAAACTCGAGGGCGTCTGGGCTTGCAGACTGAATAATCCAATCAGCAAAAAAGTAAAAAATATTCTGTTTTTCATGGTAAATATCTTCATTTTCATCTCAATTATTCCTGCCAAAATTAATTGAGCACCCTAAGATAATTTTCCTGGGTTCATCATAGAAATTTGGTTGAATGTACCACTCTTCCTGAGTTCCGTATCCGCGATAGGTTTCAAAAATCATATTATAATCATAATCCGCGGTCCCACTGGAAGCATAAACATCCTGGTTATTTTTCCGGTCAAATAAATTGGTAATTTTTATAAAAGGCGAAATCGTGACTGAATTTAATTGAAAATCCTTGGTAATATTCAAATCAAATGTCATCGTCATGGGCTTGCGCTCACCATTCAGAATTCGATTATTATACCGAGGAGATTCTCGGGTATAGGGAGTTCCACTGCCGATTTTACCTATAAGACTGATATGAAACCCTGCCTGAGTTGTGGTGGTCGTCAAATTTAATGAATGGGTTTGGTCCCAATTCAGGGGCTGGCGTTTCTTTTCCGATTGAATCGGCGGTTCCGACTCCTGATTTTTGGATTCATCGAGAGGATCTGATGCATTTCCGGTCGCTGATTGGTAAGTATAATCTACCGAAAAACCAACTCCTCCGGGCAATTCACGCATTTCCAGGGCAACCGTTATTCCCTTGACATTGGCGTAATCCCGATTAATGAAATACCAGAACTTTCCCCCATAAATATTCTGGTGGGTAATCTGCCCGATTAAATCGCGTATATCCTTATTATAACCGGTCACATCTATGGTAAGTTCGGAAGTAATTGCCTGTTTTATCCCGATTTCGTAACTGACCGTCTTTTCCGGTTTCAGCTCCGCATTGCCCATAATATTAAAACTGCCCCGCGGTGGCTGGTCACCCTTTAGTTGGATCAATGATACCTCAAAATCCGGGTTGATATAAAGATGTTCATAATTGGGAATTTGGAAAAAGTGACCATAGGAAAAATGGATTACTCCCTGATCCGAAATCGGATAAGCGATCCCGATCCGCGGGCTGATCTGGCTGGAAGTTTCCGCAATTCTTTTCGGAGCACCGACCGTATTGTAAAAATTTTCCGGAACAACTCCATCGGGATTGAAATAATCGTACCGGATTCCCAGGTTTATGATCATCTCACCTAATTCAACTTTATCCTGGATGTACAAGGCGATTTCCTCTGGCGCATGTGTATAAGAATTATTATACCAGGATGAATCAGAAGGTATGCGAATTACATAATTCTCATCAAAATAGAGTTGGTACTCGTGTAACCAGAGCCGGGCATTTTTATAACTCGCGCCGATACCGAGAGTCTGGTTCTTCCCGATCTGGCTGCGTAAATCAGCTTTTAAAATGCGGGTTCGATTATCCCGTAAATGGTGCCACATGCGCATACCGCCCGTAGCAAAACCGTTCGAATTGTTTTGGGTCAAAAATTCTAAAGGGACATACCTGGAATCGTAGGGATTCTTATAGACATATTGAGCATATTCAGTAAATGATTCGGAAGCATTTGCCGTTAAAAAAGTCGATTGTCCGAACATATGTGTATATTGGAGTGAATGTTGATAGCTGCTGCTATTATGATAGTAATTCCCATCGGGATTATACTTGAACAGGCGATCAAAATCACGGTGTTTTTCATCTTCATAAAACCCGGTATAGTTTATTTTATCCCGCTGGGTTAGTTTAAAACTCAACTTGCCCTGAAGCGTCGTCCGGGAATTTGGATTCATTGGTACATAACTACTGTCTCCGGTTGACATAATAAACTGTTCATCCGGATTTTCAGAAAAGTATGAGTAATCGCTGGGGCGAAAGATTCGCTGTCCATACTGCCAACCATCACTGCCATACATCCGCCCTAAAATCGAGAATGATAAGCGCTCTTTCAATAAAGGGACAGGTCCGCTTAAACTCATCTGTAAATTTTTAATTGAAGTAGGATCAATATCATTAATATTCAAAAATGTTTTTGTGTGGTTACTGAGATAATCACCCGCATAAACTGAGACTTTTCCCGAATAGTAATCCTGACCTTCCTTGGTCACAATATTGACAATGCCGGACATCGCCTGACCATATTCGGCGTTAAAAGTTCCGCTGATCACTTCAACTTCCTGGATCATATCACTTTCCACATCGAAAAGGTTATCGCCGGAATAGGCATCATTCATCGGAACGCCATCGACAATATACATGACTTCCCCGGAACGACCACCTCTAAAATGTCCGTCAACGACACCCGCCTGGAGATTAATAATCTCGCTGAGATTCTGAACCTGCAGTTGTTCAATCTGGTCAGCATTGACCCTGAAAGAGGTCGATGTAACATCTTTTTTAACCGCGGGCATCTGAGCGACGACAATTACCTCCTGACCTTCAATTATTTCCGTACTTAATTCATAATTGATTGGTGTTGTCAGATCAACCATGACCAGTACATTTGTTTGAGTAACACTTTGATACCCAATCATCGTAGCCTTTAAAGAATATTCCCCTGGCATGATATTCAATATTGAGTAATAACCATCCAGATCCGAAGCTGCACCATGGACTGTACCCTCAACAACTACATTGACACCCATCAGCGGTTCACCAGTAGTTCGATCTGTTATTCTACCGGAAATTTTTCCCGTAGTCCCTGCAAATAAAGCACTGTGATACAGAATCAGCCCTAAAATGAATAGTCGTATTGAACGTCTCATAGAAAGACCCTTCCACACTTATTTAAAAAGTAATTCTCCGGGGACTTTTCAGCCCCCGGAGAATTTGAAGAAAATATCAGCGCATCAAGACCATTTTCCTGGTCATACGCTGTTCATTTGTCGATAGAACATAAAGATACATACCGGTAGGAACTGCTTCGCCACGATCATTTTTAGCATCCCATACAATCGAATAATTACCCGCATTTTGAACAGTATTGGTCAGGCTTTTTACTTGCTGCCCCAAAACATTATAAATTGTCAGGGAAACTTTACTCTGTTTTGGCAATGCATATTCAATGGTAGTCTCCGGATTAAACGGATTTGGATAATTCTGGGCTAAAGCAAATTTGCTGGGAACTTTTCCCGCCATCTCTTTTTCAGGTTCGATAGCTGATCCACCAGCCAGTGCCATTTTAACAACACTGAAGTCATCCCACCAGGCGGTCCCGGTCACCCAGTTGTTAAAACGGGCGCGCACCGAAATACCATAGGCATCATCCGCTGCCTGATGGACAGCTTCATAATGCGTCCAGCCAGTGGTGCTGTCACGCTGATCCACATAAATAAA
Organism: uncultured bacterium; assembly: GCA_964605705.1. Taxonomy (GTDB): domain Bacteria; phylum Fidelibacterota; class UBA2242; order UBA2242; family UBA2242; genus CAZSDW01. The sequence continues at coordinate 31,559 of CAZSDW010000006.1, forward strand.
ACGGTCACCCATATCACCCCAGGTCGTCTCAAAATTGACACTGTGGGTAAAGAAACACAGGTTGATGCCACCATCATAATATTCACCCGTCGCATAGGTAAATTCTCCCTTGCCGATATCCGGAACGTCTTCCGTCTTGACCCAGACACCAATCTTGTACCATTCGCCGCTCTCAATCGCCCAAGGTTGTGAATAATAGACCAATTCACTCTGGTCGGTTGTCGTATCGGCATCCTGATACATAATGATAGAATTGCTGCCACTATGGGCTTCATCACTCGTTATCCGGGTATAATTACCATTGCCACCATACCAGTCCATCCAGCCGGTTACATCTTCAGCACCGCCATTGAATACACCCATGGTCCAGTCCGCTGTGGTATTGCAATCAACATTGTCAAAATAGACCGTTCCGGTGGCATCCTTACCCATAAACAAGGTCACGAATACCTGCTCAGGTGCCTCGCTCAGAATGACAACATCACTCAGACTGGCCCAGTCAACATCCGCTGCCGACTGATCTGCCCATAAGGTGCCCGAAGACAACTCCGTACCGGCCGCATTCTTGAACTCGAACAGAACACCGATCTTGGCATCATCATTAGCCGGGCTGGTATTCACACCAACCGTCTTGATGGCAGCATTGATTGAAAATGTACCTGTGCCTGCATTGTTCCAATACTTGTTGGCATTGTCATCTGACAACCAGCCAATAATATCGCCGGAAGTGGCACTTTTCGTGATCTTGAAAGAACGAAATCCCGTATTCACATTCGCGGCCTCCGTTCCCACTCCCACTTCACTTCCAAAAGTCCCGTTCAACGGGGTCCAGAATGAGGGGGTCAGGTCCTCAACACCCGGATTACCAATCACGTTGTCACCATCAACAACGATTTTTTCGACACTGAAGTCATCGAACCAGGCAGTCCCGGTCACCCAGTTGTTAAAACGGGCGCGCACCGAAATACCATAGGCATCATCCGCTGCCTGATGGACAGCTTCATAATGCGTCCAGCCAGTGGTGCTGTCACGCTGATCCACATAAATAAAACGGTCACCCATATCACCCCAGGTCGTCTCAAAATTGACACTGTGGGTAAAGAAACACAGGTTGATGCCACCATCATAATATTCACCCGTCGCATAGGTAAATTCTCCCTTGCCGATATCCGGAACGTCTTCCGTCTTGACCCAGACACCAATCTTGTACCATTCGCCGCTCTCAATCGCCCAAGGTTGTGAATAATAGACCAATTCACTCTGGTCGGTTGTCGTATCGGCATCCTGATACATAATGATAGAATTGCTGCCACTATGGGCTTCATCACTCGTTATCCGGGTATAATTACCATTGCCACCATACCAGTCCATCCAGCCGGTTACATCTTCAGCACCGCCATTGAATACACCCATGGTCCAGTCCGCTGTGGTATTGCAATCAACATTGTCAAAATAGACCGTTCCGGTGGCATCCTTACCCATAAACAAGGTCACGAATACCTGCTCAGGTGCCTCGCTCAGAATGACAACATCACTCAGACTGGCCCAGTCAACATCCGCTGCCGACTGATCTGCCCATAAGGTGCCCGAAGACAACTCCGTACCGGCCGCATTCTTGAACTCGAACAGAACACCGATCTTGGCATCATCATTAGCCGGGCTGGTATTCACACCAACCGTCTTGATGGCAGCATTGATTGAAAATGTACCTGTGCCTGCATTGTTCCAATACTTGTTGGCATTGTCATCTGACAACCAGCCAATAATATCGCCGGAAGTGGCACTTTTCGTGATCTTGAAAGAACGAAATCCCGTATTCACATTCGCGGCCTCCGTTCCCACTCCCACTTCACTTCCAAAAGTCCCGTTCAACGGGGTCCAGAATGAGGGGGTCAGGTCCTCAACACCCGGATTACCAATCACGTTTTGCGCGAAACCAAATCCGCAGAAAACAATGGATATCATGAGTGTCAACACTGTTACCTTTTTCATTTTTCCTCCTTTGTGCGTCTTCATAACTGCACGTTTAATGTTTAGAAAATGTTAATTGACAAACACTTTTTCGACTTAGTGAAAATTCAATTTTATGCCTATTTTTCAGATAATATGGAATCGTCGATTTTTCAATCTTCCAATTCGAGAGCTTCATGGATAGTAATCCCTGCCGTTCAGTCCACGCATGGTTATAAATAATAACCTGATGCGTTGCATCTTTTTCCCACACGCCCATTTCCAAGCCGTCACCCTCAACAGAAAACAAAGGTTCCGGATATACCTTACGATAAATGGACTGATAAATCTTAGCAATCACCTGTTTCCACTCATCCGCGTGGCTGGCAAGGGCAAGCATTTCGATGGGAAAGGCACAGAAATAGACCGTTCCTTTCCCATACGAATGCTCTGTCAGAAGAGGAGTACCTAAATGATCTTTAATGATCACTTTTGCATGAGCGTCAGGTACAGGACAAAAACTATATTCAGGACTTGTGTGCTTTAAAGGAATCCGGAAACTCTGTCCGGCTTTAAATTCACCCCAGTTCTCAAAACAGGTCACATCCAGAGATTCACCTTCATAAAAATCCGGGACTCCAAATTTACAGTCCATCTCAATGCCCGCCAGCTGGTGCCAGTCCAAGACCCAGCTGTCATTGGCAAAACTAAAATAAAGCACACCACCGGATCGCACATAATCATCAAGTTGAACACGGGTCTGTTTGGTCAGTAACTTCAACCTGGGAATGAAAATCACCGGGATTTCTTTGGGATTCAATTTTAACTCATGTGAAAATCGCCCGTCATTTTCCAGTTCCTGTGCCGGCTCGAAAATCATCTTTATATCAAGATTTGCCCTCTTTAAAATTGAAAACGTTTCTAAATAGAGATCGTACCAGTCCCGGAATTCAGGCTGAAACTGATAGGGATATTCATAGTAATAATTGGATGGTATCAGCAATCCGGCAGGATTTTCAATTTGCTGATGATCTGATTGAATCAAGTCGGCAGATATTTCAGCAAATTGCTTGAATTCATGAGCTGCCGGCTTGAGCGACTTATCGGTCTTAACAATACCAAACCGTTCTTCAAAAGCATGATGATTATAGGGTCGTTTGTTTTCAAAATCAAAGTCATTCAGGCACCAGCTCAAGGCTCCCTGGGCTCCATTGATCAATGCACTGTAAAAAACGGACCGATAATAATTAGCCTGGTTTTCCTCCGAACAAAGTGTCGTTGAGGTACCGAATTCTTCAACAATAACCGGTCGATCCCATTCCCTGGCTAAGCGAATTCGAAAGGCTGTTGTATAACTATGGTGCCACGGACTCATTCCGAGGGGATAATAATGCAGACCGACAAAATCCTGATACTGGTTGAGTTTCCTCAGGATAAATCCGGACGGTTCACTGGTAATTTCCGGCGACCAGGCACCATCCCCAATACTGACCGGACGACCGGGATCAGCCGCTTTTATCAGATCAATAATTTCCTTGACCCAGATGGTGACGTCATCGGATGACTGGATTCCTATATAATTGGGCAATTCATTGGATAGCAGCCAGCCCAGGATATGAGAGTAGGATTTGATCTCATCGACTATTCTATATATGTAGTTTTTTGTAATATCAATTATCCGGCGATCGGTTATGAAATCGGCTCCGTTTCCCCAACTGACATCAAAGTCCTCCCCGGACATATGCCCCACAATAAATGTCGGAAATGTATATAATTTCCGGGATTCACATTGATTCAAAAAGAAATGCAGTCGCTCAATCATCAGCGCATCGACCTGATCGGGATTATCCATAAACGCCGGCATCAACAGAAACGGGCGGCAACAATTCATCCCAAGGTCTTTTATTCGTTTTAAATCATCCTGAATTTCTTCCGGGTTCCATTCCGTCCACATATTTAAACCAGATGATGAGGGCCAGTAATTTACCCCTAATAAGAAAATGTTATTGCCCTGTTTATTTTTAAATATCAAATCAATAATCTGTTTTAATCCGCAGTACTACTTTCACGGATCATCGTTTCGACGGATATAATCCGTGTCTGCGGTGCCATTTTGGGATGCAGAATCAATTCAGACAACAATTTGTATGCCTCTTTACCAATCTCAAGCTTCGGCACACGAATCGTCGATAATTTTGGTGTACTATACTCAGCTGTCGGAATATCATCAAATCCAAACACCGCGACATCTTCCGGTATTTTTTTCTTGAGTCTGTGAGCTCCGCTAATGACTCCCATGGCAGTCGTATCATTGCAACTGAATATTGCATCAATTTCAGGAAACTTTTCCAGGAGATGCATCGCTCCTTTTTCACCAATAGACCGGGATGTTTCAACATTTTCACAATAACTGTAGTCTTGCCGGTTATTGACATTCAAACCGTGCTTTTCAAGCGCTTCCCTGTAGCCCCGATAGCGCTCTTTTATTGAAGGGTGGAAAAATGTTCCGCCCACAAATGCAATGTGTTTTCGACCGGAAAGTATCAGGTTTTCGACAGCCCGAAAGGCACCGTTATAATTATCAATCTTGACACTATTATAATTCTCACCAGGAACTTCATAATCTACCAGAACAAAGGGAATTTGTTGACGATCCATGTATTGAATCAACAATTCCGGAACCCTGCCAACCAGCGCAACACCATCAACATCTTTATATTTTAAAAATCGCGGCAAATCCTCTTTGGGATCGAACTCTTCCTTTACCGTAGTCAAAAGGATGTAATAATCATTTTTACGGGCGGCATACTCCATCCCTAAAAATACCTGGCTGTAAAACATTTCCACTTCAGAGAAGTGTCCTTCCCATAAAATAAATCCGAAATTTCCAGTTCGTTGGGTTGCCAGTTTTCGGGCAGAATGAAGCGGACGGTAATTCAGATCGTCAATTATCGTTTGAATTCTCTTTTTCGTTGCCGGAGCAACATACCCTTTTTGGTTCAGAACCAGGGAGACCGTCGAAATGGACACATCAGCCTTGTTTGCAATGTCTTTTATTGTTGTTGCCATTAATTTCTCATTTGTTTTATCGAAACGTTTTAATATATTATATCATGTGTTACTTGTCAAGCTTTTTAATGGTTTTGAATACCTGATTTAATCACTACTTTTAGCAAGATAACTTTCTCGTAAGCGAATCAGTTGTTTTTATGGATATAATGAAAAACTCGAAATATATAAATGACAAAATTGTTTTTGCGCCGAATGATATCAGCCGGGACAGATGTCCTATCCGGAACAATACCGGTCTGGAAACATACATATTAGGCACTTTTAATCCCGGTCTGACCCGACTGCCGAATGGTAATCTCCTGATAATGGTCAGAGTTGCCGAATCTATCAAAGAACCGATTAATGAGGGGAAATTCCGTTTTATTCGCTGGTCAATTGACAAGGGCTATATTATCGAAGAACACCCTACCTACCAGCTGGATACGACTGATCCCAGAAAGTTCCGATTCCTCGAACACGATCACATCAAGGTATTCGGTCTGACCTCCTTTTCCTGGCTTCTGCCGGTCGAGTTAAGTTCCGATGGTCTAAAACTCATCGAAATTCATTATGATAAAATCATTGAGCCACAAACCAGCTATCAGGAATATGGGGTCGAAGATCCGCGCATTACCAAAATTGCAAACAGATATTATATGACCACCTGCTCGGTTAGCTCCGAAAGACATTCGACAACGCTCTATTCTTCTGAAAATGGATTGGATTACACCCTCCTGGGAATTATTATGGATCATCAAAACAAGGATATGGTTTTGTTCCCGGAAAAAATTAACGGGAAATATTTTGCCTTGACGCGCCCGCTGGGTGAGCTTTATTTTACGGTTCCGGGAAATTCTGACTATTTACCGGGCACTTCCATCAATCTGGCTGAATCTCCCGATCTTCTCCATTGGAAACCGGTTGACACGCCCTATATCCGAGCGCGTAACAATTCTACGATTTCTCTTAAACTCGGCGGTGGGGCACCGCCAATTAAAACGAATGCGGGTTGGCTGATTCTTTTCCATGGAGTGGACAAATGTGGTCCGATCGGCTGTTATCGCACCTATCATGCTATTGCAGAGACAGATTCACCCGATAAAATAATCATGATTAATGACACGGTCCCGGTGTTGGAATCCAGAACCGAGTTGACCCGCCAATATACTGATCAGATATACCTGAATGGTGTTGTCTTTACGACCGGAATTGACGAAATTGACGAGAATTTCATTATTGCTTCCGGTGAATTGGATCTTGTGTGCAGAATAACTCATATTAAAAAAGGATATTTTAAACTTACATAATCCAAACGGGAAAAATATGGCACATATTGAATTAAAAAATATCACCAAACGATTTGACTCCAACAAAGCGGTGATAGAAAATCTCGATCTCGCTGTTGAAGACGGTGAATTTCTTGTTCTGGTCGGACCTTCAGGCTGTGGAAAAAGCACTACCTTGCGCTTGATCGCCGGTCTCGAAACCGCCTCCGGCGGCGATATTTATATCGCCGGTAAACTGGTTAACTCGGTTCCCCCGAAAGATCGGGATATATCGATGGTATTCCAGAATTATGCGCTTTATCCACATATGAGCGTTTACGATAATATGGCTTTTGGTCTGAAATTACGTAAATATCCCAAAAATAAAATCCAGGAACGGGTAGAAGAAGCCGCGGATATTCTGGAAATCAGCGATCTAATCAACAGGAAACCAAAACAATTATCCGGGGGTCAGCGGCAGCGCGTGGCACTGGGTCGTGCAATTGTGCGAAAACCACAGGTTTTTCTTTTCGATGAACCGCTATCCAACCTCGATGCAAAATTGCGGGTTCAGATGCGTGTCGAGATCAAAAAACTGCATAAGCAACTAAAAACAACAATGATATATGTTACGCACGATCAGGTCGAGGCAATGACCATGGGCAGCCGGATCGCGGTAATGAAAGACGGAATTATTCATCAATTGGATACACCTCTCAATATTTACAATAAACCCGCCGACCTGTTTGTAGCAAGTTTTATCGGCAGCCCGGCGATGAACTTCATATCGATGAAAATCACGAACGATAATTTTCTCTATTCTGAAAATAGTGATTTTAAAATACCGATTCCGGAAAAATATCTTTCCCAATTAAAAAATCAGGCTGATAAAGAGATTACCCTTGGCATTCGACCTAATGATTTTTCAATTCAAAGTGAATCCCGAAACGAGTACAAATTGGAAGCAAATCTCGAATTGGTCGAGCCATTGGGAAACGAGACAATCCTTTATCTATCAAAAGCTTCTCAGGGTTTGACCTGCATCAGTCAACATTATCCGCAGAGTTACGATGACGAACCAATCATTTTATACATCGATCCCGCTAAAATCCATTTATTCGACGGAATAACCATGAAACGAATTGTCCCGAGCTCGTAGATATCGTCTGGTGACTGACAATGTAAAGGGAAAAAAGGTGTGCAGATCCTTCGGAAGGAACCGCGCTTCTCTTTGCCTGTGGCTTTTCAATTGATATATTTATAAAACGAAATGAATCAGGGTTTATTTATCCATTTTTTTGGGCACTGCGACTCTTTTTAACATATTCCGGATATAATTCTTCCATACAATCCGGACAGATACCATGCGAAAATTGCGCATCTGATCTGGTCTGAATATAACCTTCCAGCTGCTCCCAGTAACCTTCATCATCACGAATCTTCTTACAATTGGCACAAATCGGAATGAGTCCGCTGAGTGTTTTAATATTGGCAGTGGCTTCCTGAATGCGTTGATTCAACTCCTTCTCGCGCTGCAACAGCTGCCAGACACGCAGGCGATAAGTACCGAAAATTGATCCGGCAAGCACAATTAGTATCAGCCCGAAAAACCAGTAGGTCTGGTAAAAATTCGGACGTAATTCAAATTCGAAACCTGCTCCTTCTGTGTTCCAAACACCGTCATTATTACAGGCAATGACATGAAATCGATACCTCCCCGGTGACAGATTTGTATAATATGCCGCCCGCCGTGTCCCGGCATCGACCCAATCCTTATCATAACCTTCAAGTTTGTATTTAAATAATACCTTGCCGGGTGAGACAAAACTCAAAGCAGTATAGTGAAATTCAATTTTATCCGTATTGGGTCTCAGACTAATAAAATTATCCGATGAAATATTCTCCCGCCCCGTAGAAATCCGATCAACTTTGACTTGCGGAGAAATTTCATTTTTTTTAAATGATTTGGGATCAATTTTCACTGCTCCCTTTTTGGTTGCAAACCAAAGGTAGCCATTTTTAGATTTCCACCCGGAGGGTTGCCAATTTCCAAAACATTCATCCGTTTTCATGCCATCATCAGTTGTATATACTGTCGTAACAATTGAATCTATTCGTCCATCGGCAAAATCATTCAGTTCCTGTTCCCTGATATACCCGATACCAACAGGGCTACTTAACCATATGCCCCCCTGATCATCACCAAGAACACAATAAATTTCACTGGTAAAAAGTCCGTCCTCATCGGAAATAGCGCTGAAAACATTATCCCGGTAGCGGGTCAAGCCCCCCTGCGGCGAACTAATCCATAACGTTCCCTGCTGATTATCATAGATGGAGCTGACCCAGTTACCGGCTAATCCATCCTGTTTGGTATAACCGTGGCAAATTCCGTTATCGATTTTTACCAGAGAATCAGCCATTCCAATCCAAAGCGGACCATCTGTTTGCTGATAAAAACAGACAACATATTCAGATGCGGTGTAAGGTCCCCCACCTGCCAGCCGGTACGGACTGAACTTTCCCTTTTTATATCGGAAAATTCCTTTGTGGTCGATATACATAATCAGGCTTTCATCATCTTCGCTGATAGCGGAAATCCACTTTTGGGGAATCCCGTCCTGAGCGGTAAACAGGGTCATCCGGTTATTCTTAATATTCACCAATCGTCCGGACTGTCCAATCCACAAACTGCTGTCTTTGGCAACATATGCCGGACCAACCCACAGATTATATCTCCTGATTCTTTTCCCCCGAAACTGGGTGACATTGGAGCCCTGATCACTGAGAAAAAATATACTGCCATCGGGAGTCTCAAGCACACTTGAAATATAATTATTCGCAAGACCATCATAGGTTGTATAAGTCGCAATATTGACATCTTTGAACTGATTCAAACCATCCGATGTACCAACCCAGATATTTCCCTCGTGGTCCTGGGCAATTGATAAAACATCATTATCAGTCAGACCATCAGATTTTGTAAAACTCGTCCAATTGCCATTCGCCAACCGATTCAAGCCATTTTGAGTACCGACCCACAGGTTGCCATCTTTATCTTCAAAAATAGTGTTAATGTGACTGTCCGATAAACCTTCCAGAGCAGAATAATTGGTAATCTGTCCGTCTTTGTAACATGACAAACCATCAACGGTACCAATCCAGATATTATCCTGCGCATCAACAAAAATGGCAGTCGTCGTACTGCGTTGAAGACCATCCGCAGTCGATATTTTGATAATTTCACCAGGCTTGGATTCATCAATAACTCGAACACCATCATGGGTTCCCACCCATATTTTGCCCTTTGAATCCATGGCAAATGCGGATATGTAATTTGGATTAAGTAAAACGGGAGAAAATTTTCCCTGGCTAAATTTATAGACTCCAATGGAAGTCCCTATCAGCAGCTGTCCATCCCGGGTCTCGATAACCTGGCGAACCTCGGTATCAAAAAAACCCTCTTCCAATCCATAACGACTGATCAATCCATTATGAAAACAGCGCAATCCGCTGTAACCTGTGCCGATCCAAAGACAGTTATCGCTCGATTCAAAAAGAGCCGATATGGACTTATACGATCGACTGCCATCCGGTTCCACATTAACCAAATTAAAACTGACCCCATCGAACCGAAATAATCCCGCCGATGTACCCAGCCACAGGTATCCGTCCTGAGTCTGCAAGACAAAGTTCACCGCATTCGCCGGCAAACCATTTAAACGGAGCCATAAACTGTGTCCATATTGAGCAATCGACTTATTCGGATCAAGCGCTGAAACAGAAACCGGGATTGATAAAAGCAGCAGGAGAATTATTCCAAACGTCCGCCTGCGAATTGAAAACTTACTCATTTTTCCATCCAATTTCTCATTAGCAGCTATTTGAAAAATCTGACTCATTGGCAAACATGATTACCCACAACCTTTCGCCCCAGGTTATTCATGCACACCAGAATATATTAACAAATTTTATTCAAGAGTCCTATTTATCGTTATCTGCCCAATATTACATTCCACCCGGAAGTAAATTAAGAGAAAAAATGACTATTTCAATTGATAACTGATTCTTCTGAAAATTACCTGAAATCCGATGATCATTTCATGGAGTTACTTATTCTGTAATTCAATCGGAAATCCTACTCACTTCTGAATGAATAAATTGTCTCGTGACGGTACCGTTCTCCCGGTTTTAGAATTGACGATGGAAAATTGGGTTGATTGGGAGAATCGGGAAAGTACTGGGTTTCCAGACAGAATCCGTAATGTTGCCGGTAATGTTTCCCCGATTTGCCGATTACGGAATCATCCAGATAATTACCGGAATAAAACTGCATCCCCGGTTTGGTGGTACGAACTTCCATGATTCTGCCACTCTTTGGATCGGATACTTGTGCAACCAACCGCAGCTCACCGGCTTCACCATTCAGCACATAATTATGATCATAGCCACCCTGAATTGCCCTCAATCGTGCCCCAATACTGGTAGGCGTTCTGAAATCCAAGGGAGTTCCCGATACAGGTTCGATTTCACCGGTCACCATTCCGTTCGATCCGAGCGGCGTAAAACGATCGGCGTTGACCATCAGAACATGATCCAGTACATTTCCGTTACCTTCCCCGGCAAGGTTAAAATAACTGTGATGGGTCAGATTGACCGGCGTGGATTTATCGGTTCTGACTTCGTAACTGATCTTTAAATCATTCTCATTGGATAGCATATAGATGACTGTGCAATTCAGATTTCCGGGGTAGCCGGCATCCAAATGTTTGCTGAAATATTTCATCCGCAGTCCGACTTCATTTTTTAAAGATATGGTACCTGTCTCCCAAAGGACTCGATAAAAGCCTCTGGAACCACCATGCAGATGATTCTCGCCATCATTTTTCTCCAGGTGATATTCTGCACCGTCAATTACAAATTTACCGGCGGCAATCCGGTTGGCATAGCGTCCGACTGTTACACCTAAAAATTTATCATCTACCAGATAATCTTCGAACGTATCAAATCCAAGGACAACATCGGCAATGGTACCCGATTTATCGGGTACCACTAGTGAAACGAGCGTTGCGCCAAAATTACTGATTTTAGCGGTCATACCATTGTCATTAGTTAATGTATAAAGATCGACGATTTTGCCATCCGGAGTCTTCCCAAATTCCTGTTTTTCGATCTGCATTTTCCGTCTCCTGTTCTATAATAATTTTGCTCTGGCTTTGAATGGATCCGCAGCGGTAAGTCCGCGTACCCGTTTACTGAGCGCATCGAAGAGCGCTTTTTGTTTCCGGTAAACATTGACGTTTTCCGCTATCGGTTGTCGCCGGCGCGATTCATCCAAAACAACAAAGGGTTTCACAATATCACTGATCCGGACAGGACCTTCATTCTCCTTTTTCCAGACCCAGGCGGCATGGAGCGCTGCCCCCAGAGCCGCTCCTTCACCTTCGACAGGGACGGTCTCGGCTTCAAAGATATCAGCAATGGTCTGGCACCAGGCGCCGGATTTTGACAGCCCACCGGTCAGGCGGATTTCCTTGACCTCGACTGGCATCTTCTCAAATCCGTTATAGAGGTTCAGAATATGTCCTTCGAGAACTGCCCGGCAGAGAATCTCTTCGGTAAAGTCGTTCAATCCAAAACCAAAATAAACCGGGGCTGCCTGAGGAACATCGGGCGTCCGTTCACCCACATACCACGGAATTAAAAGACGCCCCTCATTGCCGGGTTTGGTTTTTCCGATAATCTCGTTGAACTGTTCATGGGTCAGTGAATACTGCAGAATAATGTCATTGTAGCCGTTTGCCAGATTGGAAACACAAAGCAGGGGCAGATAATGTCCGGTACTGTCACAAAATGCCGCGATTTCACCGGATGGATCGATATACGCTTCCTCCATAAAGGTGTAAGCGGTCCCGCTGGTCCCCAGGCTGATCGTCACAATTCCGGGTTCCACATTACCGGTTCCAATCGCACCGTACATATTATCACCGCTACCGGCATCAATCTGACACCCCGGTGAGAATCCGAATTTTTCCACCAATGCTTTCGAAATTGAACCAATGGTTTGATCCGAAGGCTTCAGCTCCGGCAATTTACCCTTTAAATTCGGATCAATTGACTGAATGACTTTATCGGACCATTGCCCGGTTTTCGGATTCCACAGCGCGACACCTGATGTATCGCCGGGTTCCATAATCCGGACCCCTCCGGTCAGGTACCAGTTTATATAATTGTGCACCAGAAACAGGGTTTCTGATTTTTGATAAGCCTCTGGTTCATGACGCAGCATATGGAAAATCTTGGCTGCCGTATAACCGGTCCGCTGGGAGTTCCCAACCTCAGCAATCATATTATCGATACCACCAACCGCCTCAGTCATGATTTCACACTCTTCCAGAGTTGAAAAATCATTCCAGAGTTTGCTGCGGTTGCGGGCAAGCTGCCCGTCAGTACCCAGTGCAACCAGACCGTGCTGCTGACCGGAAACCGAGATACAGCGAATCCGCTCCATCGGAATCCCGGCAGCCCGGGCACTCGCAAACGTCCGGTTAACTGCCTCAAGCCACATCTTGGGATCGGATTCGGAAACACCCTCCTCCAATCCCTGGATGACCCCATTCCTGGTCTTATATTCCGGCATATCACTGTCATAATTCACCGAATCAACAAAGGCGATTTTTTTCGCCTGATGATCGATAATCAGCAGTTTACAACTCTGGGTGGACACATCCAGCCCAGCAAATAAATCTGTCATATTTTTACCTCTCGTTTTAGGCTAACGAATATACTGATTAAATATACTTTCGTAAAGTTCCTGTCTTCCGCTGATCTGTTCCGGTTCACCAATCTCGACAGCCAGTTTTGCCAGCTCTTTCAGACCCAGTTCACCTTTTTCAAAACGGGCACCATTTCCGGAATCGAAACTGGCATAGCGCTCTTTACGCAGTTTTGGCAAACTGGATTTCTGAAGAATATTATCAGCAATCACCAATCCGCGAGCCAGGGTATCCATTGAAAGGATATGCGCGATAAATATATCATCCAGCCCCATTGAACTACGACGAGTCTTGGCGTCAAAATTCATTCCGCCATTAACAAATCCACCATTCTGCAGCAGCACCAGCATCAGCTCGGTAGCATCATAGAGATTCCGCAGGAATTCATCTGTATCCCAACCATTATAGGGATCACCCTGGTTGATATCCAGACTCCCGAATACTCCGGCATCACTGGCGGTCTGGACTTCATGGGCAAAGGTATGACCTGCCAGCGTCGCATGATTGTTTTCAATGTTAATTTTGAAATCGTTCTGCAGACCGTATTTATTCAGAAATCCAATTACCGTCGCCGAATCAAAATCGTATTGATGTTTGGTCGGTTCCATCGGTTTGGGCTCAATCAGGAAAGTGCCTTTGAAACCGGCTGCCCGTCCATAATCCCGGGCTTTCTGCAGAAACATACCCAGGTGATCGATTTCACGTTTCATATTCGTATTCAAAAGTGTGTAATAACCTTCACGACCGCCCCAGAACACATAATTCTGTCCACCGAGTTCAATTGTTGCATCCATCGCGGCTTTGACCTGGGCGGCGACATGAGGAATAACCTGAAAATCAGGATTGGTGGCGGCGCCATTCGTGTAGCGTCGGTGGGAAAAAACATTGGCGGTTCCCCAGAGCAGTTTCACTCCGGATTCGGCTTGTTTGGCTTTTGCCAGACGGACCAGTTCCATCAGATTCTTTTCAGATTCGAGGACTGTACTGCCTTCCGGCGCCATATCCCGATCGTGAAAACAATAAAAAGGCACACCCAGTTTGGTGAAAAACTCGAAAGCTGCATCCAGTTTATCCTTCGCCGCCTGCATCGGATCGGCAGACGCATCCCATGGAAAATCAATCGTACCAGCCGGTCCAAAGGGATCGCCGCCATTATTACACATGGTATGCCAGTAGGCGATTGCAAACCGAAAGTGATCCTTCATCGGTTTACCGGCAACAATCTTATCTCCTTCATAATATTTGAACGCCAGTGGATTATCAGAATCAACTCCCTCAAAAGGGATTTTACCAATACCTTTAAAATACTCTTTTTTACCAATCGTTACGTTATTTGACATAACTTAATCTCCTTCTTTTTTTTAATTTGATGTCAATTGTCGAAATAATCATTTCATTTAGAATAAATATTATCGCTGGTCTGCTATCGAATGATTACAAATTTGCGAAATACTGAGTCTCCTTTCTTATACATCAGATCACCTTCATTGAAAACGGTTTCACCTTCACTAATTAAAACTTCACCGGTTACCGGATCGAGGTAGTCCCGAGTCGCTATGACGGCTCCCTCAGCATATATGTTCCTGGGCACCTCGACATACAGGATATAAATCCCGCTGACGACAATCTGCCGTGAAAAGGTCATCGAATCCCACAATTCATCCCCGGAACCATCATCGTGATATTTTTCCCAGATCAGGTCACCCCGCTCGGTATAGACTTTGACATGGCAGACCGGCGGTAATTCATAGAAAGCGATCCGGTCATACTGATAATCTTTCCCAAACTGAAACATTCGCGCACGAATATCAAAGGGATTGGGAACAACCCGAACCTGGTCTATTGTAAGCCCTGAGGGACGCCGCAGATAGGCGGCTTCACTGGTCACCGTCCAGAACATACTGCTATACAGCGGCACACCAGACTCAATAGTGTTCTGGGTGCCATCATCCTTGGACTGGATATAGTAATAATAATTAAATCCCCGCACGGCCATGACATCATCATAGCTATGCACGAGTTCATCCGTTCCATTGCACTCGAAAATCTTTTCATAGCGCGCATTGGGATTCAGAACCGCGCCCTCTGCCCGGTAAATAACGTACCCGTCAAAATGAGGATCAGAAGTGGCATTGTCGGACCAACTGAGCCGGATCCGGTCGCCGCCGGAGGCGACGTTAAAAATTTCCGGTGGGGGCGGTGGTTGAGGAATCGCATAGCCTGAATTGTAATTATCCAACGCCCGCTGAAAGGTTTGTGTCAAAGAATCCCGGCAACTCAGTACCCAGGCTTTTTTATAGGCAGTATAATCGCTTGTCGGTGATCCATTCGGCATTAACAATTCCGGAGTTCCTGTGTTATTGTAATATTGTAACCAGTTTCCGCCGACTTCCCGGTTTTTAGCACGGCTCAATCCGGCAACACCACCGGCGAGAACAATATGAATGCTGTCTTCCGGATTAAGAGTAAACGGACCAATACCCTGTAAAGCGCTGACACCACCCGTTGAATAGCTGGAGTTTATATAAATATCCGCCGCCTGTCCGGAAGCCGCAATCTCCTCAACAAGACTTTCGTCGGGATGCCCCATCGTCATCAAAGCATACCTGTCGCTCATCCAGTCCGTGTTATATCGGGAGGGTGTCCGCGTTAGTTCAGGGGAATCGGTATCCCAGTGCTGGGTGGTGACGGGTTGCATAGGATTATCAGCCGGATTGCCTGGTCCGGTATCCGCATGGATGACGGCATGTCCTACATATCGGGCAGCCGCCATAATCCCATCTTCATTTTCATTGGGACAACCCCAATCGTCATCGATATTGGTAAAGGGCCGCCCGGAATGCGGCGCGTACCAGGCGTAATGACCTCTGATCCCAACGCCGTCGGTGCCGGTCACTTCATGCACTACATTCCTGCCCCAGCCGGTGTTATCAACTCCCCAGCCTTGTGTTTCGCCGGAAGCATTTTCCCAGAGCGATTCACCGGACATAGCATAGCGATAACTGAACATGACAATAAAATCTTTGATCGTCTGTGAATATATAGTACTGTCATTATCAAGAATGCCGGTATTTTTCAGTATATAGTCGTAAATGTAATAGTTATCGTGATACTGCTGGGTAAAGGCATAGATACGTTTAGTAATAGTAACCCCCATGGATGAGTGATTTTTAACGATAATCATCCGGTCAGCCGGCAGGCTGTTATCCAGTTCATCAACCGCATCGTACAACGGATAGGATTGGTCCGGCGCATCATCCACGACAACCAGAGGATGGTTGAATCGCCCTACCAGCCTGAAATCAACGGCATCATAAATAGGACGATCTTCATATTCTCCCGGTTTCGGTCCGGAGTTTATAACGTAGTATGAGAAATCCTGATTAATATGAGCATCGTGAAAATCGACACAACCCAGGAACATGCCCCGGGCTCGCATCGTCGTCTGAACCAGTCCGTATTCTCCGGGCCAGGAGAATCGAATAGATCGCGGATCATCTCCACCCGTTTCAGTCTCCGAACCATGCTCGGAAAAATAGGTGTGCAGTGAATTGACTCGCAGCCATTTCAGTTTCCCGTCATAATTTAAATAGGTGCCACCTTGAGCGCGTAAAATTGGACTATTACAAAAAATTCCGATGATTAGTAATAAGGAAAATCGTCTGATGTATTGGTTCAATTTCATTGATCTCTCTTCCTTTCAATTATCTAAAATCATAGGATAAACGAACACCAAAAAAGACCTGCCGTGGATCTAAGAATGTGAAAGAATCAAAATTAGGCATGTCTATATAAGCTTTGTCCTTCAGGATTTTATCAATTTTAGCCTGCTCAACCAGCTGCCAGTCATTGTCAATGTACTCCCAATAATCCTTGGTTTCCAGATAGTAATAGATCACTTCCGGTTCGCCGGGAGAATCAAGACTCCCTCTTGATTCCATCGGCTGATAGGCTACATTCTTTTTACGATAAGTTCCGACACGGTCGCTCCCGGGTATATTATCATAAGCATTGCTCTCGGGTAAATGAAGGCTCCTGTAATAGAGTTCACTGTCACTGGCTTTACCACCAAAATTCTGTAATGACATCTGCATATAATTTGTCAGGTTGTCAATATCCGCATAAACCAGAATCCTGAGTTTTCGGATATTAAAGACTTTACTCAGACGCAGAATAGCGTTGAAGTCATCGGTTTTTTGAACATTAAATTCCACCGCCGAATACTGTTTTGGATTCCATGTTACCCACTCACCCGCCTGCCAATCCAAGAGCAGGTTTGCATTATATCCACCCAGTGGATAAAGTTCTTTGATTGCCGGTCCGAAATCATCAGGCATATGCAGGGATAAATTGAAACGGGCGTAGGGTCGCGGAATCGGACGTTCCTGATAGAGGTTGGTCGTCTGCTCATCGTACTCTTTTTGTTTTGAGGGATCCTGGTAAACCTCTTCCCGACCAAAGTGACCGGTCGTGGAGACCTGATAGGTATAATTACCGAAAAATGTCCACCAGCGTCCCTGGCTCTTACGCAGGGAAAACTCGATACCGCGAATATCTTCATAACTGTTACTGGTGGTCTGGGTATAAGCTATCCCGCCCACCGAGGCGTACTGAGTATTATTCTGCTGGTCAAAAATGTCATGATAAAATGCAGCAACCTGGAATAAGAAATTATTAAGGAGTAAATGATCATAGCCCAATTCATAGGAGATCGTCTTCGCCAAAATCAGATTCGGATCACCATAATTCTTCAAGATGCGATCACTCGTCCGTCCAATCCGAAACATGGTTTCATACGAGGGCATCTGCTTGAAATGACCATAGTTGAAATAAAACTTCGAGTATTCCGTGATTGGATGGGCAATCCCCAAACGCGGACTCAACTGCCACTGCGGTTTGGATTTTTCCATCGGGTATTCTATATCTTCACTATAATTCGAAGTAAAGAAATCTTCATCATAGGGACTGATATTCCACCAATCGGTATTCGAGTTGCTGTAATCCAGCCTCAAGCCCAGGTTCACTACCAATTCATTTGTCTCAAGTTTATCCTGTAAATATAACGCGCTTCGAATCGGCTGTGCTTTAAACTGAATATGATCGCCCCATTTATCATTTTTGTAGTTCTGTAGATAACCATAATCAAAATCAATATCGTTATAAATAAATTCAAATCCGGTTTTTACCAGATTATTGAAGTTAACCTGACTCGACAAATCAATTTTTACGGTATTTGCTGTAGCCAGAGTATTATCCCGACGTTTGCAGGTAAATCCACCGAATGCCATTTTGCCAAAAATGCCGGTTTCATAATCGAAGTCATAACCGAAGGGCGCTTCATCAACTTTATAACCCGGCACAACTTCATAGATCCTGGCACTATCTCTTGCCGCCGGTGGATGAGTATCATAATCCCTTCTGAAATGCTCAAAGGATACTTCATAATAGGTTTTCGAACTAAGTGCATGAGTTAATTTTAACGCCAGGGACTTATGCCCGATGTCAGCCAGGCTAAACTCGCCGGTGCCAAAAAGTTGACCTAAATCCTCGTTCATAAGATTAGCGATTTCCGAAGGATACCGAATGTAATTATAGGACCAGTTTTCCTGCATTGTATATTGTTTTCCGATCAGTCCGCTAACCATTAGCTTCATGGAAGATGATATATCGGAAGTCAGTTTCAGTGACCAGTCGTAATCCACATAATCATCCCGGGTTAATGGCACCATCAGCATTTCCCGATGTTGGCGGTAGGTGGTATAAAATCGCAGGTTGCCCAACATCTCACTGACCACTGGAACAGGACCGCCGAATCCGGCATCAATGTCATAGTCCGGTTTGTATTCAGGTTGCTTGCGCGTCTGCCACATGAAAAGCCGTTGGGCTGCAGTAGGTGAGAGATCGTTAGTGGGATCATTATCAGTCATTAATTTCCGGGATATGGAATTCCAGCCTTCAAACTCAGCGTATTGATTCTGAGTATAGGTATCCCAGTAATTGCGACTGCCATCGCCATTATAATCGGTAAATGATTCCCCCGTGTCCCATTCGCCGTTGCCATTGTCATCAGTAAATGGTTCTCCGTTGGCAGTACCGGTCCAGCAAACCGCATCATCATAAAATGGACGTAGCAGACCAGAGTTCGGATCAAAGGGCGAAATTCCAAAATGTTTCGGTGTGGGCGGGCTATATTTCATCTCCAGATTTCCGTGATAACCCGTTTTGGCTCCTTCCCGGGTAACCACATTGACAATTCCCGAACGAACCTGCCCATATTCCGCATTAAATCCGCCCCGCTCCACAGATATTTCCTTAATGGCACTGAGGGCGATGCCGGAAACCGGTTTATTGTTACGGGGATCGCGCAGGGTAACACCGTCCATGAGAAACAGGGCTTCATCGGCGCCACCGCCTCGAATCTCCATATCACCCCGAATGCCCGCCTGAAGTCCGATAACATTATTGATATTCGATACCGGCAGGGCTTCCACCTCGGACGCGGTGATAGCAACGACACTGGTTGCGACATCCCTTTTCACAATCCGGCGTTCGGCGATTACATTGACTACTCCCCCCTCGATCGCTTCAATTTCAAGTTCAAAATTCACCCGGGCAGTCTGGTCTATCTGAACCTGGACACCCTGGGCTTTGGTGATTGCATAACCAATCACCAATACCTCGACCTCATAAACTCCCGGGGTTACATACAGGATAGTATAATGTCCCTGAACATCGGTCGCCGAACCTAATTCAGTCCCATTGACAATTACATTAGCGCCCGGCAGCGGTTTCCCGCTTACGGCATCAATCACCGTTCCGGCAATCTTACCTGTCGTTCCTGCCCAGCATGTTATAGTAAAGATTATTCCAATTATTAGCAAAAAAATAATAGATATCCGATTCGGCTGTTGCATAGCAGCTTCCTCCCGATAATTATTCTTTAAAAAGGGACTTTGCCGCCTTTTTTTTGCATGTCGGAGAACATCAAAAATGGTATTCATCTTATAATCCCCTCCCATAATAGGGCGCGCCGGTTGTCCCCGTGTCAATCCGCAGCAGATTCCAGCTTTCTCCCCCCTGAGCCATATAGAGATAATTGTCATTACCCCAAACCAGTTTAGACGCAGTCGCTCCGATGATACGTTGATAAAATACATCCAGCTGAGATTGCTGAATATCATAAGTCAACACCGGATAAATATAGTCCGTACCGATATACAGGGTACCATCCGCCGAAAATGTAAATGTCTTAACCGCCGCATTGGCGAATTCACCGGTTTGAGTCCAGTCCAGAACCACCGATCCGGCTCCGAGTGTCCCGCCCGGATCAGTAATTTCATGTTTCCAGATCGCAACTGCCGGAGAAGTCACTTCGGTATTTGAACTCTGCACCAGCAGGTAAACATGATTGTCATAGACCCGTACACAAGCAATGGTATCTGCCGAATAAATTTCAATCTGTTCAAAACTGGTATCCGGATGAATGATCTGCAGACCACTCGCGATACCACCGGCATAAAAGTTGCCATACTGGTCATAATCTCCATAGGAAACCGCTTTGTCAACCCGAACCCACTCCGTCTCCTCGTTGGTAGTAAAATCAAAGTTATAAATTCTCCGGTTGTTCATCAGCATGGTGACTCTGCCACCGGGACCAATTTTCGAATCGAAAACCGATCTGCTGGAATTTCCCACAGCGTTTGTCGTTTCATCCGGATCAATCCGGATGACGGCACGGGTAAATTGAGTTACGAACAGAGTCCCATCCGCACCTACCTCGATGGACCCAATTTCAGTAACATCTGGCATATTTCCATATGACCGGAGCACCGGATCAATTTTATATGGTCCAAATTCCGCAATCTCAACCGCCCCATGAACAGCGACTTTTACATAAATCGAATCTCCGGATTGATTGGGTCTGCGAACTTTTAACGAAGTTGTTGAATTGCTGACTATCTCCGCAGGAGCGGTATCGAAGTAAACGAAATTGAACTCATCATTTTCAGAAAAATTGCTCCCGGTAACGGTAATATAATTGACGCCAGCTACCGCCTGATCCACTGGTTCCAGTCCGGTAATTTCGGGAGGAGCGTCATCATTGTGTTTCTGATTGTACATTGCAACCGGACCATCACTTTCACAACCACAGATGAACAGTAGTAAAATCATCGACAAAAGGCTGATAATTGTAATCTGTCTTAATTTCACGACTTCCCTCCTCATTTTTTAGTGATATCCCTCAATCATTCACTAAACATCATCATTAAAAATCTTTTCAAATACTGTCCTGAATCCTTTCATCGCCCGGATATTTTATATATCGTCGCGAACAGTATAACTTTTTGCGCCGCAATAATAATCCGCTTTTCCGATTATGTTTCACAAAGCATATCCTTTTACAGTATCGATAAACGCCTGAATATTCTCCGAACTGACTTCCGGCGGCATTCCCCCGCCACAGGATAAAATAATCCGGGATTTATCTTCCAGCGAATCCAGCAGTTCAGTCGTAATTCGGCTGACCTCCTGGGGATTTCCACTCGCCAGAACATCACGCGGTGGGATATTTCCCAGCATAGTTACCTTGTGACCGGTCATCTGTTTGAGCTCATTCAGAGTAACATCAAATCCCATATTGAACAGATTGACACCTATTTCCGGTAAAAATGGTGCGGATTCCCGGCAAGAGGCATCGTTATGTAAAAATTTTATCGAAACATCCGCAGCAAAGAGTTCTTTGAAATAGGGCAAGCCAAAGGTTCTAAATTCCGTTTCACCGATAAAACCAATAATATCATCCAGGAGAAAAATGCCATCAATCGTTGGGAATGTTTCCATTTGCAGCGCCAGCCAATTCTTCAAAAAAGCGGTGATTTTCGTCAGAAGCAATTCGGCTTTCTCCGGCTGTAACATCATGGTTGTCAAAAACTCCGTGGAACCCATCAGGTAGCTGGCAATATTCAGCGGACCGCGGGCAACGGCGAACCGGATTTTATGACCTGCCGCTTCAATTTTTGACTGCGATGTTTTCAAACGGTTCAGCATAAACGGCAGGAATCCATCAGTCTTTGGATTGGGTTCCGGCAGGACGTCGATGTCATCGACCGACTGGATAATTTTATGGGCATGGGGAAATTCATTCACCGGAAAGGAACATCGCGCACCGAAAGCGGAAGGTTCGGTACACATACCGAACTCCGACCAGAAACCTGGCAGAAACATCACGTCCGGAAACTCGGATATTGCCTTTAAATTGGCTTCAAGCCACAACTGATCACTGGAAAAATAATCCAGAATCTGAATATCGTACCAGTTTGGCAGCCAGGGACAGTCGATGATAAAGCCTACCGACAGAGGCGTTATCAGCTCACCATTTACTATTTTTTTAAGAATTTCCCATTGTTGATCGGTCATATTTTTTGCCTTAAAGTTACTCTAATCGGTTCAATTTTGATAGAATGATTTTCATTCATCTCGGGGTATTTTCATTCTTATTGCCCGGATATGCGCGGGAGTTGTTCCGCAGCAGCCGCCGATAATATTGGCACCGCTGTTTATCAGTTTTTGAACCTTTTCCGCCATCATTTCAGGGGTCTCAGGAAAAATGGTTTTACCGTTTTCCAATATCGGCACACCGGCATTGGCATGTACCAAAACCGGAATTGAAGAATCTACCCGCCGGATTTCCCGCACAATTTCAATCATCTGGTCGAATCCGTTGCCACAATTCGCACCAATTATTGAAGCTCCCGCTGTTTTGACTGCTTGCACCATTTCAGCCGGCGTCACGCCCATCATGGTTAAATATTCACCTTTTAGCGATCTTTCAAAAGTAAAGGTACACACGACTTCCATACCAATCTCAGCAGCGGCTTTAACTGCCAGACTCGCTTCATCAATTGCTGACATGGTTTCCACACAGATCGCATCCACTCCACCCTTTTTCAAAGCCTCCGCCTGAATCCGGAATCCTTCATACAGTTCATCCTCCGTAACTTCACCCATGAACAGCATTTTTCCGGTAGGACCCACCGATCCCAGCACAAAATGATCCGATCCAGCTGCCTCTCTTGAGATTGCCGCGGCGGCTTCATTAAGTTCTTCCGCCCGGTCGCGCAGATGGTAAAGGTCCAATTTAGCCGGACTTGCGCCGAAGCTGTTGGTCAGAATGATATCGGCGCCCGCATCGATATAACTTTTGGCAATTGCCAGCACATCGGCTCGATGCGTAATATTCCATAATTCGGGACATTCTCCGGATTGCAGACCCCGTTGGTGCAAGAAAGTACCCCAGGCTCCATCGGAGACCATGACCTTTCCCTGATTAACTGCTTCAATTAGTGATTTCATCTGCCTTCTATTTCAATATATTCGAAAATAACTCCATAATAAGTAAAAATTATGGGAAATCATTATCAAAAAAGTCCCATCTTATTTCATTAATAACATTTTTCTGCTTAATACCTGCCCGGATGCCTCAATCCGATAAAGATATATACCGGAGGGAACGGTCTGCCCGACATTATTCGTCGCATCCCAGACCGCCGTATAGGTACCGCTGTTTTGAATCGTGTTGACCAGTGTCTTGACAGTTTTCCCCTGTAAATTATACACGATCACCTTTACCGGCGTCGAGTGTGGCAGGACATACTGAAAACTCGTCGTGGGATTAAAAGGATTGGGATAATTTCGAGAGACATCGAATCGCTCCGGAAGTTTCACAAATTGATCAACAGATGTAGCCGGGATTGCTGTCCCGGTGATAGTGAAACTATCCGGTGATGAAGAAATATTGCTGGTTATGACCAGATAGGCGGATATAGCTCCCTCAGTTTGGGGATTAAAACGCAATGTATCTGTATAACTCTCGCCCGGTAAAATTGTCAAGAGTGTGGTGTCTGTGATAAATTCACTGGCGGTGCAGGAAATATCTGAAATTCTCAGGGTATCTACGCCATAATTACTAATAGTATAACTTAAATTTGTCGAATACCCAACCGGCCACTCTGGAAATTCAAAGCGACTCCTTGACAAATTCATGAAAGGCTCCCCGTTCAGATAAGCTCTCAACCATCGCAATGCCGGTCTTTCTGAACCGTCCTGTCGCCGCAAGTAGCCATCGACTTTCCACATTCGATTCTGTTCATATCCCCAGAGGGTTACTCCTTTGACTCCGGGATGCTCCCAGATAATCGGAAAATATTTATAATACTCCGTCAATTGCTGATTATCATCGGCGACATCGATCTCAAGCTCAGAAATGTAAACAGGTAATTCGGTGGCAGCCAGCCGGTCCAGATTATTATTGACTATCGTTGGGTTGACACCTCTTAACTCAAAATAATGCGCCTGCACGCCAATCGCATCGACCAGGTTACGCTCTTTCAGCAGGTTGGCAATTTCAACAATCCTATTCGTATTTGTCATATTATTTAAGAGATTATATTCATTCAAAATCAACTCAGTGCTGTCGGAACAATATTGGCGGGCTTTTTCGAAACTCCAGATGACCCAATCCCAGCCGGTCTCTCCCGCTCCACCCAGAGCCGCTTTAAAAGAGGGCTGAGCATTCGATTGCAGCGGTTCATTGACCACATCAATCATATCCATTGCCCGGTACCGCTCACCGACCAAGCGGATCCACTCTTCAACTTTTTCGATCTGCTCCGCTGAATCCAGATAGGAAATCCAATACGGTTCCTGTTGTCCCCAAATCAGTGCATGACTTTTAAACGGAAAACCATTATTCTTGGCATAATTATAGGCTGCATCCAGACCGCCCCATTGCCACACACTGGTATTTTCACCAATTGCCACCGATCCAAATTTCCCAGCATTTTCGGGCGTCACCTGGTTCCAGTAATCGGTAAAATGGCTGCGGACACCATTGTTACCATAAACATTCCCTAAAAATTTATCATGATCTTTCGCTAACTGGGCATTGACCTGGATATTAAGCAGGAGTATTCCAATAACCGTAGAAATAATTATTTTCTGCAACCCTTTTCGCCTCTGATATAATCTCCTCACTAACATTCATTTCCTCTTATATATTTTCGATTACCTGTAAACGTCATCATTTCCTTGATATTCAAACCAGTCAAAGCAGGCGGATTGGTCTGTTTCTTCACCGAGCGATGTCGCATACAGCGCAAACATACTGCCTACGAATCCACCAGCCATCCGGGTGCTCAAAAATCGTCCATCCACATTATCTTTCAGCAAGTTCCATTGTTCCGGTTCAAATCCAAAGTAAAAAGAGTAACTACCACCATCGGCGTCAATTCGCAGATTTACCACCTTTTCAGAATCAGCAAACGGTAGTTTCCGGGAAGCCAGCAATATCATCGAAGTCGGATTGTCTTTATTCTCATCTGATTTGAAAAGTTGGATAACCGACTCACCTTTTTCAAACGATTTGCACAGAAAATAAAAATGGGTCTCATTCTGGAAAATCAGCAATCCGGCTTTTTCATTCTCAGTTTTAGCATTAAAAATAACTGACGTACCCACCGATGCTCGCAGGTGTTGCTGGCGCCGCCCGAGAAAAGCAGGATTACTGCTGCCGGCACAGGTTTCCGGTATTAAACGGATTTTCATAAAGCCGGCTTTTTCTTTTAAATCATACCATCTTGCGTGGGGAGTTCTTAAAAACACCCAGTTCGGATTCAATACCTCCGAATCAAATTCATCCCGTAAGCGAAAATTGCCGCTGTAAGGAATATCCTTTTTCTCAGAAGTCGAAGGAATTGGCAAGGGATATGTGTACTGAATTTCTTCAAAATCCGGATTGACAACGGGATAGCCATCAATCCATTTAACCGGTGCCAGAAATGTTTCACGCCCGGTATTGTAGCAATTCTCTTCAAACGGCTGATAGGGTCGGCACCCTAAAAATACCGCCCACCAATCTCCATTCACGGTTTCCACAAAATCCGCATGCCCCGTAGAAGTAATGGGATTTTCCCGTTTGGGATCCAGATGGCGCTGGGTAAGAATCGGATTTTTTTCATAGGAAACATAGGGACCGGTCACTTTACGACTTCTGAAGACGACTTCCGAATGGTTCTCGGCGGTGCCGCCTTCTGCGGCAATTAAGTAATACCAGCCATCTTTCCGAAAGATATGCGGACCTTCGATCCAGATTGGCTTTTTGGAAATATCCGTACCACCATTAACTAGAATGAAATTTTCCCCGATTACTCTCAATCGATCTTTATCAAAAGTAAATAAACGTATCGTACGATGTCCCTCGTAAAGTGGCTTATTATCCGGGGCAATGCTGTTATACACAAAATACGCTGTTCCGTCTTCATCAAAAAATAGCGATGGATCGATACCATCAACTTCCGGCTGCCAGACCGGATTTGACCAGGGTCCGGCAGGATTTTCGGAAGTCACAACAAAATTGCCGCTGCCATCAACCAGCGTACAGGTTACATAAAACCGACCTGCATTGTAAGCAATTGCCGGAGCAAAAATTCCCCTGGAGACACCAAATCCTTCAAGATTCATCTGCTCCACCCGGTCCATCACATGCCCGATCAATTCCCAATTCACCAGATCTTTACTGTGAAAAACAGGAATTCCCGGAAAATAGGCAAAGGTAGAATTGATCAGGTAATAATCACCATCGACCCGGCAAATACTCGGATCAGGATAAAATCCAGCCAGAATCGGATTAGTAAATTGCTTAGCCAACTTTACGGTCATTCTTCTTTCACCACATGCAGACATGAGCAGCATCAGTATCAGAGTAACTGATAATATTCTGTTCAGCATTGCATCTCCACAATTTATCCTCCAGGTTTTCCGCCATTGTCACTATTCTTATTCGGATTCCGGTTTGTAAAAATAACTTTCCGGCGGTCCCAGATAGCTGGGTTTCAATCCACCTCTGTTGATAATAATTTTCTGAAAAACAATACCGGGATCTACCAGCCAGATTTTCAAAATATGTTCACCTGCCTTGGTGATTATATGGGCGGATTTTTCTTTCATGACTTTATCTGTCACAGCCGTATTCCACCATTGTGGGTATTTCCAGTCCGGGATGGTGTCTCCCGCATGCATATTGACGAGTTGAGGGTTTTCATTGTCTATTGAAATCCCATAAACCAAGCCTTCCGTTTTTTTAAAATTCAGGGTGGGATTCAGGTAAAGTTCCACCTCAAGAACACCGGTTTCAAATACGGTAAAGTTGTATTCAAGCCTGGCGCTGTTGTCATTAATTTTTTGGGGTTCAATGTTCACCGGACGGGCAATGACGGCGGATTGGGTTCTTCCGAGATTGGGAATTGTCTCCCATTTAATATCATCGGTTGTGACGGCTTTTTTATAGTCAGCAGCTTCGATAGCCACGACTCCATTGTTTTCGATAAATCCTTTTGCAGCTATTTCAGCAATATTATTTAGCGCTACCTGTACGGGAATTTGTAAACGAGCTCCTTTGACAATGATATTTCCGGTTGTTTTCCCTGCGGGAGCTCTGTTCCAATCGATGCTTACCATTATTTTATCATCTAATTCCACTGTCCCCGCAGCAGAAGAAACCTTAATCCAGGCTTCTTTAGGTTTAACCGTATATTTAACGGAAACCTTGCTTTTATTGAATACCTCAATATAATACTCCTGCTGGTTGATTGAATCAAATTCAGGTAAAACAGCAAGTGTCGTATCATTGGGAAATCCAGCCATGGAGCCTTCCAAGGCGACGCCAATCGCGGCTTTTTTGGAAGGCTTTACTCGATATACCTTCGGCATTTTATTCTTACCAGGCTGGTCCCACGATGTATATCCGATATGCGTCTGAGCCATCATATGATTCCATTTACCACCAGCCATTTCCGTGTGATAATAATGGGTGAGTTCGGCATCTCTTTCAAAAAGTTCTCGCACTTCTTCGGCATACAAATTGGTCGATGCCCTGCCTTGTTGTTCATACAAACGGTTTTTTGCAGCGGCAACATACATCTCGTTCAGGTTGGCACATATTTCAACCGGGAACAGAACCAGTTGGTAAAAAGCATCTTTATAGTCATCGCCGATTTTTTCATAAATGCTCTTTGACTCGGTAACCAGCTTATTATAATCGTTGACAATGGTTTCGGCTTCATGATAATCCGTAATACTATAAGTAAACGGTTTCAGCATTTCCGGTGTTCTTCTGCCATTGTATTTTGTATATAATGCCAGTATTTCACCAATCTTTTCGGCATACTCATCGCCAAACTGCTGGGTTGCCCAATGGGTATAGTATTCGGGTAGCATATCAGGATGAATTGCATCGGGATTCCAGGCAAAATCAAGGAAAAAACTGATCGGCAGTTCCATGGGTTTTAAATCACCGACATTCACCAGCCATATTTCCTTCGCTCCGTACTGATATGACAGGTTCATCTGTTCCCATACTTTTTCGATCTGGGTGACATTCAACCACTTATAACTCACGGGACCACCGACAAAATCGAAGTGATAATAAATCCCAAAACCACCTTTTCTGCTCAGATCTTCAGGCTTTGGCAGTACTCTCACATTGCCCCAGTTGTCGTCGCACAGTAAAAGCGTGACATCATCCGGAACACGCATACCTTTGTCATAATAATCCTGAACCTCCTTGTACAAAGCCCAAGCTTGGGGTGTTTCTTCGGCGGGTTTGCCGGTTACTTCTTCGATAATCTGTCTCTGATCCTTGACTATTCTTTCCAATAAATCGATGGCGGTACCTTCGGTCATTGCTTCATCGCCATCGCCTCGCATTCCGATCGTCACCACACTTTCATTTTCACCCATTCTTTCGAGACCTTCTCGCCAGAATTTCTGTAATTCTTCAGCATTCTTTTCATAGTTCCAGGGACCTTTGCCATATCTGCTCCATTCCACATGCGCCCGCATCAAGGGTTCATGATGAGAAGTACCTATCACAACACCATATTCATTTGCCAGAGGAGCGCTCAATGGATCATCATCATAGATGGCTCTGCCCCACATCGCTGGCCATAGAAAATTTCCCTTCAACCGCAAAATCAATTCAAAAACATTGGCATAAAATTTCGAGTTGAATCCACCGTATTTTTCAAATACCCAACCCGAAAGCGCCGGCGCTTCATCATTCAGGAAAATACCACGATACTTTACCTTTGGTTCACCCGGTGAATACCGCCCGGGAAGGACATAGATACTGGACTTTTTCCTGACCGGTACATCAGCCCAGAAATACCACGGGCTGACCCCGATTTTTTCCGAGAGATCAAACATGCCATAAATCGTGCCGCGCTTGTTGCTGCCGACAATGACCAGAGCACGCTCAATCTCAGCCATGGGCTGCTCTACAACCTGAATCAAAAAAGCATCCCATTTACCCTGTATTGCATCCACCGAAATTTTTTCAGCGTTCACTAATTCATCAATCAGCGGACTTTTTCCGAGGGTACCAATCAGGACAATTTCACCGGAAGCTGGCAATTTATCAATCATCAATTCCGGTTCGACGTCGGCAACTTTCCGGATATCAGTCTGCATAAGTCCGGCGACCCGCATAACTCCGGGAAAATCACCCGAGCTCAAAACCAGCGGCGCTGACTTTCCGGACTCGACCAGTGTAAAAGCACTTTCAGTTTTATCAAGTGTAATATAAGAATCCCGTTTCACAGAATCCGGATTTTGACTTTCAGCCGGCAAAGAAATAATAAACAGGGTTGCAAAAGTGATTAGAAATCCCATTTTAAAATAAAGAAAATGATGGCAATCGGCTCTTTTTAAACCTGGCTTTTTGTGGCTGATACTTCTCATTTTACACTCATTTTGCATATTTAGATAAAGTTTGATAAGATCGCATTCTAAAAATTTTGAACATAATTGAACCGATTCAATATTAACAATATTACGGCTACTTGTCAAATGGAATTAACATCAAATTCCCGGCTAAAATATCAGAACAACGCAGCGTTAAGTTACCAAAAACAGATAGGCGTTTTTTTACTAATCCATTGTACCTCAGGACTATACTACACTGTGAAAAACACTTGATTTGGGCAAAATGTACTTAAAATTTGTTGAAGATACTCTCATCAGATTTTTATAACTGTCGGAAATATTTTTATTGTTTTTTTCATCGAATCAAAATACTTTACTTTTTAAAAAATAATTGAACCGTTTTAATCGCGGGAAATTTTTGAGGAGGAATCAGTTGCATCAATGAAAAGAATTACGATTGAAGATGTCGCTGCTCAAGCTGGTGTTTCCAAAGGGACCGTTTCTGCAGTAATCAATGCCAAAAACACAGTCAAGCCCTCTACCCGCGAGTATATTCTGAAAGTTATGAAAGAATTGAATTTCCGCCCGAAAGGGATGGCACGTAATCTTAAAAATGGTGATCAGGATAAAAGTATCGGGATTATTATCAAAGACCTGAATTATCCATTCTATACTTCGATTGCCACCGGGGTCAAAGAGTACGCCAATCAAAGGGGTTATTCCGTTATCGTCACCAGTTCTGAAGATGAACATGAATATGAGCGAAAATTTACCCATCTTTTTTCAACCAAAGATATCAAAGGTGCGATTATTGCTCCGATCATTGAAGGTACTTCTGAAATCGAACATCTCTTCAAATTAAAAATGATCAACTATCCTTTTGTTCTGCTGGAAGACGTTCGAGGAATTCAGGCAAATGTCGTTGCTATCGACAACCTCAAAGCGATTAAGAAAGCGGTGAAATACCTGATCGAGAGTGGACACACCAAGATTGTTCATTTTGCCGGTCCAGCACACTCATCCCATACCCAGGAACGAATCGAAGGTTTTCGCCACGCCTTCAGTGAAAGTCCTCTGGTTTTTCACGACGATATGATAATTGCAGCGGGCTCTCATTATGATCCGGTCATGCGAATAACCCATGAATATTTTAATGGAAAATCTCCGGAGGATTACCCGACTGCAATTGTCTGTTATAACGATCAGCAGGCACTTACCGTCATGATGGCTCTGAAAGAATTGAACATTAAAGTTCCCGATGATATCTCCATCATCGGAAACGATGATATATCCTTTGCCAAAATTTACCCTACCCCACTGACCACCATCCGGGCTCCCCAACGGGAAATCGGTCGCAAAGCCGCCGAAATATTGATCCGCAATATTGAATCAACCACGCTTTTACCAATCGAGCGGATTGTCCTCGAAACGGAACTGATTATCAGAGAATCATCACGAACTTTAAACTGACAGATATATTTCTTCTCATTATTCTACAATAAACGCTTCACCCTTAATTTCTAAAACCGTCGATACATAGTTTGTTGTCGCTGATTTCGTGCCCGGCTGGGTTCCTCCTACAGCCAACTCAATCATCCCTGGTTCAACAATGTATTGAACGGCGTCGCGATTTGTTTCAGTATCAATGATGGCAAATTGCTTCGGCAAAATCGTAAAATCCACCAGCTGTTTTTGCCCGGGATTCAGGTGAATTCGCTTAAAACCCTGCAATGAATGAATGGGGGTGACAACTGATGCCTCCAGATCCTTTATATATAACTGAATTACTTCATCCCCGGCAACTTTACCGGTATTGGTAACTGTAACAGATATTTTAACAGTATCGCCGGCTATGATTTCCTGTGGTCCTGAAATATCTCCATAAGCAAATGTAGAATAACTTAATCCGTAACCAAACGGATAAAGCGCTTCCCCTTCAAAATAGCGATAGGTGCGCCCTTTCATATTATAATCTTTGAAAGATGGCAATTGTTCAACGGATTTATAGAAGGTTACCGGCAGTCTGCCGGCAGGATTATAATCACCAAAAAGCACATCCGCCAATGCCGTACCACCTTCCTGTCCCGGATACCAGAGATCCACGATCGCAGGAATATTTTCCTCAGCCCAGTTGACGGATAATGCACTGCCGCCGCTGAGTACGAGTACAACCGGTGTCCCTGTTGCATAAATTTCTTTCAGCAGGATTTCCTGAACTTTAGGCAAATCGGTACTTGTTCGGTCTCCGCCGCTGAATCCGGGATAATTCACCCGCATCTCTTCGCCTTCCAGCTGAGCCGTAATACCACCGATAAAAATGACCACATCGGCATTTTGAGCAAGATTTATGGCTTTCTTGAAATTATCCACCTTCAGCAGTTCCCACTTCACAGTGAGTTCCGGCAAACCGTAACTATTTCTATATTCCACTCTGATATTATAAGATTTGCCTTTTTTCAGGCGAAGATGATTACTTTTCACAACCGGTTCCTCCGTCCGCTGGAGAACCGCCCAGTTATCAACAACCAGCTTATTATCGATAAATAAGCGGTAACCGTTATTCCCTTCAACGAGAAAATTGAATGGTCCGGAACGCGGAACTCGCAATTGCCCTGACCAGCGGAACGAATACTCGGGCTCCTCCCATATATTTGGAACGCGGGAACCCCATACCCAGTTATCGTTATCACAGGGAAAATTTTTGATGAGTGCGGCATCACCTTCAAGATCCTGATTTCTGAAGAATTCCATCTTAAGTCCCGGCGTGCCGTCAGTACTGAGCATTCTCGATGAAAACTGCTTCACGACTGCCCCTTTCTCAGCAAGGTTGCAGCCGGTCTCAAATATTACTTCGGTGGATTCGCCGACTTTATTCCGGATACCATCCAGAGGAGTGACAAACTTTGATGGAGTTCCATTATAATTTCCCAACAGCATTTTATAAGAGTCGGCAGTTGGTCCGATCACAGCAATTTTTTTCAGATCTTTTTTTAACGGTAACGTATGGTCCTTATTTTTTAACAGGACAATCGATTCCCAGGCTGCTTGGACAGAAAGCTGACGATGTTCCTCCGAATCATTTTCCGAATAGGGTATTTGAGCATAACCGACCATTTCCGGCGGATCGAACATCCCCAGTTTAAATCTTGCCTTAAACAAGCGTTTGACCGAAATATCGATATCCGCTTCCGTTACAAGTCCCTGCTTCACAGCGTCCACCAATGCATAATAATAGACTCCCCCACAGTTCAAATCGGTTCCGGATTTGACAGCAATCGCGGCGGCTTCTTCGACACTATTGACAATTTTATGGTTCCGGAAAATATCACTGATTGCACCACAATCGGAGACGACATATCCTTCGAAACCCCAGTCATCACGCAGGATTTTCTGCAGCAGTGTTGTGGAGCCACAACAGGCGTCACCAAGATAGCGATTATAAGCACACATAACCGAATAGGCACCCGCCTCTTTGATACAGGCTTCAAATGCAGGTAAATAAGTATCACAGAGATCCCGGCTGCTGGCAACAGCATCAAATGTATGCCGGTCGGGTTCGGGACCGCTATGTACTGCATAATGTTTTGGTGTGGCAATTGTTTTTAAATATTTGGGGTCATTACCCTGCAATCCTTTTACAAACGCAACTCCCATCCGGGCAGTCAGATAGGGATCTTCACCATAAGTTTCATGTCCACGCCCCCAGCGCGGATCACGAAAAATATTGATATTCGGGCTCCAGAAGGTCAATCCCTGGAATATCTCCCGGTCACCATCTCGGGTGAATTCATGGTGCTTTGCACGGGCTTCGGTGGAAATGACATCGGCAATTTCAAACATCAGGTCTGTATCCCAGGTCGCGGCAAGTCCGATTGCCTGGGGAAAAACAGTTGCTATCCCGGCTCTGGCGACACCATGCAGGCATTCGTTCCACCAGTTGTACTCGGGGATTCCCAGACGGGGAATCGCTGCGGCACGATTTGCCATCTGGGATACTTTTTCTTCCAATGTCATCCGGGCAACGAGGTCTTCCACCCGGCTTTCAATATCGAGTTGGGGATTCAAATAATCCGGAACAGAATCTGGTTGAAAAGCCAACAGCAACTGGCTCACTGACAAGAGCACTGCAAGAAATAATCGCATAACCGACCTCCCAAATAAGTGAAATTCTAAATCATCATGTAAAATAATAAAAAAGTTTAACCCTCAAAATATTATTATTCCAATTCAAAATGATGCCGGTTTTTCATAAAGCAGCTATTTTTATGATATATTTCTTCATTCTCTACCGGATTATTTCTTGACATATTAAAACGGTTCAATTAAAATTGAACTAATATTATTTTTGATAATGTACATAATGAGGCTTCGAATCTTTTTCAGTTTGTGTCAAATGACAGTTTCATCCCAAATCCGTTTAAAAGCGAAATATCCTTTCCGATTGAATTGAAAAACCGGCTGAACCTTTTTAAGATGGAAATGACTCAAAATAAAACTACCTGCCTATTCAAAAACTTGCTGCTTTTGGGAATCATTTTTACTATTTCCTGCAGTCCTGACAAAAAAGAGCCGGCTGAGGTCGTTCTGGCAAAAGTCGGGGATCGGGAGATAACCCCCATCGAATTTCGATTCAGAGCCGAATTGACCATTCGTCCCGACAATTTCAAGGACAAGAATGTTACACTAAATAACCTGATATCGGAAAAAATCCTAGCAATTGAAGCCGGTCCGGATCATGAACTTTTGAAAAACAAGCCGTTTCAAAGTCGCTTAAAAGGCATCAAAGAACAGTTAATGCGGGATGAACTTTATAAAAAAGTTGCCGTTGATGTTGTTGTTCTGGATTCAGCAGATGTTTACAAGACGTACTGCAATTCCATGCGAGAATACGAACTGGAATTTTATACCATCAACGATCAGCAGCTGGTCAAAAAGATCAGGACCGCCCTTGATTCGGTTCCTGATATGGCTGATCAAATCTTCGATGACTTAAATGCACAAATCGGTAAAAAACCCATGCACGAAGTCAAATACCAGGATCCCGATGATGATGCTATTCATGAAGCCCTGTATTCTGATAAGCTGGATGTCGGCACAATCATCGGTCCGATAAGACTCACCAGCGGGGCGCATATTCTGATGAAGGTCACCAACTGGTCCGACAATCTGATCTTTGGGGGTGGAGAAGCAGAGCTAATCCGCTGGAATGAGGTTTCCAAAAAAATGCGGCAAGCTAAATCCCGCGAACTGTGGAATTCTTATCAGGCAGATCTGATGCGGGATAAAAAAATCGAGTTTGATGACGAATCATTCAAGATTATATCTGAATCTGCCCTTGCATATCATCTGAAAAAAGCAGCCTTTGATACCAGTACAAGCCAGATGACGGAAATCCCATTTGACGAACCGGAGATTGATATGGACGCTCCGTTTTTAAAAGTCGATAATATGCGCTGGACCGTCGGAGACTTCCGGGATGCGATCCTGATACATCCCCTGGTATTCAGAACGAAGTATCTGAACAAAGAAAATTTTACCCGCCAGTTCAGCCTGGCAATCAAAGATATGGTTCGGGATTATTTCCTGACCCGGGAAGCCTATAAAAGGTCACTGGATAAATCCAAATCCATAAATCACACCGTTGAAATGTGGCAGGATGCAATTCTGGCGGAAAACCAGCAAAAGACGATCATCAGTTCCGCCATGGAAGCCGGAATAGTCACTAAAGATGATCCGGTAGGAATATCGGAATACTGGAAAACCGAGATGCTTAAGTTGCAAAACAATTTTAGCCATTCCATCAAGATCAATTATGATGAATTAAATAAAATCCGGTTAACCAAAATCGATTTTTTCGCAATCCGTCCAGGTGTTCCCTATCCGGTGTCAGTTCCGAATTTTCCACTTTTAATCGCATCCGATGACCTCAGTTATGCCAAGCAAGACAGCAGTAATTATCAATGAGAATATTTTGCATTTAAATAAATTGTTATTTAAAATATTTAACGTAAACTAAATGCTGTGGAATTAGGAAATAAAAACATATTGAGGAGTAATTGGCTAAAAATCGAGATTTCAACATGAGATTGATCTGTTTTCCGGTCATTAAACAACAAGTGCTCAAGCAATTTAATACATTTCGAGAGAAAAATTTTACCAACTTAAATTAAATTGGGGGAAAAAAGTATGAGGGTAAAGAGTACAATCTTTATATGTGTTCTGCTGATACTCATTGCCGGTCAGGGCTTATTGTTTGCAGGTACTACCGGCAAGATAGCAGGGAACATCACTGATGCGAAGACCGGGGAACCTTTATATGGCGCGAATGTTGTCGTCAAAGGTACCTCCATGGGTGCCGCCAGTGATGTCGATGGGAATTATGTTATCGTAAATATAATTCCCGGAATCTATACCATCAACGTGACCATGATTGGTTACCAACCTCTCCAGTACGAAAATATCCGTGTCAGTTCCGATTTGACGACAACCATCGACTGCGAATTGACGATGACAACCGTCGATCTGGGTGAATCCATTATTGTCACCGCCGAGCGGAAATTGGTAACCAGGGATATGACCTCATCATTATCGACCATGGCAGCCGATCAGATTGAAGATCTGCCGGTTTCATCCGTTACTGAAGTACTTCGATTAAACGCCGGAATCGTCGAGTCTGACGGACGGCTTCATATCCGTGGTGGACGGGCTGGTGAAGTTGCTTATTGGGTGGACGGAATTGCCGCGACAGATGTTTATGATGGAAAAATGGCTACCACAGTTGAAAATTCTGCCGTCCAGGAGCTTCAGGTAATCAGTGGTACTTTCAACGCGGAATATGGACAGGCAATGTCCGGTATTGTCAATATTATTACCAAAGAGGGAAGCCAGGAATACTCCGGACAGATCAAGGCATATTTCGGTGACTACGTCAGTAATGATCCGACCTATAGCCTTTATAAGAGTCTCGTTACGGAAGAAGATCCGGCTACTCACCTGACAAGAATCGTCAGCAGTGAAAAAGTCCAACCGCTGGAAGACATTAATCCAATCTACAACGGCGAACTCAGCCTGAGCGGTCCGGTGCCGATGCTGGGTGACAGATTTACCTTTTTTATCAACGGACGCTATGTTTTCAATGAGGGTTACTACTATGGGGTGGACTGGTATAAACCCAATGGAACGCCCGGCTCCAATGCAGTCGTGCCGATGAATCCTTACGAAAGAATGTCTGCCCAGGGAAAATTAACCTATCGCATGACTAATGCGATTAAACTGAGTTATAACGCATTCTGGGATAAAACCTCCCGGGAACGGAATTATTTCAGGTTGAATTCTGCAGACTATCAGTATAACACTTCCGGCGAGACAAATTTTCAACAGTTTAATACTCACGATTATAAATACGTTCCCAACGGACTGCCACAGTCTTACTCTCAGGGCTTAACCCAGACACTGGCACTGAATCATATCTTATCACCATCGTCATTTTACGAGCTCCGGGTAAGCCACTATCATTCGGAATCAAAACAGTATGTCTATGAAGATCCCACGTCTGCTTTAAAATACCTGGTAAGTATTGAAGAAGATACTGCGAATGACATTCTTCCGGAAATTTTTGATCCGTTTACGGACCTTGGGCAAGCCCGCCTGGATTCTATTACCAGCCTCGGTGGCAGCTATTCCTATGTTGTAGATCCCGATGGTCCGGACGGCTATCTTAATCCCGATGATATCAGCGTCCCGACCGGTACCAGTTTTATGAACCGGGGTATGGACGTCACTCATACCGAGCGCAGCACAGCCTACTGGGTGGCAAAGTTCGATTATACCAATCAGTTGAACAAACTCCACCAGTTGAAATTCGGTTCTGAAATCAGGCTGCACGAGCTGTCACTGCACGGATTCGAGATCACCGCAAAAACCGATGAAAACGGCATTGAACTTGATCCCTTTGAACCGGCAGTTCCGGTCGAAGGCAGCACAATGCGACACGACTATGTCCGCAATCCACGGGAGATATCCGCCTACTTCCAGGATAAAGTTGAATATAATGACATTATATTAAACCTGGGTATCCGCTATGATTACTTTGATGCCAATTCGGTGGTACCCGTTGATCCGACAGATCCGAATGTCTTTGATCCATTTAAATACGAACATGTATATGAAAACTGGGTTGACATGCCTGACGATTACATGGGATCTATGGATGATTATATTCAGGAAAGAATCGACGCGGGTCTTATGCGGGAATATACCGTCGAGGAACGCCGGGAGTTCATGCAGAAAAAGGTCAAAGCGAAAAATGCCATCAGCCCCAGATTGGGAATTGCTTTCCCGATTACCGATCGTGGTGTGATTCACTTTTCCTATGGACATTTCTTTCAGATCCCCGAGTTCCAGTATCTTTACAGTAATCCGGATTTCAAAATATCCAGTTCATCCAATGCTCCCGTTTTCGGAAATGCTGACCTGGATCCGCAGAAAACCGTTATGTACGAAATCGGTTTACAGCAGCAGTTGAGTAATGATATTGGAATCGATGTCACGTTGTTTTATCGCGACGTCCGTGACTGGGTCGGTACCAGCCAGGATATTCCAACTGATTATCCCAACGTGACTTATACTAAGTTTGTCAACAAGGATTACTCAAATGTTCGCGGTGTAACACTGAAAGTCGATAAACGATTCAATAATAATTACTCCCTTAGAGCAGATTACACCTATCAATCCGCCGAAGGAACTTATTCGAATCCGACCGATGCCTATAACGCTGCTTTAGGAAATCGAGCACCCGTTCTGGCGCTTGTACCGATGAACTGGGATCAGAAGCACACCCTGAACGCCCAGGCGGTTTATGATTTGAACGACTGGACATTTTCGCTGATCGGCAGATACTGGAGTGGTCGTCCTTATACTCCCAGTTTTCCAGTATCCGAAGCCGTTGGTGGTTCCACCGCATCCGGTTTGACAACCAACAGTGCCCGACGACCGGCTCAGACCAATATCGATTTGACCATAAACCGGGCTTTCCGATTCTCCACCAAACTGCGTATGGAACTATTCGTAAATATCTACAACCTGCTGGACAAGCGAGACGAGACAACCGTCTATGGCGACACCGGTACTGCTGAATACACCACGAATACCAATCCTTCCAAGATTGAGTATAAAGCCGAACGGGTCAGTACTGTCGAAGATTACATTCTGCAACCCAGCTGGTACACAGCACCCAGACATATCGAAATTGGTCTATCATTAAATTTTTAAATATAAATGCGGAGATAAAAGCATGAATAAAATTTTGTACTCCATAACAGTGATATTGATCCTGATAGGATTCTCCACCAGTGCCTTGCTGGCTCAGATGGATAACCTACAAGGAAATGACAGGGAATTCCGGTACGGTATCCATGCCGGTAACAAGTTCCGAACCAGTTTTTTCAATGACGGCACTTATGGTGGTCGCGTCGGACAGCCTCCGCAGGTGGCTGGTGAATGGCCAATCGGTGAGGGACATTACTACCTTGTCGATGGAAACATCTTTGTCGGGTCAGAGGTAACTGACACTAAAAACAATACGTATCATATTCTCAGTGAGAACAAATGTGTCGATATTGGCGGCTCCCGGGGAGACAAATGCGGTGCCGATAATCACTGGTGCACCTTTCTTCCCTTGGGTGGCTTTGCGAATGCCAATGAGGATAAAATCGCCATGGCTCGCGGCACAATGGAATGGGAAAACTCCTGGCCGAATTACTGGCCGGATATTGCGGATCCCAGCAATAAAAGGTTTTCCATCGACGGCTGGGCTGGTGCCTGGAACGGGTATTTTGGAAAAAACACCTTTAATGCCGACGAAGAAAGTTACTTTGTTGCGGATGACTATGAAAACAAGGAATTTTTCCCGGATTTTATTCCCGACACCACTGACTTAGATCGCGGCGGTCTGGGTATCCGGATTTATGTTCGTGGCTTTCAGTGGTCAAAAGCGGCGGTTGAAGATGGTATCTTCTGCCTGTACGATATCGAAAATATCGGTACTTACCTGCATGACAAGATGGTTTTCGGATATAAAATCGGTAACAATATGGGAGAAGACAACACTGGTTCTGATGCCGGTGACGATAACGCCTATTTTGACCGCGACCTGAATCTCGCCTACATGAGTGACGGCGATAACACGGGCGCCAACGGTTGGACCCCCGTCGGATACATGGGCGGTACCTTTTTGGAAAGCCCGGGCAATCCTTACGACGGCATTGATAACGATAATGATGGTCGGGATGTCAGTGGACCGGTAATTACCACTTCGATGTTTCAACAGAAAATTTTAACATCGGGTGACCCGGTTGTTATTATTGATTATGATACTTTTGAACGTACCCTGACAACGCTGGGCGATCTGGGAGGTAGCTATTCATTTACTTACAATACAGTAGTCCATACCTTCACAGTCGGCGATACTGTCCGGGAAATTGGTGATAATCTGATCGATGACAACCTGAACGGATTGATTGATGAGAACCGCGGTCACTATGATGAGAACACGGGTATCACCACCTATCTTTATGAAGGTTATAAATGTATTGATTATTTCAGTACGGATACAACCACAAATGGCAAACAGAATTTACTCCTTGATGAACGCCGGAATGATAAAATAGATAATGATGGTGATTGGGAAGCCCTGTTTGATGATGTCGGTACGGACGGAATGGCTCCCGGTTCACCCGGGTATCCCGGTCCCGACCCCAATGGCAGTGAAGGCAACGGACAACCTGATCTCGGTGAACCTCATTTTGATATAACCGATATTAATGAAACCGATATGCTGGGTCTGACCAGTTTTAACCTCTACGACTGGTCATCCCTGAATCAGTATGATGATGAACCTTACTGGGATGCCATGCAGCCGGGTGCCTTTATTTCTGACCTGACATCATCGAATGTCGAACTATTATTCGGTTCCGGATACTTTCCGTTAGTGCCGGGACAAACCGAAAGATTTTCCATGGGTGTTATCTGCGGTGAAGATCTGGTTGATATTACTTATAACAAGGTAAATTACGAAGAAGCCTACACCCAGAATTATAATTTCGCCAAAGCACCCTATATTCCCACCGTGAGAGCAGTTGCCGGTGATAACAGGGTGACCCTGTTCTGGGATGATTTTGCGGAATCATCCGTCGATCCGATCAGCAGCGATCCTGAAGGAAAGGATTTTGAAGGGTACAAGATCTATCGTTCTACCGATCCCGGTTGGAAAGAAATGAAAGCGATCACTGATTCCCACTTCGGCACAACGATCGGTCGGCGACCCATGGCACAGTTTGACCTCGATAATGATTATTCAGGCAATGCTCCGGATCCTACTCAGGGTGTTCATTTTTTCCTGGGTGAAAACACTGGTCTTCGACATTTTTATGTCGATACAACTGCGATCAATGGATTTACCTATTTTTATGCGGTTACAGCCTATGACCATGGCGATCCCTCCAAGGGCATCGATCCGTCGGAATGCTCAAAATTTGTCGCACCTCAGGCAAATGGTGAATTTGAAATGGGTACCAACGTAGTTATGGTCAGACCGGAAGCACCATCAGCCGGGTATAAAGATGCCGCCATAGATGAATCCGGATTCGTCAGTGGTTTAAACAACACCGCTAATGGAGGAGTTAGATTCACAATTACTGATGCCGACTCGGTACTCGACAATCACGAATACCAGATTACCTTTACAGACACCGTATCAAGTAATAATCTCGATTCCACTTACAACTTTACGTTGGTTGATCTGACCGCTGGAGTGACCGTGCTCGACAATGTTCCATTATATGGGGGCTCCGGAGGATTACCGGTTGTAAATGGTTTTCAGCTTGAATTTGTAAACAATCCAAGTGAATTAAACTTCAATCCCGATAATTCCGGCTGGAATCAAGCGGGCATACCTGCCTTTAATTTCGTCCGTTATGTTCCGACGCCCAGTACCAAACCGGTTAAACTCATTCCAGCGGATTTTGAAGTTCTTTTCTCTGATTCAGTAGGAGTCGATATTTCAAATGTATATTACAGAGGAACTGCAAACACTGAAGTCCCTGCGATGCCGGTTAACTTTACGGTCATTAATACATTCACAAATGAAAGAGTCCCTTTCGCTTTCCGCGAACGACACGTCGGTAATCCAGGTGAAGAGGGTATTTTTTCCTTTGATTTCCGACTGCGCCGATCCGATGAGATTCTTCTGCTCGCCAATGCTGATCCGGATTCACTGGTAGCCAGCTGGCAGATAACCTGTACGATCTCCTCTGCATCACAACCGGATAGCCTGCTTCCGGGACCCGGAACCGTTTTAACAATCGATAACGATATCCCATTTCTGTCGCATGATACTTTTACATTCACAACGACTGGGAAGAAAGTTGATAATGATTTAGCCAAGGTTGATCTGGAAAACATCAAAGTGGTTCCTAATCCCTATATTGTGACGAACTCCTGGGAACCGATTAACCGGTATGCCTCCGGTCGTGGTGATCGGCAACTCCATTTTACCCGCCTGCCTGCCAAATGTACCATCCGGATTTTCAACGTGCGGGGTCAGCTTGTGCAGACCTTGAAACACGATACTGCGATCGATAATGGCACCGAGATCTGGGACATGTTATCCAGAGACAATCTGGAAATTGCCTATGGAATTTATATCTACCATGTGGAAGCTGAAGGTATCGGTGAAAAAATCGGAAAATTCGTAATTATTAAATAGGGGGTTTGTGATGGGGATTATTAAACAAGTTCACGGAGTAATAAAAATGAAAAAGTATATTTTACTGCTATTGGTAATACTAATGGTCCTGAATCCACAAACTTACGCCGTAGGTGTAACGAAAACCGGAACAACCGCCGCCGGTTTTCTGGTAATCGATGTGGGACCCAGGGCTACCGGTATGGGCAGCGCTTATGTATCAATTGCTAAAGATGCGACAGCGATGTACTGGAATCCTGCCGGGATTGCAAATCTGGAAGGTATTCAAGCCACTTTCTGTAATACTGACTGGATTGCAGACCTGGCATTGAATTATGCCGGTGTCTCCTTTTCACTGGGAAATTATGGCACCGTTGGGCTCAATGCTGTCTTTCTCTCTATGGATGAAATGGAAAGAACGACCATATCACAACCGGATGGGACCGGCGAGTTGTTTGACGCAGCGAATTCCGCAATAGGTTTATGCTATGCCCGGAATCTTACGGATAAATTCTCGATGGGATTCAACGCCAAATACATTAATGAACGGTACTATCACAGCAGCGCTAGTGGATTTGCATTGGATTTAGGTGCCCTTTATAAAACTCATTTTCATGATCTGACTCTGGGGATGAGTATTTCGAATTACGGCACAAAAATGCAGCTGGATGGTCGTGACCTGTTAGTCCAGGTTGATATCAACTCCCAGATCGAAGGAAACAATCCAAATATTAATGCAAAACTTCAAACCGATCAGTTTGATTTGCCGCTTATGTTCCGGTTTGGTCTGTCCATGGATCTAGTTAAAACCGATTTCAGCAACCTGATCATTGCCATCGATGCTCTGCATCCCAGTGATGATGTCGAATATGTCAATGTCGGTGCTGAGTTAGTTCTCTTCAACATCCTTTCACTCCGATCCGGGATGAAACAAATATTTGGCATTGATAGTGAGCAAGGGCTTACCTTTGGCGGTGGTTTGCACCATAAAATAATGGGTTCGACGCTCTTTTTTGATTACTCCTATCTTAGCTTCGGCAGGTTTCAACCGGTCAATATGTTCAGTATTAGCTTGGGATTATAGACAGAAGAGATAAGAGGGCAAGAAATCGGGGCTTGCAGATCACGAATCTGCAGGTCCCGTTTTTTTATGCTTATCTACCTGCTCGTAAATCGTCCGGAAAATTCAACTTCTCCAGCGTCTCTTCCCGCCCGGCAGGATATCAGGCGAGGAAAATCACAAAAGATTCCCATATCAGAATATCGGATGACTCTTTTAAGAATCGTAACATTCATAATCAGCAAATTCGGCTTGCCCGGCGAAACGAAACGAAGCCTGGGTCGCTGTGCCTATCACGCTTGGCATGTCAATGGATTTCGTTCAAAAAAAGCCCGGTTACCCGGGCTTTATATTTACTGATGAACTATGTACCAGAATCGTTCTACTTCACATATGCCATTTTCATGGTTTTGATATACGATCCCGCCTGCAGCCGGTAAAAATAGATGCCCGATGCCACATCAGTACCATGCTGATTTTTGCCGTCCCAGACAGCCTCATAATAACCGGGTTGTTCATTTTTATTTACCAGCCAGCGTACGATTTCGCCCCTGATGTTGAACACGGCTAATTTTACATCACTTTGATTTGGCAGTTCGTACCGAATATTGGTAATCGGATTGAACGGATTCGGATAATTACTGTGTAAAGCATACTGTCTGGGTATCGGCGGACAGGTTTCAAAGGTATAACTGCTCAGCATTTCCCGAAATGTGACCGCATCATCGGTCGTCAGAGCAAACCTTTCAAAAGACTGGATCTCTGTGCTGGTAT
This sequence comes from uncultured bacterium, assembly GCA_964605705.1. Taxonomy (GTDB): domain Bacteria; phylum Fidelibacterota; class UBA2242; order UBA2242; family UBA2242; genus CAZSDW01. The sequence continues at coordinate 75,935 of CAZSDW010000006.1, forward strand.
TGCGCTTGGTATTGAAATGCAAGCTGCCAATTTTATTGACTCTTTCCAGGCTCAGTTCACCTTCCCGCATCTGAAAAACCACGATGCTGACCATTCCGGTTTCGGGATTATTCTTATCAAGCACAACCCAGTTTTCCCCAATATCCCGAAGCACAGAACTGAAATGATCATATTCGAGCACAGTCGGATCATACTTAATTTTAATCTCAGTACCGAAGCAAGGATCATTCTGATTCATCCGCAGATCCAGCTGCAGTCCTTCCAGCAAACTGGCATTCCATTTCCCATTATGCTCATAGTTGGATTGAATTGTAACCGGCAACTTGTCATTGAGCACCGGTTTTGCCAGACTCATGGAACCAAACAGACCGGTCGGATGATCAAAGGACCAATTCCACATAGTGATCAGTGACATCAGATCCTTCAAGTCATATTTGCCGTCAGGCTCCAGAATATAATGGGGCAGGGTTCCAGCCACCGGACCAAGTTCTTTGGTATAATCCGGTTGTTCACTCAGAATCGCCTCCTTAAAAACCGTAAAATCCATCATACTGATTTCTCCGTCCAGATCATAGTCGCCCAGCAGCGTCGTTCTGAAAGAGAATCCGAAATCATCAGTTGGAGAACCGTCGGGATCACCATTACTGTTCCCATCCAATGGAATCCCATCCGCATCAGTAATACCGGACATCAGTTTTACGGTTAATGTCTCGAGAGCCGCATAATAATTTTTCGGAATAATATTGACATTCTTCGATGAATCCTGGGTCATGGTACATTGGACATTCCCGCTGACGGTACCGGTGATTGAGATATTTGCCGGAATCAGGGTTGCCGCCGCAATATCTTTATCGAATACAACGCTCACGGACTGGTTCCAGATCGTACCCTGATCAAAACTATTCGAAGGTTTAAAACTTACTACCCGTGGTCCGATTTCATTATCCACGTGCATAACAATCGAATCAGCGGCTCCTTCCGCCCAGTCGTCTTCAGGGATCACTTTGATCCAGACGACTTCCTCATCCTGATTGGCAAGATCAAGTGCACTTTGCCAGACAATTTCACCGTTGTAATTAGCCGTTCCGATACCACTAATCGCAGAACTGACTGTCGCTGGTTGCCAGCTACCAGTATTGGTAATTCGATAGAGTATTGTCAAGCTCATATTATCGGAACCGGAGCTGGTGATGCTGTACGGAATGCTGACATCAGCACTCTGCTCACCACTCAGATCGGTAAGCGCAATACTGCCCTGATCATTATCAACATGGATATTGTCTTTCCGGGCTGGCGTTCCGGGATCGCTGTCTGAAATATTGACCAGTAAGGTAACATTGCTTCGATCGACGCCGGGCATATCATTGGCTGTGTTCCAGACAAAATCCACCTTGTGGTTGTTCTGGTCATGATTGCTAATATTAATACTCGGTTCTTGAAATGTCGTCCCATCGACCGAGTAGAGAATTTCCCAGGTCACCGCATCGTTTTCGGGATCACTGTAATTAAAGGACGCCTGAATGGTCTCATGCTGTTCCACCGTTGGAAAATTCAGCGTTGCGACCGGCGGTGCATTATTATCCAGGTGAAACTCGATCGTGTCACTGCCTCCGGCTGCCCATCCATCACTGGGAATTACCCGAATCCAGGCAGCTGCAATATCGAGTCCGCTCTCGTCTGTAGCCGAGTTCCAGATAAGACTGCCATTATAACTGGTAATATTTTGGGTGACACCTGCGGTGGTCGCATTTTGCCATTTACTGCCATTATCGATACTGTAATCAATCTCAATATCTATTGTGTCATTGGTAAGATCACTGATTGTATAAAAAATCTGGACATCTCCGCTCACCTCGTTCACAATATCCTGCAGTCTGATCGAATGCGCCTGGTCATTGTCCACGTGAAATGAGATGATATCACTGGAACCCTGATCATTATCGGAAACATCAATCCGAAATTGCAGTCCAACGATATCCTGGTTCGGTATATCATGTTCGGAGTCCCATTGCAGGATCGTTCCGGTACTGTTGGTCTTGACTTTGTGTGGCTTTAATGTGTACAGCTCAGAGGATTTTACCGAGGACTTTATCGTCGATTTTACTGGTTTTAGGTTTATCTCAGAGGACTGTGTATTTGTTTTTAATGGTTTTGTTTTTAACGCGGAGGTTTTTGCATTTGTCGCGGTCGTTACGGTTGTTACTGTATGAGTTGCCGGATTCCAATTCACTCCTGAATCAGTGCTGTAATATGGCGTAATGGTCAGAGAATCGGCTTCCGTATCACTGGCACTGAACGGGATTGCTACTAAGCCATGTTGTTCAGAACTTACCTGGCTGATATTAATTATCGGTACGGCATTATTATCCAGATGAATCCAGACCGTGTCGTTAGTACCGGGATCGAGATCGCTTGATTTTAAAAGCAGGCAGACACTGTCCTGATCGAGGCTTGGCAGATTCAGCACACTATTCCAGGATAAATTGCCACTGTAAGCCAAGGGTCCGAAACGGGTAACGGCACCGATAGAACAGCTACTCCAATTTGCCATCATATCAATTGAATAAAAGAGCATCAGATCAATGGAATCCCCTTCCGCATCTGTAATGATATAGGGTACTTCGATGGTATTGCTGAGCTCCTGATAAACCAGTGGCATTGTCACCACAGGTGGCAAATTGTTATCAAGATGAAATGCCGGAGTGATTATCTCGGCACCCGCGTAACCATCATCCGGGACAACCCGAATTTTCACAAGAGCCGAATCAACTCCCGCGGCATCGGTTCCGGAATTCCAGGTAAAATTGCCGGTGTAAATACTACTATCAATATCAGTGGTCTTCCCGGATGTCATCGCGGGATTCCAGCTCACACCATTATCGAGGCTAAAATCGACCACCAGTGAAACCGTGTCTCCTTCACTATCTTCAATAACATAATAAACCGATATATCACCACTGTACTCGGTCATATCATCGAGATTCAACTGGGTCACTGCCGGCGCACCGATCTGATCAATCTCAATCTCGACAGTATCGGGCGTACCAGAATCATTATCCTGTGGAGTAATCCGAAATTGCACCTGACCGACATATGCAATCACATCGTTGGCGGATTTCCAGGTAATCTGATTCGGACCCGGCATTAAACTTGTTGTATTCGCAGAAACATCGGCATCACTCCAGTTTACATCACCGGTTTTCTTATATTCACATTTAATATCAACCAGGTCATTCTCAGCATCGGTCAGCGTAAAATCTACAGGTATATCGCCCTTCTGTTCCCCGGTAATATCGGCAATATCCACTTCCGGCGGTAAATTATTATCCAGCTGAAATGCAAGGATCGAGTCGGCAGTTCCAGTATCATTATCGGAGGGAACCATTTTAAGCTTCACCGCTTTATCGACACCGGGCAAATCGCTGCTACTATTCCATGTCAGCGAACCGGAATAATTAGCAGTATAAATCATTGTATCTCCGGTTATGCTCGCCACCTGCCAGTTAGACCAATCTGTTTCATCGGCATAGTAGAGTTTAATCCGAATACTATCGGATTCCTGATCACTGAGAGTATATGACACAACTATATCACCGGATTGTTCACCCGCCAGTTCATCAATATCCACACTTGGAACAGTATTATTATCAATATGAATATAGGCAGTGGTATCGCCAATACCATCACCCCAGCCATCATTGGCAACCGCCGCTATCCGAACTTGCGGAATGTCCTGACCGCTCAAATCTGCGGCGCTTTCCCAGCGCAAGACGCCGCTATACTCAGCCGCACTGTAATTCACCGGATTCTCCACCAGATCGGCAACTTGCCAGGCACCATTTGCAATCTGATAATGAAGTGACAGGTTCAGTGTATCACCGGTTAGGTCCGTCAGGGTATAATTAATTGCAATGGTATCACTGTATTCACTCAAGCTTTCCACAAAAGAAATCGCGGTTGCCTGTTCCTGATAATTATCCAGCTGAAATGCAAGGATCGAGTCGGCAGTTCCAGTATCATTATCGGAGGGAACCATTTTAAGCTTCACCGCTTTATCGACACCGGGCAAATCGCTGCTACTATTCCATGTCAGCGAACCGGAATAATTAGCAGTATAAATCATTGTATCTCCGGTTATGCTCGCCACCTGCCAGTTAGACCAATCTGTTTCATCGGCATAGTAGAGTTTAATCCGAATACTATCGGATTCCTGATCACTGAGAGTATATGACACAACTATATCACCGGATTGTTCACCCGCCAGTTCATCAATATCCACACTTGGAACAGTATTATTATCAATATGAATATAGGCAGTGGTATCGCCAATACCATCACCCCAGCCATCATTGGCAACCGCCGCTATCCGAACTTGCGGAATGTCCTGACCGCTCAAATCTGCGGCGCTTTCCCAGCGCAAGACGCCGCTATACTCAGCCGCACTGTAATTCACCGGATTCTCCACCAGATCGGCAACTTGCCAGGCACCATTTGCAATCTGATAATGAAGTGACAGGTTCAGTGTATCACCGGTTAGGTCCGTCAGGGTATAATTAATTGCAATGGTATCACTGTATTCACTCAAGCTTTCCACAAAAGAAATCGCGGTTGCCTGTTCCTGATAATTATCCAGCTGCAAGGTGATCGAATCTGCCCTCGTGGAAACCGGTCCGTAACCGTAGGGCGTAACTCTGAAACCGGCAGTTGGAAAAATAGATTTTGGTAAATCGCTGTTAGAATGCCAGATGATACTGCCTATATAATTTTCCGGGGCAATCTGGGATGTATCACCGCTGACTGTTGCAGGCGACCAAATTGCGCCGGGTGAAGTATTGTATTCGCAGAATAAACCTACATTCTGGGTATAGTCGGAGATTTCATAATTGATCTGGATATCGCCGTGTTTTTCACCAGTAATTTCGGTCAGAGAAATCGTTAAACTCTGATCATAGTAGTAGGCGCCGATATCGCCGCGGGTTCCGTCCGGATCGTTGTACTGTGCGGCGGGATCACCGGCATCAATGCAGGGAGAATCCGCGCTCAGGTTGAAATCACCATTGGCGGCATCGACAAAGAACGGGTCATCGGCAATATTATTCTGATACACTCCAGTAAAAGCGGCACCGGAACCGGATCCCGTAAAACTGTCGATACCGTTTTCGATATCGCAATAGTAAAATTCCGGAGAACTGGAATTATCGATCAGTACCTGCTCTGAGGCATTATCCCAAATAATTGAATTTCTAAAAACCGGGTTGGCAGTAAATTCAATATTGATCGTATTCAGGTTGGTGTTGCCATAAAATGTGCAATTCTGCACAACCGGGGCGGAATTTGTCGTAATCAGAAGCGCCGATGTATTCCCGGTAAATACATTGTGGCTCAGGTAGGGTGAGGAATTACTGAGTAGCATTCCGCCAGCCTGCATAGCATCATTGCCTGAAATTCGGTTATATAAAAACCTTGGATTTGCATAATCTAATGAAACTGCACCACCGTATACAGCATAATTATCATTAATGATAGAATGGCTGACTACCAATTTGGAAAAATTTGAAACATAAATCCCACCGCCATTCACCTCAGGAGTGGTAGAGCCACCGGCGATCGCATTGCTGATGTAAGCATACGTAATCCGGGAAGTATCATTGGTCGAGGGCGTATTGTCAAATTTAATACCCATCCAGGCACCTTCTACCGGATTTAACGTAAAAGTTATGGAATCCGCAGCCGTTCCCACCGCCAGCAGACGCCCTTGAACTATTAACATATAGGCGCCCTGAAATTCTACATAGACGCCGGGATCAATGGTCAGGGTTTTACCATCAATAACGGTAATATCGCTGATCACTTTGATCGTATCGGCACCCCAGGTGGTGTCCTCGGTGATATCGCCGGATATGTAAATCATGCTCGGTTCAGCCTGGACTTCATAAGCGCCCATATCAATAATGTCAGTCAGACCATCGTAAATTCGGGAATTCCCGGCAGCATCAGTCAGCGGAAGATCCAGTCCCGTGGTATCCGGTGTGCCGATATTAATACAGGGAGAGCTGGATTTTATGGCAAAATTACCTGTTGCGGCATCCACGAAAACGGGATTGACGCTCAGGTTCCCGGTACCCCAGCTAACCGTCCCGTTGCTATTGGTTACGATCCCCGCCTGACCATTTTCAAAATCGCTGTACGACACGGTGACACTATTCACAGCCCCACCGCCGCTGAAGGCGATATTCGTCGGCGTATTCCCCCAGAAAATAGAATTAGTCACCTGATTGATAGTTGATCCTACCGAATAGATGGCGCCCTGGGAATTGGCACTGTTATTGGCAATTGTACAGTTGATGATGTCGATGTGGGAATTTGTCAGGTAAATTGCCGAAGCAATGGAAACAGCGCTATGATTACCAATAACGACATTGCGTAATTTTACACTGCTATTATAAACGTACAGACCGCCACCCATGGAAGAAGTATTGCCGGTAATCACAACATTCTCGAGACTGACATTGGAATTTTCGCGCACATAAAATCCACCGCCGCTACCGCCGTAATTACCGGTGACGATCAGACCTTTAAAGCGCGGACTGGATCCGTTATTACAGTAAACCGCGCCGCCGGATCCGGCGCTACCATTGCTAATGGTGAAACCTTTCACCAGGGATGTTGAATTTTCTCCGTGCGTAAAGTTGAAAACGCTCTTCGTGCCACTGCCTTCAATCGTTGTGACAGTCGCACCATTGGCGGATTGCAGAATCAGGTTTTTACCACCAAAATCGATATCTTCCATATAGGTGCCGGCGGCAACTTCAATAGTATTACCAGCAAAAGCATGGTTGATTGCTTTCTGAATCGTGGCGTAAGGTTTTGATGCGGAACCGTTACCCATCGCATCATCGCCGGTCGTGGAGACGTACCAGGTCGGTCCCCAGAAAGGTGTTACAACCGCATCATCGGTATATGGGCTGGTATTATAGTCATAGTCCTCAGCCACCATCCGGTAATAATAGGTCTGACCGGAAACTACCGTATTATCAACATAAACTGTATCTGCAGCTGTCGGATAATTGATTGTCGTCAGAATAGTCGTCGGGAGTGGTGCTGTTCCCCGATAAATTTTATATTTTGCCAGATCATCTTCGATATTTGCCTGCCAGGTCAATGTTACTTTGCCTAATCCGCTGACCGCCGTAAAATCCATCGGTGTCGCCGGTGCTTCGGTATCGATCGTTACGGTAAAATCATGGTCGTACTGAAAACTGTTGAGTCCGTTAGCTTCGGCAGCTGTCATGTGTAATATATAACTTTTCCCGAATTCCAAGGCACTCAGATCATGATTGAAGTGTACATCGATATTGGTATCCGGGGCAAAACTCGTGTAACTGAATGGTCCGGCAGAAAAACCTTCATCCCCGGTAATGTTATAATCGATAGAAACAATATTCGTTCTTGGCTGAATTTCCCGCTTGACAAAAGGTCGAATGGTCGTGGCAGACCAACGTCCATTATCATATTTAACCCGAAAACCGACTTTATGAAATCCCGGTTTCATCCCGGCACTTATATTCATAACAATGTTTTTTTCAACCGTACTGCCGGTGGTGATTGACACCGGAGTTGCCGAACCCATTCCCGGATCTTCATCGAGAAAATATTCACAGGCTGTAATCGTCCGGCTGGCGCTGATCTCATTCACCAGAAATGTCCTGACCGTCGCCAGTGACCAGCGTCCATTGGTATATTTCGCTCTTACGCCCACATGGTGAATGCCCGGAACTAAGCCGGTCAGATCAACCGTTATGGCTTTATCAACGGTACTGCCACTGGTTATGGCAACGGAATTGGCTAAACCTTCACCGGGATCACTATCCAGAAAATATTCACAGGCAACCAGCTCTTTCGATGCCGGTAATTCCATGGTTAAAAACGTCCGTACGGTTGCCAGCGACCACCGTCCATTGGTATATTTCACCCGCACGCCCACGTGGTGAATGCCCGGAACTAAGCCGGTCAGATCAACCGTTATGGCTTTATCAACGGTACTGCCACTGGTTATGGCAACGGAATTGGCTAAACCTTCACCGGGATCACTATCCAGAAAATATTCACAGGCAACCAGCTCTTTCGATGCCGGTAATTCCATGGTCAGAAAGGTTCGCACCGTCGCCAATGACCACTTCCCGCGGTCATCTTTCACCCGCACACCAACATGATGGATACCGCGTCCCAAGCCCGTCAACGGTACTGTATAATTCACATCAGCCGTTGCACCGACAGTTACTGGAATATTGGTTGCCATTCCCTTGCCGGGATCATTGTCGATATAATACTCCGCAGCGGTGATATTGGCGCCTGGAACTGCCTCTTTCAGAAACGTCCGGCTCTCGCCAATCGACCAGTTGCCCTGGTCATCTCTGACCCGCACTCGTAGAGTCTGAATCCCGTTTGACAGCGAGCCGACATTCGCCTGGAAAGTAAAATCAATCGTTCCACCCGCCGTAATACCACTGATCGCAGTACCGTGACCGACACCGGGATCGGCGCCGAAAAAATACTCCGCTGCCGTGACATTGCTGCCAGGTACAGCCACTTTGTAAAAGGGTACGATTGTGTAAAACGATTTCTGTCCATCATTATCAACGCTTCGGATTCGCAGTGTATAAAAACCGTTACTCAGATACGATGGTAGAGTAATGGCAAAATTTTCATCCACATCTGCGGCAATTGACGGTGTGTAGGTGCCGGGAATGATAGAGCCGCCGGGACTCTCAATAAAATATTCGAATTTGACAATGTTATCACCCTTCGGGACTTTATAAAAAGGGTAAACTGTCGTCTGCGACCATTTTCCGCTGTTGTCATGTACCCGCAAGCCCAGTTGATGAAATCCATTTATGACCGCACTCAGGGGAATTACCAGGTTATTGTCAATTTCTGTGCCCGGTATCACTGACAAATATGGGGCGCTCCCGATCCCCGGATCGGTATCGATAAAGTACTCGACCCGGTCAATTTGACCGCCAAACAGAATCTGGATAAATATGAGCGCAAGGATAGATATTTTTTTCATGAAAAATCCGTGATTTGTATAGTTCTATGTAAGGGCGTGAACGCCCTCCGGTTTTGATGAAATTTTCCTATCCCAACCCTGAAGGGCTGGGCTAAGGATACATCACCATTCGTAGAGCTTTCAGAAAAACACCCAACTCCATAGCCCCGTCGTTCACGACGGGGAACACAATCTCTATAAAAATCCCGTACGCCATTCATGGCGTTATCAATCAGGGATGATAAGTACGTTAACGTCCTCAGGGTTTTATGGAATTTCTTTATCCCAACCTTGAAGGATTGGACTAATGATGTATCGCTATTTATTGAGCTACTAAAGAAACACAAATCTCCATAGCCCCGCCATTCATGGCGAGGAACACTAAATCCAAAAATAATTCGTACGCCGTTCACGGCGTTATCCATCATCATTCCCTGGTCTTGGCTTTCAAATGAATCGGCAAGCCGCTGACCGTCGTCCCGGAGCCGCTGTTGTAAAAATAGTAAATCGTCGGCAATTCCGAGGGCACACCCGATAATACATAGGGATCGGACCCGCCGAACATCCCGCAGTCGCCACCTTCGGCGTCAGCACCCTTTGCCGGCGAGGTACTTTTCAACTGGTACTTGCCATCAGTGCTGCCAGTCAGCAGAAACACAGTAGTCATATCCTTATTGAGAATATTACCATTGTCAGCAGTCAGCTGATCGAGGTTGCAGACATTATTGTAATAGCCGTTATAATCACCCGAAAAACTACCATTATACATTATATTATTACTGAAAATAGAATTATAGAGCGTCACTTTTCCATTAATAACATTATGATCAACTATCACCGAGGAATTAGTAGCAGAACTAATACACGTATAAGTATAGTTGGAAGACCATATAAAATTATTGAAAAGCAGAATATTATGACAATAATTATAAATATTGATAGTATAACTTGAGGAAAAAGCAATATAATTCTGTTTTAAAATAATATCTGAAGGAGTTTTAACTGAATTACCAATATATATGTAACTTGTAAAATGGTTCCTTTTTACTATGATACTGTCAGCATAAATATAAAGTTCGGCACTGAAACTCAAACCGGTCAGTACTGATCCTTCAGCACCCGCGTCAATAGTTGCAGTAGCTATGATTTTCGCCGGGGTCGTATTCGCCTGGGTTTCGGGATTCTCGCCGAGAAAATAGCCGGGTCCGATATAAGTCAGTTTCTTGGTGGCGGTCCAGCCTTCATAGTTCGGAAAGCCTTCGATATAGAGCGTATCGCCATCGGCAGCGGTAGACACTGCAGCGGAAATTGTTGTAAAGTCCGCATCTGCGCCGCCCAGTCCGTTGACCCGGTAGATCGCGGCATTTGCGAATGAGGCAGAAAGTATTATGACAAAAATGAGCATTGTTTTGAAAATATTCTGGGAAGTCATGGTTAATCTCCTTTTATAAAATCGCATTGTTTATTCAGCTGCTTTGGCTTTGACACGCACCTGCAAGCCAGTCGTGGCAGTGCCCTGTCCGGAACTGGACAGATAGTAAATCCGCGGCAGAGATTTGTTGATGCCGGAAAGCACATAGGGAGCTACACCGCCAAACATGCCGCAGTCAATCCCGCCTTCTCCTGCACCTTTAGCCTCGGAACTAGCGCTCAGCTGCCACTTGCCATCCGTTGAACCGGAACCGACAAACACGGCATCGATGTCCGCCGCAGTAATATCACCGATACCGCTCAATGTCCCGTTTTCGGTGACATTGTAGCTGCTGCTTGAGGTTACAAATGTACCATCGATAGCTTCCTTTATTAAAATGTTGTTTTTAACCGTCGCACCGGTATTCAGGTCTAAACCACCCCTGATAATATTATTAGTAAGCGTAAGTAACGATGATGTATTCATTTTAATCATAGGTTGACTTGACGAGGTATTAGAATAAAAATTGAAAATACTGTTATTGGAAATAATAACACTGGTCCCATTACCTATATTGATTGCTCCTCCATAGCTATCGGAATAAGAATTTTCGATATAGTTCTTTTTAATGACTATACCACTCAATTCAGCAGCTATATATATTAAAAAATTGTATGATCTGCCAAACATGATCAGGTTGCTTTCCAGTGTAATCTGGCTGGTATTTATCTGTATTACATCCTTGATATGCAGTCCCGACACCAGGGTCTGTCCCGAACCGGCATTGAAGGTCAACGAATCCACCTGGGCAGAGAACATCCCCGCCTGACTGTCATCGTTTTGTCCCAGGAAATAGCCGGGGCCGAGAACGACCAGCCGTTTGGTCAACACAAGCTGTCCGTAGGGTTTGCCCGGTTCCACCATCAGTGTATCGCCCGGATTGGCGGCATTGTGAGCGGCTTGCAGCGTGCTGTAGCCCGCGCCGGTGCCCGCCACATTATTGACCCGCAGCACGGCGGCATTGAGCATTCCCATCGAAATACTCAATACCATTAATAAAAAAATAAAATTCAGCCGTTTCATAGCTATCTCCTGCTTATATTTTTCGGTTTGATAAACCACTGAAGTGGTTTTGATAATTGTTAATGGTATCTGCCGTCACCAGACTAAAGTCTGGTGTTAATCCCACAATAATTTTTTGTAATGGCATTTTTAGGATAACACCCTGCTTCAGTATGGTGATTATATATATCCTCAATAACAGAACCACTTCAGCGGTTCGGTAAAAAATTATCATTCGGTCACCTCTATTACACACTCGACTGTTTCATTCAGGGGAATGATTTTCATCTCCGGGTCCTGAAGTTCGCATTCCGCTCCGAAGGAGAGAGCGGTGTTGATACTGCCATTATATTTGAAATTCAACTGCACTATTTCACCACTGCCATTAACTCCCGGTACCGAATCTGAAACTCTGCCGATCAGCGCGGTAAATTTCTGTTCCTGTGGATTAACAATCGTCAGAAAATTATTGCAGTCCTTACTGAGAAAGTCGATGGAGGACTCATAGAGCGAATAGTTCAGCAGTTCGAAATCACTAGTCAAGCCGATATCAACCATCACACCTGCCAGATTTTCGACTTCTTCAACCAGCACATCGACGGTAAATGTTCCACCGGACGCAATGCTGACCTTCCGCGGTTTGAAAAGCAGCGCCGGTCCCTGCACGGCGTCAATTACAAAATTACGCAGGGCGGGCGTATCGTCTTCATCCATGACATTATAGCGCCCCTTGACCTGAAACTCGTGGTTTCCTTCATCCAGATAGCTGAGCGTAACACTACTGTCCACGCTCCAGCCGGACCAGTCATTGTTGTCCAGTTTCCAGCTGTACTGACTGATGAATTTATTTCCACTGAACACAAAAGTTACCATATGATCATGGATGGTACTGGCTTCTCCGGGTCCCGATTTTATTTCGGTCTCGGGTTCCACATAAGTGCCCGGGATATCCGGATCAGTCGGGTTGTTCCATTCCGGCTCCTGGGGAGTTTCCGGGCAACTCACCACCAACAGTAACAATAAAATTAAGAGAATATTGAGTCGATACATCTTCGCCTCACCTTAGAATAAAATATCAATAACATTGATTGTCCAGATACCACCCAGCGCCGCCAGAAATGTGTTGCGGTTCTTTTCAGCCTCTTTCATATTATTAAAAGAATCCAACACGGCTTGTCTTTGAGCAGGGAGTAAATCCGGTTGAGCATTCTGACCTTGATTGGCTGTGTGAATTGCCAGGTTAGTTTCGTATTCATCCTGGTAGCTGGTAAAGTCCGACATACTGGTCATTACCATCATGCCGGCGCCTGCGGTGGCAGCGATGAATAAAAGGGATCGCCCTGTCCGGTGCTGGATCAGTTGACCGGTACCCGGCAGAATTAATGAGCAGACAAGTGGACCGGCTTTTGACTGTTTATCCATTTTCACCACTACCGATTTTACGCCGTTATCGGCTACAACGACATCCTCGAAAAATGGCTTGTACTCCGGTCGTTTGGCTTTCAATTTCCATTCACCAATGGGAAAGCTGGTATTTTCCAGCGGCAGACGACCAATATATTTATTATCGAGATAGATTTTGGCTTTGCTGGGAGTTCCCGATACCGAGATCAATCCGGATTTTCGCTGCAGCGTAATTTTCAGCGGTGTATTTCTGCCCGGAGTGAGCGTGATCTTCTGATTATAAGTATCATAGCCATCCAATTGGATCCGGATAATCATTTCCTGACCGACCGGTAAATCTTCTATCGATAAAGGGGTGTAGCCCTTTTCCACCTCATTAATAAAAACCTGGGCATTTAGTGGCGTCGAAGAAATCGATAGGGTCGCCGGCAGCACTTTCGGGACAACCGGCTTTTGGACAGCCGGTTTCGGGGCGGACACACTTTTACCCAGCAGAACATTCACGGCATTCTCCATCCCGGTAGTCAGCAGGTCATCGATCTTGCCCACCATATCATAAGCAGCCGAGTTTACAATCTTGCCGGTCTCCACATCGATCATCCGCATCTCGACCGAATAGGTCGAACCAATCAGCGAAATCGATCCGGCGAGCATCAGTTCCACGCCCAGCAATTGACCGGCTTCCACCATACAGCCTTCGGAAGTACATCCGGACAGCTGAAAACCCTGTTCTTTGAGAATCTCATCCATCTTCCCGCGCTCGATCAGCTGGTACTTGCCGGTATTCACCAGGTTACCCCGCAGACGATTGGTCAGCGCCCGGACCTCCGTATCCGAAATTCCGAGCCCCTCGAAATCCAGAATCGCCACGGACTGCTTTTCCTGTGCATAAACATTGCCGTAACTATATAAGATTAGAAATATCAGTAAGATAACTGACTTGGTACTTAACCCTCGAAGACTCATGACTCGCCTAACAATTTTATAGTTTCTCAAACTATCTCCATTTAATATATCAGAGTGATTAAAAATACATAGAATTTACAAATTATTAAAGGGAATTCTCGGTACATAACTTTACGAAAAAATGGATGTGATTTACATCAAGATAACCAGCAGATCATAAATTGTATGGGTGTAGGCAGTAATTCCATAACCTCGTAAAACGTACAATATTGACAGGAAAATACCGGCAGCAAACCGGATCAGAAAAGACTTGATCTCGAATACATCTCCTAAAAAACCCAGATAATGAAAGATGGAAAAGATCGCGGATGCAACGATAACTGCAACAATGGACGAGGTCACCTTGTGCAATTTCAAAATATCCCGTAAGAAAAACAGCGCTCCGCTGATCAGCACTACCCGGAAGATGAACTCCTCGTAAACACCCGCTCCCAGCGCCAGAACAATCGATTCCTTCGTATCGGGAAGCCCGCCGACTGCCAGGAGGCAAGTCCCTATTTTATCCACAAAAACAAACATCAGCAAAGCGAACAGGATACTCTCCAGCAGCATCATAATGAAAAACTGGAAATGAAATTCCCGATCGCCCGCCTGCCGACTGTGAAAATAATAAGAGACCAGCAACGCCGTCAAAACGAGAAATCCCACCAGGTAAAAACCATAGACATTGAACATTCCAAAAAACTGCCGGAAGAGAATATCGGCACCGTTCCGCAGCCCCAATATATCCGAATGATTGAAACTGAAAATCAGGACCTCATACCCGATCAACATTGGCAGAGTAAACAGCAAACTGTAAAAGGGGGATTTGGATTGCTGCCAGTAAGCCTTCAGGAGATCCATATACTCTTCGTATTATTGCCTTGAATAATTAGCGAGAATTCGCATCAATTCGCGGTTCTTTCTAATGTTCCATTTTGAGCACTGCCAGAAAGGCTTCCTGGGGAATTTCTACCCGTCCAACCTGCTTCATCCGCTTTTTGCCCTCTTTCTGTTTCTCGAGCAGTTTGCGTTTGCGGGTGATATCGCCGCCGTAACATTTTGCGGTCACATTCTTGCGCAGCGCTTTGACCGTCGTGCGGGCAATAATCTTCGAACCGATAGCCGCCTGAATAACCACCTCAAACAGCTGCTTGGGGATCAGCTCCTTTAATTTGCTGCAGAACTCACGTCCGTGATAGAAGGCATTGTCCCGATGGACAATCCACGAAAGCGCATCCACGGGTTCACCATTAATCAGAATATCCAGCTTCACCAGGTCACCCGGTCGAAAACCGATCGGGTCATAATCGAATGAGGCATAACCGCGACTGACGGACTTCAATTTATCATAAAAATCGAAAACAATTTCACCCAGGGGCAGTTCATAAATGATCTGCACTTTGCCGGCATCGAGGTAATGGGTGGTTTTATAGATACCGCGCTTGTCCTGGCAGAGTTTCAGAATATTGCCCAGATAAGTCGTCAGGACAATAATCTCAGCCTTTACATATGGTTCATTGACCAATTCAATATCGCCGGCTGGCGGCATATCCGAAGGATTGTGAATTTCAATAATACTCCCGTTTTTCATCACCGCCTGGTAGCGCACATTGGGCATTGTGGTGATCAGATCAAGATCAAATTCCCGTTCCAGGCGCTCCTGGATTACCTCCATATGCAGCAGACCGAGATACCCGCAGCGAAATCCAAATCCCAGGGCGTTGGACGTCTCGGCTTCATACGCCAGGGAAGAATCGTTCAGCGTCATTTTCTCCAGGGAACTGCGCAAATCTTCAAAATCTTCAGCGTCCACCGGATACATCCCGCTGAAAACCATGGGTTTAATTTCCCGGTAACCGGGCAGCCGGTTTGCAGCCGGTCTGTTTTTATTGGTAATGGTATCGCCAACTTTGATCTTGGAAATGTCTTTCACACCACCGATAATGTAGCCCACATCCCCGGAACTCAGGTGACTGGTCTTCATCCGGGTCATTTTAAAATAACCCAGCTCCGCCACTTCGTAACTGGCATTATTCGAAAAAAAGCGAATGGTATCACCGGCTTTGATTTCACCGTCAAAAACCCGCACGTAAGCAATCGCGCCGCGAAAGGGATCAAACATCGAGTCAAAGATCAGCGCCCGAAATGGTTCGTCCAGTGAATTCCCGGGAGGTGGAATCTGATCAATTATCGCATTAAATACATCGGCTAAACCCGCACCGCTTTTGGCGCTGGTCAGGATTATATCTTTCTCATCGCAGCCAATCAGATCCATAATCTGGTGGACAGCGCTTTCCACATCGGCACCGGGCAGATCAATTTTATTGACAATCGGGATTATCACCAGGTCGTTATCGATCGCCAGGTAAGCATTACTGACCGTCTGGGCTTCAACACCCTGGGAGGCGTCCACCAGCAGCAGTGCCCCTTCACAGGCAGCCAGACTGCGGGAAACCTCATAGGAAAAATCGACATGCCCTGGCGTATCAATTAAATTCAGAATATACTGCTTTCCATCGCGATGCTGGTAACGCATCTGAATAGGATGAGATTTTATCGTGATTCCGCGCTCCCGTTCAAGGTCCATATTATCCAGTACCTGGGACTTCATATCCCGCTGACTGATGGTCCCGGTATATTCCAGCATTCGGTCAGCCAGGGTGGACTTGCCGTGATCGATGTGCGCGATGATTGAAAAATTTCTGGTATTCATTTCTATCGGGTCAATTTAAATAAATAGTCACCCCTAAACAAGATGGCTTCTATAATTATTGTCAACAGTAGCCATTAATCCGATCCTCCGACACTTCCCGAATCCAGTGCTTGATGAATTCTCTGTCGTGGCGCAAATCAGTTTTTATACAATCCGTTTCTGGCTATATAATCCGCAACGGAATCGGGAACCAGTTGTTGAACAGGATGATTATTTTTAATATTCTGGCGAATCTGGGTTGAAGAGATATCCAGCAGCGGGTTTGCCAGGAACTTGACCCTGCCCCGCAGATTCTCCGGAATATTATCAATGCTAAAGTCGGGTCGGGCTGCCACCAACAATCTGGATTCGGTCAGGATACGTTCCGGTTCCCGCCAGGTCTGCAGATCCAGCAGGCTGTCTGCTCCGATCAGAAAGTACAGATCGTCACTCCTGAGTGACATTATCTTTTTGATTTGCAGGATGGTATCAATCGAGTAGGATATCCCCCGACGCCGAATCTCCAGATCGGACAGTTCAAGACCCGGGCGATCTTTCAGCGCTAGTTTGAGCATTTCCAGGCGATGCTCAGCCGAAGTGATCCGGTATTTTACTTTATGGGGAGCAATATAGGCAGGAATAAACAGGATCAGGTCAAATTGCAGCTCATCACGGATATATTCGGCAATTCCCAGGTGTCCCAAATGCGGCGGGTCAAAGGAACCACCGAAAAGACAAACTCTCATCATCGAAGTTTCTTTTTTTCAGCGCGGGCGATTTTCTTCAATTCTTTATTGTAGAGTTTTTCCAGCGCATTGAGGCGCGTTTTAACTTCAGGCATCAGATCGTTATTCTGTAAATTTTCGACAATATTCCGGTATTCATCAAACTTGCGTAAACGGATATAGCAATGGGCTTTTTCCAGATTCGCCGGTACGACCCATTTGGTATCGTAAAATTCCTCCAGCATCTTATCCTGGTAAAATATGGCGGCTTCGAACTGTTCGATTTTTCGATATAAAACGCCGCTTTCATAAACCTTGCGAGCCAACTTGTCGCGAATTTCGATAATCTTCTGCTCAGCTTCCGGGCGAAATTCACTCGCGGGATAGGCATCGATAAAATCCTGGAACTGTTGCAATGCCCGCAGAGTACTGACCTGTTCAAGGGGATATTTCGGCGATTGTTCGAAGTAAGAAAGCGCAATTTTATAATACCCCTGTTCGACCAGCGGACTGTAACTGTAACGCTCCGTCAACTGCTGGTATTCCGATACTGCCAGAAGGTAATCCTTTTTTAAAAAATAACACTCACCCAGATAATATTGAGCATCGTCCGCCAGTTCGCCGCCGGGTGAATTGAGCAAAACCATGTTAAAATTATCAATGGCAGTATCGTAGTGTTTTTTCTCGAGGGCTATTTTGGCACGGTCGAAATATTCCGTCGGGTCCATATTAACGCCGTCAGTTTTTTTACCACAGCTCGCCAGCACCGTTATTAGCAGTATCCCGCTAATCAGATTCCATTTAACCGATTTCACTATTCCCATTGCATTCCTTAATAAATATCAATCCGTAACTGTTTTTATCAGAAAGCGACCGATAATTGTACACCGCGAATCGGATTCTTGTAGCGGACATCGGTAAGTAATCCGACTTGCCAGCTCACCTTTTCGGCTTTTTCCAAATCATAATTTTTCGCGGCAATCTGAGCATGAAAGGCACTGATCAGGTGGTTGAACATGATCACGGTCGCGAAATTGGTCGCCATTTTCAGAGCGTCATTTGACTCTTTGCGCTGAGTCAGATAGTTATCACGAATATCAGACAAATAAACCGTATCGGGATCGGTATTAAAAAGAGTGAAATCTTCCCAGCCGCCGGAAAACTGGTCGTATTTGCCGATATTCTCATAATAATCACGAGTCCGGATCGGTTGAATGTCGCCATTGAGAATATAGGTATCCCAGCCCGGCAGATACTGGTCCAGTGTATCGGTGTGCCCCATGTATTCTGTGCCGTTATATTCCAGGTAAATGTGGTGAGAACCGAAAGTGTCGCCATGTTGACCGCTTAATCCGGTTTTCTGGTTGGTCGTACCGTTTTGATATAGATTGGTAAGCGTCCAGTTGGCGTCGGCAAATTCCATATAGTTCTGCTCGGCATCATCCCCTTTATTCTTGCGGTTGAAATACATAATCCATGAGAACGCTTCCACGCTCGCAAACGCCAGCGCCCGCCATTTCGCTCCGGCGTACAGTTCACCAGCTCCCGGTACAATAGCGGATAATAAGAAGGCTCTGCCCGGTGATTTTTCATAATCAAATACGAAAGAATCTGCCTCTGCCTGCTGATATTTCAAACTGCTTTCCAGAAAACTGCGGTCAGAATTAATCAGGGTTTTATTTGCCATGTATATCTGCCCGAAAGCAAGCGAGGGAAGTAATATACCAAGGAGTATCACTGTCCCAATTTTCACGCCTTTCATCATGCCTCCTTTTATAGTCCAAATAAAATTGTTAGATAACTGCGCCACTCTTTTCCATACTGATTTGGGTTGCCCTGATTATCCATGACCTTAAATTCGTCTAAACCATACACAAAATCCAGACTTATTGACGTCGGATAAGCATAAAAAGAGAAACCGCTCAGACTCAGCTGGAAACCCACATCACTCTTAAAATCTTTTATGACGGATTTGATCACATCCCTGCCATTCAGTGTAAAATCCGACCAGTTCAAACCGGGATAACCATCGACTTTACTCCAGGCATTGCCGGTTTCGAAATAGGTCGCCAGAAACGCATTCTGCAGATTGAACGATAAGAGCTGAATATCCTGTTCCACAAACAGCGGAATCCGCCAGGTATAATGCAAAGACATGAGATTCCGTCCTTCAATACTGTAAAAGGGGTAGCCTTTCAGCCCAGGCAAACCACCGGCAAAAAAGTTGAAAAAGGAATCAATATCCGGCATCGATATCGCCCCGAGTCGCCATTTCAAAGTCCCGACCAGTTTCTTGTAAAGCGGGTACTTGTGGAACCATTCACCCTCCTGTTCAATCTTCCAGTAGTAATTTTTACGAAAATCAATTCCCAGAGTTCCGTAAGCGCTGTTGACTTCGAAGTCGCGAATGAATTTATCATAATTCCGGTACAGGTTTGTGGTCAGGATAACACCGTTATTGGGATTGGTATAAGAATTGACCGTTCGAATCGTACTCTTATACTGCCAGTTCAACTTAAAATCCATACCCCGGTAATAGTCATAGCTGAAGCCTCGCGAATAGAGCTTTTCAAAGGGAATTTCCGTATCAGAAACTGCCCGGTATTTTGCCAGTGCCATATCGAACCTGAGCTGATTGATTCCGCTAACGGGAACCGAAACACCGGTCACAAATTCCATCAGATCAAACATATAATCGAAATTTGCAGGACGAAAATTAATCTCGGCTTCCTGGTTGAATATATTGCGGGTAATGTTATAGAATTCCACGAAAATTGTCGGGTACCACTGGTGATATTCCAGCAGCACAAACAGATCCCGGTCCTTCAGTTTGTTGACAGCCGCACCGCCCAGAATATTAAAACGGTCGAGGATTTCCGAAGAGTAAAAATAAAAACCCGGCTTTGCTTTGTGATCTTCAATCATCAGGCGCGGCAGGATAAATATCTTCGAGAACTGTTCCCTGTATTTCACCGAAACCGGCAGGCTGTCCTGACCAAATTCCATCATTCCGGGAATGATTTTTGGATAATCGATATATTGACTCAAGGATGGATCAACCGGTTTCAGTGTGTCGATTCTGGCAATTTTAAACGACGAATTCTCAAACAACGAGTAGAGCATTTCGCCTTGTTCGTTGACGGTCGGCATGAATGCGCCGCCCAGTACATTGGTCACAAGTTGGACCTCGTCGCTGCTCAAAGATTTGCGATATATATTAAAAATGCCGGTCTGGTCCGAAGCATAATAGAGCCACTTGCCATCCGGGCTGTAAAACGGATTCCGCGAGTCATAAACTTCGCTGTCAATATAATCAATGCTGCTGTCAGCCAGATGAAAAACCGCAATATTCCGTCCGTGGTCTGTCAGATAATCAAATACCAGCGATTGTCCATCCGGTGACCAGTGGGCAGCAAATATTTCTTCGCCATTGGTATAATCCGTAATCTGCCTGACATCTGTCACTGAATCAGGATTTGTAATATACAAATTTGATGTGCCGTCACTGCCGGAAATGTATGCCAATTGCTTTCCATCGGGAGAGATCGCCGGATTGTATGCCCGGGCAAATTTGGTGATCTGCTTCTCTTTTTTCTTCTTCAGATCATAACGGTAAATATCATAATATACCGATCCGTGTTTGTTCGGTTTGCTGCTCTTGGAATAATAAATCTGATTGCCTGTCGGTGAAACTGAAATTCGTGACAGGACATGAGGCTGAATCAGAGTTGTTATACCGGTTTTTATATTCAGGCGAAAAAGTGAGGTCTGCGAAAAATAGTCGCGTCCTTTGTTCGACAGGTAAAATATGATAGAGTCGCCACTCCATTCGGGATAATACTGGGTCGTCGCATCACCGATAATGATCTCACCCTTGACCTGATTTGCCTGGATCTTTTCGGTCAATGAATGATACTGGGTTTCCAGCTGGTTTACCCACTCCTTGTGCAGTTGAGCACCGCGAATCCCGGTGACTTTTTTCAGCGCATTATCAATTGAAAACTGAACGGGGCGGGAAAGCTCTGCAGCCAGATCGGAAATTACATCAGGACCAAAACGCTCAGCCAGGTATTGCACAAAGGCATAGCCTTGATTATAGGTTGATTCGTTACCAATGCCGCGTTTGCCAAAGGACGCCATGCGCGTTAGCGACAGAATTTCTCCCTGCAGGGTACGATCGCGCAGCAACATATCCCGATGCGAATCCCAGAAATCATTGGATGTTCCGGGCCACATGTATTGCGCCATTCCCTCCGCCAGCCACATGGGAATTACCAGGGAAGGAATCGGATAGGACGCGATCACTTTTGGATAGCCATAGATGACATCCGCCCGTTTCTCATCTTCATAATCAATCACCTGAAAATAGGCTCCCGGGAAAGACCGGGAATATTTCATCGATTTCCCCAGGGAAATGATATGAGAAAATTCATGACTGATAACATCCAGCAGCCAGTGGTGATTACCACGGAGGGGATAGTCCAGCGGTGTCGCCCAGATTTCAATTTTATTGTCATAATAGTAAGCAGCGCCATTGGAGTTATCCCCAATATCCTTGATGATCAGGTCGGTCTTCTGAGACGGTCTGTAATTATAAAAACTTGTGATCGGTCCATAAACGGATTCGGCGATCTCGGCACTTTTCTGAGCCGTCCATTCCGCACCCTGGTGGTAGTGCACTTCAAAATGTTCCGTCTCAAAGGTCTTCCAGTCCAGTTCAGGATGATTGTAAGTGGCAAACTGAACCTGGGCACTTAAGGGTAAAAAAAGCCCCAGAATAATTACCGGAATCAGGCTGAATATTTTGAGTAAATCGGGATATCTATGCACTAATGAATTACCATGATTTTAACAATTTTACTTTCGGTCCGGCTGCCGGATGAGGCTTTGACAACGGCGAAATAGACACCGTTGGCGATATTGGTGACGTTCCACTCTTTTTCATTGTAGTCGTTGATCAGTGGATTCGAATCATTGAATGTTGTGATTAAATTCCCTGCAAGATCATAAACCTTGATCGCGATGCTGCAATCCGCAGTGGGATAGTAGCGGATCGCAGTATGATTATTTTTGGAGGGATTCGGCCAGTTGAAGGTCTTCGATTTATTAAGGAGTCCCTCGGATACAATTCCGCTCCCTGATGGAACCATGGCATAATAATTATTGTGCTGTCGATTTCCTTTACCAGTGTACCAGGAATTTTCTGACAGCGGAAAATTATTGAACTGAATAGCGGAATAGTGTCCCGCCGGTTCAGCAGTACGCCCACAAAAAACCAGATTGTCATCAAAAGATAACAATGAGGCTGTTCCATCTAACAACAGCGGCATACTTTTCGGATATCTATCAATTATTTCACCTTTATAATTAAATGCAATGACACTGCTTGAATATTCCATCATCGTTAAAAGATCAAGGATTCCATCACCGTCTAAATCATTGGTTAGCAATTGACAGGAAAACATATCTCCTCTGAACTGGTTCGGGACACTGATTGGAAAATTATTCTCCAGAACCAATGCTTCATTAAATGCAAAAATGTCATAGCCAGTCTGCAACAGAATCTCCGGGCGCGTATCGCCATCGATATCGCTCAGGGCAAGAAAATCTCCGTATGAACTATGTACGTCATAGGATTCCAGAACCGCGGAAGGCGTACCGGGATTCAACAGCAATTCGATACTGTTCTGGTTCACTGCGATGACATCAGGAATTTCATTTTCATCAATAAAACCGACCACTGAACTGCGCACCGACGAAGCAAATGCTTGTTGAAGTTGTTCGACATTTTGGACAGCACTTGAATGCAAGTCTATCTTGAAAATTGTTCCATTATCACAATTGATTAAAAATATTCCATTATCCTGTCCGACAATTTCATAATTTCCGTCTTCCAGCGGCATATATTGTGGATAACTGTTTGGATATTGATAGCTCATCAATTGGGTTTCTTGATCCATTGTCTGGACGACCTGCAGGAAAACGCCGCTATCGTAAAACAGATCACTGTAGGATTTTAATATTCGATACGCCATTGTATCAATGAGGGATAGCTGGTAATCATTATTTATCTGCCACACCTGTAGTAAACGATCCGATGTATCATGGTTTACATAAGCGTAGGTTTCATTTGTAAACGCGAATGTATTAGGTGATAGACCGATAACCTCAACCGGTCGATATCCGATTAATCTGGTAGCGGAAAGCAATTCGGTATTGGGCAGAAATATATAAATACTGTCAGAAACAGCTACAAACTCAGTTGTCCCGTCATCCGGGAATATATCCATGTTAAGAGGACAGCCTAATTTTATATCGTCGTCTTCATACCTTTTTTCTTCCCAGGAAATTCGAAAACTCATCAATTCTCCCGCTGGTCCAATACTATCAACAACAATCCCGGTATATGCCCAATTCTGACTTCTTGATGAGGGATTGGTATCATTCGTGAATCCGACCCGCTTTTCTTCATCTTCCGGATAGTCGGGATTCAGGTCCCAGAAACCTTCATTCCCGGCAAACCAGGGATCAAAAAACCAGCCCACATCCACACTGGGACCAATGAAACTGGCTTCGTAGCCAAAATCCTGCGCCCCATCACCCTCTTCGAGATCGACGCCCCGATGATCACGATTATTGTTGACACTATTGGTTGCCAGTTTAGCCTCGATCACTGATTGATCGATATGCCAGATGAGTAACCCGGTTCCGGGGATACCATAATCGTATTGTGGCGAGGATAGAAACACACCGGTTTCAGGAGAAATTTCAGCGCCGATCGAATCAAAAATCAGGGGAATCAACGGCGGCCAGTCATTCTCCCCTCTGTCGATGTACTGCTTATATTGCATACTATCCACAGTCACCCCGGTATGAACATAAGAGGATCGGTTCTCAAGCAAAAAATATTCATTGTCATTAATGGGTATTCGCCAGAGGGTTGTATCGGCGCCTGATTCCGCGTGACTCAGGCAAACATCCTGGAAACCTTGGGCAATTGCTGGAATGTCCCAGCCCATGAACTCCCGTTCCCAGGCAGATGGGAATGAGGGTACCAGACCGTTTAAATTTGCAGAGCCCTGGTCCATCAGTCCGAATTTCCCTATCCCGGACTCGCCGGTCTCCGTATTGTACAATCCGGGAAGTCCCAGGTAAAATCCCATCATAAATGCGAAAGTGCCATTCAATCCGATTTGATAATCACAAGGCGTTGTTGCGCCACCGAAGATATCCTCCCAGTTAGAATAGAGCAGATGGTTCTGAGATTCCGGTAAAATGATCCCCTCATCGATAGTCCATGTACCATTATCAACCAGGATACCATTTTCCGCAATGCCGATGCCGGCAAAGTAATTGCTGATGTCATTACTGTTTAAATAGGCGGAGGGAATATCATAGGGAGTCGGGTCGAGATCAATCGCAAAATCCTGCCCCACACCGGCATGAAAAACGACCACGATATCATATTGGCTGAAATCAATAGCATTGTCCTGATCGGCGAGCTGGATAGCATTCACCAGCAGCTCGGTCAACCGGACATCAATCGAATCCTCCACCAGAAAGGGGTGATAATAAGCCATCTTATTGGGCAATCCATAAGACTGATTATCATCCAGCGGAAAAACTTCTGAATTAGTTGTATCAATAATCAGATTTCCTGATGAAGCCTGACGGTAGTAATTAGACAGTGCGCGGATATGATCGCGAAAATAGGCATTATTATGAGGCGCCGGATCCACCGCCGGAAACGTTTCATCTTCACAGGGCAGCTCGACAGCAGTCGTCAAAAACTGACCACTTCCCGTCGTCGCTTCATCATCATCTTCCTGAAAAGAGACTCGCAACGCCGCAATCTTCACCGACCTGATCACCGGTGCCTGCAACGATTTATAATAAGTGGTTTTACGTAATGTCGGCGCTAACTTAGCATACGCAACCGGCAACGCCAGAAGCGCAAGAAAAATTATTGTAAATAATAGTCCAATTGTTTTTTTCATCATACAGCCGGTTATACAAAACAGAAACTATCCTGATTTATCCAGTAGTTAGACCGTTCTCCTAAAAATTGATATCCAGTGAAAAAATCATCGTATTCTGACGGGGGTGTCCGGCATTTCCGGCTGTGTATCCAAAATCGAAACCCAAACCGGCATAGCGCAATCCCGCACCAAAGGTCGGTACCGGCCATTTATCATTCATAAGAATTTTACCTAATTCATCATAAAGACAGCCTACCCGAATAGCAAACAGGTGAGAATACCAGTATTCGATTCCGAAATTATGGGTTAGTTTTTTCAATTCATTTTTCAGGGAACCATCCTTGGTATTTCCATCCTCGTCGTTTACACCGATTCCATCCGCATCGGAATCGTGCAGAAGCAGCCAGTCATCGACCCAGGATGTAAAAATACCCAGGTACCAGTCGTCAGTGTGCGCGCTTTCACGAACACCATCTTTATTAAATTCACCTGCTGATGTCTTATGACCGTTTTCATCATAATGTCCAACCAGCCCGTCACCGTCAACATCCCGGTCAGGGTAGGAAGCCACCAGAAGTTTATTGACATCATAGGCAATTGTAATCCGGTTGTATTCTCCGCCAAAGGTATAGTTAAATCCCAGTTTAAGATTGGTCGGCATGGGATCTGCCTGGGCAACATCGATGAAAGCAATCTTGGGACCGATATTTGAAATCGCTACGCCAAAGGTCAGATTTCGCACCAGAAACTGTCTTTTCAGATAACCGACATCAAAGGCAAAATTGGTTGAAGTTCCCTTGCCCTTTTCTTTCCCGGCGCCCTGATCGGTCAGATGCTGATGAACTGCCTTGATACTGACACCGATAGAGGTTGTCCGCGATAATGCCGTGCCGTAGGAACCGGTTACAGCCATCATATAGGATGCAAAGGTTCCCAGGTAATTGGCATATTCATCCATACGGTCCTGTTCACCCAGATTCAGGAGAATAATATGACCGCCGACCATACCCACATTTTTTATATGTTGACTGTACCCTAAAAAGTCATAGTAAATATCACTGGCAAGATTGGGCAACCAGTTGGTATGCGTCAGCGACAGTTCCCTGCCTCGCAGAAATCCCAATCCAGCCGGATTCCAGAAAGTGGCATAAGCATCATCGGCAATCGCAACACCGACCTCACCCATTCCGGCAGTCCGTGCCCCGGGATTTATCAGAAGCCAGATCGCCCCTGCCTCGCTCTGTGCGAATACGGAAGTAACGCTCATGAGCAATATTGTTAAAAAAATTAATCTGTTTTTCATTAAAGCCTCCTAGAAACGAAAAACCGAACTTTGCATATAATTCGGCTGCTCAATACCTAAAATTTTCGGAATTGTGTGAAGAAAGTAAGTGTTTGATTTCTTCTGTTTGGTTCTACCAATTATTCGATAGGCTCTCCATTATTGCGGCGAAAATTAAAGGTATTTAACTCAAGAATCAAGCACATTTCTTATTCCCTGAAATTAAAAGGACTCCGCCTCATCAATCAGCATGATGGGAATGTCATCCTTGATATCATATTTCAATCGACAGTTATTGCATATCAATTTCGACTGCTTCTCATCATATTGGATATCATTTTTACATTTCGGACACACTAAAATTTCAAGCAGTTCAGGGGACAACATATTAACCTCTATCTTTCAAATAATGCGCTGCTATATATCCCATTCAAACGACTCATTTTTTGATATTGTTCCATATCATTGATACTACGGATGTTCCCCGACAGACCTAAACTGTCAATTGTTCGATCTGGTCCCTGAATTCGTCGAGGTCTTTAAATTTTTTATACACGGATGCAAAGCGGATATATGCCACTTCGTCCAGTTCTTTCAGATACTTCATCACCAACTCACCAATAAAGGCAGAAGCAACCTCCGCACCGGACAGTTCTTCGATCTCTTTTTCAATATCGATGACAATGGATTCCAATTTATCCATCGGTATCGGGCGTTTATTGCAGGCAATTTTCAGGCTGTCAAACAGTTTCTGACGATCATATTCTTCCCGGCGTCCGTCATTTTTGATCAGTGTCAAAGGATATTCAACAACATATTCATAAGTGGTAAAGCGGTGACCGCAGTCCAGACATTCCCGGCGCCGGCGAATGGCATTGTTTTTCTGGGCGGCTCTGGAATCGACAACCTTGGTCTCGCTTGAATCGCAAAATGGACATTTCATATTGTACCTACGCGTTAATTTCTTTATATAACGGAAATTGACTGCAAAGTTCTCTGACCTCTGCCCGAATGGACAGTTTTATTGCCTCATCTTCATGGTTTTTTATGGCTTTATCAATCAATCGGGCAATTTCCCGCATTTCGGCTTCCCGCATTCCCCGGGTGGTCATGGCGGCAGTCCCGATTCTGATACCGCTGGTCACAAACGGGCTCTTAGTATCGAAAGGAACCATATTTTTATTGGTCGTAATTCCGGATTCTTCCAGGGTGTTTTCAGCTTTTTTCCCGGAGATATCCTTATTGCTTAAATCGATTAGCATGAGATGATTGTCCGTACCGCCGGACGTCAGATTGAAACCAAAGCTCATCAACTCCGCCGCCAGGGCTTTGGCATTATTGATAATCTGCTGGGCATAGAGTTTAAATTCAGGCTTCAACGCTTCACCAAATGCGACTGCTTTTGCAGCGATGATATGCATCAACGGTCCGCCCTGTATCCCCGGCATGACATTGGAGTCGATAAGTTCCGACATCATTTTTGTGCGTCCGCTTTTGGGAGCCACAATTCCAAAGGGATTTTCAAAATCCTTCCCCATGAGAATCAGTCCGCCGCGCGGTCCGCGCAGAGTCTTGTGAGTGGTGGACGTCACCACATGACAATGAGGCAGGGGATCAGGATGCAGCCCGGCAGCAACAAGCCCGGCGGGATGAGCAATGTCCGC
Organism: uncultured bacterium; assembly: GCA_964605705.1. Taxonomy (GTDB): domain Bacteria; phylum Fidelibacterota; class UBA2242; order UBA2242; family UBA2242; genus CAZSDW01. Next base: position 104,151 of record CAZSDW010000006.1, read on the forward strand.
GATCAGAAATGCATCGACGCTGTCCGCGATTTCCCGAAATTTGGCAAAATCAATAAATCGCGGGTAGGCACTGCCACCGGCAATAATCATCTTTGGTTTTGCCTCTTTGGCAATTTTTGCCATCTGATCGAAATCGATTCGACCGGTTTCCCGCTTTACTCCATAGGACACGATATGAAAAAGCTTGCCGGAAAAATTGACCGGGCTTCCATGAGTCAGATGACCACCATGCGCCAGGTCCATACCCAAAACCGTATCACCGGTTTCCAAGAGGGTAAAATAAACTGCCATGTTTGCCTGGGAGCCCGCATGGGGCTGGACATTGGCATAATCCGCATTGAACAGTTTTTTTACCCGATCCCGGGCAAGGTTTTCGGCGGTATCAACGGCGGAACAGCCCCCATAATAACGCTTTCCCGGATATCCTTCCGCATACTTATTGGTCATCGTCGAACCGGCAGCCTCAAGCACCGCAGGACTTACGAAATTCTCCGAAGCGATCAGCTCCAGTGTCCAGCGTTCCCGCTCATACTCCGCCGTGATCGACGCCATTACATCCGGATCATTCTTGCGCAAATGGTTATAGTCCACAGCCTATCTCCTCAAACCTGGTAAATTTATCAACACGACTTTGATGCCGACCGCCTTCAAAATCGGTTTTCAACCAAACATTCAGCATTCGCTTCGCCGCTTCAGAATCTGTATATATCCCACTAAACACGATCACATTGCTGTCGTTATGTTTACGGCTGAACCGGGCAACTTCTTCATTAAACGTCAGAGCCGCGCGAATACCGGGAATTTTGTTGGCAGAAATGCTCATTCCGATTCCCGTCTTGCATATCAACACCCCACAATCCGCTCGTTTACTCAACACGAGGTCTGCCACCAATCGGGCATAATCGGGATAATCAACCGATTTTTTTGTATCGGTACCACAGTTTATGGTAGTATGCCCCTTACTGCGAATATAGTCTATTAAGACCTTTTTTAATTCTATTCCGCCGTGATCGGCGCCAAAAGCAATTTTCATCAGTTGCTATTTACATCCATGTCAATCCAGTTATAACAATCCAATCTCGGGCGGTAAACCGAGCGTTCATTTCCGGCTGCATCAAATTTATTCATAAACCAATCTTCGCGGGTTGGAATCAGGTACTCTTTTAAAAAATCTATCCGTGACTGGACACTGATATCTCCCAGTTTTTTTGCCTTCAAATAATCGTCATAAGCAAGTTTATAGACAAGTTTATCCTCGAAACTGATCGGCGACCGCGAACTGCTATAAAATTCTGCTGCCGCAAAAAAGACATCGGCACGAATTTTATATGCCCTGCTGGTGTTGCTGGCGGCTATCGCTTTTTTCGCCCAGTCGTAAGCGGTCTGATAATCGGCGGTGTTGATATACATCTTGGATGCATTGTCAATTACTTCCAGATCTTTGGGATTGATATTTTTGTTGATGTGTTCATAAGCCTTCGCGGCTTTTCCGTAGTTACCGAGGTTTTTATTTAATTCTGCCAGTTTATCCCAGGCTTCCTTATTGCGTAAATCCAAGACCGTCACCTTTTCCAAAACCTCAATTGCCTTGTCATACTCCAGCTGGTCAGCCAGGGCGTCGGCATATTCCAGTCCATATCGAACATTGGACGGATTCCGCTCCCATTGCTCTTTCTGAACAGCGGTAATATTTTTACCCAATTTCTGAAAAATCATTAATCGGTCACTCATTGCCTGTCCATCATCAGGATTGAGTTCAAGGATTTTTTCGATACCCCATAACATATCCTCAAAACGATCCTGGCTGAAACAGAGTTTTACATAACTGCGCAGTAAGTCGATATCTTCGGGAGCTAGCTCAATCATTTTTTCATATTCCCGAATCTCGAGGTCTATTTTTCCCTGAACATGATACACATAGGCAATGTTTTTGTGGATATACATATCTTTCGGCAGATATTTTTCACCTTCCAGATAAACATACAGGGCACTGTCAAAATAGACCGGATCAGTCTTGGCTAACTGCTGATAAGCACGACCGAAGTAGGAATAAATATCCTGGGCGTACGCCTCTTTACATCCGTACTCCATCATCTTTTTATAATTTTTAATCGTGCTTACCCAGTTTTGATTCTGATAGTAACTATAGGCAAAATTTAGATAAAGATCACATTTATCACGATCTATTGCCGGCTTTGCCGCGACTGCCACCTTGGTATCCTCAGCCATATCGGTTGGAGGAACACAATTACTTACCAAGATTGAAGTCACCACTATCAAACAGAGAATAAGTAGATTTGATAGACGCAGACATTTCATTTCATATCCCTTCTGTTAAATTTAAAATCGTCTATATCTCCTGAACCACAGCTCCCCGGTCGTAATGCTGGCATAGAATGACATCACTTTCTCTTTCCCGATTGTGGCAGATAAAAAGCCATCCCGTACCGATGCCACAACGGCAAGGTCGATCCGGTTTGAATAGTGATTAAAGGGTATCCCCAGACCAAAACTTACCCCCGTTTCACTCATGCCGCCGGATTGGTAAACCGAACCGGTTTTATAAAATGCTCCCGCTCTGTACGAGATCCTCTGCCAGACCGGCGCGTTAATTTTTGGAAAAACCTGATTTTCAAGCCCGACTCCAACGAAAAACGGATTCTGCGATTCCGAAGGTTCAAAGATAAAAAAGTCTTTATATAATGTTTTCGAAACAATAGAATAACCAAGATCAGCTGAAAATGCAAGCGACTTTGTAATTTTCTGACAAACACCAAAGCGTAACGTGGTGGGATAATCGATATGTTTAGCGGCACTGCTGTCATCATCGCCATAGTAATAATCATAAAACCTGGAATATTTAAAACTCATATTATAATCCAGATAAGATCCCAGCGATAACTTGCGGTTCGAACTGGTCCAGTATGCTCCAAGACCCAATTGAGAGCCGTCCACAATTGTATATTTCCGAAAATAAGAATTCACGGATTCGTTAATATCAATATCCGTTGCCATTTTGGTCAGATAACTGCCAAAAAACAGGTGAACCTTTAGCCCCAGGTTAAAATGAGAATTCAGGCGATATCCGCCACCAATGAATGCCTGTGAAATACCACCCCTGACTCCGATATCGGCACGGTATGGAACCATTGAACCATAGAAATTCGTCGAATCAATATAAGTTAATTCTCCGATCATCCGAGTGAATGGTGTAATGCCCATTGCAATCCCAATGTCTTTTCCGATGGGAAACTTCATCGACAGACCAAGAAAACGTGTTTTTGACGCTCCCGGCGCTCCGGTACTGGAATTGAAAAACGAGGTTCCCAACTGCCCCTCAACGGAAGTCGTAATAAAGCCCGTCCACAATGCCGGATTGGAACTGTTCAAGCCAATCGAATCAGTTATCGCCATTTGTGTCTGTCCCAGCGCCAGGTAACGAGCCGAAACCGTCGGTGATTCGATGCCAAAACCGTAGGAAGAATAGTATGATGTTTGTCCAAACAGAGGAAATGCGATCAAGAAGACAGTCAGAATTCGTTTAACCATAATTTATTGTTCTTTAAATGTTAAAACTCTTAGAACCGGTCGGAAGTTGATCGGATTTTGATCCGATTCATTGTACAGGGTCAAGGTCGATATATTTGAATTGCCCGGCGTCGCCCACAGGACCAGTCCGTAATTCTCGATATAGTCGCTGGTCACACCCTGCAGGAGCGATTTGAGACTCACAACCACACTATCGGCACTACTGCTGATTGACTGATAGGAATCATAGGCTTTATCCTTGGGATTGTATCTTGGATCGAACTCCCCCTGATCATCTATCACCGCTGTATCAACCAGGGTTACGTATAAATTAAACAGTTCGCCATATAACTGACTCTGCGCCCGGTCAATTTTCAGCTCCAGGTCCGCTTTAGCAATAATGCGATTTTCATCGGACAGGGAATCTTCAAACTCAAATTTCAAAAATGAAAAACTGGATCTTCCCGCAGAAATATTGAAACGGGTTTGGGTATCGACCGCCTGTTTAAATTTCAGAATGGCTAAATCCTCTTCAGGAGTAATTAAAGTCGTCACCGTTGTATCACCATAGGGATAATCTATCTCCAGCCAGGGATACAATGACGTCTCATCGGAATAAAACGATTGGATACTTGCCTGGCTGGTATCAACCTGCATCAACACCAGGGTGTAATCTTCAGTGGTACCATTATACCATTCACTGATTAATGTCGTATCCAGATCGATGACAACCGTATCCGTATCCGAGAAAGTGAAAGTCCCCAGCAGGTCCAGACTGAAATCCGCAATGTCAAAGTTGCTGACATTTGAACTGTCTTCTGTCCAGGGATCCACACCATCGTTTTTCAACCAGTAAATACCAATATCAACGGCAGGAAAATCATTTCCGTCGGTCTGATACTGATGATAGCTTTTCAGGCTCAGTGACAGGGAAACAAATGAAGCAATGGAATCCGGCAGGTTTGCAAAATTTGAAAATTTCAACATAGTGTAGGCAAAGACATTCGCATCATTTCCGACATAGAGTACCCCGGATTGTCCCAGCGACGGCTCGGTAAAACCCTGCGCAAAATTCAGCGAGTCCCGGGGAAGCGCCCGCATGACCAATGTATCTATTGCCAGCGGATTAATGGAATTTTGCAGAGTCGGAAGCTGCTCCTCACAGCCACCGAATAAGACCAGTATTAGTACCAGGAATATATTCGTGATTGGAAAAGTCAGATTTTTTAAAAATGTATAATTACAACGCCGTGATCGACGTTTCTCGGATTTATAACTGTTCCACAATTTTAATAATTTCATCTGCTAAATTCTGCCATTCTTCCGGAGATTCACTCTTTAGATTATAGGTGGATATTTTAGATTTTCCCTCTTCAAACAGCCGTTTAAATACAGGATCAGCGTTGTAGGTTTCCAGTAAATCATGTTCTGTATTTATTAGCAATGTATGGTCGCTGTTGACATGCGCCGCCGCGACACAATCCAATTTCTTCCCTTTTTCAGCCAGTTGTTCATCAAGCACCTTGATACCGATTTTTTTATAGTCGCTGAGCAGATATTTTGAGTAAGGATTCTTGGAATGAATAATCTGAAGTATTTTTACGCCATCAAAATAGGTTTTATCCAGAAGTCCCGACCTGATAATCAGCGGTATTAAACTCATCTGCCAGTCATTCAGGATGATGACCTCTGGCTTCCACCGTAAATAATTCAGCGTGATCAGCGCTGCTGAACCAAAAAAGCCAAAGCGTAAAGCATTATTGCTGAATTCGGAGCCGGCTGTTTCTTTATATAATTTTGGCGTATCGTTGTTATAATATTCATCATGTTCCAGAAAATATACCTGAACCTTGGTATTGGGTATAAACGCTGATTTTACACTGGCTTTAATTTGGGTATCCTGATAGGTGAGATCCATGTCCCGAAGACGAATGACTTCACGGAGGATATAGCGTCTCTCACTGATAAAGGAGTACTTCGGCATCATCAGGCGGAAATCATATTTTCTCTCGTTAAATACCACCGGTATTTCTTTAGAAAACGACGCTAGCTGATAACTCTCTGCAAAAGGCACTATTTCGGACGTTAAAAAATATATTCTTTTTATCATAATTCTATTTCATAAGTTGTTGGGCATTTTTTACAAATTCACTCTGGGGATAATAATCGACTAATCGTTGAAACTCGTCGATCGCCTTCTCTCTGTCACCAATGGCAACATAGCATAAGCCGATTTTAAATTGGGCATCGTCATCTTTATTAGTCTGTTTAAATGCAAAAACTTTCTCGAATTCAACGATTGCATGTCGATATTGTTTCAATGTATAATAACATTCCCCGATCCAATATTGGGCATTGTCAGCTAGTTCATGATACCTGTCCTCTTCTAATAATTGTCGAAATAATTCGATTGCTTTCTCATTGTCGCCATTCTGGTGAAAGGTAAGCGCCTGTAGGTAACGATCGCGGTAATTCCCGGTCGCCGTCACCGCCGGTTGCGCCGGCGCCGAAACGGACACCTGGCGTGTTTCGCTGAGACTGGAGCCTAATGACACTATCCTGTTTTCGAGAATTACTAACTGCGATAAAATCTCAAAATTAATACTGTCAATATAAACCGCGCGTTGCTCACTTTGCGATATTTGTCGCTTCAGCTTGGCAATATCCTGACTGATTGACGCCGTCACCATGACCAGTGCTTTGGTAGAGCTATCCAGCTTAGCAATCTGTTTTCCGTAATAGTCGGGAACATCTTGAGTGTTTTGAATACCCTGAATATTTCCTGACAACCGGTTCACCCTATCAATCGTCTCGTTGAGATCCTGTTCAAGACTATCTATCCTTGAGTTAACGATCAATAGTGGATCCGGAGTGGTTACTGTTTTCTCCTTCGGCTTGGCAGACAGCGGTAAAACCAGGATCATGCATACAACACAAAAAGTCACAAAAAAAATGGTATTTGAGAGCAATTTTGTCTGTTTCATAATAAACTTCTAACAAAAATTGGATATGACATCCAGCGCTTAAAGCTACGATTTTCTCGTTAAAAAACAAAGAGTAATTTATTTATTTGTCAGTCTTTACCGGGGACGTTCCAGACTGATATTCAGAACCAGTCCAATCATGATAAAGCAGGTCAAAACAAAAGAACCGCCATAACTCAGAAAAGGTAACGGCAGACCGGTCACGGGCATCAGTCCAATAGTCATGGCAATATTGATAAAAACATGAAAAAAGAAGACACTGGCAATTCCCAGTACCACCAATGAACTGAATCGATCGCGCAGACGAAATGCCACATTTACCAGCAGCACTGTCAATACAAAGAACAAAAGCAGTACAACCGATACGCCCATAAAACCGTATTCTTCGCCGATTACCGAAAAAATAAAATCATTATGCTGCTCCGGTAAAAATTTCAAATGGGTTTGGGTACCATTGCCGATGCCTTTCCCGAAAAGCCCACCGGAACCGATAGCGACCTGAGACTGAATTACCTGGTATCCCGAGCCCTGAGGATCGGCTTCGACATTAAACAGGGTAAGAATTCGATTTTGCTGGTAGGGCTTTAACCGATTCCATAAAACCGGTGTAACAAATCCGAGTGATAAATTAAAAATGAACAATACAATCGCCAGCCAAATCCGCTCCTTGCTAAAATACAATACGACAATCAGTACCAGCACCCAGATAAAAAAGCTGTAAAAATTAAAAGCAGTCAAAATACTGATGATCGGAGCTAAAATAATAAAAAGGTGGTAGATGCGAGCACCCGACCAGATCAGCATCGGAAAAACCAGCATGATATAGATCATTGAAGTCCCGAGATCCGGCTGCTTGAGTACAATTGCCATCGGAAACAGAACCAGCAATAGCGGTATAATCAGAGATGTGAAATCCGATATGATCAGGTCGTTCTTGGACAGATACTTGGCAATCGCTATAATCACCAGAATCTTCATGAGTTCTGACGGTTGAAAATGAAAGGGACCGAACGCCAGCCAGCGGTGAGTGCTGGCTGAAACGCCGAAAAAATAGGGCGTAACAATCAACACAATCCCAATTCCATACAGAATAAACGCACTGTCAAAAAGGATTTTCTTTTGCATGAAAAAGACTGCAAAAATCAGCAAAAGCCCCATGATCATCCACAATAACTGCCTTCCAATCACCTTTTTGAAAAAAGGTGCTTCCACATGCATGGATGCACTGAACAGGGCAAAGAGTCCAATCACACATAACAACAATACGGTAATTACCATGAGGAAATTACTGTTGGTAATCGAGTTACTGATTTGGATTGTCTTTTTCAATTATTCAATTCTGATGGGCTATTTGCACCGGATTAAGATTTTTATGACAATAATTAAAAAGCCGGGCAGCTATCTGGGATGCTTCGCCTCCCCCGGAGCCGCCGTGTTCAACCAGCACTGCCAGCGCCAGCGTCTTTTCACCTTCTTTAGAATAGCCAATAAACCAGGAATGGGAATCCCCATGCGGATTCTGGGCAGTGCCGGTTTTTCCGTAAACATCCAGCCCGCGAACCCGGGCCGCCCGTCCCGTCCCGGTTGGCGTATTGACCACGTCGAACATCGCCTGTTCAACAAACTTCCAGGTTGAAGCAGAAATCTCAGTCACTGAATCGACCTCTAACGATAGAAAATTGTAAAAACGGTTTTGATCACGGTCAAAATATTTTAATCCCACATGAGGCGTTATTACCTTGCCGTGGGTTGCAATCGATCCGACAAAGCGAACCATTTGGAGCGGTGTGACCAGTAAATCTCCCTGACCAATCACCAGATTCAGCTTATTGCCTTCCGTCCAGCCGCGATATCCATATTTTTCATCAAGGAATTTCCGATCCGGCACAACTCCCTCAGATTCACCATATAAATCAATGTTGGTCAGTTCACCGAAATGAAACATTTTGGCAAATCTTGCCCAGGTATCAACATCCATCTTCCTGATAAGGGAATAAAAATAGACATTACAGGAATTCACAATCGCAGCGTGTAAATCCATTTTTCCATGTCCCTTCAGATTCCAGCATTTAAATTCCCGTCTGCCCAGACGGTAACTACCATGGCATCGGACAGTCGTTTTCGGATCAAGAATATGTTCTTCCAGGGATGCTAAAACTGAGATCAATTTAAAAGTTGATCCCGGTGAGTATGTTCCCTGAGTCACCCGATTGTACAGGGGACGTTCAGGATCATTCAATAGTTTATTCCAGACCTCGGACTCGACGATACCGGAAAACAAATTCGGAGAATAATCGGGTTTGCTGACGAGGCTGAGGATTTCACCATTCTTGGCATCCAGTATGACTGCTACACCCTTTTTACCTTCTAGCAGACCTTCGGCATATTCCTGTAATCCAAGATCCAGTGTCAAATAAAGATCGTTTCCGAACTCCGATCCCACACTTCGTTTATCCTGAACTTCGCCAACCTCCTGTCCAAATACGTTGACCTGAATATAACTGAATCCGCGCTTACCACGCAAAATATGCTCGTATTCCCGCTCGACCCCCTGCCATCCGACCAAATCTCCCGGTTTATATCCGTAATCCTTGATTACCTGTAAATCTTCCTGATCAATCTCGCGAAGATAACCGACCACGTGGCAAAGATTGGCATTGGACGGAAATGAACGGATCGGCTCCAGCGAATACATGACACCTGGTAATTCAAGGCGGCGTTCTTCCAGCCGGCTCAAGGTTTCAAAATCGATATCTTCGGCAATGCGCACCGGCAAAAACTGTCCCTGCCAGTTTTTCTTCTCACGACGACGGATTTCCCGTTCAGACAAATTAAGAATTTTACTGAGGAGAGAATATGCCGAATCATTCTTGGCAACTTCGTAGGGAATCAGATTGACATTGTATTGGGATTTATTATCAACAATGATATTTCCATTGCGGTCAAAAATAATTCCCCGGGGTGCTTCCTTGGAGACGACTCTGATCCGATTCGCCTCGGCAATCCCGGCAAACCGGCTGTGTTCGACAATTTGCAGTTGATAAAGCCTGGCACCCAGGACCAGGAAAAGGGCAAACACTGCCAACAGCAAAAGATTTCGTTGAACCGAGGTTACATTATTCTGCGAATAGACCATATTTAATTGGTTTCAATAGGCAGGCTGTAATCCAGAAGGATAAATATTATCGAGGTATAAAGGAATTCCGGAAGAATATAGCGTAAAAGAATAAATTGGATTCCGTAGCCTGAGGATTTAAAATTTATCAGAAAAAAGATCGTAAAATGAATCAATATCACTAAACAAGCGATCGAATAATAGACAAAACTATTAAACCGGTTGTGACTGTTTTTCAGGTAACCGGCAAGAAATCCGGCAACCGTTTTTGACAATGCTGATAGCCCCAAGAATGATCCGATCCCGATAAAATCAACAATCAAACCGATACTGAAGCCAAACAATTGACCAAATACCCGTCCCTGTAAAATTGCCACATATAGCACCAATATCAGGATAAAATCCGGTTTAATGCTCTGAATGGTCAACCATGGCGCTACGATAAGTTGCAGCAAAATTGCCAGTAAACTGAATCCGAATAAAATGCCGAATTTTTTCATATCAATAGGATAAAATTACAAACGCCTCTTCAATTGTATCGATGTCTGCATAGGGACGGATAATCACAGATTGGAAGGGCTCGTTTTCCGAACTGTGGACTTCAACAACCTCGCCAACAATAATATTTGGCGGATATATTTCACTGTAACCGGAGGTAAGCACCTGCTCTCCGGGATGGATCTCAGCCGTATTTGGAATTTCCCTTACAATGGCATTACCATCGGGTAACCAGCTGACAATTCCCAATACCCGGGAATTTTGAAATTTGACACTCAACCTGAAATTAACATCCAGGAATATCTGACACTGAGTAGTTCTCTCGCCCACCGCAACAGTCTTTCCGATAATCCCCTTAGTCGATATGACTGCCATATTCGGAAGAATTCCGTCTTTTTTTCCAACGTTTATCAACACCGAATTGGCGATCGGTGTCGTGCCTCGGTTAATGACCTTTGCCGGGACCAGTTTAAAAGAAGTACTGTCCAAAAATCCCAGCATCTGTTTCAGACGCTGATTTTCAATGTACGCCTCTTTCATTTCAACATTCTGAAGCTTCAACTTGAGGTTCTCGTGCTTCAATTCCTCATTTTCCAGCATAAGACCGGATAGCTGGTCAATCCAGATACCGGGAAAGTGGATAAATGAAAATAGGTCGGAAACATCCCCCTGGAGCGATCTGACTTGAGGAACTTCGTTCATAAAAAGAATGATAAAGGATAGTAGAATTAAAAAGACAAACAGTAAGTAATCATAAAAATCAAACAGAAGTGATATTATTTTTTTCCACATCTACTTAAACAAGCACTTCTTTGTACTTATCGATATCCTCAATTATTATCCCGGTCCCCTTAACAACCGATAAAAGCGGTTCTTCGGCAACATTCACAGGTAAATCGGTTTCAACCCGGATCCGCTGATCGAGTCCTTTTAATTGTGAACCGCCCCCGGTCAGGATAATGCCCCGGTCCAGAATATCCGATGATAATTCCGGTGGTGTCATTTCCAAAGCCTGCTTAATCGCCTGCGCGATCAGGTCGATGGTATCTTTCAAGCACTCTCGAATCTCAACCGAAGAGACCTCGATAGTTTTCGGAATTCCAGCCACAAGACTGCGACCTTTTACCTGGATTGTCGTGTCATTAATCGGCATGGCGGAACCGACCGAACATTTGATCCATTCTGAGGTTCTTTCACCAATCAGCAGATTGTGTTCGGATTTAAAATATTGAATAATCGCGTCGTCCATTTCATCGCCAGCCACCCGAATCGCCTGTTTGGTGACAATACCGTTCAGAGCGATAACAGCGATTTCTGTTGTGCCACCGCCAATATCGACAATAATATTACCGACCGGTTTCGAGATATCAATGCCAATTCCAATCGCCGCCGCCACCGGTTCTTCCACCAGATAGACTTCCCGCGCGTTAGCACGGTCGGCGGAATCGCGGACCGCTCGTTTTTCTACCTCAGTAATACCGGATGGAATACAGATAACGATCCGCGGACGGGCAATCCGGCTCATATTGATTTTGCGGATAAAACCGCGAATCATCGCATCGGACATCTCGAAATCCGCGATGACTCCGTCTTTCAACGGTCGAATCGTCGTGATATCCCGGTGTGTTTTGCCCAGCATCTCTTTGGCATCACTGCCAACCGCGACCACCTCGCCATCGTGGGCTGACCGGGCGACTATGCTCGGTTCATTCAACAGAATCCCTTTGCCTTTCATGTATATCAAGGTGTTGGCGGTACCCAGATCTATGGCAATATCACCCGCAAAAATATTGAAAAACGAGAATCCCATAATCGCTCCAAAAATTAGTGTTTAAAAACTCTTTTATGTGTAAATAACATAAACATTCCATGCTCATTACATGCATCAATAACTTCAGCATCCCGGACACTGCCTCCCGGCTGTATCGCACCAGCAATACCCTGCTCAGCCGCCAGATCAATGGAATCCCGGAATGGGAAAAATGCATCGGAAGCAACCACCGTATTATTAATGTCCAAACCGGCTTCGCCAGCCTTACGAATCGCTATTTTCAATGAATCCACCCGGGACATCTGACCTGCTCCGACACCGACGGTCCCATTTTCATCAGCCAGGACAATGGCATTCGATTTGGCATGCTTGACCACATGCCATCCAAGCCGTAATGCACTAAGATATTTTCCAGTGGGGCTCACTTTGGTCACTATTTTCCAGTCATCTTCAATATCGTCAGAGGATTGAATTTCCTGGATCAGCAAACCCTTTCCATAGCCCTTGATATCATAATCGGTCTGTAAAAAAGCTTCATTGGGAATCAGTAATCGCAGGTTTTTGCGCTGCTTCAGAATTTCGCGTGCTTCGACGGTATAATCGGGTGCTACAATGCACTCCAGGAAGCTCCTGGTAAAGTCCTCCGCGAGCGCCTTGTCAACCGGGCGATTTACTCCGACAATCCCGCCAAAG
>CAZSDW010000007.1:0-77992 GCA_964605705.1 uncultured bacterium
GGTGTCGCTTCAAGCGGCTGTCAAGTGAATTCAGTGCCGATCCGACATAAATATAATAACCCTTCGGAAACTCGATGCAGTCCAGTTTTCCGATCTGCTGACGGAATATTTTTTTATTCTCCAGCAATAGGAAATAATTACCTTTGTTTACACAGTTCTCAATTAACAACTGTTTGTCAATACTGATTTTTCTCAGGCTGTTGAGATCAATACTGACCGGATCAGTCAAATTCAGGCTAATTGCATGGAATTCGACATTGGGTGAATCACGAAAGATTTTTCCGTAATTATAGTCTGTATGGAAATTCGGGTAGAACGATTTGGCTGAGCCATTCATGATCAAATAAATAATGTAGGTTCGCAAATTCTTCCCGGACAGTTGTTGTAATTCTAGAATATGTTTCTGCCCCCGCACAGTCGGTGCATCGGGGAACATGGCAATTCCATTATGACAGAGAGTGCAGGACTTGATTTCGACGAAAGCGGGAGGAAGTCCGTTATTTTCGATCCGGAAATCGAAACGAGAGTTCAGAATATGCACTTCCCGCTGAATCTTAATGATGTTAGGTAAAAGGAAATCCAGGAGTCTGCCCAACAATATTTGATGAAAAATGTCATTGACTTTAACCGTATCAAGAAATACATAATTTCCCTGATAACAGGTTGATACGACTCTGTAACGATATTTTCCACTTTGAGAGTCCGTAATGTAAAAGGGCTGACCTTTAATCAGGAATTCACTCATTCTGCCGGTATTGGGAATGTATGCCAGAATCGTTTTACCGGGTAATTCGAGTTCCATAACAAAGCGATTCAGGCGTCGGATCAAGCGGGCTTCCTGCCATTCGGGATATAGAGTTAAAATAGACATTTTATTTGATATCTACTTTCGAACAAGCACCAGGTAATCCCAGGGATCGAGTGTAATTGTCTCTTTTAATGAAAACGCTATCTCTCTGTCAGTCAGGGGATTAACATACTCTCCCTCAAGCATCTTATCGTGAATTTCAATAGATTGTCTGAGTTTTGAAAAATTAAAGACAGCGATGATTTTATCATCATTATTCTGGCGGGTAAAGGCAAAGATATGCCGTTTATTTGTTGTTTTTAATCGGATAAATTCGCCACCTGCAGTACCATTCCATAATGCTTTATTCGAATGTTTCAGATGGAATAATCTACTGTAAATTTCCCGGTTCTTATGCTCTTGCCAGGGGATCAGATCTTTATCAAAAAAGGACAGCGCTTTGTTCATCCCGGCTTCCTGTCCATTGTAAACCAGTGGCATGTCCGGAAACAAACATGTAAAAACGATACAGGCTTCGGTGGCGTCGCCAAGTCTTTCGTAGGCAGTTCCGTTCCAGGAATTAAAGTCATGGTTAGTCACAAACAGCATGCGAAAGTCATCGGGATGATAAAGCCTGTTTTCTTTTGCAATTAATCGATTGAGATGGCGGACATCGCGTTTTCCGGCAGCCATATCATTCATCCAATAAACATATGACCAGGCGTGCGTCAGATCAAACGCATGCTCATGAAGGTCCGGTTTGTCGGCTTCCGCCAGCATGAAGACCGGTTTGATTTTATCCAGTTCATGGCGCACATTATTCCAGAAATCCGTGGGAATCATAGCAGCGACATCACAACGGAATCCATCGATATCAAATTCCCTGACCCAGAACTTCATCGCATCGGTCATTGCCCGTCGTAAATCAGGATTATTGAAATCCAGATCGATCGCATCAGTCCAGTCACGAATTTCAGTAATATGTTTTCCTTCAGCATCCCGGTCAAAATATTCAAGGTTTGTTTTTGTCCAGACATGATCCCAGGCAGTATGGTTGGCGACCCAGTCAATAATGATGTACATCCCCAGACCGTGGATTGCCCGGACTAACCGGCGAAAATCCGATTTATCACCATATTCCGGATTAATTTCATAATAATCCCGGACGGCATAATAACTACCCAATGTCCCTTTACGATTGATTCTACCAATTGGATGGATGGGCATCAACCAGATAATATCGATACCCATTTCTTTCAACTGCGGGATATATTCTTCGACCTTTCTGAAATTACCTTCCTGAGAAAACTGGCGGGTATTGACTTCATAAATAGTCGCATTTTTGCACCAATCCGGATGCTGAATCGAACGGATCGGAAGGGTGGTATTTGATGACAGCATTATTCCGATTACTCGCGGCACATGTTAGCCGCTTTTTCAAGGATTCTCGGAATTGCATCTTCCATAAAGACCTTCATATCGGCGTATCGAAAGGTTCGCTCTTCAAAGGAGCGATTTTCTACAGCATTTAAAAACCTGTTTTTAAATTCATCAAAATAAGAACCATAAATATGATAACTATCAGCCTGATGCACATAGCGACCAAGTTTAATTTTCATGCCGGATAATTCTGTTATTCGATTGGCAATTTTCTGTGCCAATTGGACAAGAGCAAACATATTCATAAAGGCGGCTTTATAGGCGTCATTGGAGCGGAAGCGGACATTGGTATTTAAAATCCAGGTCTCATCATTGCCTTTTAAGAGACGGCACCAGATACTCTGCAGGCAGGCAGGATCGTAACAGGTACTATCTTCCCAGACTTTCCAGGTAATTGCCTGAGCTCGTCGAGTATAGGGAACCTTTGCCAATTTTTGAGCAATAATCTCGATCTGATCAATGATGTCATCCAGTCCCGGAACATTATAAGCAAAAAGCCGCTGATGATAGGTGTATTCCCATTTTGTATCGGTAGGGTCGTCAGCTTTGCGGATACAATGGTCTTTGATGCCATCGATGACTTCCAGTACATATTCCTGTAAATCTTCCAGACCACCCGGCATGTCCATGTGTATCATCGGTTCCGTGAGTGGTTCCTTTACAACGACTGTCATCGAACAATCTTTGCTGGGTGGATCCTCGGATTTGTCATATTCTGTTTTAATGTCGCAGCCATTTTCAAAGACCGCCAATACCGATTTTTCCCAGGCTTCTGCCAGTGAGCTTCCTTCCACGAATAAAACTGGAATATCGCCCTTCATTTCTGCTCCTTTTCCGTTGAAATTAATTTAAAATTACTAACGAATCAGCCATTTTTCAGCGCTTTCCCGATCATAAAACGTCCTGAAATGATTGCCCCGGTTGGATTCGACAGCAAATTCTTTAAACCGACCTTTAACAAATTCCGGTGATAATACCAGTGCAACTTTCAGATAATAGGTCACAAAATATTGCAGGATTGTACCCAATTGTCCGGATTTCAGGTCAAAAAAATCTACCGGTAGATTTTCAGGATAGAGCAGGATTCCGACGGCTTCCTGTTCACCACAGAAACCAATCAGATCAATGACATCACGTTCATTGGAAATCAAGCGAAGTCCAGGATCGCCCTCGATGAATTTTTGATTATTTTTTTGTCTGACCTGCATGGATATTCTCACGATAATTCGAAACCGGTGAGTATATTAAAGTATCTTTGCCACTGTGTCAATAAATTAAGGAAAAATATCAATATGTAGGCTGCTATATTGTTAGAATATGAATCGATTGTAGATTTTGTAAATAGACAATCATTCTTAAATTATGGAAAACACTGAGCCATAGTGCTATTTCTACCTTGCCAAATTCACGCTTCTATCGTAAACTTTTCCAATTGAATTATGAACAACAAGAAAACATTATATCTCATCGATGGTTCGGCAATAGCCTATCGCTCCTATTTCGGAATGATCCGGAATCGTTTAACAAATTCCGCCGGTCAACCCACTGGTGCGGTTTTCGCTTATGTGAACTCCCTGATGAAATTACTCAGGGACGAAAAGCCGGATTATATCGGGCTGGTCTTTGATGCTCCGGAAAAGACCTTCAGGCATGAAATTTACAAAGAATACAAAGCTACCCGCGAAGCCATGCCTGACGAGTTGGTCTCCCAATTGCCTTATATTCACCAAGTCACCGAAGCAATGAATATTCCAGTGATCATTCGTCCCGGATTTGAAGCCGATGACATTATCGGAACACTGGCAAAAACCGCCAAGCAAAATGGCTTAAAAGTGTATATGGTGACCGGCGATAAAGACTTCATGCAGTTGCTTGAACCGGATATCTACGTTTATAAACCGGGCAGTGGACAGAAACCGGTCGAGATTATCGATGTCGAAGGAGTCGTCGCAAAATGGGGCGTCAGACCCGATCAGATTACTGATTACCTCGGAATGATTGGCGATACATCGGATAATATTCCCGGTATCAAAGGTGTAGGTCCCGCCAAAGCCCGACCACTGCTGAAGGAATTTGGTACCCTCGAAAAGGTTATTGAAAATATCGATAAAATCGGCAATCCGCGGATCAGAGACCTTATCCAGGCAAGTGCCGATGATGCTAAATTCTCAAAGATGTTAGCGACGATAAAAACCGATGTTCCGGTTGATATTGAAATAAATGAACTGGTAAATCAGCCGATCAATAAAGATGAATTGACAAAATTGTTTGAGGAGTTGGAGTTTTACAGCCTGATTAAAGAAATCGGCACTGAAGCCAAACCGGAAAAAGTGGAGAAATCCTATCAGGCGCTCAGAGAGCGATCGGAAGTTGAAAGCCTGGTCAAAACCTTAAGAAAAGTTAAAATGCTCTCAGTGGACCTGGAAACCACCTCCACGAATCCAATGCAGGCTGAAATCGTGGGTGTATCGTTCAGCTGGAAAGCCAATCAGGGTGTTTATATTCCGATTCAATATCCATCTGTTCAGAAGTCGCTTTTCGGTAATGATGATAAGATCGAATTTCTGGAAATTATTAAGCCGATCCTCGAAGATGAAAAAATTCCCAAATGCGGACAGAACCTGAAATACGATATGCTGATCCTGCGCCGGAACGGGATTGAATTAAAGGGCGTGGTTTTTGACACCATGATTGCCGCATTCCTGATTCAGCCGGATGCCCGGTCATACAAACTTGATAAGCTCAGTCATCAGTATTTGAATTATACGATGGTGCCGATCGAGGACTTGATTGGAAAGGGAAAAAACCAGATCAGCATGGACGAGGTATCTGTCGATAAAGTGACATTCTATGCTGCTGAGGATGCCGATGTTGCTTTACAGCTGGTACCTCTGTTCAAAGAACAACTGGTTAATGATAAAACTGAAGAAATATTTAAAAATATTGAGATGCCATTGATGCCAGTCCTGATGCAAATGGAACAGAATGGTATTTATCTCGATACCGATTTCCTGAAGGAAATGTCAAAAGATCTTTCAGTCCAGATTGAAAAACTGACGGAGCAAATTTACTTCGAGGCTGGCGTAAAATTCAATATCAACTCACCGAAGCAACTGGGTGAGTTGCTTTTTGATCAATTCCAACTCAGTACCGGACGTAAGCGCTCGACAGCGGTCAATGTGCTCGAAAAACTACGGGATGAACATCCGCTGCCCGGATTAGTTCTGGACTATCGGACGCTGGCAAAATTACAAAGTACTTATGTCGATGCTCTTCCGAATCTCGTTAATCCTCAAACCGGTCGCGTTCACGGCTCATTTAATCAGACTGTCGCATCGACGGGACGTTTAAGCAGCAGCGATCCGAATTTTCAGAATATTCCGATTCGAACGGACATCGGGCGTGAAATCCGGAAAGCATTTGTGCCGCAACGAAAGGGATGGACATTACTCTCTGCAGATTACTCTCAGGTAGAATTGCGAATCATGGCGCACCTTTCGAAAGATCCCGAGCTGATTCGCGCTTTCAATGAAGGCGTCGATATCCATACCCGAACGGCTGCGCTGGTGTTTGGAGTAGCTGAAAACCGGGTGACTTCTGATATGCGACGGGTGGCAAAAATTGTGAATTTTGGAATCATGTACGGCGCCGGTCCGTTTCGCATGTCCGAGGAATTGAAAATTCCAATGAATGAAGCCCGTAAAATTATTGACAATTATTTTGAAACCTATCCCGGCATCAATAACTATATCATCAATACGCTGAATGATGCCCGGGAGAACAATTATGTGAAAACCCTTTCTGGTCGGTTGCGGTACGTGTATGACATAAATAGCAGTAATCGCAATATTCGCGAAGCCACCGAGCGGGCAGCGATCAATATGCCAATCCAGGGAACGGCTGCGGATATGATAAAAATTGCAATGATAAATATTCATCGTCAGCTTGAACTGAAACGGCTGAAATCAATGATGATATTGCAAATCCATGATGAATTACTTTTTGAGGTTGCGGAAGATGAGGTAGAAGTGTTAAAATCCATTGTGATCACGGAAATGGAGCAGGCATTGCTCATGGATATTCCGTTGAAAGTGGATGTTGGGATTGGAAACTCTTGGTATGAGGCGCATTAGTGGAAGCATCAATCACATTAAAAAATGTCAGTAAGCATTTTAAGAAAAAATATGTCCTGAGCGGACTGAGCATCGGTATTGAAAAAGGATCGACGTTTGCGATAATCGGACGAAATGGCGCCGGGAAATCGACGTTGTTACGCATTTTGTCAACCATTATGAAACCCGATTACGGGGTTGTGTATATCGATGGGAAAGATATTGCCAAAAGCACGAAAGACGTTAAAAAAATTGTCGCCTATTTACCGGATCATGACATTCATGATCCCTGGCTGACCGGCATGGCAAACCTGAAGAAGCGAGCTGCATACCTTGGGATTGATGCTCAGGGATTTCAATCATCGGTGGTGCCACTGATTAAAATGTTCGAGATGGAATCAGAACTTGCCGATTATCCGGTGACTTATTCCCGGGGGCTTAAACGGCGTTTAGACATTGTGCAGGCATTGATGGGTGATCCGGAAGTTATTATTCTTGATGAACCGACCCTGGGATTGGATTATTATACCCGGGCGATTCTCTTTAAGTATATTCTGAACCATAAAGGGCAGAAGACTATTGTACTTTCGTCTAATGAGTTTTCGGAAATTCAGACAATTGCTGATCGCTGGATTGTGCTCGATCACGGTCAGATACGCTTTGACGGAACCCTGGAAAATATGGTCGCTCAGATCGAGTTGCCATTTTATGGAAATATTGAATTTCGACATGGAGGTTACCAACTGATTAAATCACTCCAGCACGTCAAGGAAATCCAGGAAGTCCGGGACCTCGGAAAGACAATCCAGATTGTGACCAATAACGTCACAGATTTTGTGTCGGTTATGAAAAAAGTCAATCTGGACGAAGTGGTTTCGATAAACGGCAGTTCGATTCATATAGAAGAATTTTTAAATCAACTCAACACGGATGAAGGTTATTGAGATGAATAATATAGGAAATATTTTGTATGGCGAGCTTATACCGGATTTAAAACGAACCTCTCTTCTGGTGATAATCAATATACTAACCACCTTGTTACTGTACCTTATTTTAATCGTGGGGTTGGGAGGACTACTTCCCAGAATTCAATTTATGGCTATCCAGCACTGGATGTTTCCCGGTGTTGTTGGCTTTTTTGCCGTTATATTTGCCTACAATTTACCGCTCCATGAAGCATATAGTATGACCAATAATACCGGATTGATCGATCAGGTCCACTCTTCGCCATTATTGACGGGACATGTCTATTTAATTAAATCTTTTATTTATCTACTTAAATCGACCGGACATCTGCTGCTTTCCAGCGCAATTCTATTAGTTATCAGCAAACCCGCTCTGAATCCCGGAAATCTGTTTCTTTTCTGGCTGTATATAATTTTTGGTTTGATTGCGCTTAATCAGTTGGGCATTATCACCGGGATTATTTCTGCCAATGTAAAGGTCAGAGGCGGCATGATCATTCTCTTTTTTATAACGCTTGTGCTGGTCAGTGGTGTACTGGTACCTTCGGTGCAATATCCCGGTATTTGGAAATTAATCATTGGATATTTTCCACTGACTGCCTTGATTGAAGGTGGTCGTGAATTATTATTATTTGGGACCTTAAATAACATTTCCGGATTGATTGTTCTATTTACGAATATTTTAACAATTGTAATCGCTTATTTTGTTTTTAAAAGAAGGATTTCCGGATGAGAGCATATTTAGCCGGAGCGATAGAACACGCGCCTGATAAAGGGAAACAGTGGCGAACTGAGTTGGCGGAATTTCTGAAGAATGAATTTGGACATGATTCCTATAATCCTCATATCGAGGAACCGAAACTGCTGACTCCCGAAGAACGAACAAAATTCAGATCCCTGAAAACATCCAATTTGCCGGAATTTCAAAGGATAGTTCGGAAGTTAATTCGTAATGATATTCATTCCCTTATGACTGAGATTGATTATGTTATCTGCCTATGGGATGATTACGCTGAAAAGGGTGGTGGTACCTACGGAGAATTGACCTTTGCCTTTTATCACGGTATTCCGGTTTATATGGTTGCAGCAAAACCACTGGATGAGATCAGCGGTTGGATTCTTGGTTGTACGACGGAGTTCTTTCAAAGTTTTGATACACTGAAGGATTTTCTTCGAAAGAAATTTTAGATTTTTCTAAGTCCCCCTTCAAAGGAGGATTTAGGGGGATGTTTGTTTATTGTCATAATTTATGCGGAATACAATCATTCCATATAATCCAAAATTACGAAAGTATGCAAGAGAACTTCGGAAAAAGGGTACGTTTGCAGAAGTAATTCTATGGAAAAATATTCAACTATGATCAGAAAAGACAAGGGAGATTGGAAGAACTTGGAGTGAAAATCATTCACTTCCTGGATGAAGATGTCAGGAAAGAGACAAATTCAGTTTTAGAAATGCTAAATAGGGAAATTGATAAAATTACAGATAATAAAAAATGACATCCCCCTGTTTCCCCCTTCAAAGGGGGAGCTAATAAGGAATCTTTCATGCCTAAAACAGCTACTTATCAACAATACACAGTTGCAGAAATTCACCTCGACCACCTCGTCCATAATCTGAAACAAATCCGGGAAAAAGTCGCACCCGCCGAGATTATGGCAGTGGTTAAAGCCGACGCTTATGGTCATGGCGTCATTCCGGTGACGAAGCGGCTGATCAGGGAGGGTATCAGGCAATTTACCGTTGCCCGGGTGTCGGAAGCGGCTGAACTCAGAGACGCCGGGATAAATCAAACTATCCTGGTCCTCGGTAGTCTGTTTCCTGATGAAATAGACCAAGCCTTGAGACTCAACACTGAGCTTAGTATCACTAATGAAAAGGATGTTGATACGATAAATCAGATTGCCGGTAAATTGGGAAAAACCGTAAACGTTCACCTTTATATTGATACCGGGATGGGGTTGGTCGGCATATTTCCTGAGCAAGCAGTGTCGGTGATTCGAAAAATATTGAACAGCCCATCTCTGAAATTAGTTGGATTGTACTCCCATTTTGCCACAGCTGATGAAGCTGATAAAAGTTATGCTGAACATCAACTTGAATTATTCAATTCAACGCTTTCGGACATACAAAAAGCCGGGATTAAACTTCCCTGTGTTCATATGGCAAATACGAGCGGAATTATTGACCTGCCCGAAGCGTATTTTGACATGGTAAGGGCTGGTATATCATTGTATGGATATTATCCCAGTACAACAATTCATAACCATTTTCACTTAAAAGCGGTAATGACCCTGAAATCACGAGTTGGTTTACTGCGCCGTTTTACAAAGGGGATGTCGATTAGTTATGGAAGGCGGTTCGTGACGCCTAAAGAGACAACGGTTGCTATCATCCAGATCGGTTATGCCGATGGAATTCAACGGGCATTTACCAATAACGCCGACGTAATGATCAGTGGCAGATTATATCCCGTAGTCGGGACTATTGCAATGGACCAAATCGCAGTAGATGTTGGTGATGATTCTGTCCAGGTAGGAGATGAAGTATTGTTTTGGGGTAATTCAAGTCAGGGAAATATCAATCTGACCGAGATCGCCGAACGGATTGGCACTATTCCTTATGAATTAACCTGTGGTGTGACAAAACGCGTGCCGCGTGTTTATTTAGGATAAGGACAACCGCTGCACCCGGACCGGTCACTCTTGATAATTGAATATTCCTGTTTATGCCGATGATGGTTTTGTACCAATAAGGGTAGCAATATATCCTTCTTCGAGTTGCCAATCTGATTATTCATCCTAACCTGTTCGCCCACTTCATTTCTCCGATTTAAACATCATTTACAAGGTAAACCGAACTCTTTCTTATTCTGTTGACAAGCTAATCACAACTCCCTACAAAATTTTGAATAAATGGCGGAATTTCATGCTGATCGAAACCAGCATCAGCATGACCGGGACTTCAATTAATACACCTACTACTGTCGCCAATGCAGCACCCGAAGACAAACCGAAAAGCATCGTCGCCGTGGCGATTGCCACTTCGAAATGATTTGACGCGCCAATCATGGAAGCCGGCGCCGCATCTTCGTAGGAGAGTTTCAGCCAGCGGGAAAACAGAAAGTAGCCGATACTGTAGATAAAAATTGTCTGAATGAAAAGTGGAATGGCGATCCAGAAGATCGTCAGCGGATTTGTAACGATAATCTCGCCTTTGAAAGAAAAGAGCAGAATTAGTGTCACCAGTAGCGCTCCAGTGCTGACCGGTGTGAGATAATGGATAAATTTTTCATTGAACCATTCCAGCCCTTTGGATTGTATGATCCATTGGCGGGAGAAATAGCCGGCGATCAGCGGGAGGGCAACATAAATTCCAACGGACAACAGAATCGTCTGCCAGGGAATCGGCATGGCATTGACGCCCAGCAGGAATCCGCCCAGCGGCGCATACAGAAACAACATGGTCAGTGAATTGATCGCTACCATCACCAATGTCAGTCCATCGTTTCCGCGTGCTAAATAGCTCCATATCAGCACCATAGCAGTGCAGGGCGCTATCCCGAGCAGAATCGCCCCGGAAATATAACTGCGCCAGAGCTCAACCTCCTGACCGGTTTTGATGATTTCGGTACCCGGTAGGAATTTTTTAAAAAGAACTCCGAGGAAAAGGTAAGCGAACAGGTACATTGTAAAAGGCTTGATTGCCCAGTTGACGATTAGCGTCATTGCGACAGGTTTGGGGGTTTTGGCGGCTTTGACCACTTCAGAAAAGTCGATTTTCACCATGATCGGGTACATCATGAAGAACAGGCAGATCGCAATGGGAATCGAGACCTGGTAAATTGACAAAGCATCGAGTTTTATTGCAATGCCGGGGGCGAGTTTACCGAGCAGAATTCCGCCGGCGATACACAGCAGAACCCAGAGAGTCAGATATTTTTCAAAAATGTTGAGTTTTTTTTCTGTGGTCATTAATTCTCCTACGAAAAAATCAAATATATTCCTCCGAGAATTACCAGCACACCGCAAATCTTTTTCAGCCGTCTGGCACCTTTGGACTCGGCGCTCCAGTGTAAGTAACGCTGCAGGGCTTCAGTGAAAGTTCCTGCAAGGACAATCACGGAGCAGTGTCCAACTCCATAAAAAATAAGTAGCAGGATGCTGAATAACAGTTTTGTGCCGGCAGTGCTTAGGACAATTGCCAGAATAGGCGCCATATAGGCGAAGGCGCAGGGTCCCAGCGCAATGCCGAAAATCAATCCGAGAATGAATGCCGCCAGCAAACCGCGCTTTTTGACTCTGGACGGATCGGGCGCTGAGAAAAAATGCAGTGGAATCACATCCAGCAGGTATAACCCCACAAGAAAAAAGATCACTGCGACCAAATAATTGCCAAACCGTCCGACATCGCCCAGCATGCGTCCCAGCAATCCGGTGATGACGCCGATCAGACCGATAGTGATCAGGATTCCCATGGAAAACAGCAGTGAGAGCCAGAACGCCCGCCGGGTGGTGACATTGCCCTGACCGTTGATGAAGCCGATGATCAAGGGGATACTGGACAAATGACAGGGACTCAGCAAAATGCTCAGGATTCCCCAGGCAAGGGCGGTCAGCAGGGCGATCACCGGAGTGCCGTATAATGCCTGGGACAGTGCATTAAAAATAGTTTCAATCACGATGCTGCTCTCCTGTGCTAATCATGTTAAAGTCTGCCAATCCCTGCATAAACCGCACTGTATCCAAGTAAAATGAACCTTCATAAAACAGGATATTATCACAGGATTTCATTATCAATACGGGTAGAAAACGTTCAGGTAAATTTGCATGCAGAGAATCAACGGTGTGCGGCTCAGCGGAATAATCGTAATATTGATACCGGATTAATGTGGTGTCGATAATGTCGTTATCAATCTGCCGGTTGATAAATTCCGTAAATTCTGCATTCCGTTCACGGACACATTGACAGGCGTGACTGTCATAGAGAAAAATCAGGCAGCCCTGCCGGGATTGTGTGTGGGATTCGGCTGATCGCATTGGCGACGAGGCAGCGCCTACCAGGAAACAAAGCATCAAAGATGCTATGCCGAACGATTTTGGTGTCACTGAATTCCCTTCGATTTCAGCAGTTTTTCGATTTCGCTAATCGGGAAAAAGCCTTCGTGCCGGAAAAATTCAGTACCGTTTTCATCCAGAAAAACCTGGGTGGGAATCACCCGGATGCCGTATTGCTGGGCATAAGGGTGCCCCTCCTGAGTCCAGACATCATAGAAAATAACCTTGACCTGTTCCGGATATTTTTCTTCAAGGGCTCTCATTACCGGCTGCATCTGTTTGCAGGGGATACAATTGACCGAGCCGAGTTCCACGAAGGTGACCTTGATTTTATCTTGGTCTGTTTTTACCGGGGCGGAAACGTTATCTTTCGCTTTGTTCGCATGATCATTGGCACTGGCCTTATTCTCACATGCAATTGATACCAGTAAAGACCCTGCAATCAGAACGGAAGACATTTTCTTTAACATAAATTACCTCTCTATTTCAGTTACTTTGAACCGCAATCAGATGTACAAGTAGCGCAATTATTATAACAATCCACAGTGTGGTCGGAACTATCACTGATTGTATCGGCTCCGGATTTTTTATTAAAAGATTGAATCAATGATAATCCAATTATCGGTACGATTAATAGGTACTTTCTCATTATTACTTCTCTGTTCGACAGCCACAGCCACACATGTCGGATATGAAATTATCAGGGCTGATTTTGATTCCTGAGGCTATCTCCTTCCAGGTCTTTTCGATTATTTCCCGATTCACTGCGGTCTGACCTTTGACAATGCCCATCTCCGTCAATACATAAGATTTGGACTTCAGTTTTAGATGCTCGAAAATCTTTCGGGCGCAGGCAAGTTAACAGCGATCGATTGTAATATTCAGGTCGGCATCACTTGCCGAAACAATAAATCCATCAATGTGTGCCCCCAGAGAGGCTAAACAACTCATTTTTCCAATATTGTTTTTCTGCATCTGGCGGGCAACTCGGTCCGCGATCTCTCCGGTGTTTGAGCCACCGCCACATGGAAATATCAACATTTTTCCGTTGGTACAACATTCAGTCATAAAATTCTCTCCATTATAATAATTTGATTTTATTTTTTATTTGCCTCGATCATCCAGTGTGTCAGGGTGGCTTTGGTTGGGATTTTGCCGCTAGCCATGACTTTGCCGTTGATCACCAGACCGGGAGTGAACATGATGCCATAATCTGCGAATTTTCTGAAATCTGTGATTTTTTCCAGATTCATATCCAGGTTGTTTTCGGCTGCCAAATCATAGCATAATTGTTCTAATTTTCTGCAATTCGGACAACCCGATCCGAGTACTATTACATTTAACATACTAACTCCTTTGGCTTATTTTTGTTTTAAAAAATGTTGTAAACTGTTCTTTGATTTCGTCTCTTACCCGACGAAATACGCTGAGGATATCTTCTTCCGTTCCGGTGGCTTCCGCCGGATCTTCGAATCCAAAGTGGAGCCGATTTCTGACATTACCCAGGAATACCGGGCAATTTTCTTTCGCACTACCACAGACTGTTATGACATAATCAAAGTCCTGATCGATGAATTCTGTGACGTGATTCGTTGCATTTTTCGAAATATCTATTCCGAGTTCCTGCATGACGTAGATGGCGTGTGGATTGACCCGCTCGGCTGGCTCAGTTCCGGCTGAATATACCTCGAGATTTTTCGCGAATGATTTTAAAAATCCTTCTGCCATCTGGCTGCGGCAGGAATTACCGGTGCAAAGAATGAGTATTTTCATATTGGTTCCTTGATTTGACGTGATAATCCCGGAGGGATCACTTTGAGACGAGATTTTCAGGATTATTATTTTTAGATTTCATGAATTAGTACACGTTATTAATATTGCAATCCTTCCTGTATATTTTCATAATGTTTCAATTTTAAATATTCCATTAAGCAAATCTTGTTATCCTGTCTAAAACAATTTTCCGTAAATTATCCCGGAAATTGTTGCCATAATAACAACCAGCCCGACATATGCGACAGTTTTCTGTGTTCCAATGACACCGCGTATGACAAGCATATTCGGGAGCGATAATGCCGGACCGGCTAGAAGTAATGCAAGGGCGGGTCCTTTGCCCATACCATTTGCAATAAGTCCCTGCAGAATTGGTACTTCTGTGAGCGTGGCAAAATACATAAATGCGCCGGCGACTGATGCAAAAAAATTGGCAAACAGTGAATTGCCGCCAACTAACGATGAAATCCAGTGGTTTGGAATGATTCCCTGTCCGTTATCAGGTCCACCCAGAAGAAAGCCGGCGATTAAGACACCGATAGCCAGCAGCGGCATTATCTGTCTGGCAAATCCGTAGCTGGCTGACATCCATTCTGACGCTTCACCCTGATTAATTGACAATAGCATACTGAGTGTAATGACAGCTGCTGTAAAGGCGAAAACCGGATGAGCAGGTAAGAATATTGCCAATAAAATTACCGGTAGTGATGCCAGAATGACCTGGTCGAATTTAATTTTAATGATAATCACTAATGAGCTTGCGAAGATGACTCCGAAAATAGCGGTGATAATCCATTTAGAAGAATAAATAAAATACCACACACCATCATCAGTTACCGGTCTGCCCCAATTGACAAAAATAAGGATCAGGACTAAGGTGAAAAAATGAATTGTGGTTTGCCAGATTGGGCGGATTTCTTCAGACTCGGGCAGCGCCAGTTGGGCTTCGGCTTTGGCGTGTTCTTCTTTACGATAGATCAGCTGCATAACTAAGCCGATGACAATACTGAAGACAACTGCGCCGATAACTCGTGCAATGCCTAACTCAGCACCCAGAATCCGGGCGGTTAATATTATTGCTAGGATATTGATTGCCGGTCCGGAATATAAAAACGCTATTGCCGGACCAAGCCCTGCCCCGCGTTTGTAAATACCTGAAAAGAGCGGTAATACAGTGCAGGAGCAAACTGCCAGAATTGTCCCCGATACTGACGCCACGGCATAAGCAATCCACTTTTTTGCTGAAGCGCCAAGATATTTTATAACTGCATTTTGACTGACAAATACTGAAATGACACCCGCGATAAAGAATGCCGGAACGAGACAAAGCAACACATGTTCGCG
Source organism: uncultured bacterium (assembly GCA_964605705.1). Lineage (GTDB taxonomy): Bacteria > Fidelibacterota > UBA2242 > UBA2242 > UBA2242 > CAZSDW01. The sequence goes on from CAZSDW010000007.1 coordinate 15,479, forward strand.
GGCATACCACTGGGCGAGGGCAAGAGCTTCATAAAGCGCTCCTGTAAATCTTGAATTACCCAGTGGCAGATAAAATGCGGCGAGAAAAATTGCCGCAATCCAGAGCAGTTTTTTATATTCGTCTTTCCAATTCATATCAAATACTCAATTCTGAATTCCACAAATATTAATACGATCTACTGTTTTCAGATGCTCGGTATCAGATTTAATATTAGTGTCTGCTGTCAACCAGTCCGAAACAATCGGGTAGAGGACATGGGCTTTATTTTCCGTTTGTAAGATATAATTAACCCATTTGCCTTCTTTTTCATCAATAATAAATCCGGCATCGCGCAGGATGGAGAGATGTTTGGAAACCGTTGAAGTTGCTAGCTTCAATGTTTCAGTAATCTCGCAAACACACAGCGGTTTTATTTCCAGCATTTTTAAAATTCTGAGTCGATTCGGATCTGATAATGCTTTGAATAATTTTGTCAGTTCTCTCATGTAAACTCCTCAATGATACTATCATTTCGATAGTTGGCGAAATGTAAAAAGATATGTTGTAATATGCAATATGAATAAAGGGAAAAAGATTAAAAAACAATGCGAAAGTCGAGAACTTTCACATTGCTCTTAAAAGGGTAACGCTGTGTTAATTATTATTCGAAACCGCCGCCATTTTCTTCTTCGAAATCACTACCATTTTCCTGATTTTGACCATTTCGTTCCCGTTCGGTTTTGTAGTTATTGATGTTATAGGTCAGGGTGAAGGATAACATCCGCGGTTGACGTTCGAATTTCATATAGGAGTAAAAATTAGGACCTTCATTTTTATGGTAGTGGGATGCAGTTCCGAATAGATCACGTATTTGCAATGTTGCTGAGAATTTTCGATCCATAAAATCCTGTTTAAATGCCAGGTTTGTGAAGAACATTCCACCATCTTTACCCTGAGCGCTGACAGTCGGACTGGAATAATTAGCGCTGAATTGAATTCGTGTGGATTTACTGGCTCGGAACGTGTTGTTTAATCTGACACTCCAGTTGAAGCTGTTTTCATCAAAAGGTTCTCCGTAAAGGATCCCTTTAACCCGATAATTATAGATATTACCCATCAGGTTCATATTCCACCATTGTACCGGAAACAAGGTAAGCATCGTTTCGGTTCCGAAAGCATAATCCTTGCCAATATTATCAAAAGTATGTAAATAAACACCATCTTCATAATTGTACAGGGTCTGAACCCTTTCGATTTTATTATGCGTGACACGATAATAAGCCTCAAGGGAAAAGAGGGATTTACCAAACGTTTTCTGGTAACCGCCTTCGTAGGAGTCGATATACTCGGGTTTTAAATTGGGATTTCCCTGGCGGACATTGTACGCATCCATCCAGGATTTAAACGGTTCCAAAAACCAGCCCCTGACCCGATCAATCCGGCGGGTGTAACTCGCCATCAGCTGTTGCCCGTTGTTGAAAGAATAGGAAGTGTGCAGCGTCGGATAAATGTCCCAGTCTTTAAACGAGAAAGTGCTATCGACACCGCTCATTTCAATATGCTGGAAGGTGTATTCGCCCCGCAAACCGCCCTGATAACCGAAATTGCCGATTTTACCTGAATAGATCAGATAGGTTGATTGAATTGCACGGGTGTATTCAGTGTTTCGGTAGTAATTCAAATCCGGAATATAGGCATTGCTATCAGCATTCCAGGAATCCATTGTGTTATCATCTTCTGACAGGCTGTATCGCGATTGATAACCGGCTTCGATTTTATTGTCATCCTGTAAGGGCAGGACATAATCAAGGTTGTAGCGGATTCGGTTACCCGGTCCTGCTTCAGTTGAACTATTTCCGAAATATAACATGTCGTTTTCATCAAACTGCTCAGTGAGCGATTCTTCGCTCATGTCGCGTCGGCTCACATCGACCTGTGTACTAAGTTCGTGACCTTCTTTTCTGAATTTATGCCGATAATCCAGGTTTAATGAATAAAAGTCCCCGCTCCGATCGGATGTATTTTTACTGGTATAGTCAAGCGTGTCCAAACCGGGATCAGTCCAGATCAAGTAGTCCATTTTTGAGTCACGACCACCACCACGACTGCCATATCGAAAACTAAACCGTAATAAGTCGGCAGATGTCAGATTCATATCCAGTCCGCCGCGGAGTCCCATGGATTTTCCGCCCCATTCGGAGTCGCCGTAGGTATTGTTGAAAGATGTTGTATCACCATAATAGGTGCGCTTCTTACTTGTCATATTACCGGGCATGTTCCGATAACCGTAGTCAGCACCCACAAAATAGCCTATCTTTTTTTTCTGGACATTTAACAGAAAATCAAAACCATAATTTCCAAAGGTTCCGGCGCTGGCATTAACCAGCCCGGCACAACCGGATTTTTCGGTTTTTTTGGTAATAATATTGATGATTCCGGCAACGCCGTCGGGATCATATTTTGCCGAAGGATTTGTGACAATTTCGATATTTTCAATTGAACTTGCCGGGATTGTCTGAAGAGCATCGTTGGGATCCAGAACCGAAGGTCTTCCGTCAATCAGCAGATTGAAACTGCCGCTGCCGCGCAGGCTGACGTTGCCTTCGATATCCACAGTCACTGAAGGAACATTTTCAAGCACATCCACAGCAGTACCGGAGAGCGACGTAAACTGTTTGCTGACATTGATGACCTTTTTATCAATTTGAAACTCGATGATCGGTTTTTCACCGAATACTTCCACACTGCTCATGGCAAGAATATCGGGAGTGATTTCAATTCGTCCAAGATCAAGTTCAGGATCATTGGGTCGGATAGAAATACTATCGATACTGAATGCATCAAATCCGATGAATTTGATTTCCAGGATGTATAAACCCGGTCGGAGATCTGTCAGAATAAACAATCCCTCTGAGTCGGTAATTGTTCCGGTGATCTGTTCCTGAGTTCGTTTGCTGTACAAGACAACATTGGCGTACTCAACCGGTCTATCATGCTTCGAATCAATGACGAATCCTTTGATGGATCCCGGCGCCATTAATGGTCCCGGAGCTGCCTGAGCGAATGCCGGAACCAGGTAGCCAAAGAAAATAACCAAATAGCTGATTATCAATTTATATCTGAAATTTTGCATTAATATCCTCTCTATATTTAGAAAAACCAATTCGGAATTCTATCGACAGTTTACAAATTAATCCATTGATATTGACACTGTATAAATTTTTCCGTTACACTAATCCTGAAATCATTTTTCAAATCACTTGGATGACTGTTATCATTGAAAAGTTAAAACTCCCGATAGAATAAATCCACCAGGAGTCTTTTGGTAATTGATGCAGTAATTTATTTCAATAACATCATTTTTCGGGTTTGAACCTGTCCATCGACATTCAACTGGCAATAATAGACGCCACTTGGGAAACTGCCGGCATCCCAACGGTAGCGATATTGACCGGTATGCAGGTTTCCAGAAACCAGTTCAGCCACTTCCTGACCGGTCGTATTAAAAATATTCAGTGTTACCCGGCTGGCTTTTTCGATCTGAAATTCAATTGTTGTGCTTGGATTAAAGGGATTCGGATAATTCTGTTTCAGGTTGAATGATTCGGCAACTGTGACAGGTGTGGCATCGATTGCCGAAGCGCCTTCAAATTCGATCAATTCTATACCGTCACCGGTTCCTAAATTACGGGAGTATTTACGATTATCGACATTATCCCAATGTTCATGGACACCCAGACTGCCGATAACAGTGCCATCATCTTCCGGATCGTACTCAATTCCTTCGGGCCACCAACTGGAATCGGCTGCCTGATGGAGGTAATCATCGATTCCAGCCCACTGAACATAGGTATAGCGCGGTGGATCGACCGTAAGATCTTCCTCGGTAAATTCCATCTGTAAAATATCAAGGCAGACGGATTCAATGGCGACCGGGTCCAGTGAAAACATCATGGATGAGCACCAGTCATTATTAAACGGTGCTGATTGAAATTTCTGAGGTGGCTGATGTTCGTAAGAAGTTGACCACAACGCATCCATCACAAACAGGATGGTTTTGCCACCTAAATTCTTGCTGCCCATCAAATCAACCAATACACGATACATGTGATAATCCGTTCGCAAAGGAGGGGTATTGTCGGGATTCATTAATCCTTTATGTAATTGCCAGGAGCCGCTCGTAGTATTCGATCCGAAGTGATTTTTCGCGAAGAAGGTAACACCTGCCCAGCGATGACCTTTCATGGATGGTATATTGAGCAAATAATCGGCATCCAGCATTGCCGTAAATAAGCGGTGACTGGAACCACTGAGATCATTCATTACGGTTCCGCGGTCAGAATATTTGACTCCTATGCCGCCGGCGGTGAGTCTGGTTCTACCGGGGATATTGCGTTTTGAGACATAGTTAATATTTGGAAATTCGGCATGAAACTTATTATATAGGTGATTCCAGATATCAGCCATGGGATCGCCGACAAAGATATTTTCCTGGGGAACGCCGGCTTCATTAACCAGTTGTCTCAACATTGACAGAATTGTTTGAGGACTAGTGTCGAATTCAATACCAATATTCGAAGGCATTTCTCCGGTCGGAGCAGCACCGCTCCAGGCGGTAACGGCATTGATTTTAATAAAAATGGTTTCACTACTGGAATATCCAACATCGCCTTTGCCATGATTCGAATTATAATATTTGAAAATTGCATCCCAGGCAGCCGGAAGGGTTTCGGCGCCCGTCAATTCCAGGAGTCCTTTTCGGTACATCTGATCGACAACGTTCTGGTCAGTGTTTTTTTCCAGCCAGTAAGCATCGTCATGATCGCTGTTGGTACAATTTTCATTGGTTGCATTGGGATCATGAATCCAGACGACTCGTCCGGGATAAATACCTTTGGCTTCACCAATCGGTTGATTTGGTCCCAGAGGATCGTTGAATCTTGCGGCAGATTCGACTTTTGCAAAAATTGGCAAAGATGAGTTGAAAACAACAAATCCTGTCGAAGCAACAAGCAGTACTGTAAACAGAAGAACGTATTGTAAACGACGTTGCTGCAAGGCATTACGGGCTTTTTTAAATGAAAATAACGAGACCAGACCACCAACTAAATAGGCAATGAAAGTACTCGCTAAAGGGGCAGCGACTTTCATACAGGGATAGCTTGCCCGGGTCGGCTTTGGAATAATGCGTAACAGCATCCAGATGGTAGAAAGTAATCCGATGATCGGCAGAACTAGTCGCGGAAAAAGCGGATGTCTCAATGGAGACTGTCTTTCATTTACTGTTCCATTATCTAAATGATTCTCTTGGCTGGTTTTCATGAAAACTCCTTTTGCGGATATATTTTTAATCTCAAAAAAATGAACATTGCTAAGAACTATTTTACAATTAATATTGCTAAAATCAAACGGTACGATGAATTAAGTAATTTAACGACGCGGAAATGGTTTAATCTATTTTATCAGCAGCATTTTTACACAATCGGAAATTTGGGAATCAATAATATTCAGGCGCGCAAAGTAGATACCGGCAGGGACAGTTCTGCCAAATTGATCTTTGCCATCCCAGAAAATACGGTAGTAATCAGGAGATTGCATCTCATCTATCAGCTGTGTTATTTTTTTACCGGAGAGATCGTATATCGACAGTTGCACCCGGTTTCTTGAGCCGAGATAGTACAGAATAACCGTCGATGCATTGAACGGATTCGGATAATTTGAAACCAGCCGGCTTTTTGCTGGAAGTGTTCTGGGAGTACCGATGGCATTGATATTAGAATAATGGCTGACACCAGCTTCTGTTGCAAACCAGATTGATCCGTCAGTATCGACCGCTACGTCATTGACAGCATTATTGACAAGTCCGTCGGCTTCCGTAAAACTGCTAATTTGCATATTCAGGATATTTGAAGCGCCTCCTTTGGTGCCAACCCAGATACTGCCATCGCTGCCCTCTGCGAGGGATGTTACGGAATTATCGGCTAAACCCTGCACGGATAAATAGTAAGTCCAAAGCTCCTTGGTTTCGGTGCTATCGTGTTCAAAAACGCCGTAAGTCGTACCCACCCAGTGTTTCTGCGGGTGGATAACCTGGATAGCGGTAATCGAATCGTTCCACATGTAGGTCCAGTCAGCCGTGTAGGGAGAGGCGGATGTGATTGCATCAAGGGGATTCTGGTTTGTATCCGCCAGTGCAGCTGCAAGTTCATTACCGTAATAGCTCACACGCGAGATACCGGAATGGGATGTTCCGATATAACGCCAGAGACTGTCCCCGTCGTTATCAATACCGATGCAGACAATATCGTTGTTTACGAGCATACTGTTTTCTTTCGTCAGGTCAGCCCAGCTGTGACCGTCGAAAATAGAGACGCCGTTGTCGGTGGCAATCCATTTAACATGGTTACTGTCAACTTCGACTGCTCGGACATGATTGCTGAGAATTGGGCGATTATCGTTGCGATAGGGCGTGGCAAAGGTATAAGCATCGACAGCCAGAATACTCAGTCCATTTTCGGTTCCGATCCAGATTTCCGGTCCGTTGTTGGTGATTTCGAAAGTAATATCGTTGATGACATTGTCAGCCAGAGTCTGCGTTTCTGAAGTCTTTGTAAAAACCAGCCAATCGGTTCCGTCAAATCGGGCAAGACCGGCATCAGTCCCGAACCATTTAATACCGGTGGGCTCAATACAAACTGTCAAAATCCGATTGCTTGGCAGTTGACAATTTTCCATTGTATAGGATGTCCAGGTTTCCGCAAAACCGATTGTAGCAATAACAAAAAGGAATGCAGGAATCAAATAGAATTTTTTCATATTGTTTTTATTTTCCGGCTAATCGTTTATCTAATTAACATCATTTGCCCGGTTTTACTGGATTCCCAGTCACTGCCGGTAATTTTGAATTGATAGAAATAGATACCGGCTGCTGCCGTGGCGTTGTTACTCATTAGACCATTCCATGTCACAGTATGGTAACCTCTGTGTTGATATTCATTGGCTAACGTCTGAATTGAATGTCCCTGAATATCATAAATCGTAAGCATAACCTGGGCTTGTTGGTCTAGTGAATAACGAATCGTGGTTTCAGGATTGAATGGATTGGGGTAGTTCCCGAGTAATTGAAAATGACCGGGTAATTCAGCAACAGCTTTCTCATCAACTTTGCTGACGGAAACGATCTTAACCAGCTCAATGCCATCACCAGTGCCAAGATTACGAGTATAACTCATATCCTCAGGATTGTTCCAATGTTCATGCACACCGAGACTTCCGATGATTGTGCCATCCTCTTCAGGATCATATTGAATCCCCTCGGGCCAGTAATCAGAATCGGCTGCCTGATGAAGGTAATCATCAACCCCGCCCATCTGGACCCAGGAGTAAGGCGTGCTTTCAGTATATTCAGTTCTTAGAAAATCGTAAGCGACAGATTCGATCGCTACCGGGTCCTGAGAAACGAAGAGGGAGGAGGTCCAGTCTCCATTAAAAGGAGGCATTTCCCATTTCGTTGGTGGATAAGAGGCTTCCGGACCTGAATAGAGTGCATCCATTATGAAAATTAAATTTTTTTTACCAGTCATTTCATGACCCATAAAATCGACCTGGACACGGTAAAGACCATAGTTTTGCCGGCAGGCGTCGTTTTCGGAAGGATTGACGAGACCACTATGCAGATGGGAAGCATCAAAACGACCATGTGAGCCGAAATGGTTTTTTGCAAACAACGTAACACCGGCGCGCTTATGACCTTTCATTGTCGGCAAATTGATCAGGTATTCGCAGTCCTGGAGAATTGTCGCCAACCGGTCGTTATCTGTCGGTGGTCCAAAGAAAGGATCATCCCAGGTACCTTCGTGCATAACGGTACCACGGTCCGAATATTCGATGACAGGATCTGTTGTATAAGTAACCCTGGTCCGGTTTTTAGTTGAGCCGTAAGTATGATCCAGGTATACGACATCGGGGAATTCGCCATGTAGTAAATCGTAACTATGTTTGTAAATTGTTTTCAAGGGATCACCTACATAAATATCCGTCTGGGCTACGCCAACAACATTTACCAATTGCCGCAAGACTGAAAGAACCAGGTGTGGATTCGTTTCAGCGACACCGTAATAACTATTATCAACGATGGAAAAATCAGAGTTGTCGAAGTTGCCTGCCCAGGCGGAAGTCGCATTAATTTTAATAAATATTATTTCCCCCGGCTGATAAGCGACTTCGCCTTTATCTCGGGTATTGTTATGAAATTTGAATATCGCATCCCAGGCATCAGTATTACTGGTAGTGCCAGTCAATTCCTGGATTCCATCAGAAAGCATATTATCGATAGCAGACTGGTTGTTATTTCTTGGAAGAAACCAGCCATCATCACCATCATCGATCTGCCAGTTGTCATTACTCTCATTGGTGCAATTTTCGTTTGTGGCATCGGGATTCCAAGCCCAGACGACACGTCCGGGAAAAATTCCTTTGGCTTCACCGATTGGATTATTTGCGCCGAGGGGATCATCAAGTCTGTGGATGTTTGCAAAGGTTTTATCGGGATTGGAAACCAGTGTGACAATACCGGTTAAAAGTGCAATTGCGAGGATAGAAACACCAAACCAGGGTTTGGAAAGAGTAAAGAATTTCCGGGCTTTTTTAAATGCGAAAATCGAGCTGAAAAAACTCATTATATAGATTAGAAAGCTTGATGCTATGGGGGTTGCTACCTTGATGCAGGGATAAGATACACGGGTCGGTTTTGGGATGACTCGGAATATAATCCAGAGCAATGCTGCCAATCCAACAATTGGAAATAGTAGAATATTGATGACTGAATTATATTTTACTCCAATTAATCGTCCTGTTTTTGGACAGGTGGAAAAAAATTGCTCATGAAATATGGCTGATAATTTCTTCATTATCCTTCTCCATTAATTACTCTATAAAGATATAATTATTCATGTAAATACATAGTGGTTTATGTCACAATAGGGTAATCGATTTTTAAAGTCGTTATATTCTTATAATAGAAATATACCGGAGTTATCAAAATATGAAAATGATAAAACATTAGAAAAAGTATTAAAAATTTGTTAGTATTGAACAGTGGTTTTTGCTGTTAACTCAATTGAAATATCCAATGGTTTATATATTGCAAGACAATAAACGGGAGTCCATATGAGTCGGCAGGCGACTGAGATCAATTTTACGGCAATAATCCATATAACAGATGCGTGTGACACCGGGCTCCTGGATTCGGTGTTGAATCAGGGCAAGGACTTGAAAGAAATTATCCTGTTGAATCATACTCAAAACAAACTCCAGGCTGATGATATAAAAACTGTCAAGACGACAATTATTGATATCGAGAAAAATAAATTATCCATGCCGTTGAATTTAGCGGTAGCAAATTCGGCTGGTTCCCATATTTTATATATTGATAATATTGACGCAAAAGTACGCTTGAAGCGCTCATTCCTGCAGACAGTAGTGTTCGCCATTTTAAGGCATCCGAATCTGGGAATGTTTTACAGCGACTATGACTTGATTGAGAGTGGACAAACCCAATCAATCCGATTGCTAAAACACCATCACGGGCGGTTGAGGGATAACCAGGATTACGGTCGGGTGCTGGTCTTTTCAAAACGTGCCCTGAATACGGTTGGCAGATTTGACGAATCGATCATCTATAATGTCTTTTATGATATTCGATTGAAATTGTCTGTAAAATATGAAATTGTCCATATTTCCAATAAACATTCCGGGGCGCTGTATTATGTTCAGGCAACCGGGAAAAAGCACAATGTATTTGATTACTTGATGGCTGGGAAGGAGGTTCAGCTCGAAGCGGAGAAAGTACTGAACTCACACCTTCAGCGGATCGGAGCATATCTCAAACCGGGAACATTGATAACCTACCGCCCGGATGATGACCAAACAGAATTTGCTGCTTCGGTTATCATACCTGTAAACAATCGTCCGGAATTTATCGAATCTGCGCTGACTTCTGTTTTTAAACAAACTGAGCAAAATATCGAGGTGATTGTTGTTGTCAATGGCGGAATTAAAGATCCGACAAACCGGGAAGTGAGTAAATATCTCCCCGGTGGAATTCACTTTAAAGACACAAATCCGCCGGTACGTCTTGTGACTTCTGATATAAATAACATTGGTTTATCCCTTAATCTGGGCATCAGGAAAGCCAGGGGGAAGTATTATGTACAATTGGATAGCGACGACCGCCTGAAACCGGATGCTGTTGAAAAGGTGGTCAAACTGTTCGAGTCCGACCCGCAGATTGGAATTGTCATTGGTTCCTACGAAGTCTGGCAATTGAAAGAGAACGGAGAGTTCACCCGGATGGAGGAAATTCCAATAGTAACCCATGCTGAATGGACTGACGATAATGGGCGGAATAATTTACTTCGGATCAATGGCGCCGGTGCGCCCCGTTGTATCCCGATCAGCATCATCAAAGAAATGGCTTACTTCGGGTTTAATGATGAGCCCTATGTCAGGAATTATGGAGAAGATTATGATATGGTCCTGAAAATCAGTGAGAAATATAAAGTCGGTCGCATTTTTGATCCGATTTATGAAGTCGTGCGACATGCGGGCGGAACGGATCACAGCATTGACCAGGAGACAATTGACCGGAATGATGAAGCCAAGGATTATATGCGCCTGTTGGCGATTCAGCGCCGAATTCAGCTGAATTTTCAAAAATAGAATAATTATTTTTTAAAGTGGATAAAGAACAAAAAACCGGTAATCAGGAATTTTTATTAATCGGTGTTGACGGTGGTGCGACAAAGGTGAATTCCTGCTTAGTGACAATCGATTCAAACGATGGCTTCCATCTGGGCAGAACTAATGTTTCAAAACTATACCGTGATTATCCTCAGTTTGATAAAAAATTCACCCCGGTGGATCTGAATCAGCAGTTGGACGAACAGTCAGCAACTGATATTAAACCGACTCGTGCAGAGTTAAAGCAAGGGCTAGCTTATTCGAATGCCTGCGCTGATTCGATTATTGAGATTTGTAAACAGTGTGAGCAGAATAGCGTACTTGTTGGAATCGGGATGCCCGGACTAAAGACGCCTGATCAGCGCGGGATTGCCGTCATGGCAAACGGACCCCGGCAGCCACAATATTCCAATCAGCTTGAAGCAATACTGAAAGGGGCAGGTATTGAACTGGTAGCGCCAATCAATCACATTGGCAGTGATGCATTTTATTGTGGAATGGGTGAAGAATACGCATCGGACGGGCAATTCAGGAGTGTGGCAAATGCCTATTATCTGGGAGGTGGTACCGGTGCTGCGGATGCAATGAAGCTCGATGATCAGTTGATACAAACGGACAGTGTAAAAAATTGGTTTGTAAAAACCTGGGAAATGCAATGTCCCGAGGGACGATCGGTCGAGTACTATGTCTCATCACGGGGAATTCAAATTCTTTATGCGGAGTTAGTTAAACAGAGTCTGGCTGAACTGGACAGTAGTGGACTCTTTCCGCCCCGGATCAAAGAATTGGCACTGAATGGTGATGAAGCGGCAGTGGAGACTTTTGAAAAAGTGGCAAAATATCTGGCACTTTTACTTTATGAAAGACTGACCACCTTATATGTCGGCTGGCAAAGCCTCTTTGACTTTGTAAATCCTGATCGACGGGAGCCATTGAAAAATCACGATTTTCGGCATCATCTTTTTGACCGGATCATTATCGGACAAAGACTCGGTGACTTGTTAAGTGAATCAATCGACGATAAGGTATTCGGGAAGCCATTTGTTCATTCATTAACATTGCTCCTAAAAGAGTCAGCGGTTCTGGATGATGCGGCGCGCTTACATTATTGTCCAAATGGACAATTGGCGGAGAATTTAATTGTGTTTTCAAAACTGCGGGAGGCACCGGCACTAGGTGCAGCGATAGACGCATATCGAGGTTTTATGGAGAAACAGTAATGCTGGAACCTAATTTAATTCCAGACACAGAGCCACTTCTGAATGTCGGAATCGTACTGCCTGAAGATCGCTATTCAATTGTTGAGATCATTACGCCAGATATGGAAACTTATAGACTGCAAGCAGGTTCAGCAGATTTTCTGACATTGGAAAAGGATCAATCACTGGACTTTGAATTAAAAGACGGATTAATCCATTTATTTCTGGATGATGAATTTGCAGGCAGAAGCGATTTCTGGAAAATTGAACCGGTTGACTTAGTTAATACGATTACGAAAAAATCCGGTTTGAAGATCAGGAGTGTTACTGCCGGACGGGGATTTCACTGGGTAAAAAAAATTGATGTATATTTGCCCGGTACAGTAGAGATTCGGATCGTTGAGGGTAATCTGCTCGTTTCCAATGTGCTGCCAATGGAGCAATATCTGGTGTGTGTGGCGACTTCGGAAATGAGTGCTGCCTGCCCAACTTCTCTTATTGAATCGCAAATCATTATTGCCCGGTCATGGATGCTGGCGAATATTGAAATGAAACATGCCAGCCTTGGGCTGGATGTCTGTAATGACGACTGCTGTCAACGCTATCAGGGTACCACATTTCTGAATGATGATGTTATCCAAAGTGCCTCCAACACTCTGGGAAAAGTGTTGATGTTTGACGATAAAATATGTGATACGCGCTATTCGAAATGTTGTGGTGGTGTGACCGAAGCATTCGAAAATGTTTTTGGTGACAGACCAATTCAATATTTAAAATCGCTGGTTGATGCTCCGAAAAAATATAGTGATCCGAGCTTGCCCCTGATTTCCGAAAAATCGGTTCGGCAATGGATCGAAAAATCGCCGAAGACTTATTGTAATCTTCAGCATATATCGCAGGGTGAACTGATCAGTTATCTGGGAAATGTCGACGAGGATGGGGAGTACTTTCGTTGGAGAATACGCTATACTCAAAAGGAGATCACGGCGCTATTGAATTTGAAATTAGACCTTGATGCTCAGGCGATTTTAGCCATCAGACCCATGCGACGCGGCGCTTCAGGACGCCTGATAAAAATCGCCATCGATTACCGAATGATTGACGGAAACCGGGAAACCAGATATGTGGAAGATCAATATATTATCCGCCAGACCTTACATGCTGTCTTTCTGTACAGTTCGGCATTTGTTATCGATAATGAAAAAGGAGCAGGAGAAATCCCATCAGCCTTTATCCTGAAAGGTGCCGGTTGGGGGCATGGGGTTGGATACTGCCAGATCGGCGCTCTGGGAATGGCATTGCAGGATCATGGCACAGAGGAAATTTTATCTCATTATTATCCGGATTCAGAGCTGGAAAAAATCTACTAACAGCCAGGGATTTTATGGCAAACACAGAAAAGCACAGCCGGAAAAATTCGCGAGCAGGTTGGTCCTGGGTACCTTCGCTTTACTATGCCGAAGGGATACCATACATCATTGTGATGGTTGCTTCGGTGGCTATGTATAAAATGCTGGGTGTCAGAAATTCGGTTTTAGCGTTCTGGACAAGCATTTTGTATTTGCCCTGGATTATCAAACCACTCTGGAGCCCGCTGGTCGAAATGTTTTCAAAGAAGCGGAATTGGATTGTCGTTATGCAATTTCTAATCGGGGTGCTGTTTCTGGGAATTGGTTTTACCATCCAGCTACCCTGGTTTTTTATCATTAGCCTGATCATTTTCTGGTTTATCGCGTTTTCGTCAGCTACCCATGATATCTCGGCTGATGGTTTTTACATGATCGGACTCAGCGAAAAGCGCCAGGCATTTTTTGTAGGAATTCGCTCGACATTTTATCGAATTGCCATGATGACAGGTCAGGGGCTTTTACTGATTATTGTCGGATTGATCGAATCGGGAACCGGGCTGGATACAGTTAATTTGAAAATCTATTCTGATTTATCTCCGCAAACCGCGACTGAAATTTCAATTGATGATCTCAACATCACAGAAAAGGCAGGCAAGACTGAGATTGTGTGCGAGCCGGCGCAAGCTTTTATTGCGATTAAAAAACTGGGATCCGAAAAAATCGCCGAATCGGTAGATTTTGCCAGAAACCGGAACATTGAATCCGGACATATCAATGTAGATAAAAGTCAATCAGCCAAAGCTATATCCAAAGCCAGCTGGGTCCTTAAACTGGAAGATTTTATCAGGAGACATTTTGGGGAGGAAACCGCTGATTATGGCTATGCCGGGAATATTGGTTATGTTTATATCTATCTGTCCAATCCACCGGCTGAGGATCAAATCGTCGTCAATTTTGGGAAAGATTCAGGTGATAAAAATATTTCCCTGATTCATGGTGAGCGGTTCATTTTTACCCGGGAAAATTGGAATATCCCTGCGATTGCTGTTCTCCAGTTGCATCCGAATCTTAAAAGAAATGCCGTTAGTATTTTTACGGCGAAATCCGGGAAGACAGCCCTTGCCTGGTCTGCGGTTTTTATGCTTCTGGGACTGATGTTTATCCTGTTTGCGCTTTATCACCGGTTTTATTTACCACATCCGGCTGGTGATGTTCCAGCTCCCCGTCAGGCGGATACCAGTCAATTGCGGGAATTTTTTGGAACCTTCGGACAATTTTTCAAAAAAAAGCAGATCGGTATCGGGATTGCATTTTTACTGCTGTATCGCTTCTCTGAGTCGCAATTGGTGAAACTTTCACAGCCTTTCATGCTGGATCCACGGGAGCTTGGGGGATTGGCGTTGAATGCCGGTCAGGTGGGCGTTGCCTATGGTACGATTGGGATATTGCTATTGGTCATTGGTGGTATTTTAGGAGGAGTACTTGCCAGCAAATACGGTCTAAAGAAGTTATTGTGGTGGATGGCATTGGCTATTAATATTCCAAACGCTGTTTACATTTTCCTCGCATATATGCAGCCCGACAGTTTTTTGATTATCTGTTGTTGTGTCGGATTAGAGCAATTTGGATATGGTTTCGGATTTACCGCCTATATGCTGTTTATGATTTACCTGGCACAGGGTGAATTTAAAACCGCCCACTACGCGATCGCTACCGCCTTCATGGCTTTGGGAATGATGATCCCTGGAATGTGGACCGGCTGGTTACAGGAAATAATTGGCTATCAACACTTTTTCCTCTGGGTATTTTTCTGTATAATACCAATTTTTATTGTGTTGCCTTTCTTGAAAATTGACCCTACTTTCGGCATCAAAGAGAAACAGGATTGATCGACTTATATGATAACGAAACGTCATTTTATTTCAATTATCACTCTTTTTTTAATTTCACTTCAATTATCGGCGCAACCGAAAAGTTATCAAAAAACTGTTTTCATTAATTACCTGCCGCAAAAAGACACAACCGCTCTTCATTTTGGAATCGACCTTTTAGCGGAGAATGATTTCAAATTATTAAAAAACAAAAAAATTGCCGTGATATGCAATGATGGAAGTCTTGACCGGGATGGAATCCATTTGCTGGATGTTATCAACGATCGGGAGGATTTTGAACTGGTCTCGATTATTCAGATCAGTGATGAACTTTTTAAAACCGAATCATCCGGTAAGGTTTTAATTTTGGCTGACAAACTGAGATATGTCAAAAATATCACCCTCACACCTGACAATTTCGAGATAGAATTGTCAGATCTAAACGAAGCCGATCTGATTCTCATGGATATTCAAAATCTGGGAATCCGCTACGATTTTAATGTTCATGTATTGATTATGTTTATGCAGATGAGCGCCGATGTGGGAATCCCGCTCCTGATTCTCGATCGTTTAAATCCTTTGACTGCGAATATATCTGAAGGTCCGTTGGCAGGTGTTCCGGGGCTGGATAATGGTGTCAAACTTCCCTGGAGATATGGTCTGACACTTGGAGAATTAGCCTTTATGATCAATGAGGAACGCTGGTTACCGACCATTGTTCAGACACCGCTAAGTGTGATTCCGATGGTCAATTATGATCGCACTAAATGGATGGATCAGACCGGCTATTTCTGGCGAATTCCATTGAAAGAAATACCATCAATTGATAAACTACTGACCTATTGCTCGACATTTTTTTATGATTATACAAATGTCAGTAATGGTCAGGGCAGCCCGTTCCTGTTCGAAGTCGGAGGAGCCCCCTGGATCAGTGGACCTATCATGACAATAATGCTGAATCGCCATGATAAAGAAAATGTGGAATACAGTCTTGTGCAATTTACTCCCGGTGATTTCTCTGAGGTGATTTCGAAGATGGAGTATAGCGGGCAAGAATGTACCGGTATTCGTCTGAATGTGTTGAAACGCGACAAGTATCTGACCAGCACCGTCGGCAGTAATCTGCTGGGCGTCATTGCTCAGATGTATCCCAAACATTTCAGATGGAAAAATCCGGAAGAAATCGATCGTCTGTTCGGTGATGATTCATTTCGGACGATTGTTGACGCAGGTCTGAACCTGGATCAACTCTATCCGGTTTGGACTTCGAACCTGACGAATTTCCAGAAATTACGGCAGAAATATTTACTTTATCCTGATAAATAAAAAACTCTTTGTTTTTCTAATTATTTTATCTTTATATTCATACTAACCGGTAACAATCAGAGATGTATATGTATTTCGATTTTCCGGTAAGAGTGAGGATGGAGTGGTAAAGGGAGTAAATCCTGTCACACAAAAACAATTAGCAAAAGTAACAAAAGGAGAAGAAGCATGAGATCTTTTATGTTTGTGTCCTTGGTACTCGTATTGATGGTGAGTATCGCCATGGCAGGTGGTATTGTAACGAATACCAACCAGAGCGCCGCGTATATGCGGACATTGAACCGGAATGTCTCGACCGATGTGGATGCTGCTTATTTTAATCCAGCAGGATTAACACGGCTTGACGAAGGATTGCATCTGTCATTGAGCAATCAATCAATTTTTCAGAAAAAAACCGTCATAAATAGTACGGTGAATCTGAACAACGATGAATTTGTTGGCAAAGTGAGTGCGCTGTTATTCCCGAATTTCTATGCGGTTTATCGAATGGATAAGTTTGCATTTTCAGCCGGGTTTGAACCGATTGGTGGAGGCGGAAGCGCGCTGTATGAAGATGGACTACCATCATTTGAGATTCCAGTGACGAGTTTAGTACCGCAACTGGGTGTCGATGGATATCAATTGGATACCGAATTTGATGGCTCTTCAGTGTATTATGCCGGTCAGGCAGGCGTAGCATACAAAATCAATGATATGGTTTCGGTTGCTTTAGGAGCCCGTCTGGTGATGGCGAAGAATGCTTATAATGGTTATCTGAGAAATATCACAGTTTCTTCAGGTGGTAATTGGGTAACGCCGGGTGCCTATTTAACCGGTGTTGGCACAACTCTGAACAATACTGCTGCCTCACTTCAGCCAATTATTGATGGTGGTGCCGGTGGTTATACTCTTGCTGAATTGCAGGGAGCCGGACAATTGACAGCAACAGAAGTTGCTCAATTAGAAGGTGGATTGGTACAGCTGGGAGTCGATCCAACTGGTATGACAGCTATGGTTGTGCAGGCGACTTATGCGGGTGCTGGTGTAAGTACGCTTGCCCAGGTTCCGGCAGTTGAAGCCGCCACAGCGGACGTTGAAGTTGATGCAACTCAATCAGGGACAGGTTTTACGCCGATTATCAGTGTTTTTGCGACACCAATGGAAGGTCTGGATATTTCCTTAAGATATGAAATGAATACAACCCTGGAACTTGAGAACAAAACGACCGAAGATGGCAGCGGGATGTTCCCGGATGGAGCAAAAACCCGGAATGATATGCCGGCGATGCTGGCATTAGGTGCTGCTTATCAGATTAATGAAGATATCCGGGCTGAAGGTGATGCGACTATATATCTGAATGGTGGTGCCGATTGGGATGGACGCGAAGATGAAACAACCTATGGTTGGGAAATTGGTGCAGCAGGTGAGTATTGCATTAATGAGCAAATCCTGGCAAGTCTCGGATTTGTATATTCCGAACCAGGTGTATATGAAAACTATCACACTGATTTAAGCTACAGTTTACCATCCTTTACAGTTGGTTTAGGCGCAAAATATAAAGTCAACGAGCAGATTAGTGCGAATGCCGGACTTCTGAATACATTCTATATGGAAAAAGAGGTTGGTGTTCAAACATACCAGAAAACCACCTTTGGTTTTGCCATCGGCGTTGATTACAAATTCTAACTAATCAACTGATTATCCGAGATGATTTAAATTGACAGGGGATGACTCACAATGAGTGTCCCCTGTTATACTTTTTGAGGGATAAAATGAAACGATTACTCGTTTTTCTCCTGTTAGTGTCTTTTGCATCATTATCATTGATCGCAGAAGATAACACGCGCACTGGCTGGGGGTGGGGAGGTGTTCCGGCGATCAACTATAACGCAGATGAGGGATTTGGTTATGGAGTTGTCGGAAATATTTACAATTATGCGGATGGCGGTTATTCACCTTATTACTGGACAGTCCAACCGCAGATATTTTTTACGACCGGTGGTAAACAGGAACACTGGCTCTGGTTTGACAGTCCTTATCTGCTGGGGAATGGGATTCGATTGACAGCCGAATTAAAAATGCTGAAGCAGTTGTACAATCCGTATTATGGAATTGGGAATGATTCTAAATACAATGAATTAATTGCTAAAGTTGATAAGGATGATGTTCCCGAGGATACCACAGTTTTTCTAGACAAGCACTATTATACTTACTATCGAGAAAGGTTGTCATTGAAAGCGGACTTCATGAAAGCCCTGTCAACGCATGAAAACGGTCGTCCGAAATTATCGGTTTTGCTTGGTTTTGGTGTCGTCAGTACCAAGAATGATACCAATGGCACCATCTCCAAACTGGCTGAAGATCTGGCAGCAGGAACGGTTTCGCAAAGTGAGATCGATGGCGGATTTACCAATTATTTGAAAATAGGTGTGGTTCATGATACCCGTGATAATGAACCCGCGCCAAATCGTGGTCACTGGAGCGATTTTGTGATTGAATGGTACCCGAAACTGCTGGGCAGCGATTATCAATATACCCGGATGACCGTAACGGATCGGCGCTATTTTTCAATTATGAAGAAACTGGTTTTTGCCCAACGCCTGTTATTTGAGAAAAATTTTGGTGATATTCCTTTTTATGATATGACTTTTTACGGCAGTTCCTTTAAGGTTGATGAAGGACTCGGCGGTTCAAAGAGTTTGCGCGGCGTTTTGAAGAATCGCTTTCTGGGACAGACAAAATTTTTCGCAAATTTTGAATTCCGTTTCAGATTTCTGGAATTCAGCGCCGTCGGACAGGATTTCTACCTGGCGACCAATGAATTCGTCGATTTAGGAAAAGTTTGGGCAGAGGATGATGAAACCGATTTTTCGAATATCCATATGGGTTACGGCGCAGGATTGCACATCGGCTGGAATGAAAATTTTATTATTGCCGTGGATGGTGGCACATCTAATGAAACCGGATTACAGCTGTACATCGGTCTTGGCTATCTGTTCTAATTAATAGACGATTGAAGTAAATCTTTTTTTCTTTTTACATATATTCTTCAGCCTTTAGACGGGAGGAGTGATGGCATTAATTAAAGATAAAGGTGTTTTTGGATGGACGATGTACGATTGGGCGAATTCAGCTTTTGCGACGACAGTCATGGCTGGATTTTTCCCGGTTTTCTTTAAAAGTTACTGGAGTGCCGGCGCGGATGTCAATCAGAGTACAGCGCTGCTGGGACTGGCAAACTCAATTGCATCACTGGTTGTCGCATTGCTGGCTCCGATTCTGGGTGCCATTGCTGACCAGAGTACCGGAAAGAAAAAATTTCTGATCTTTTTTGCTTATCTGGGTGTTTTGATGACGGGCTGCCTGTTTATGGTAAAATTTGGGCAGTGGTTGCTGGCGGTATTCCTGTATGTTCTTGGTACAGTTGGATTCTCCGGTGCGAATGTTTTTTATGACAGCCTGTTGCCGGATGTTGCCGACGAAAAGAAAATTGATTACGTCTCGGCAAAAGGTTTTGCCCTGGGGTATCTCGGGGGTGGGCTCCTGTTTTTAGTCAATGTTTTATGGGTACTGCAACCCGGATTATTTGGATTCAAAACCGAGATGAAGGCATTAGTATCGGAACAGTTGGTTCAGGATGCTACGGTAATCCACGTGGCGGATGAAACGAACTTTACGATCCCGGAGGGTAAAAATAGTGCCAAAGCAGTGGTTACCAGTAAACTGATGATACCTATCAAATCGATTACTGCGGTAGAGGGAAGCATTTCCAATGATATCTGGATCGAAGTGGAACTGCCGGAGGGTTTAAACACTGAATTGCTCGATAAGTCGGTCTCCTTCGGGGAATACAAGTATGGTGAAATTGGTAAAATCGACAATATTAATCATCGTATTTTGATTGTGAATCTGACCCGCAAAATTACGGATGCGGCAAATGCTGAATTGGTTCTGAAAAACGATATTCATTTTACCGGTTCCGAACCTGGCATTATTACAGGGGTGACCGGACTCGAAAACCATTTTGGCACTGTAGAAGTGAAATCCGATTTTCTGCCGCCGGCGGTGGAATATTTTGCAATAAGGATCAGTTTTCTCTCGGTTGCTTTGTGGTGGGCAATATTTACTATTCCGTTGATTATGTATGTCCGTGAAAAACGCAGCGCCAGTTATTCGGAAGAAAAAGTTAATTATATCAAACGGGGATTTGGGCAGCTGGCGCATACCTTCAAAAAAATTAAACATCTGAAAGTTGTCTTCCTGTTTTTATTGGCTTACTGGCTCTATATTGACGGGGTCGATACCATTATCCGGATGGCGGTGGACTATGGCATGTCGATTGGTTTTCCTTCAGATGCTTTAATAGTGGCGTTGCTGATTACGCAGTTTGTCGGTTTCCCGGCAGCTCTATTGTTCGGAAAACTCGGTGAAAAATGGGACGTCAAAAAATCGATTTTTATTGCCATTGCGGTTTATCTGTTTGTGACTGCCTGGGGCGTCATGATGACAAAAGCAATCGAATTCTATTTTCTGGCAATTGTGATTGGTCTGGTTCAGGGCGGTGTTCAGGCATTAAGCCGCTCGTATTATTCGCGTCTTATTCCCAAAGATCAGACTGCCGAATTCTATGGATTCTATAATATGCTGGGGAAATTCGCTGCGATTATCGGACCGGCGCTGATCGGAACGGTTGGACTGATTGTGCGGAGAATAGGCTATTCAGCAAATTTTGCCTCTCGAATGGGTATTGGATCCGTTGCAATATTATTCATCGCTGGTGCAATATTATTGTACTTTGTTGATGAGGAACAGGGCAAAAAAGAGATCGTCCATCTCAAACTGAAAGAAGGAGAACTATAGCACAATTCTGATGATTGGTTCATTTTGTTATTTACATTAAGCGATTCGGCTATTTCGCTATAAGTCAATTAATTATCTTAGTTTTTTATATAAAAATATTTCTGGCATTTCATCGGGAAATATTTATATTATAGCAATCGTTTCTTTTGGGGGCAAATACAAAAGGGGCAGTATGAAAAACAGGGGTGTGAGCGTAGTTGGATTAATTCTTCTTTTCATATTTGCTGCTGCGATTTTAGTTGACGGAAAATATTCACCAGAAACATCAAAATTAGTAACCATCCACATTGATGGTGTTGATGATCAGACTATTGCCAACAAAGTCGTTGAAATGGTGCGGATGATCGAGGGAGTTCAAACGGTATTTCTGGATGAAAAATCGAATTTATGCACATTTCGTTACGATTCCGGTAAAATCAATCTGAAAACCGTTGAAAGGCAATTAGCGGGATTAGGGATTAAATTTATTCCAGTCGAATCTGTAAAGATTCTGGAACCTGAGACAAAAAAAGACCGCCAGAAATTTCTCTCCGTTAAAATAAATTCGGCATCTGAACAATAATACCCGCACTTAATCGGCAACCGAAAATATTATCCATAGACAAGGATTTTATATCCATAGTAGGTGAATACTCAAATCTGATTTGAAATTATTATCCAAATAAGAAAATCGTTCAGCATCAATAGCGATAGTAGAGATATTTTGAATATTTTGTGCCCGAGGCGAGAGTCGAACTCGCACCTCCTTAAGGAGACTAGACCCTGAACCTAGCGTGTCTACCAGTTCCACCACCCGGGCGTCAAATAACCGCTAAATATAAAACGCATTCCCGATATCCACAAGAATTTACTATTGAAAAATCTTTTAATTGGGCTTAACTTTGCCCGCATGGAATCGAAGGGAAATACACTAATTACCACAAATAAAAAAGCCTTTCATGATTATCTCATTATTGAAAAACTTGAAGCCGGGCTTGAATTGACAGGAACAGAGGTAAAATCCCTTCGAGCGGGGCACGCCCATTTGAAAGACAGCTATGCCCGAATCCGTAATGAGCAGGCATTTCTGCTGAAATCACACATTCCCCAATATAAATATAGTAGTGGGTACGATAACCATGAACCTGAGCGTGATCGGCGGTTATTGCTTCATAAAAAAGAGATTATTCGTCTGAAACGAAGTATCGAGACCAAGGGGCTTACCCTGGTTCCCCTGCGTTTATATTTTACTGATCGCGGGAAGGTGAAAGTGGAAATCGGGATTGCCAAAGGAAAACGCCAATACGACAAGCGGGCTGCTATTGTTGAAAAGGATCTGAAAAGAGAAATGGAACGATCTAGAAAGGGTCAATTTTAAAATGTTTCCTTCGATTAATGAACAACTTGACATCATCAAAAAAGGTACTGAAGAACTGATCTCCGAAGAGGAATTAATTGCGAAACTGGAAAGAGCCCAAAAAACCGGAGAGCCAATTCGGGTAAAACAGGGCTTTGATCCGACAGCACCGGATATCCATCTGGGACACACTGTCGGGATTCGCAAGCTCAGGGAATTTCAGGAATTAGGGCATACGATCGTACTGATCATTGGTGATTATACGGGAATGGTGGGTGATCCCAGCGGAAAGAGTGAAACCCGACCGCGTCTGACATATGAAGAAGTTATGGAAAATGCCCAAACCTACGAGGAACAGTTTTTTAAAATTCTTGATCGAAGCAAAACGGAAGTACATTACAACGGTGAGTGGTTTGCCAGAATGAAGTTTGATGAAATAATGACATTAGCGGCAAAATTCACGGTAGCCAGAATACTTGAGAGGGATGATTTTACCAAGCGCTATAAAGAGGGCAATCCGATCAGTCTGCATGAATTCTTTTACCCGCTGATGCAGGGCTATGATTCAGTCGCGATTCGGAGTGATGTCGAACTGGGCGCCACCGAACAGAAATTCAACCTGCTCGCCGCTCGTCATGTTCAGCGTGAATACAACCAGGAGCCGCAGGTTGTTTTGACATTACCAGTCCTGGAGGGGATCGACGGTAGTCAACGAATGAGCAAGAGCCTGGGAAATTATGTCGGGATTGACGAATCCCCTGTCGATATGTTTGGTAAAATAATGTCTATTCCCGATGATCTGATCGAAAAATATTTTACCCTGGTGACTGATTACCATCTGGATAAACTGGCAGAAGTTCGGAACAGATTAAAGGATCCGGCAATCAATCCGATGCTCATTAAAAAGGAACTCGCCAGATCGATAATATCCATGTATCACAGCCGGGAAGCCGCCGTTCAGGCTCAGGAAGCCTTCGAGCAGGTTTTCAGTAAAAAGGAACTGCCCGATGATATCGAGGAAATTACATTGAACTCAAGTGCTGATTTGAATCTTGTTAAACTGTTATCGGATAATGATATTGTGAGTTCCAATGGCGAAGCCAAACGCCTGATTAAACAAGGTGCCGTGAAAATTAACGATGAAAAAATTGATGATATAAATTGTTCATTATCGAGTGGCGAATTTATCATTAAAGTTGGGAAAAGACGATTCGTAAAATTTATCATCGGATAACCCGGGCAATCATCTGTTTTATGCCGGTTATGTTCCTGTTTCTGACAGGATGCTCCAATGATATACCCGATTCAATCCTGCTGTTTATTGGCAGTGGCATGGGAACCGGACATGTATCGGCTGATTATTTTTTCAATGATGATTCTCCGTTTTCAGAATTCGACGAGATAGCCTTGATTGATACACGTCCCAGGGGTGACCGATGGATCACCGATGCTGCTGCTGCAGCCTCCGCAATTGCCACGGGAGTGAAAGTTGAACAAGGTACCCTGAGCCAGGATACGGACGGAGACCCGTTCCCCACGATTCTCGAAATTGCCCAAAAACATAAAAAGAGCACAGGTATTATTTCGACGACAAGCCTGACCAGTGCGGTTCCCGCCGCATTTATGGTTCATATGAATAAATGGGGGAGAGAGTATCAAATTGCCCAAAAAATTTCCGAATCCAATGTCGATGTATTGCTTGGCGGAGGACTCCGGTTTTTTAAATCCGAGGATGATAGCAGTTCGAGTTTGATAGCGGATATGGAGGCGCAGGGATATACCATTATTACCCAGCAAAATCAACTGGACCTCATTAATCCGCAGAAGCATGATAAATTGCTGGGGCTCTTTGCTTCGGAAGCGCTGCGACAGGCTACGCATCGTAGTCTATCATTAAAAATGATGACCGAAAAAGCGCTGGGAATTCTATCGAAAAATCCAAAAGGATTTCTGCTGGTGGTCGAAGGTTCGCAGATCGACTGGCGGGCTCACGAAAAAGATGATGTTGGATTGCTGGCAGAAATTCAGGATTTTACCGATGCCATCAACTACGGTTTGATATTCCGGAAAGATCATCCGAAATTACTGCTTGTTGTAACAGGTACCAATGAAACGGGCGGAGTCTATTTAATAAATGATAAAAAGCAGGATGATTCGATCGGGATGAAATTTGTTACCGGGAACCATACAGCGAACCTTTGCCCGGTTTTTGCGAAGGGTCCGCAAGCAAAGCAAATTCATGGTTTGATGGCAATCAACGAGCTGGGAAAAATACTAATCGATCTGATCAAGAACTGATTCATGCGCTTAAAACTTGAGAATATTAGTAAGACTTTTAATAAAACCGTAGCAGTCGATCAACTTGATCTGACGATTCCGGAATCCACTGTATTCGGCTTGCTTGGACCCAACGGCGCCGGCAAAACGACCACCATTCGAATGATAATGAATATCATTCAACCGGATAGCGGAAAGATTCTTTTTGATGGAAAAACTTTAGACCGGAATTACTACCATTCAATCGGTTACCTGCCGGAAGAGAGAGGATTGTACCAGAAGGCAAAACTGCGGGAAACCATCGTCCATTTCGGCACGCTTAAGGGCTTGTCGAAAACGGATTCGCTGAGTCGCGCAACGCAGCTGCTCGACAGATTTGATTTAATCTCCTATGCAGACCGAAAGATTGAGGAATTATCAAAAGGTAATCAGCAGAAAGTCCAGTTCATTATTGCAGTCATTCATCAACCGGAACTGATCATTCTTGATGAACCGTTTACCGGTCTGGATCCGGTTAACCAGATGCTTATTAAGGAAATCATCTCTGAATTTCGATCTGCCGGCAAAACCATCGTTTTATCTACTCACCAGATGGAACAGGTCGAAAAACTCTGTAATGATATCTGTATGATTGATTGTGGCAAACGGGTTCTGTATGGAAATCTGAAAGATATTAAAAAGGAGTATGGTAATCGAAAATTCCGGATTAATTATGACGGCGACGATATACTTCTAAAAGCTATCATTGAAAAGGGTTGGGAAATTGATAACGGACTGATCTTTGGCGACCTGGAAAAGGATGCCGTGATAAACGATGTGCTGAGCAAAATTATCGCGAAAGTTACCGTGACTCATGTCGATATTGCCGAGCCAACCCTTGAACAGATTTTCATTAATCAGGTCAGGAAGCGAAAATAATGCGCAGTCTTTTTATAATCGCCCGCTGGGAATATCTGACGCGAATTCGCTCAAAATGGTTTATCATTTCGACATTGATTATTCCCCTGGTTCTGTTTGCGTTTATGTTCGTGCCGACATTGATGATGGATGATACCGGCACGGAAATGAAAATTATTGCCATGATTGACGAGACCGGGCGACTCGGACAGAAGTTTGAAGCCGATATCTATAGTCGCTATGAATTAAAGGATGGGCAACCGAAATATCAGGTCGTCAATCTGGATAATCAATCCATAGACGGGGCGTTGGACATTGCCCGAAGTCTGCTGGATTCAATGGTCATTGACGCCTATATCTTTATTCCCAGGGACGTATTTAAAGAAAACCGGGTGAAGTATTATGCGCGGTTTCTGGGCAACTACCGGGATCAGGAAGAAATCCGCACAGTTTTCAATACCATTCTCCTGAATCAGCGCGCCGTCGATGCGAATCTCGATCCTGAGCTGGTCAAAAAATTAACCAGGCAAATTGATCTGGATACTATTGAAATCAGCCGCAGGGGCGAGCAGAAAGAAACCAATGAAATAATATCATACATAATTCCCATCATGTTTGTGTTGATGCTGTATTTTGCGATAGTTATGTCATCCCAGGTGTTGATGCGGAGTGTGCTGGAAGAACGCAATAATCGTCTGGTGGAAATTCTGTTGTCCTCAATCAATTCCACCCAGCTCATGTCGGGGAAAATTATCGGGCTTGGTCTGCTGGGGCTGACGCAATTGAGTTTTTATATAATTTGCGGGATAGGGCTTTCCCAATATCGGGGAATGGACTATGTGGCGACTTATCAGATTCCTTTCTTTCTGTTGTATTTTGTTCTGGGATATATGTTCTTTTCAAGTATTTTTGCGGCAATCGGAGCAATCTTTTCCTCTGAACAGGATGCCCAGCAGGCAGTTTCATTGATATCCATTATTTCAGTCATTCCGATTCTATTATCATCCTATGTGATTATGAATCCATCGGCACCATTGACAATCATTCTATCGCACATTCCCTTTTTGACGCCGTTTTTTATGATCCTTTTAATTGGAATCGATATACCGCCACTTTGGCATATTCTGAGTACTGTATCAGTGCTGGTTCTGTTTGCCGGATTGACGATGCTGGCTGCCGGCAAAATATTCCGGACTGCGATTCTCATGTACGGTAAACGTCCCACTCTCCCGGAAATTTTCCAATGGCTGAAAAGCGCCTAAATAACAATTGTGATTAAAAAAATAAACGTTTATATTTTTTAGCGATTAGCACAATAAAAGTCAGTGTAAACAGGTTTTTTCGTAAAGTAAAAGGGAGCGATTATGTTGGAATTTACCGATGCAAATTTTGAGCAGGAAGTTTTAAAGTCCGAAGTACCGGTACTGGTCGATTTTTGGGCGACCTGGTGCATGCCCTGTTTGAAAATTGCCCCAATCGTTGAGGAGTTGTCAGGAGAATATGCAGGTCGTATGAAATTTGGGAAAGTCAACGTAGAAAATTACCAATTGATCGCTCAGCAGTACGGCATCAGAAGTATTCCAACATTACTTATCTTTAAAAGGGGGCAGGTCTCTTCGCAGATTGTTGGGATGATGCCCAGGAAAAAATTAGAAGAGAAGATTCACGAAGTATTGTAAGAATAATTTTCAATATCAGATATATGAATCCCCGTTTAAAAGCGGGGATTTTCATTTCCCTTCCTGTCACAGGACAAGCCTATGCAAATTATGGAAAGGCTCATTAGTTTTTACTGATACAGAAGATTATTGTTCTTGAAATTCTGTTTGAAAACAGCTAATATAGTCCGAAATGAACATTGTGGGTAATAAAGGAATTGGTAACAAACCTTCGGAAGGTTAGATATAAATAAACGTGAGGATACTATGACTGAACTAACCTGGCACGGCAAAACCGATAAAGACGGCAGGAAGAACGGACCGGTGATGGTGTGAGAATGCAACGGAACTGACCGGGAATAATTGGAATTATTTGAAAGTCAATCAGAGTGAATTTGAAAAGTTTAAGCCGGAGAATTTCGGGGAGTTAGTTATAGCAATTTGTACATGATAGTGCAAAAAACTCTTGACGGAAAGATAAAAGGAATTAACTTATAAGTGAATTTAGGATTTCGATTAGTTCGAATTAAAGTTGGCCGCAAAGCAAAAATTTATTCAATCCAATTCGATGGTGAAGACATACACGAGTTTGAGAAATTTCTTGAAGATCAGAAAGTTAGGAATCATCCTGATTTCCAGCCATTACGAAAGAGAATAAAAGAATTATATGATAAACGCGGACTTCTTGCTCAGTTTTTCAGACCGGAAGACGATAAAGGGATTAGACCGGAGATTTGCAGAATTGATTACGGAACGGGAACACTAAGGATCTATTGTATTAGATGGGATGACAATCTGTTAATATTAGGTGGTGGCGGCGTTAAACCGGGCGATGTCAGATTTTGGCAGGAGAGTCCGGGATTATCCATCGAAGTAAGAAAAGTGATTAAAGTTTATGACGATCTTAAAAAATATTTGGATCTTACCGGAATCCAGATAAAAGACTTATTATAAGGATTAATTATGTCGAGAATTGTCGAAGATTTTTTTAATGAAATAGATACAAAAATACCAGATGATATTTCCCGTCTTGTGGAAAAACAGATGGATATTGCCGAGGCTATTGCAAGAGCAATAGATAAAAGCAAGTATAGGACCAGGAAAGAATTTGCCCAGGCAATCGATATGAAACCATCAATGCTGAGCAGGATACTGGCTGGAAATGTGAATTTGACACTGAAAACAATAACAAAAATCGAATCAGCACTGGAAACTGAAATTATAAGTGTTGGCGAACAGGAGCCCTTTCGACAGGTTCAGTATGTTGTGCTTCCGGAATCGATTAGCAGGTTTTCACAATTCATCGCTTCGGAACCATCGATTCCGTATCCTTTATCTGATAGTCAAAGCCAACCAGGAAAGATATGTATCAGCGGTTCGAAGCCTGGCTACAGTTTGATAAAAAAGGGGATGTATGAAGCAAGAGCCTAGATCTGAAAAGCCAATAGAATTTCGTTTAAGAAATATTCAAATAACAAAATGTTCCTTTCAAAATCCGGATAGACCAATCCAGGAGGATCAGGAACTAGGATTTTCCTTTGAATTTGGTGTTCGATTTGATGAAGAGAAGTCTGAAATTAATATTGATGTTGACTCGAAAATCTATTTTTCACCTAAGCAGAAGCTCATTATTGGAGAGATTAAGACAGTCACTTGTTTTTCCATAAATAATTTTAAGGATTTTGTTTATAAGAAAAATCATTTCGAATTTCCTGAAGATTTTGTGATTATGTTATTGAGTATTTCTTTTTCAACTCTACGGGGGATTTTTGTTGAAAAATCTACCAGTATTCTTCAGTATCAGGTTATTCTCCCGATAATCAATATTAAAGAGATTATTGAAAAGCAAAAATCTTCTCAATCATTAGCTTCAGGATGTTCCAAACCTTCAGGAAGTTTAAATTGAATATATCCCTTTTTTAGATTGAAAAAACCTTCTAAATTCCTCCGGTTTTTGCCTAAGATGAAGGAATAATCTAACATCAAGGGTTGTGGACAATACCGGCAGTCCATCTGCATAAATCCCATCCCTTGAAAACTGCGGATGGTTTTTTTATGGAAAAAAAGGTTCACACTACGATAATCACGGTCTATAACCGGGATGCAGCATACCGGCAGGTTGGCGAATTATTGCACAGCCATGCGAAGAGTATATTACTGAGAGTCGGATATCCCATGGAAAAGCACAATGTGGCTATTATTTTCCTGATCCTGGAAATGACCACCGACGAACTCGGTGCCCTAACCGGCAAACTGGGTCAGATTTCGACAGTCAAAGTCAAGTCAATGACGTTGAAGGTCTAAGATTTAAGGAAAAAGGTAAAAGTAGTACTATTGAGGATAGAATGTCAGAATTAGCTGTACAGGAATGGGTAAAACAGGTCATTAGACAGGATGAAATTGATAAATATCTTGTCAATGCTAAAGATTTTATCATTGAGCATGAAATAAGGAATACGTTAGATAAAAATACAAAGCCCGATAAACAGCGCATAAGGGATATCATTCAGAAATCCCTGCGGATTGAGCGGCTGAATCCTGATGAAACGGCGGCGCTGCTGCATGTGGATGACCCCGATTTGTGGGCAGAGATATATGCTGCCGGTCTGGAGGTCAAGCGCAAAGTTTATGATAATCGGATCGTCTTTTTTGCACCACTGTACTGCAGCAACCTGTGTGTGAACAATTGTGCTTATTGCGGCTTTCGGACTGAGAATGCAGGTGAGAAGCGCCGAATTCTGACGATGGATGAGATTCGCCAGGAAACGGAAGCGGTCATTTCCGAAGGACATAAACGCATGATTGTGGTTTATGGTGAACATCCGAGTTCTGACGCCGATTATATCGCGAATACGATTGAGACTGTTTATGGCGTAAAAAAGCCAGCCCGGCATGGAATGGGTGAAATTCGCAGGGTGAATATCAATGCCGCTCCCATGTCAATCGCTGATTTGAAAAAACTCTGGAACGTGGGGATCGGCACCTACCAGGTTTTCCAGGAAACTTATCATAATGAAACTTATAAAAAAGTTCATCCGGCAAATACCATCAAAGGCAATTATCGCTGGCGTCTTTATGCGTTGCACCGGGCAATGGATGCTGGAATCGATGATGTGGCAATTGGGGTGCTCTTCGGACTTTATGATTGGCGTTTTGAAGTGATGGGGCTGTTATATCATGCCATCGATCTGGAGCGCCAATTCGGAATCGGACCGCATACCATTTCATTTCCGAGAATGACACCTGCCAGTGGATCCTATCTCAGTACCCATTCGAAATATTTAGTGAATGATGAAGATTTTAAAAAACTGGTAACAGTTCTTCGATTATCGGTGCCTTATACCGGACTGATCATCACTGCCCGGGAAAGCGCCGAATTACGACGGGAAGTGATAAAAGTTGGTTGTACTCAAACCGACGCCTCCACAAAAATCGGTATTGGGGCTTATACGGAAGCGATGAAAGCATTGAATGGTTTTAATGCCGGTTCCCAGGATGAAAGCCGTCAGCAGTTTATGCTCGGCGATATGCGTCGCCTGGATGATGTTGTGCGGGAATTGGCTGAGATGGATATGATCACCTCGTTTTGTACCGCCGGTTATCGCTGTGGTCGAACCGGTGATAAAATAATGGGACTGTTGAAAAGTTGCACCGAAGGGAAGTTCTGTAAATTGAATGCCGTTCTGACTTTTCGGGAGTATCTCGATGATTATGCCTCGCCGGAGACAAAGGCAATCGGTGAACGTTTGATTCAAAAAGAACTGGATCAAATTCGCAACATACCATTTTTCAGTAAAGGTACTTTGCTGCAAACTTTCGAGAAAATGTACCGGGATATCACGAATGGAAAAAGGGACGTGTATATTTAGATGTCAGATTGATGATTGATGATTTGAGATTTTGAATTGAAGAAAATATTGGATTGTGAAAGGATTATTGATATTTTTGAAAATGCTGAATGGTCTCTTTTGGCAAAATTGACGGCGATTGCGGACGAATTGTCGATCTGTTTTAATACCGGGATTTATTTCTGTGAAATTAAGGGCAAACGCTGGTCATTTTTTGCCGGAAGTAGCGATACGGTCTTTGGTTCAAAGCGGTTTCAGGTTAATGATAAATGGGGGATAATATCCGATTTTGATTTTGATCAATATACTGACAGCCATCTAATCATAAACATAATCAGAGGGATGCTAAGTGACTGATGTACCGGGAGAAAACATGAATTCATATCGAACCGAAACCGATCCTCTTGGCAGCATGAATGTTCCTGCAGATGTGCTCTGGGGTATTCACAGTCTGCGGGCGAAAGAAAATTTTCCAATGTCGAACCGACCAGTTCACAAAGCCCTGATTCATGCTTATGGTGCGATAAAACTGGCAGCGATTCAGACCAATCAATCTATCCGAAACTGGTCAGACAATGTCTATAATGCTTTGATTCAGTCTGCAACAGAATTGATGGAAGGGCTGCTTGATGAACAAATTATTGTGGATGCTTTGCAGGGTGGTGCCGGTACTTCAACGAATATGAATGTCAATGAAGTCATTGCCAACCGAGCGCTGCAAATTCTTGATGACAAGCCGGGTAACTATCAGAGAATTCATCCTCTTGATGATGTCAATCTGCATCAATCTACTAACGACACCTATCCGACGGCGCTGAAAATCGCCGCCATCAACTTAATCCGCGATCTGGAACAGGCAATTATTGGTATAACGGAATCGTTCCAGGAAAAAGAAAAAGAATTTGCTCATGTAGTGAAGGTCGGGCGAACCCAGTTACAGGATGCCGTTTTGACAACGTTGGGACGTGAAATGAGCGCCTATGCCGACGCATTTGCCAGGGACCGTTGGCGAATATATAAATGTGAAGAACGTCTGCGGGTGGTAAATCTGGGCGGCACAGCGATTGGATCGGGGATTTCAGCACCCCGGAAATACATATTTTCAGTAGTTGAACGATTGAAAGAGATTACCGGAATCGGTCTGGCGCGGGCGGAGAACCTGATTGAAGCGACTCAGAATGCCGATGTCTATGTAGAAGTCAGTGGGATTATTAACGCCTGTGCCGTGAATCTTTTCAAATCAGCCAATGATTTGCGTCTTTTGGCTTCCGGTCCCAGTGGTGGATTTGGTGAAATCATTTTACCCAAGCGTCAGGCGGGATCGTCTATTATGCCAAATAAAATCAATCCCGTCATTCCGGAAGCAGTCATCCAGGCTTGTATCCAGGTTTTTGCATATTCCCAGGTAATTACATTTGCAGCGTCTCAGGGAAATCTCGAACTCAATGCCTTTTTACCACTGATTGCAGACAATTTACTGCAAAGTATCGAATTGCTGACAAATGCAATCGGGATGTACAGGACTAACTGTGTCGATGGAATAATAGCCAATGAAGTGCGCTGCCAGCAGGATGTCGAAAATTCGACGGCTTTATTAACAGCGCTGGTTGAAGTAATTGGTTATGATAAAGCATCCGAAATTGGCAAAATTGCTCAATCAACAGGAAAATCAATCAAAGCCCTTGTGATTGAACAGAATATCCTGGGTGAATCGGAATTTGATGAACTTATCTCACC
Source organism: uncultured bacterium (assembly GCA_964605705.1). GTDB lineage: Bacteria > Fidelibacterota > UBA2242 > UBA2242 > UBA2242 > CAZSDW01. The sequence continues at coordinate 48,536 of CAZSDW010000007.1, forward strand.
GGAACATGTCAACCGTCTGGGTTCAAAAATAGAAAGCGAAAAAAAAGAATGCTGAAAACTCCTCGAGGATTACGACTGCATATCGGGATATTCGGGCGGCGGAATGTCGGTAAATCATCGCTTTTAAATGTGTTGACGCGACAGACTGTCTCGATCGTTTCGGATGTAGCGGGTACCACCACTGATCCTGTTGAAAAACCGATGGAGCTGTTGCCGATCGGACCGGTAATTTTCATTGATACTGCAGGCATTGATGATATCGGCGTTCTGGGCGAATTGCGTACAGCCCGGACAAAGAAAATCTTTGATCGAACCGATCTGGCGATATTGGTAGCAACCGGTGAAAGCTGGAACGAATTTGAGCAGAACATCCTTGACGAGTTTAAGAATCGAAGTATTCCAACCATTGTTGTATTTAATAAACTGGATCGAATCAAATCCGATCCAGAGATTGAAAACCGGCTAATTAAAGATAACTATACTATTATTCACACGGTAGCCACTGAGGCACAGGGAATTTTTGATCTTCGAGAGGCAATTATCAAATTAACACCGCAGGAAATTATCAATACTCCAACGATTATCGGAGATTTGATACGCCCCGGTGAATTAGTTATTCTGGTGGTCCCTGTAGATAAGGAAGCACCAAAAGGACGGCTGATATTGCCCCAGGTTCAGACCATTCGCGATATCCTGGACAGCGACGCTTATTGTATTGTTGTAAAGGAACGGGAACTCCGGGATGCGTTTAAAAAATTGAATTCCAGACCGGCGATGGTTGTGACCGATAGCCAGGCGTTCTTGAAAGTGGCTGCCGATACACCGACGGATGTTCCGATGACGTCCTTTTCGATTCTCTTTGCGCGTCTAAAAGGTAATTTACACGAATTTGCACGAGGCGCTATGGTCATCGACGAACTGAAATCCGGTGACAATGTCCTCATTGCGGAAGCCTGTTCCCATCATCCGATAACCGATGATATTGGAACGGTGAAAATTCCCCGCTGGCTGACCCAATATGTTGGTGGAAAACTGAATTTTGCACATTGTCAGGGACACGATTTTCCTGATGATCTGGAGAAATACAAACTGATTATTCATTGCGGTTCATGTATGTTTAACAGGAGAGAAGTACTCTCCCGGATTATGCATGCCAAACGGGCAGGTGTGCCAATAACCAATTATGGATTGGCAATTGCCTATACGCTGGGAATATTTGAGCGTGCGCTATCGCCATTTCCGTCATTGAAGATGATGTTTGATAATTGAAAAAGAATTGTATAAAAAAGCCCGTCAGCAAAAAACGGGCTTTTCTATTAATACTATGAAAGTTTGTATTATTCTTCAGATTCCTCGACTGTGGCGATTTTGGCATTATTAATAACGTCCTCAACATGAGAAACACACTCTTCGCGAGTATCAAAACCCATTCCGGATACGCCAACGATTTCCTGTTCATCGGTTTTCAGACGCCAGCGCCATTTTTGACCTTTATCAATATAAAGTTGCAGTATTGACATATCGATACTCCTACTTCTTTTTATAAGTTTTTACGACTTTGATATCTTTTGGATTAATTTGTCCCTGAAACTCCGCTAATACCGACTCAGCATAGAAATAGGCTCCAAACAGATAATAAATCGCATCTTTTTTACCCAACTGTTTGTAAATCAGGTAAGCTCGAACATATCCTCTGGCAACTTTCTGCCGGTCGGAATCACTGAGTTTTAGTTTATTCCCCTCAAGTGCCGGAATAAGCAGCTCAATTCCAATTCTGATCAAATCCGGATTTCGAATTTTTTTGGTGTTGGCATTATAAATAGTTGGCCAGAGGTAAGCATCGGAATAGTATTCATCTGCCAGAGACCAAAGCCGGTCGCCTTTTACGACTTTGTGGATTATGTCCATAGGAATCGGTTCCGGGACCTTATTCAGCTCGGGTGATTCAATATGGGTTTTCAGCTCAGCGATTTCTTGTTCTGGAATTATCGTATCGGGTTCTTCGGTGATGATCGGGATTTCTTCTTCTACCGGTTCTGGTACCATTTCAGGGCTTGGAACCTGTTCTTCTGTCTCCGGAATAATTTCAAGCATCACTGGTTCGGATTCGGGTTTTTTCTTTAGCGAAAGCAGAATAATCATGACAATAATAATGACCAGAGCTGCTATTGAAGTGATCAATGCCCAGTTAGGTTTTTTCCACTTCTCCGGTGCGGAGGTATAGGATGATTCCTCCATTAGCGATGGAATATCATCGGGCTGTTCGATGGGTTCAGGAGGTGGCTGCAAAGTCTCTTCTTCGGCTTCTTCAATCGGTTCTTCCTCAGGTTCGTCGATTTCATTCAGCTCAGGTTCAATCTCGGGTTCCGGTTCCGCTTCGAATTCGGGTTCCTCGATAAACTCTTCATCCGGAACCATCTCCAGTTCAGACTCTACATCCGGTTCCGGTTCTGTGTCCGGTGTTTCATCGGATACAGGTTCTTCTGTTGATTCCGAATCAGGTGCTTCTTTATAGACCGAAAAATCTTCTTCGGATTCATAAATCCGTACCTCGGAAATATCGGATAATTGCCGTGCAGTATCAAGATCTTCAAGACATTCATCTTTACTGATGAATCCTTCGCCGGATACCGCGATGATTTTACCTTCATCATTACGAAGACGCCATCTCCAACGACTACCCTTATCTTTGTAATATTGGAATACGGCCATTGCCCCTCCTTTATGGATCAATTTTTACTTAGTACACATTATTCTGTAAAATAAATGAAAAATAAAAAAATCCAAAAGAAAATTTAGATAAAATGACCCAATTAGGACCAATATTAGGTTGTTTTAATAATAAATGTGAATAATTTCCTTATAATGAGTGATAAGTGAGAATTTAAAAAATGCAACCAACCGGTTGAATTTGTATCTAAAACGTCAAAAATAAAGGAAAATTGATTATGAAATTCAAATTTTTAATAGTGCTTAGCGTTGTTTTTATTTTACTTGTTCAGGTTTTACCCGCTGCCGGGCAGGAGTGGTATTCATTTCAGGAGGGAATGAAAATCGCAAAAGACCAGGAAAAGCATATCATTATTGATTTTTTTGCTGATTGGTGTACCTGGTGTAAAGTCATGGATAAAGAGACCTTTTCTGATAATGACGTCAAAAAGTACCTTTTTGAAAATTTTATTCCAATCAGACTGAATGCCGAAAGCACAACTGAAACTCTCCAATTTCAGGGGCAGACATTTACTCCTCGCGAATTAACTTCAGCTTTTCGGGTGACCGGATTTCCTTCAATTGCCTTTTTGACACCTGAATCACAGGTCATCACTGTGATTCCCGGATATATTAAAAAGGATATGTTCATGAATCTGATGCAGTACATGGAGCGTGAATGCTATAAATCACAAACGCCATTGGATCAATTTCTGGAAAAAGATTGCGATAACAGAGCGAAAAAATAATAGGACTGTTGAACTTGAGTCAGTTTAGTGAGAAGATATTCCTTCTTATTGACTTATATTTGAAGTTTGAAAAAAACTGTTAATAGGGTATATTTATAACTATTTTAAAGTGAGTGATCTATGCAGCATAATTGGACGCCTATCATTGAACAACTAAAACCGGGCAGCAAAGTCCTGTTGACCACTCACGTGAATCCCGATGGTGACGGGATTGGTTCCGAGATGGCGATGTTCAATGTTTTCAGAAAAATGGGGATTGATGTGGAAATCATCAATGATTCCGCAACTCCTGATGAATATACTTTTCTTGATCCCGATCAGCAGATTAAAAGATACGACCATCAACGCGACTTTGACAGTTTGAAAAATTTTGATCTCGTGTTTGTTTTTGATGTAGGCGGAATCAACCGGATAGGAAAATTCGGTGAGGATTTAGTTCAGCTGAAGATTCCATCAATATGTATCGATCATCACCCTCAAAACCATATTGATAGTGATTTCAAAGTTATCGATGAAACTGCTCCGGCGACGACCTGTCTTCTGTATGAGTTGGTAAAAAAAATAAATCCCGGATTGATTGATAAAACCATCGCGACAGCGCTTTATGTCGGATTGATGACGGACACCGGCTCATTCCGGTTTGAAAACGCGACGGAAAATGCTTTCAGAGTAGCAACTGAACTGGTGGCTTATGGAATACTACCTACTGAAATATTTCGGCATGTCTATGAAAGTTATTCCCGGCAACGGATGACGCTATTGGGTTCGATATTGCAACAGGTACACTACGACTGTGATGGGAAATTGGCATGGTTTACAGTGACCAAAGGGGACCGCGATTCGGTCGGAGCAACCCTGGATGAGATTGGTGGTTTCACCGATTTTATCCGTTCCATAAAAGGTGTCGAAGTCTCGGTGATGTTTCTTGAAATTGAGCCGGGCAGGATCAGGATCAATTTTCGGTCAAAGGGTAAAGTAATTGTAAACTCGATTGCGCGTCAATTTGGCGGAGGCGGTCATAATTTTGCCGCAGGATTGACGTTGGAAACCACAATCAGGGAAGCGACGGATCTGGTTGTACCAATCCTTCACAAAGCCGTCGAAAAACTTAATTGAAATGGGGAGTTTAGTTTGAGTGTCAGACCGGACTGGTGGATTGAGGAAATGTGCCAAAAGCACAAGATGATTGAGCCTTTTGAAAAGGAGCAAATCAGTAAAGATGTGATATCCTACGGTATTTCCGCTTATGGATATGACATGCGGATTGCCAATGAATTTAAGGTATTCAAGCATCAGGAAAATGTCATCATCGATCCGAAAAATATTCAGGAGTCAATGTTCGAGACCATCGTTGCAGATATTTGTATAATTCCTGCCAACAGTTTTGTGCTGGCGCGTAGTGTCGAATATTTTCGAATTCCCCGGAATGTCATAACGTTTACATCCGGCAAATCAACCTACGCTCGCTGCGGTATTCTCGTCAATGTCACACCCTTTGAACCGGAATGGGAAGGTTATGTGACGATATCAATTTCAAATACTTCACCAGCTCCGGTAAAAATATATGCCAATGAAGGATTAGCCCAGGTGCTTTTCTTTGAAAGCGAAGATGAATGCCGGGTATCGTATGCCGATAAAAAAGGAAAATATCAGACGCAAAAGGTCATTACATCTGCAAAGTTGAAATGAATTCATTAAAGATAACAGTTTCCAAAGATGCAGGATTTTGCTTTGGTGTCAAGCGGGCAATTGAGTTGGCGCGTAAATCCGCATCGGAACATGGTGATGTCGCCATGTTGGGTGATATTGTTCATAATGAGAAAGTGATTGCCGATTTGAATAAACTCGGCGTGAAGGTCTATAACGATATCGCTAAGATTCCGGAAAATATTCCGATCCTGTTTCGATCACATGGGACTCCCGTTCAAACATGGGAAAAGGCAAAAAACAGAGGACTGCTGATTATCGATGCAACCTGTCCATTAGTGGGTGAAATCCATACTTATTCACAAATACTGGAAGCCGAAGGACGGACTGTCTTCATTATCGGTGATCACAATCATGATGAAGTCATGGGTATTGCCAGTCAGTTGAAAAATCCTGTGATCATCGCCAATCGTGATGATGCTGTCAAATTACCGAAAATCCGGAAAGCCGGAGTCGTCATCCAATCCACCCAGTTTATCGATAATGTCAATGAAATTGTCACGGTTCTTATCCAGAAGGTTACCGATCTGCGCATTATCAACACAATCTGCAAACCGACCCGGAACCGACAGGCACAGCTCAAGGAACTTGCGGCTGCCAACGACGTTATGATTATTGTGGGTTCCTTTACCAGTGCGAATACCAAACGTTTAACGGCGATTTCAAAGCAGCTGAATCCGAAAAGTTACCAGGTCCAGGGGCCGGAAGATATCCAGTCGGACTGGTTCTCACGGGCACAGTCAGTTGGTGTTTCGGCGGGTGCGTCCACACCGGATGAAATTGTCAGTGAAGTTGTGAAAAAAATTGGCGATTTACCGCTTTAAATGAGTAAATTGCGGGTTGAAATATGAGGAGTTATTTTCTATGAACAAAGGTTCTTTTGAGGTAAAAGTAGGCTTGGCAGAAATGCTTAAAGGCGGTGTAATTATGGATGTGACCACCCCGGAACAAGCCAAAATTGCCGAGGATGCCGGTGCTGTCGCGGTGATGGCGCTGGAACGAATTCCGGCGGATATCCGTGCCCATGGTGGGATTGCCCGCATGTCAAATCCGACGGTTATTAAAGCAATTCAGGAAACAGTATCCATCCCGGTTATGGCAAAATGCCGGATTGGTCATTTTGCAGAAGCCCAGGTTCTTGAATCACTAAAAATAGATTTTATTGACGAGAGTGAAGTTCTTACACCAGCCGATGAGGAAAACCACATCTGGAAACATGATTTTAAAGTGCCTTTTGTCTGTGGTTGCCGTGATCTCGGAGAGGCGCTCCGACGAATCGGTGAAGGTGCGGCAATGATCCGAACCAAGGGCGAAGCCGGCAGCGGTAATATTGTCGAAGCGGTTCGTCACATGCGTCAGGTTCAGAAAGACATCCGGATTTTAACGACCTTACCCGACGATGAATTGATGGCAGCGGCAAAGAAATTGGGCGCTCCGTTTGAAATTGTCAAACAGGTGGCGAAGACGGGAAAATTACCGGTCCCAAATTTCGCAGCAGGTGGCATTGCAACACCTGCCGATGCGTCGTTGATGATGCAGCTTGGGGCGGAATCTGTGTTTGTAGGTTCGGGCATTTTCAAGTCCGAGGATCCTGCTGCCCGGGCAAAAGCAATCGTGCTGGCAACGACCTATTATAACAATCCGGATAAAGTGGCGGAAGTATCAACCGGATTAATGGATGCTATGGAAGGTCTGGAGATTTCTTCAATTCCTGAAGAGGAGCGTCTGGCAAACCGGGGCTGGTAAGGGATTGGAAATTCTCAGATATTTATGACCTACGATCATATTCAAATCGGTGTTCTCGGACTGCAGGGTGCTTTCGCTAAACATATCACCATGCTTGAAAAACTTGGTGTTAACGCAATCCAAATACGTTATCCCGGTGAAATCGATGATTGTGACGGACTGATTCTGCCTGGCGGTGAATCAACCACCATGACAAAACTAATCGATGAAATCCATATTCGGGAGAAACTGTTAAAATTTCGGAAACCTATTTTTGGAACTTGCGCGGGAGCAATTCTTCTATCGAGTGATTCCGGTGATCCGAGAGTGCCCGTATTTGGTCGGGTTCCCATTAAATCTCATCGTAATGCCTGGGGACGACAGGTCGAATCGTTTATTGAGTCGGTTCAACTCAGCTTTGATAAATTGCCGTATAAAGCCGTCTTTATCCGGGCACCAAAACTTAGTGAGCCCGGTAAGGGTGTAAATGTACTGGCGTCGCTGAAAGGTGAAATCGTCTTGGTTGAATATGAAAGGATTCTCCTGTCAACATTTCATCCGGAATTGACCGATGATCTTCGTATCCATAAATATTTTATTAAAAAATTAATTGAGGAATAGATCCTTATGCTTGATCCGATTCCCGGTAATATCAGTTATAATCTTTTATCAAAAATAGATTCTCCGGCAGATTTAAAAGGAATGACGGAAAATGAGTTGATCAATCTGGCTGCTGAACTGCGTCATTATATTATTGAAACTGTCAAAAAAACCGGTGGGCATTTAGCACCCAGCCTTGGAGTTGTGGAATTGACCATCGCTTTGCATTATGTGTTTGATACACCCGATGATAAACTGGTTTGGGATGTGGGGCATCAGGCATACGGGCATAAAATTCTGACTGGTCGCCGGGAAGCAATCGGACAGATTCGGCAATACGGTGGCATCAGTGGTTTTTGTAAGATTCACGAAAGTGAGTATGATACTTTTGGCGCCGGACATGCCAGTACATCAATTTCAGCAGCACTTGGTCTGACGATGGCACGAGATATAAGAGGCTCAAAAGAACGGATTGTGGCAATAATCGGAGATGGTTCATTGACCGGCGGAATGGCACTGGAAGGGTTGAATAATGTCTGCAACGTCAAAGGTCAGTTACTGGTTATTTTAAATGATAACAAAATGTCGATTTCCCGTAATGTCGGGGGAATGAGTCAATATCTCACCCGAATTATTACTAATCCCCGCTATCTTAATATGAAAAATCAGGTTTGGAATTCACTGGCGCTGCTGCCGAAAGGGACCAATACATTTCGCAGATTGGGGCGTAAGACTCTCGAATCACTGAAAAACTTTTTTGCGCCGGGGATTATTTTTGAAGAGTTTGGATTTCGTTATTTCGGACCGGTTGACGGTCATAATTTACCGGAGGTTATCAATACTCTGAAAAATATCCGAAATCTGAATTATCCCGTCCTGCTCCATGTCATGACCCAAAAGGGCAGAGGACTGGTCAGTGCCGAGAATGATCCGACAAAATATCATGGTATCGGACCCGTCAAAAAAGAACCGGTATCTGTCGAAAAAACGGTACCGCCATTTATGAATGCCTTTGGTAAAATCGCCTGTGAGATTGGTGAAAGTAATCCAAAAGCAGCCTTTATCACGGCAGCAATGTGTGATGGGACTGGATTGGTCGAATTCCGTAGTGCGTTTCCTGAACGCTATTTTGATGTCGGTATTGCCGAAGAACATGCCGTCACTTTTGCCGCCGGATTATGTGTCGGCGGTTACCGTCCAGTCGTGGCAATATACTCCACATTTCTACAACGGGCATTTGATCAGGTTATCCATGATGTCGCTTTACAAAATTTACCGGTAGTATTTGCGCTGGATCGTGCCGGGCTGGTTGGCGAGGATGGACCAACCCATCATGGTACTTTCGATCTCGGCTATATGAGTATGATACCGGGAGTTATTATCTCGGCACCGAGAACTGGAAATGAATTGCGGGATTTAATGGCAACAGCGCTTGCCCAGGATAAGCATCCGTTTGTTATTCGCTATCCGAAAGCGTCCTGTGTCGAGTTTGATGAAACCCGAAATCCCGAAATATTAAAAATTGGGCAATGGCTTTATCTTAAAAAGGGCAAGGATATTGCCGTTATATCTGTCGGAATAATGACAAACATTGCCGGGAAAGCGTTGAAATTGCTGGAAAAGGAACAAATATTTCCAAGCTTAATTCACGCCCGGTTTATTAAACCTTACGACGAAGAAATGCTTAAAAAAATCGCTGAAAGTCATTCGATGATTATTACCATTGAAGAAAACAACCTTAACGGCGGTTTTGGCAGTTTTATCAATAGTATCGTTACAAAAAATCGTTGGAATGTAACCGTAAAATCGCTGGGAATCCCTGACCGGTTCATCGAGCATGGAGCCCGGCGGATACTGCTGAATAAAATCGGACTGGACCCGGAAGGAATTGCTTCCGAAATTAAAAAAATCAGTCAAGTCGTAAATATATTATTGAGTTCTTTGCAAAACTCGCAAAAATAAATTCCAAAATACAAGCACCTTCACTTATGGAGTAAATTGAGAATTATTTGAGATTTGTAAATTGAAATTTGGTGCTTTTTGAAAAAGTATGGATTTTTCAAAGATCTCTTATAATTAAGCTACGGGATTTCCCTTTTCCTTTGGTCAGTCAATTATATTTTAAAGAAATCGAATATGCAGTTGATCTCATGGAATGTAAACGGAATCCGGGCAGCCTATCGAAAAGGTTTCCTGGATTGGTTCTATCGGCAGAATCCGGATATCTTGTGTGTTCAGGAAACCAAAGCCCACCAGGAACAGCTGCCGGACGAATTGTTGAATATTCCGGGATATCAATCGATATTTTTATCAGCTGAGAGGAAGGGCTACAGTGGTGTAGCCATCTATTCAAAAATCAAACCGATTTCCATTCAAACCGGATTGGGGATTGAGAAATTTGACCACGAAGGGCGAACCATCATTGCCGATTATGGTGAATTTGTGTTATTAAACATCTACTTTCCGAACGGTCAAATGAACGATGAACGCCTGCAATTCAAGATGGATTTTTACGATGCTTTTCTGGATCTTGTCGATAAAATGGATCGGGAGGGCAGGAATGTGATTGTTTGTGGTGATGTCAACACTGCGCATAAAGCGATCGACCTTGCCCGACCCAAAGAGAACGAAAATGTTTCCGGATTTTTACCGATGGAACGGGAGTGGATGGACAAGTTCGTCAGCCATGGCTGGGTGGATACCTTTCGAATGTTTCATCCTGAGCCGGATCACTATTCATGGTGGTCGGTGAGAACGCGGGCTCGCGAACGGAATATTGGCTGGAGAATCGATTATTTCTTCGTGAATGAGCGCTTTAAAGACCGTGTCACCGGTGGTTTTATCCTTCCTGAAGTTGAAGGTTCTGACCATTGCCCGATAGGCATCGAGCTTGGTCTTAAACCTCAATCTTGAAAAAATACCCTCAGATAATCATCAATTGAGTTGATTTCGATGATATTTATCGTCAATTTAGCACCTGTAAAATAGGGAAGTAAAATGATGGAATATGAGATTAAAAGTATCAGCCCCACCTCGGTGTTCAAAATATCATTTATCGTGATTCTGACGGTTTCATGCATTTTTATTTTTTTATTATTGCTACTGGTGATGTCACTGCTTTCGGGAATGGGAGATTCTCTCAGCAGTATTCCATTATTGCAAGGGATGGAGCCAATCAGTTTCAATTTTGGAACGATTCTCCTGTCATCTATTTTTGATGGTTTTTTCCTGACCCTGATTATCTTGTTGTTTATCATGTTGACCATTATTTTTTATAATATTTATGTCAGTCGTGTCGGCGGTATAGTGATTCAGATAGAGGCATCCGGAGAAGAACCAATTCATAATAGTGAGCCGGATAATGGCTGAAGTCCGCGTCCGTTTTGCACCGAGTCCCACCGGCGCTTTGCATCTGGGCGGCGCCCGGAGCGCAATCTATAACTGGTTGTATGCCCGTTGTAATGATGGAAAGTTCCTGCTGCGAATCGAAGATACCGACGCCAAACGATCCGAAGTCGAATATGTGGATCAGATTTACCAATCTTTGCAATGGCTGGGACTGGATTGGGACGAAGAGCCGATTTTCCAATCCAAAAGACTGGCAGAATATCAGCATGCGGTTCGAAAATTGATCGACGCTGACAGTGCCTATTATTGTTTCTGTAAACCTGAGGAACTGGAAGAACGACGAAAACAGTCGGGAAAGTATCAGTACGATGGTAAATGCCGATCGCTTTCCAGCGACGATATTAGTGCCAATTTTGCCGCAGGAAAACGCGCTGCCGTAAGGTTCAGGATTGAAGCAGGCACGACGGAATGGGATGACCGGGTGTATGGTAACATCAAGGTCAATCATGCCGAAATTGATGATTTTGTCATTCAGCGGTCAAGCGGAATTCCTACCTATCAGCTGGCAGTAGTTGTCGATGATATCGATATGCAGATCAGTCATGTAATCCGGGGTGAGGATCATATTTCCAATACTCCGAAACAAATTCTTCTTTACAAAGCCCTGAAAGCGGAAGTCCCGGTATTTGCGCATTTACCGCTTTTAAACGGACCGGACGGCAAGCGTCTCAGTAAACGGCATGGTGCCACCGGTGTGGATGAGTACAGAGAGCAGGGCTATCCTGCCGGCGCAGTATTCAATTACCTGGCAATTCTGGGCTGGGTGCCCAGGGATGGCAACGAAATCCAGAGACCCACCGAACTGATCAAAAATTTTAAACTTGAGGATATTGCCCGAAAGTCCGCGATATTCGATCTGAAGAAATTTGACTGGGTGAGCAACGAACATATCAAGCGGATCGATAATGCCCGGATATTCGAAAATATTTTACCAATCTTAATCGAAAGAAGACTGGTTGCGCCCGAGCCGGATGACGATCAAAAAGTCTATATACTCAGGTTTATCGACCTGATGAAAAGCCGCTTCAGAACTTTTCAGCAATTTGGTGAACTGGGCAGTTACTTTTTCAGGGATCCGGTGGAATATAATGAGAAGGCGTTGCGTAAGAACTGGAAGAGCCGTGAGGTCAATGGACGGATGGAACTGCTGCTTGAAAAATTGAGCAATGTAAAATCGTTTACTGCCGAATCTATCGAGTCAATTGTCAGGGAAGTCGCCGAGCAACTGGAGATATCAGCTGGAAATTTGATTCATCCGATGCGCCTGGCGGTCAGTGGCTTTGGCGTGGGTCCGGGGATTTTCGAACTGCTGGAAGTTCTGGGTCAGGAGACTGTTCTGCGGCGAATCCGTACGGCATTGCAGAGACTGTCAGCTACCGGGTAATCTTCGATCTCCATTTATTGTTACACAATTTCAGTTGAATAATCACTCAGAATGTGATATTATTGCCAAAGGAAATTATGGCTGTCAAAATCCTTCTTTGTCATTGTTTGATACAGATCACATGTCAATAATTACGGACAACCATTAATCAGAATTCCATTCAAAAGAGGCATAATAAATTTCATTCATTGCCTATTGACACAATTTTACCATAAACCATTACGGAGGGGATCATGAAAGGACCAAAATTTACTTCGGTTATCTTAATTCTTTTTTGTTTTTGTTTATCACTGCATGCCGGGTCAGTCGAGGATTATATCCAGAAAGCCGATTCGCTGAAACAGGCTGGCAATCTTGACCAGGCAGTTATTTTGATGCAGGAAGCGGTTGATCTGTTTCCGGATAATGCACTGGCATATTCTTATCTGGGAATTGACTTGGGATCACAGGCAGGTTCGACCAAAAACTTCATGAAAGCCGGACAGTTGGTGGAAATGTCATTTAAAATGCTGGATAAAGCGGTGGAGATGGAGCCGGACAATCCGGTCGTACGCTTCAATCGGGCGATTATCTCCGTAAAAGTTCCTCCCTTTTTGGGTAAAATGGATACCGGTATTCAGGATTTTGAACATATCCTGAAAATGTATGCCGCAGCACCCAACGAGAAAACTGCCGGATTGATTCCACCGACATATAATTTTCTGGCTGAAACCTATCTCAAGCAGGACGAAAAGGAAAAAGCCATTGCTGCCTGGCAGAAAGTGATCGAATTTGCTCCCGGATCACCGCTGGCTGAAGGAGCTCAAAAACAGCTTGCCGGATTAACCAAAGCAGAACCGGAATTGACTGCGGCAGCCAAACCGGAAAGAGCTGCAGCCGAAAGGCAAAAATTCAGTTCCGCCGATGTTGAAAAATTAAAGCAGGCAGTCCGGGAAAATCCTGAAAATGCTCTCCTGTATGTTCGACTCGGTCAAGCCTATATCGATGTTGAAAATTTTCAGGAAGCAAATACTATCTTAAGACAGAGTCTGGCTATTGATTCGACCAATGTCGATGCCTATCTGCTGCTTATCCAGGTGATTGGCGAATTAGCCGATGTGGGTTATGATGAGACGATTTATAAAGATACCAATTATCGCACAAACCTGGCATTTGATATTGTCAATATAAGCGAGAAAGCCGTCGAAATTGCGCCGGACAATATGGAATTATTACTGAGACGCGGAATAATTGGAATTATGATGCCCTTTTTTGTCGGCAAACTCGATGATGCCATTATAGACCTGGAAACAGTCCGTCAGAGTGATGCTCCCGATGAAATTAAAGCCGAGGCAATTTTCTGGCTGGGTTATGCCTATCAGAAAAAAGCAACGACACTCTGGATTGACGTCGTCAAAAACTATTCAGCAACCGAAGCTTCCCAATTGGCATTCCAGACGATGTATCCCGCGGTCCAGCATTTTGATCCGGCAGAGTATAAAAAACCCGTTTTAGCCGTCGATTTTTTGCTGGGATTTCGGGATGAACTGGAACCTCAGACAGTGGTCTGGATTGAAACCGAAGCCGGCGATTTCGTGAAGACAATCTACGTTTCCGGATTCAGCGGCTATGCCAAAGAGAAACAGATCAATTTACCGAAATGGTCAAAGTCTTCCGGATTTGTCGATGTGGACGGCGTGACGGGTGCGAGTATCGATCTGGGGCAGCATATTTATGTCTGGGATTTGAAGAACAAGGATGGAATGAAAGTCCCTGCCGGTAATTATGTCGTAAAGGTGGAAGTATCCTATTGGCCAAGTATGGAATATCAGGCGGTTTCGGCACCGATTAAAATCGGCAAGAAAAGCAGTAAGGCGGTTGTCCAGGAAGGTAATCTGATTCCCTATCTGGAAGTCAGTTACCTATCAGGGAAAAAGTAATATTATTCGAAAATAAAAGGAATTCCTGTTCACTGAATTCCGAAAAAATAAAATCGACGGTAGTAGTGTTTATTACCGTCGATTCTCTTATTCTTCCGTCGTAATATCACAGGCGTAAGCCCGTAGTTATTTACTATGAAATATATCAAGCCGATTGACCTGACTGATGTCGAATGTTGAAAATGTCTTATCTTTTCTAACAATTTCCCGGTGATCTTTACCCAACGTTACTATTCCCGATAATATCGTTTGTAAAGTACAACCCGATCGAGGGCTTCATCATCTCGGTAATGATGATAATTCCTGTTGAACAGATTCTGGGCGTGCAGGATTTGCATTTTCGGATAGTAAACTGTGGTCAGAATGCCCCGGGCGCGGGTGAAAAAATCAGCATGATCCAGCCGCTTGAGATTGTCATCCCAGCCGACTTTGCGTATGCTGTTCGTTCTGCCAATATAAAAATTCGCAACCTTATTAATGACTTCAGATTTCCCGATGTGGCTGCCAATGGGCTTGACCGGAGCGGCATCAGTCGGGAACAGATTTACCTGGGTGTAATCTGTTGCAGTATAAAACGGCAGGTTAATGACCTTTCCACCGACAATATCGATTTCGGGATAGGTTTCCATTAGATCAAGGGCTTCCTCAAGAACGGTGTTTTTATAGAAAACCTGATCGTCATCGAGAAGCAGAATATACCTGGTTCGAACCGCCTGTAAAGCTGCATTCCTGCCGGCAGACACTCCGGAGTCAAAGGGTAGGTGGATCATCTGGACTCCCGGAATATCAACCGGATTGCGACTGTCGTCAACCACAATTATCTGAAGCTGCGCGTAAAGTCTGTGGATGCTTTTAAGAAGGCGTTTCAGAATTCGCGGACGCTCGAAGGTTTTAACGATAGCCGTTAAATCATTCAAGGAGGTGGATTCGGTCCGCCTCTGAAAGTTCGTCAGCCGGTGCCAGGCGAGTTCGATAGCGATTGTCAGATTATATCCAACTCTGCCCAGAAACCGGAGGTTTCCATAATAGAACCAGCGAGATAGGAAGCTTGTCATTTGACACGATTTATAGTTATTACTATTGCTGACGGGCGATTTTCGCCCAGGTGTCCCGCAGGGTTACGGTTCGATTGATGACCAGCTTGCCATCACTGGTATCGGGATCGACACAGAAGTATCCCAGACGCTCAAACTGAAAACGAAATCCCGGTTGTGCATTTGCCAGGGCTGGTTCGATCGGGCAGTTTTTTAACACCTTCAGGGAATCGGGATTCAGCGCATCAAGATAATTTTCACCGGCTGGATTTTCGTCGATAAACAGGCGGTCATAAAGCCGGACTTCCGCATTAATCGTATGTTTTGCTGAGACCCAGTGAATTGTGCCTTTGACCCGCCGTCCATCGGGTGCATCCCCGCCCCGGGTTTTTGGATCGTAAGTACAGTGAACTTCGACGATCTTGCCATTTTTGTCTTTGATAATATTGGTGCAGGTTACAAAGTAGGCATAACGCAGGCGGACTTCCTGACCCAGCGCCAAACGATAAAATTTCTTCGGTGCTTCTTCCATAAAATCATCGGCTTCAATATAGAGCACTTTTGAAAAAGGCACTTTGCGTGAACCGGTGCTTTCATCTTCGGGATTATTGATTGCATCGAGATATTCTTCCTGATCTTCGGAGTAATTATCAATTACCAGTTTCAACGGATTTAAAATGCCCATGAATCGCGGAGCAACCTTATTGAGATGTTCACGGACACTGAATTCCAGGAGAGCGACATCAACGGTGCTGTCCCGTTTAGCAACGCCTATTCGTTCCGTAAAATTACGAATTGCTTCCGGTGTATAACCCCGGCGCCGCATTGCTGAAATAGTCGGCATCCGCGGATCGTCCCAGTCGCTGACATACTTTTTCCTGACCAGTTCCAGAAGGCGTCGTTTACTCATAATCGTATAGGTCAGGTTCAGGCGGGCGAATTCGATTTGCTGAGGGTGATATACTTCCAATGCATCGAGAAACCAGTCGTAAAGCGGTCGGTGATCCTCGAATTCCAATGTGCAGATGGAATGGGTGATGCCTTCTATTGAATCTTCCAGACCATGTGCCCAATCGTACATTGGATAGACGCACCATCGATCTCCTGATCGGTGGTGGGCAGCATGCAGAATCCGGTACATGACGGGATCACGCATATTCAGGTTTGGAGATGCCATGTCAATTTTGGCGCGCAGGGTGCGGGAACCATCCGGGAATTCACCCTTCTTCATTCTGTCAAAAAGATCGAGGTTTTCTGCTATACTGCGCTTCCGATAAGGGCTTTCCGTACCAGCTTCGGTAAGGGAACCGCGAGTCTCGCGAATTTCCTCAGCCGTCAGGTCGCAAACGTAGGCTTTGCCCTTTCTGATCAGATCGACGGCATATTCAGCCATCTGTTCAAAATAATCGGAACCATATAACAGGCGGTCTTCAAAATCGGCGCCCAGCCATTTTACATCCTCGATTATCGATTGGACATATTCATCTTCTTCCTTGATTGGATTGGTATCATCGAATCGCAGGTTGAATTTTCCATGATATTTCATTGCTGTTCCGTAATTCAGCAGGATCGATTTTGCATGACCAATATGCAGGTAACCGTTGGGTTCCGGGGGAAAGCGGGTATGGACTCGTTTTTCGAATTTACCAGTGGCATTATCCTCTTCAATTATTTGATGGATAAAATTAAGAGCTCTTGATGCCTCGTCGTTTTTACTGTTGTCTGTGTTCATTCCGGATTACCTTTCAAAATTATCCAAACTAAATATAATAAATTCCTTTTGAATATACATTAGAAAGCCTGCCGTACGGTTTAAAAAATAATAAAGGCTGGATTAAGTCGGATGGCAATGAGGTATATAACGGAAAATGCTTGATTTCAAACAAAATAATATTAAACTTAACTGGTCGAAAAAATATTCAGGTGAGCAGATCAGGCGATCGAAAACATTAACCGTAAAAGAAAATTGTAGCAGATAAAGTGGGTTTGAGGGTGGTTTCCGTAAAAAATTCAAAATTGTTAATCCGATATATTCTGATATTTATCCTGTTCAGCAACCTGTCATTGAAAGCCGATGTCAATTTGTGGATTATGTCTTTCGACAATCTCTATTCTAATTCTGAAATCGGCTGGCTGAGTGAGGGCTTTGTGGATTTTATTCTGGATCATTATAGTAATAATCCCGAAGTACATGCCAGAAAATCTCAACAACTTGAAAAGACTCTCGCTAAAATCAGAAGTGGTGAAGTGTCGCAAACTGCCAGAAATTTGGTTCTGTCCGGCGCTTTTGAACGAAAAAAAGGCGAATATATTGTGGAGTTGCAGCTGATTGATGTTATTAGCTGGAAGACAATCGCCGACCGTACCGTGCAAGAAAAATCATCGGACCTTGCCCGTCTGGTTGAAACCGTCAACGGGGCAATCGATGAGATTGTCGGTATTGAAACTCAGCCGAAAACTGATCGCTCTGCTTCCGATAAACCTGTCATAAGTGAAGCAAACAGAAATGAACCTGAGATAACCGAGAATCAGCATACCCTGACAGTCGCAACCAAAAATATTGGCACTGCTCTTGATGCCCTGGTAAATGCCTATTATGAAAAACCAAATTCTGAAATTTTAAAAGAAGTTCCGGCGCAAAGCAGAAAATTGTCCGAAGATGCCTTTTCCCGTTCAGTAAAAGGTTTTGTTGAAGAAAGCCGAAGTTTTGAAGAAATTATCAACCGAATTTTTGATGATCCTTATATAATTACCATCGGTGAACCATTCCTCCGAAGGCTTCCGCTGGATCCCGGTAAAGTGTCGTTATCCTTCAAAGTTGACTATCAGATGAAAAATGAAATTCTCAAAGAGATGATAGAAACGCTCCGCATCAAAAATAAAAATGAAGAGAAGGATTTTACGGAATACACTTTCTCCGGTAATGATTACGATTTTACAAATGATTTTATCAGGAAAGTTGCTCACGGAGAGTACCGCTTTTTTCCGGTCATTGCGCTGATCGATGAAGATGGCAAGGTGATAGCGAGAGTTGTTGATATCCCCGGATCTCTAAATCAGATTAAGCATTTTAACCCGATGTTCAATATTGCTGCTGGTCCCTGGAGTATGATGGTTTATCTGAATAAAAAACAGCAATCGATTGATTATGAACTGACACTGCCGATAGAAACCGTGGCAAAAATAACTCAGGTAACGATTGATATGATAAACGAAGATGATATAATAGCGCTGGATCGCTAATAATTATGGTGATTAAAATATATGAAAAGAGATAAAGATGGTTAGGAACAAAGTATTAATCGTTGACGACGAACCAAATGTCTGTCAGTTTTTATCGGAATTTTTGTCTTACAAAGGTTTCGATACTCAAATTGTCTATTCAGGTCACGAAGCCATTGAAAACCTGAATCATGATAATTATGATATAATTTTGCTTGATCTGATAATGCCGGAAATGAATGGACTGGAGACACTCGAGCAGATGAATCAGATGAAAATTACGATTCCGGTAATCATTGTAACCGGAGTCAAAGATAAAAAGGTTGCCGATGATGCGATAAAGTTGGGAGCAGTGGATTTTATTCCCAAACCAATCGACCTTGACCGGCTTGAGCAGAGTCTAATCGTCAATATAAAACATCTGTATTAATAAAAGGAAGCACGTTTTGGATGTAATTAAATGGCTTTTACCCAATCAGAAGGTCTCAAAGGATACCTATAATTTACTTGAAGATCTGGGGAAATACGTCACACAATCCCCAAAGATGCCGGTCAAGTATGAATATTTAAGTGATGATAGTTCGGCTCTTGAGCAGATATCAAAAAACACATCCGCTATTTCCCTCGTATCAAATTATGAAGCAATTTACCTGGAAACATTTTACGAATATACGCCGCTGTTCAAAATTACGATGACCGATATCAAGGGGTTGGTAGTTGTTAACAGGGACTCAAAGGCTGAACGGTTGATAGACCTTCGCGGTAAGAAGGTTGTCATGCCTCACAATACCGATTGGTTGATTGTCAATCCGATCATCCTGTTTCTCATGAAAAGATGTGTTCAGGTCAATCCGGGGAATAAGCAAGAAATTCCGGGAAAAATGGAACCTTCGAATCTTACCAGTATTATCGATAAAAGTGCCGATGTTGCCCTGACGACCAGTTTTGAATTTGCACTGATTCCCGAAAAAGAGCAGAAAAAATTGAAAGTCCTGGGTGAATTTCCCCTTCTTCCTGAATATGTAGTGGTTGCAGGTTCGGATTTTACCGGCATGAACGTAAATAAATTGAAAGGTGGAATCGATAAGTGGTGGATGAAATATGCCGACCGGTACAAAGACCTGGGTATGCAGATTATCTCCATGGACAGTGAATTTCGACAACTCATGCTGGAAGCAATCGAGGGATTGGGTTATACACTGAACAAATTTATCGAAGACTACAGCGATCTGCTGGTGAGCAGCATTTCTCTCAGCCAGAAAAAAGAGTTGGAGGAGATGGAGGCTAAATACGATCGCCTGAAAAATTTTAATGAAAAACTGGTGAAAATGTACCAGGAAGTTCGTGACTGTCGCGATCGCCTGTCCCGGGAGATTGAATCGGCGACAGACAATACGATTCTGTTTACAAAAGACGGTACTTTACTGGGATGTTCCAGATCGTTCTCATCGTTGTTGAAATATAGCCGGCAGGATATTATCGGCAAAGAGATTACCAATTTTATCGAAACCAGTATCAACACGCCTTTTAAGAAGCTGATCCAGCAGATCGAAATCGGGTTGGTTCGTTCTTTCCAGGTGAAAATCAAGGGTGCTGATGGAGTGCTGATCGAAGTGAAAATGGAATTTAGTATTATTGAATTAATGGATTCGAAAGTAATCCTGGGCGTCTTATCAAAAAATGGAAAATCATAAATTTACGTAGGGGTGAAATATGAAAAAACGAATGACATTCATGCTGATTATGTTGGCGATAGCAATACCGCTATCAGCGCAAAATTATTTTGCGACTGTTCTCAAGTCCACTGGCGCTGTGATGATAAAGCCAAATGGTGAGACCGAGTTTAATGTAACGGCGGAAATGGGGATGGGATTGCATGTCGGTGATGCCATTATGACAGCTGATGACGGTTTCATTGCCGTGATTTTTACCAATGACAAAAGCCTGGTGAAAATTCGAAAAAATTCCGAAGTCACAATCCGGGAGTATAATAATGTAAAAACTGTTAAAATCAATGAAGGGCGAGTCCTCGCGGCAGTGACACCCGGCGCGAAAGGTTCATTCCGGGTTGAAACACCCACCTCGGTTGCGTCGGTCAAGGGGACGGAATTCTGGACTGTCGTCTCTCAGTTGTATGGTGACCGGTTTTACGGTGTCGAAGGAATCGTTAATGTTCTGAACCTGATTACCGGAATCGAGTCGGATATGTCTCCCGGACAAATGGTGATTTCAACGCCGCAGGGGCAACTGGTCAATATGCCCGTCGATGAATCGGAAATTCCACAGGATATTGAAGAGGAAAAGGCACCGGGTCCTGAAGAGCCGGGCGTCCAACCTGAAGAGCAAGCCGCTAAACCGGGAGAACAGGCAGCTGCTCAGGGACAGATGGCGGTCGCACCCGTTGGAACAACACCGGAATCACCAGTAGCAGAAGGAGTCGAACCCGAAACAGGTGGCGGTGGTGGCGGCAGTCCGCTTGGGATGGGTCTTGGATTAGGATCTGTGACCATTGATGATAAAATTTATAACCAGATCGCCCTCCGCCCGGAATTAAGACTTGGCAAATTAGCGGTAGCTCTGGATGTGGCGATCTATATGGATGAACAGGGAAAAATTCGCAAAGACGAATGGGATGAAGCATCGGATTATCTCGATAAATTGTACTATGTCCGCTGGGGACAGCAGGGTGATCCGTTCTTTGCCAAACTCGGCGCAATGGATAATGTGACAATGGGATATGGCATTTTATTAAATGGTTATTCCAATACAACCGAATATCCCCAGGTTCGTAAAGTGGGTCTGCATACGGGGATGAAACTGGGAAGCATCGGCTGGGAAGCCTTTGTCGCCAATGCCAAAGAACTCTCCGGACCTGGTTTGCTGGCGGCGCGGCTGACCTATCAACCGCTTCAGAAGTTGCCGATCACTTTCGGTGGAACCTATGTGGCTGATCTGAACCAGTATAAAGGTCTGAAAGATACCGATGAAGATAATGTTCCCGATGTTTTTGACGCCTTTCCGGCACTCGAATTTAAATTGCCAAGATACTATGCACCCGGAGCATTCGGTTATGAACCTGGTGAAGTTTTAAAAGGCAAGGACTATGACATCGATAGCGATGGTGATGGTATCCCAGATCAATTGGATTTTGATATGGATGGCGACGGGATGACCGATCATTATCCCTTAGATCCCACCAAGCAATTTGATCCTGACACAGCCCTGGCGCCGGATCCTTTTAATACCGAAGAGCAGAAAATTGCTTTCTCCGGTGCTGCCGTGGATGTTGGCTACCCATTGATAAATATGAAGGCTTTCAAATTACTGCTTTACAGCCAGGCTGCCACATTGATCTCCGAAGAATTGACCGCTTATCCGACCGGCGAAAAATTCACGCCTGGGATGGGTTTCACTATTCCGGGTTTACGGATGAATATGTTTAAAATTATCAACCTGACAGTGGAATACCGTATGGCTGGTGAGAATTTCCTGTTTGGATTCTGGGACAGAGCCTATGATTATGAACGGGTATCGATCCGTCAAAATCTTGACGGCAGCGGCTCGCTTTTTCCGTACACCAAGGAAGAACTTAAGCTGATGAACAAACCCGCCAGCGGTGTGTTTGGAGCGCTGGATATTAATGTATTTAATTTTGTCACATTGGGAAGTTACTATCAGCATATGACCACCGAAGATGCCGAAATCAAGAGTTTTATGGCGTCGGCATCCGTACCGGCGGGCAAAATCCCGAAACTGGCTGACGCGACAGCATTCTACATCCGCAACAATGATGCGGATCCGTTCAATTTCAAAGAACCTTCCGAAAACACAATCTTGGGATATAAGGTCGGTTTCGAAATTGGTGGTGGTGCGGTGATTTATTACGTATTCCAGAAAACCTATCGGGATTATAATGGAGATGGAATGATTGATCCGGATACTGAATCGATTTCAATCACAACTATTGAAACCGGATTCAATTTTTAAGCTTGTATGAAGTTATCTGAAAATTTTTGTTAATTAGAGAAAAGCCCCGTATCCAAAGCGGGGCTTTTTCAATCATGAATATAATCAGGCTGCTTATAATTGTCATTCTACTGAACATGATGCTTCAGGCGTCAGAAATACTGGTTCTCCATGAAAATGTGGGCACAGAAATCGATATTATTGAAAAAGAGCATTACGGACTCTTTCCAAAAATAAAGAATTTCATTAGTGCGCAATTCTATCTTATGCCGGATGGCAGTGTCATTGCCAAGGTCAAATACTGGAATGATAATGGCACACAGACCGCTGATATTTATTATACCGAGTACGAAGCCTATCGCCTTGGTCAGGAAATCGGGAAAATGGAAATACCCGATGAAGCCGAAATCGAATTCCTGAAGAAAAAATACCAGCCGCTTTTTGCTGAGGAAAATATCCGGCAGATTCCGATGAACGCCTATTGTGTTCTACATCTCAACAATAAAGAGGTATATCATGGTTACTTTTTCCGGCTGGATGGACAGAACCTGCAAATTCAGTATGAAGGACGCTTTCTGGATATTCCGATAAAGTCGATTAAAAAAATGAAATACTGGGATGAGGGGCAGGAACTGAAATTTATTAAAGGATTAACACTGACCGGTTTTACAGCATTGGGATTTGTTAGCGGGCAGCTGCTATTTTCGGCGGTATCCGAACCGGTCCAATACCTCTGGTTTTATCATGCAACCGGTGCCCTTATCGGTGGTATTATCGGTTATAAATTGATGCCGGTTATAGTTGACAAATTACAGCCCAGAACGGTCATTGAGTTCCGCAAAAACAAGATAAAAAGGCTTGACTCTGTTGGGCGATTAACCTATACTTTTAAAAAATTGAAAGGTCGAATATGCCGGAACCGCGTAGATCACGATTGAATCGAAGAGATCAAAAATCTGTCGAACAGGAAGTCCCCAAACCGCCGGATGTTGACTTAAGCCGAACTGATAAACGCAGCGAATACATCAAGCAGAAACTGGATGATATTTTAGATAATATCGGCAAAAGTTACGGTCAGCGGATGGTCGGTGAATTGATGAAACGGCTGGAAAAAACCATCCGTGAATTCAATGAAGAAATCGTCGAGATGCTGGATAAACTTGAAGTACTTGAAGAGGAACGCCGTAAGGAATTAGAGGCTTTGAATAAACCAGCTGAGGAAACTCCTGCTTCTGAAGAAAAAGAAGAGGGTGAGGAAGAACAAACATCAGAAGAAGAGTTTGCCGAAATGAGTGATTTCGAGCGACGCCTGGAACGAATGGAACAGAAGAAACAGGAAACCGAGGCAAAAAATAAAAAAGAGCCAAGTGAGTCCGGGGATAAATCCAAAAAGCGGGGACTCTTCCGAAAAAAAGATAAACAGAAAAATAAGAAAAATTAGCTTTTTGAAACCTCTCAGGATTTCGCTAAGTTACCATCTGATTTTTGAATGGGGCTGTAGCTCGGCTGGAAGAGCGTCCCGAAAATATCGGGAAGGTCACCACAGATGGAGATAGTCAATTTTAAAAACTTTGGGGCTGTAGCTCAGCTGGGAGAACGTCCCGATAGTATCGGGAAGGTCACTACTGATTGGAGATGGTCAATTTTAAAAACTTTGGGGCTGTAGCTCAGCTGGGAGAGCGCAGCGTTCGCAACGCTGAGGTCGTGGGTTCGATCCCCATCAGCTCCACAGATTTTTGAAGACAATATTTTTGGCTATGCTACATGGGGAGCCAGCGGTGCCCTGTAACCTGCAAACCGCTACAGCAGGATGGATGCCAGGCAGCGGATCGTGTTTCAATTACTCTCTTTTGATATTGTGGTGTTGACACTTTCGATTCTGCGCAATGGAAAATTGGTCAATCCCGTCAGGCCTGGAAGGGAGCAGCGGTCGCTGATTCTTCTATGTGCCGCCGGATTTTAGAAAGCGAGCTAACAGTCTTAATGAGGTAATCCGAAATAGATTCAATGCCTGGTGCATAGCCTTTTTTACGATTATGAGTTATCAAGTAATTTCCCGAAAATACAGACCCCAACGTTTCAGCGAAGTCATCGGTCAGTCCCACATTTGTTCAACGTTGCAGAATGCCATCAAAACGAATCGGATTTCCCATGCCTATCTTTTTACCGGCTCAAGGGGAATCGGGAAAACATCGACGGCGCGGATTCTTGCCAAGAATCTCAATTGCCTGCAGTTGAAAGATCATGATCCCTGTAATGAATGCCAGAATTGTATTGAGATCACTGCCGGGCGTAATATGGATGTACTGGAAATCGATGGCGCCTCGAACCGCGGTATCGATCAGATTCGTGATCTCAGGGAAAATGTCAAATATCCACCGTCCAATTCCCGGTATCGCATCTTCATCATTGATGAAGTCCACATGCTGACCAAGGAAGCGTTTAACGCACTGTTAAAGACCCTTGAAGAACCCCCCAGTCATGTAATCTTCATTTTCGCAACAACCGAACCTCTGAAAATTCCTGCCACTATCATTTCCCGTTGTCAGCGCTATGATTTTCACCGGATACCCATAAAAGAGATCGTCCATCATCTTAAAAACATTGCTAAAAATGAAGGTGTCGATGTTTCCGATGATATTCTGATGCTGGTTGCCAAAAAAGCTGAAGGTGGCATGCGGGACGCCGAAAGTCTGCTGGATCAATTGATCGCTTTTTCCGGAGAGTCGGTCTCTATGGAAGAGACAAGGAGTATCCTGAGTCTGATTGATTATGAATTTTATATGAAAATCGGTGATGAAATATTCCGGAATGATTCACCGGCGCTGTTGGAAATTGCCGGAAAAGTGATCGATGATGGGATCAATCTGACTGAGTTTCTCAGTGGTTTTTCAGAACATTTCAGAAATATTCTGATCGCCAATACCACAAAATCAGTGGATATGCTGGATCTTCCCGATAATATGAAAAGCCGCTATCTGGCAGAGAGTGACAGATGGGATGCCGCTGATTTACTACGATTGATAAAAATAATTACGGATGCCCAGGTAACTTTAAAAACGTCGTTGAACCACCGGATGCATATTGAATTCACATTACTCCGGATGGGGGCAATGCAAAAGACTGTGACAGTGCAGGATATTCTGGAATCGCTGAAAAATCCGGCTTATACCATCAGAAATACTGTCAGCACCAGCAGCGTCAAGGAAGAACTTGATCTTTTTAACTCAAAAAACGCTGTTGAATCGGAACCGGTTGTAATCCAACCAGAGCCGAAAAAGGAAGCAGCGGCAGAACCTTATATCACTAGCTCGTCATCAGAACCAGTTCCGGCAGAACCTGAGTCTGATGCAACCGAAGAAGATAAATCAACAATCTCAATTGCAGAAATTATCAAAAGCTGGGATTCTATCAGCGATAAAATCGGCGAATCAAATCCATCTCTGGCATCATTCTTACATACCGGAAGCCCCAGCAGCATTAAAAGAAATATTCTGACGGTAAAATTTAAAAATGGTGCCTCATTTCATCTGAATTCCATAAAATCCAAATCCGATATTGTCGAAAAGTGCATCGAAGCTGTCATCGGCAAACATATCAAAATTAAGTGTGTCGAAGATAAATTTGATAATAGTAAAAATGACCAGGAGGACGCCTTTAACAGCATGACCAAAAAGGTGATGGATATTTTTGGCGGAGAAATAATTCCAATGTAAGGAGTGACTATGATACCCAAAGGTGGTTTGAATAATATTATGAAACAGTTTGGTAAAGTGCAACAACAGATGGAGCAGATGCAGAACGAACTGGCAGACATGACAGTCGAAGGCAGTGCCGGTGGTGGTATGGTAAAGGTCGTTGCCAATGGTAAACAGGAAATACTGTCCATAAAAATCGATCCTGAAATTTTATCCGATGATGTTGAGATGGTTGAAGATATGATTGTGGCAGCCACCAACCAGGCATTGAACAAAGCCCAGGATTTATCACAGGAAAAAATGGCAGGCTTAACGGGTGGACTGCTTCCGAATTTGCCGGGTGGTTTAAAAATTCCAGGATTATGAGTTCGCTACCTTCTTCAGTACAGGCTCTTATCGATCAGCTTTCCCGGTTTCCGGGAGTTGGGAAAAAATCCGCACAGCGGCTGGCTTTCTTTATTCTGAAAAATTCCCGCGATGATGCCGTAGCAATGGCAAAATCGATTGTTGATGTAAAGGATAGAATATCAGAATGCAGTCAATGTCATAATATTGCTGAGCATGATCCCTGTGATATCTGTTCCGATATGAAAAGGGACCATGCGACACTCTGTATCGTCCAGGATGCCATGGATGTACTCGCAATCGAAAAAACCGGGCGCTATCGGGGGCTGTATCATGTACTTGGTGGTGTTTTATCACCTCTCAATGGGATTGGACCGAACGATTTGCATATCGATGATCTGATGCCAAGATTAAAAGCGGTCAGGGAAATCATTTTTGCTATCAATCCGACACGTGACGGTGAAACAACGATATTATATCTTTCAAAATTATTACAAGGTAAGGGCTTAGAGATCAGCCGGATTGCCCAGGGAATACCGATGGGGATAGATCTTGAATTTGCTGACGAATTGACACTGACAAAAGCATTAGAAGGCAGAACATTATTAAAATGAAATCAACTATTTTCACACGGGCAAATTTTATTACGACGACACGAATACTATTGACGCCGCTTTTTCTGTATTTTTTATTTGGTGGGCGGGAGTATTTTGAAATACTCGCATTGATAAGTTTTATCATTGCGTCAACAACCGATGCGTATGACGGTTATGTTGCCCGCAAATACCGGGAAGAGACTTCTCTGGGAAAGTTCCTTGATCCTTTAGCTGATAAGGTTTTAATGTCGGCAGCCTTTATCTCTTTTGTTATCATGGGATTGATCCCATTGTGGATGGTTATTCTGGTGATTCTCAGGGATTTTATGGTAACCGGTATTCGGATATTAATGAGTGCCAAAGACAGCAGCATGACAACTCGCTCATCAGCCAAAGCGAAAACCGGTGCTCAGATTGGCGTAGTCAGCTTTATCCTGGTTTATATCATTACCCAACGCTGGCAGATGTTTCTGGGAATATCGGACTATATTAAAATTCTGAAGGATTACCATGTGATCTATGTACTGATGCTGCTTGTGACAATATTTACAGTCTGGACCGGGATTGAGTATGTAATTGTCAACCGTAAAAGTATTCAGAAATACCTGAAAAAATCTTGAAAAAGAATTTCATCATCGATGCACTGGCATCCTTTTTCTATATCGGATACATTCCCGGCGCGCCGGGGACCTGGGCAAGTCTGCTGGCAACGATTATCTGGCTGCTGCTGCCTGTCGAATCCAGAATTATTCAGTTGGTAATTGTGGGTTCAGCATTTTTAATTGGCATTTATGTTGCCGGATTATCAGAAATTCAATCGGGAGTGATTGACCCATCCTATGTAGTTATCGATGAAGTTGCCGGAATGTGGCTGGCATTGTTGCTTATTCCAAAAATTCAATATCCCCATTATCTGATTCTTGTGACCCTGGCATTTATCATGTTTCGGATATTTGATATTACAAAGTTATTTCCGATTAACAAACTCGAACAAATGAGTGGCGGATTCGGAATTATGATCGATGATATTGCTGCGGGACTTTTCACTGCCGTCTCTATCAACCTGATTATGTGGATGGTTTAGATGACTGCTGCCATTGTGGCAATCGGGAATGA
The DNA here is from genome assembly GCA_964605705.1 of uncultured bacterium. Classification (GTDB taxonomy): domain Bacteria; phylum Fidelibacterota; class UBA2242; order UBA2242; family UBA2242; genus CAZSDW01. The sequence continues at coordinate 76,714 of CAZSDW010000007.1, forward strand.
ACTACTTTCCGGAACTTCGACTGAAACTAATTCGCAATATATCCTCAAAAAGTTGCGTCGGATTGGGATTACTGTCGATACCATCATAATCATTGGTGACGATATACCATCAATAAAGGAGACGCTTGCTAAAATCAAATCCGGGACGGATGTGGTTTTAGTTACCGGGGGACTGGGACCGACTCACGATGACATCACCAAAGAAGCCGTCAGCCAATACTTCAAGTCACCTTTGAAATTCAATGAAGAAGCTTTTCTTCGTATCCAAATCCTTTTTGAAAAGCGCGGCATCTCACGAGAAAATCTGAACGAACAACAGGCGTATCTGCCTATCAATGCCGAAATCATCCCGAATCTGGAAGGAACCGCTCAGGGGATGAAGTTTGAAAAAGGGGAAACGCTGTTCTATTTTATGCCCGGTGTTCCGCTTGAAATGAAAAAAATGATGGATGAATTTATTGGTCCTGAACTCGGACGAATTTCAAAATATTCCGTGCATTATGAAATTATTCATACAACCGGATTATCGGAGTCTGCTGTTTACGAAAAAATAAAGGAATGGATAGAGCAACACCCGGAATTTTCAACATCGATTTTACCGAGTTTTCCTAACGTCGATATCAGCATTACGCATGCAAATGCTCAGAAAAATCGAGACAGGTTTGACGCTGCAATTCACGAACTTTCCGAACTTCTGGGCGATGCAGTTTACGGGTTTGGCACCGATGCACTTGAGACGGTAATTGCCCGCGAACTGACAACCAGACAGATGACCATCGCTACCGCCGAATCCTGTACCGGTGGATTAATTGCCAACCGATTGACAAATGTGTCCGGTAGTTCTGAGTATTTTATCGAGGGAGTTGTTACTTATAGCAATCAATCCAAAATCGTTTTACTGGGTGTAGAAAAAACGACAATCGAGAAATTCGGTGCAGTCAGTCCGGAAACAGCGACAGAGATGGCACAAAATATTCGGCTGAGGGCAGCCACAGATATTGGTTTGAGTATTACCGGGATTGCAGGTCCTGCCGGGGGAACTCCTCAAAAGCCGGTTGGAACAGTGTATATAGGAATAGCCACGGTAAAGAGATCTGAAATATTTCATTACTGCTATAATCGTGATCGGTTAGGAAATAAAACCTACTTTGCCAATATGGCACTGAATCAACTGCGATTGATCCTAAAAAAAGAAGGGATCCATGCATAAGCGTCTTTTTATTGCCGTTAATGTCTCTGAACAGACACGATCCCTGATCCGGGCAATTCAAGCAGAGTT
>CAZSDW010000007.1:78002-100941 GCA_964605705.1 uncultured bacterium
GTTTCACTTTTTAAAGAGAGATATCCGCTTTGTAACTCCGAATAATGTGCACCTGACAATCAAATTCCTAGGAGATGTAAATTCAAGTGATATTCCGACGCTTATTTCGCGGATTGAAAGTTCCGTTAGAAGTTTGAAAAAATTTGATTATATTTGTCACAGAACCGGTGTTTTTCCATCGGTGAATCATCCAAGAGTGTTGTGGTTGGGAATTACGGATGGTTCGGAAAATTTAAAATATTTGAGTATTCTTTTGAACGACACATTAAAAGATATGCCTGTGAAACAAGAAGATAGAGAATATCGCTCACATATTACATTAGGGCGTGTCAGTGGATTTAAAAAATCTTCGCCCAGACTTGGTCAATTTCTTTCTTATAGATTTGAACCAATTAATAATCCTGTATCTGAGATAGTACTTTATGAAAGTGTCTTGAATCCCCGGGGAGCGATCTACACTCCCATTCATAAATTTAAATTAACCTAATTAACGGGAGACCTTCATCATGGCAGCTAAAGATAATAACAAAGAACGCGCGCTCGATCTGGCAGTTGCACAAATTGACCGGCAATTCGGCAAAGGATCAATCATGCGACTCGGTGACGAAAATATGAGAGTATCGGTTGAGGTGGTCTCTACGGGTTGTTTATCACTGGATGCCGCCATCGGTACCGGTGGGATTCCGCGTGGCAGAATCACTGAAATTTACGGACCGGAGTCCGGGGGGAAAACAACTCTGTCTCTGCATGTGATCGCTGAAGCACAAAAAAAGGGCGGTTATGCCGCTTTTATCGATGCCGAACATGCCCTTGATCCAATCTATGCGGGGAAACTGGGAGTGAATACCAAAGAGTTACTCATCTCTCAGCCGGACAATGGTGAACAGGCGTTGGAAATTACCGAAACGCTGGTACGCAGTAATGCGATTGACATAATTGTAATTGATTCAGTTGCGGCACTGGTTCCGCGTGCCGAGCTGGAAGGTGAAATGGGCGATTCCCATGTTGGACTTCAGGCGCGACTGATGTCTCAGGCGCTTCGAAAACTGACCGGTGCGGTCAATAAATCAAATACTTCGGTTATTTTTATTAACCAGATTCGCGAAAAAATCGGCGTAATGTTCGGTAATCCTGAGACAACATCCGGAGGTCGTGCATTAAAATTCTATACATCTCTGCGTCTTGAAATTCGCAGAATTGCGACAATTAAGGATGGCAACAGCAATGTTGGCAACCGGACCAAAGTGAAAGTTGTAAAGAATAAACTGGCACCGCCTTTTCGGGAAACCGAGTTTGACATTATGTATGGAACGGGTATCTCTTTTGAAGGGGATATCATCGATACGGCTGTCCAGGCAGACGTGGTTCAGAAAAGCGGATCCTGGTATTCGTACGGTGATGAACGAATCGGTCAAGGGCGTGAAAATGCCAAACAGTATTTGATAGATAATCCTGAGACTTCCAAGAAAATCGAAAAACAGGTTCGTGAGTTTCTTGGTCTTGTGAACGTAGAGAAAGAATAGACTGAATTTGTTTTTAAGTGATAACTGCCAAAGTCCGCATAAATCTGAGCAGAAGCCAAAAACCATCACAAAAATTGTATTTCAGAAGAAAAGAACTGACCGTCGCTCGGTTTTTCTGGATGATGTGTATGCATTCAGTGTGTCTGAGCAGACGTTTCAGCGGTTTCCTTTGGCAGTATCCCAAACTTTGAGTGATAATCAGATTTTTGTTATTAAGACTCATGAGGAATTTGAAGCAGCCAAAGTCATGGCAGTGAGATATCTGGCGATTCGCATGCGAAGTGAATTTGAGTTGAGAACCTATTTACGAAAAAAGGAGTTTTCCAAAAGGATCATTGAGCGTACGTTATTGTATTGCAAGGAGCGAGCCTACGTCAATGATGAACAGTATGCCGAAATGCTGGTTCGTGATATGATCAATATCAATCATTATGGCGAGAATAAAATGCGGCTGATGTTAAGGAAAAGGGGAATCTCAAATGCTATCATCGAAAATGTCGCTGCAGATCAGATCGATCAGGATATTCAATTAGAAATTGCTCTAAAACTTGCGAAAAAGAAGATTGTAGCGATCAGCGATCCATTGAAGGTAAAAGAGAGATTATATCGATTTTTAAAACAGCGCGGATTTACTTATCCAATTATTAGCCAGGTGTTCAATAAACTTTAAATTTTACGATTATTTACAGAATTATTAATATTTACCTGATACAAATCATGATAGTGAGTTATTAAGAATTAATTTTAAAATGATCAGTTATAAATCAATGCTGCGAGTTATTATAGTTCAAGTGATAATGATAATATCACTCATGTCTTCCATATTGGCAGGTGAAACATCACGAGTAGATTCCAAATCCTACCTGTTTTTGGCAGACAATAATTATCCACCCTATTCATTTGACGATGAAAACGAAACTCCCTCGGGTTTCTGTATCGATTTATTAAATCGGATTTCCGAGGTAATGAGTTTGGATATCCGGATTCAGAGCGGTCCCTGGGATGATGTCAGACGCTCGGTTGAGAGAGGTGCTGCGGATGGACTGGTCGGGATGTTTTATTCTGACGAGAGGGATGAACTATTGGATTTTTCCATTCCCCATTCAACCATCATCTATGCGATATTTGTTAACGATAAATCGTCGATTCAATCCAGGGAAGATCTGCTTGAAAAGAAGATAATTGTGCAAAAGGGTGACATTATGCATGATTATCTTTTGGAAAATCATATAACTCGTTCAATTATCACTGTCGAAAATTCTGAAAAAGCTATGATACTTCTGGCAACCCGAGCCTATGACTGTGCCCTGATTAGTAAGGTGCAAGGCGATTATTATATTAAAAAGCATAAAATTAAGCACGTGAAATCACTCCCGGATATGTTTCCTCCGATGGAGTACTGTTTTGCTGTCAACAATAATATCCGGCTATTGAATAAAATCAACGAAGGATTAATCATTTTACAATCCACCGTAGAATACAATGAACTTTATCAGAAATGGGTAAGAGGGCAGGAATCTCGAATTCCTTTTGTAAATAAGTTTTTGAAAATAGCTTCTATTGCTACTCTGTTGCTCCTGGTGGTTGCCCTTCTGACAATATTTTGGATTTGGTCATTAAAAAAGACAGTCGCATCGCGAACCAATGAACTTCAGGAAGAAATAAAACATCGTAAAAATGCTGAAATAGCGCTGCGCACCGGTGAGGAAAATTTTCGGCAACTCGCCGATAATGCTTTTGATGGGATCCTCATTTGCACATTGGATGGTGATTATATTTATGCCAATAATAACGCGGCGGAAATCAGTGGCTATCCCGTTGAAGTACTGACAACCCTGAATCTGAAGGATTTAACACCTGAAGATCACTACGAGGATATCAGTAAATTATCGAGAGAGAGAATTCAGGGCAAATCAGTTCGGAGCATTTACGAATCGCTGTTGCGGGGGAAAGACGGCAGTCTTATACCTATTGAAATCGTGGCATCCAGAACTATCTGGCACGGTGAACCTGCTGATCTGGTATTTATTCGGGATATCTCGTTACGAAAGCAAATGGAACGGGCACTGCATTCCAGTGAAGCAAATTTTCGGCAGATTGTGGAACATTCCAATGATGCCATTTATGTTCGCCAGAATGAGCAATTCGTGCTGGTCAATCCAGCGCTGGAACGTATTCTGGAATACGATAGAATGGAACTTCTCGATCCAAAATTTGACTTTTTAACCATTGTTGCAGACGAAAGCAAAGCGGAAATTCGGAAGCGCTTTGATAATCGAAAAAAAGGCAGCCGTGTCAGTAAAAAATATGAGTTTACCTGTAAGACAAAAACCGGGAAATTTCTCGAGCTGGAGGTGAATACTTCCAAGATATTCTGGAATGATAAGTCAGCCAGCTTCGGGATAATCCGGGATTTGACACGGTATAAGCGCATCCAGGAAGAGGCATTCAAAGCCGAGAAACTCGATTCAATTGGAATTCTGGCAGGGGGAATAGCTCACGATTTTAACAATATCTTATCGGTGTTATTGGGTAATGTTCAGTTGCTTAAGATGGATATTAGTGATAAAAATAAAGTTCACAACTATTTGACTCAAATCGAAGAAACCATTTCCCGGGCAACAGGTTTGACTCAGCAGTTGCTGACCTTTTCAAAAGGTGGAGAACCAATCATTCAGGTGGCGTCCATAAAAGACTTGATTGAGGAAGTTGTCCCATTTGCACTGACCGGTAGCAATATTAAATATGATTTTAAGATCGAGGATGATTTACGGCTGGTGGAAATAGATTCAAACCAGATTTCCCAGGTACTGACAAACATAGTGATCAATTCCATGCAGGCAATGCCCAACGGTGGAACGGTATTTATCGAAGCAATCAACGTCCTTGTCGATTCGGGTGATTTAATTGATAAACTATCGACCGGTGAATATGTCAAAGTCTCAATTCGCGACCAGGGAGTTGGAATTCCGGAAGAGAATCTTGATAAAGTCTTCGATCCCTTTTTCAGCACGAAAAGTTTTGGGAATGGCTTAGGTCTGGCGACCTGTTATTCGATTATCGGAAAACATAATGGACATATTGCTGTCGATTCAGAACCGGGTGTGGGGACAATCTTTACATTTTATCTGCCATCGACTGACAAACCGCTGGTAATTAATAAAGAACCGAAACTTAGTAAAACCTTTAGCGGTCGGATTATGTTGATGGATGATGAGACAGCAGTCCGTGAGTTTATGGTAGCAATGTTAAAGGTCCTCGGCTTTGAAGTTGAATCCGCCATTGATGGTGAGTCGGCAATAGAACTATTTAAAAAATCGATCTCCGATCAAAATCCTTTCAATCTGGTGATACTTGACTTGACGATTCCCGGGGGAATGGGAGGCAAGGAGGTGATTAAAGAACTCAGGAAGCTGGATAATGGAATAACTGCACTGGCGTTCAGCGGATATGCCGATGATCCGGTTATCAGTCAGCCTCAAAATTTTGGTTTTCAAGCCTCATTCAGCAAACCATTCGAGATTGATAAATTGGTTTCGGTTTTATCTTCCGTAATTTAAATCCCGACAGCATATTCCGTCGATTATGGCTTGATTATTGGCGGATATAAAAATAACTTATCAGTTTATAAATGAAGTTGATTATTTTAATATGATTGGATTGAATGGAGTATGATGAAAACGGCAGCCGTAATTCGGCAGGATTTCATTGATTATTTTAAGAATATTGATCATGAAATAGTCAAAAGCGCACCGGTAATTCCAACAGATGATCCGACATTGTTATTCACGAATGCCGGGATGAACCAGTTCAAGCCGATTTTTCTGAACCAGGAAGAACCGCAGTATTTACGGGTTGCAGATTCACAAAAATGTATCCGTGTCAGCGGAAAACATAACGACCTTGAAGAGGTTGGAAAAGATACCTATCACCATACTTTTTTTGAGATGTTGGGAAACTGGTCGTTTGGGGATTATTATAAAAGAGAAGCGATTCAGTATGCCTGGGAACTCTTTACAAAAGTCTGGCAGTTTCCAAAAAATCGTCTCTGGGCAACTGTCTATCAGGATGATGATGAGGCTTTTAATTACTGGAATTTGGAAACCGATATCGATCCTGTCCACATATTACGTTTTGGGAAAAAGGACAATTTCTGGGAAATGGGCGACACCGGTCCCTGTGGTCCCTGCTCGGAAATCCACTATTATCTCGGAGATGATCCTGACCATCAGATTGCCGAAAAGATCAACAGCGGCGATCCGGAATATATTGAATTGTGGAACTTGGTTTTTATCCAGTACGACCGTGATCAGGAAGGTAATCTGATGCCGCTTCCTAAAAAGCATGTCGATACCGGTGCCGGTTTAGAGCGAATTGTCACCGCCTTGCAACAAAAACAGTCCAATTATGATACTGACCTGTTTATGCCAATCATCGCTGAAATTGACAAACTGACCGGAACTAAGTATCGGGAAACCAGCGGCATCGCTCATCGGGTAATTGCCGATCATATCCGGATGCTGACCATTTCGATTGCGGATGGTGGAATGCCGTCCAATGAGGGGCGGGGTTATGTGATCCGGCGAATTCTAAGACGGGCTGCTCGTTTTGGCAGGATTTTGAATATGCATGAGCCGTTTTTGTATAAACTGGTTGACACAGTCGGAAAAGTACTGGGTGATGTATATCCTGAAGTAATCGAGCGCAAAAATCATGTCCAACAAGTAATCCGATTCGAAGAACAATCTTTTGGTGAAACCCTTGATAAGGGGCTGGAAGTCTATCAGCGAATCAAGCAGCAGTTGAAAAAGCAAAGTCAAAGCGAAATTCCCGGAGCGGATGTTTTCAAGCTCTATGATACCTTTGGTTTTCCGGTGGACCTCACTAAACTTATCGCTGAAGAGGACGGATTTACTGTTGACATTACAGGATTTGACAAAGAAATGGAAAAGCAAAAAGAACGGGCGCGATCAGCCCAAAAATTCAAACTGGATCAAGCAAAACCGGATTCTGACTGGATTATAGCGACAGAAGGAGCCGATTCAGAATTCGTCGGCTATAAACAATTTGAAACGCAATCGGTGATTAGAAAATACTTCTTAGTGGATAATCTTCTGCATATTGTTCTCGATAAAACCCCCTTTTATGCCGAGTCTGGTGGGGAGATTGGCGATACCGGGACCATTTCAAATGCTGATTTTCAAATGTTGGTGAAAGATACGGTGAGAATCAATGATTCAATTGTCCATATCGGTGAACTGACAACCGGTTCCATCGCTGAGAATTTTTCCGTCACTGCCGCCATTGATATGGCAGCAAGCAATGCGATCCGGGCAAATCATACATCAACCCATTTGCTGCACGCTGCTTTACGCGAGGTACTGGGCGATCATGTTCATCAATCCGGTTCACTGGTAAATGCCGAGCGATTGCGCTTCGATCTGACCCATTATACCAAAATAACAGATGAGCAGATTCGACAGATCGAAGATATTGTCAACCGCAAGATTCGTGAAAATATCGAAGTTGGTGTTCGGCAACAATCTTACGATGATGCTAAAAAATCAGGTGCAATGGCACTGTTTGGTGAAAAATACAGTGATGTTGTGCGAGTCATCGATGTTGGTGAGTTTTCGAAAGAACTTTGTGGCGGCAAGCATGTCAATCGGACCGGTAATATTGGTGTTTTTAAAATTGTTTCGGAGTCGGCTGTGGCGGCTGGAATTCGGCGTATCGAAGCCGTTACCGGACAAAAAGTGATCGACATTGCCCGGAAGAATGATGAAATCATTGAAAAACTGTCGAGACAATTAGCTGCGACGAGGGATAATATTATTCAGAAAGTCGAAGATCTCGTTACTAAAGTAAAACAACTTGAAAAGGACATATGCTCAGAAACTTCAAAAGGAATCGAGGATGAACTTGATACTTTTTTAAATGATGCGCCGGTCAACAATGGTGTCACGGTTTTTCAGCATCATTATGATTTACTAAATATGGATGAATTAAAGCATGTCGGTGATTTAGTACGCGATAAACTTGAGTTGGGCGTTGCAATGCTTAGCTCAGTTTCAGACGGAAAACCAATGATCGTTGTTGCGGTCACCGATTCAGCCATAAAAAAATATAAACTGCATGCCGGCAATATTGTCAGGGAATTGGGCAAAATTTTAGGTGGTGGCGGCGGCGGTCGTCCGTATTTGGCAACGGCGGGTGGCAGAGATATCGATAAGATTCCTGAAATGATTAAAACATATCAGAAAATTGTTGAAAAAGCACTTAATCAATGATAAGTACTGTGGAGATATCATGGAACAACTGATTTTTGAATATTCCTCAAAAGGGAAAATGGGAGCGTCCTTACCGGCAAAACCGGTGAGTGACGAAACCGTCAAAAAACTTATTCCGGATTCATTATTACGACAAACTGAACTGAATCTCCCGGAAGTCAGTGAACCGGAAGTCGTACGTCATTTTGTAAACCTTTCGACGATGAACCACCATGTGGATAAAGGTTTTTACCCACTGGGTTCCTGTACGATGAAATACAATCCGAAAATCAACGATAAAATTGCCGGATTGTCCGGTTTCGCCAATGCCCATCCGCTGCAACCGGAATCAGTTTCACAGGGTGCCCTGGAATTGATGTATGACCTTGAAAAGATGCTTTGTGCAATTACCGGGATGCATGCCGCGACCTTGCAGCCCGCCGCTGGTTCGCACGGTGAGTTGACTGGTGTCATGATCATGAAAAAGTATCACGAGTCAAAAGGTGAGAAACGCAAATACATCCTTGTTCCGGATTCTGCCCATGGCACCAATCCATCCAGTGCTTACTCGGCAAATTTTGAAACTCGTGCAATTAACTCCAACGAGCGTGGCTGTATTGACATTGAAGATTTAAAAGAAAAAATGAGCGCTGAAGTTGCCGGATTGATGATAACTAATCCTAATACGCTTGGACTTTTTGAAGAAGAAGTTGAAAAGATTGTAAAGATCGTTCATGAACATGATGGCATTGTATATATGGATGGTGCAAATTTAAATGCTTTATTGGGCATCACATGTCCGCGCGACCTGGGTTTTGACATTACACATATAAATTTGCATAAAACCTTTTCCACTCCGCATGGTGGCGGTGGTCCCGGAAGTGGTCCCATAGCGGTGGTCGAAAAACTGGCAAAATATCTGCCTGTGCCACGAATCTTAAAAAAAGGTTCGGAATTTGTGCTGTCTTCCGACTTTCCGGAAACCATCGGCAAAGTGCTGGGACTTTATGGCAATTTCGGTGTGATGGTCAGAGCTTATGTTTATATCACGCTTCTGGGAGTAGAAGGTTTGTCGAAGGTTTCCCGGAATGCCATTCTCAATGCAAACTATTTGAGGGTAAAACTTGCGGATAAATTCACCGTGCCTTATAATCGTGCCTGTATGCATGAGTTTGTAGCATCCGGTGAACGTCATCGTGAATTAGGTATTAAAACGCTGGATATCGCCAAACGTTTGCTGGATTTTGGAGTGCATGCACCGACAGTCTATTTTCCGCTGATTATCAAAGAAGCCATCATGATCGAGCCGACCGAATCTGAAAGCAAGCAGACGCTTGATAGGTTCATTCAGGCAATGGAAAGCATCGATCGGGAAGCTCATGAAAATCCTGACGTTCTGCATCAGGCGCCCTTGACGACACCGGTTCGCCGTCTGGAAGAACTCAAGGCAAATAAAGATCTCAATATCTGTTGGGGGAAATAATTTGTGATGAGGAATAAATGTGTCGTGAAATAATCTCAACTGATAAAGCGCCAAAGGCAATCGGACCTTACAGTCAGGCAATTAAAACAAAAGGTATCGTATTCACGTCCGGGCAGATCGCCATCAATCCGAAAACCGGCAGGATTGAAGCCAAAGAGATCAAGGCGCAGGTCAGGCAGTGTTTAGAAAATATTTCGGCAGTTTTAACATCCGCAGGCACAGGTCGTGAAAATATTCTGAAACTGACCGTATTTATGATTGATCTCGCTGATTTTTCAAAATTGAATGAAGTTTTTTTGGAATATTTTCCAAAGGATCAACCGGCACGATCTGCAGTGCAGGTTTTGCGGCTGCCGCTGGATGCTCTGGTTGAAATTGAAGCAATCGCCATTGTGGAGTAAAATATTTGGAACAAAAGAAGTTTGCCATTATTGTCAATCCGGCTGCCGGTCGCGGTCGCACATTAAAACAATTTCCAAGATTAAAAGAGATGGCCCAAAGAACGAACCACCGATTTGATTACTATTTTACGGAAGCGCCGTACCATGCTACCCGGATTACGGATAAAATTCACCGGGAATATGATGCTGTCATCGCCTTTGGAGGAGACGGAACCGCTAACGAAGTGATGAACGGATTGGCAGGAACACCCACACCTTTTGGGATCGTCCCTGACGGTACAGGGAATGATTTTGCGCGAAGTATAGCTGTGACAAAGGATTTACAAAAAGCGATCGATACGATTATCAATTTTAAATATCGATTGATGGACCTTGGTATTATCGGTGACAGAGTTTTTTTGAACGGCGTTGGAATAGGGTTCGACGGCTTTGTTAATTATCGCAGTAAAAATGTGAAGTTTTTAAAAGGTTCACTGTCTTATTTATATGCCGTTTTCAGCAGTTTGACACTTTGGGATGCGATACCTGTGAATATAGAAATCGATGGCAGGGAAATAGGTAACAGCCTCAGCTACCTGATCGCTATCGGAAATGGTTGGTCCGTCGGTGGGGGCTTAAAACTGACACCGGATGCGTCAATTCATGACAGCCTGTTCGATATTTGTCATGTTCGGGATATTCCGATTTGGAAAATTCTTCTGAATTTCGGACGTTTGAAAAACGGAACACTGTCGGTCGTAAAAGAGGTTTCAATCACCAGGGGCAAGAATATCAAGGTCAGTAGTGATGTTGCCTTGCCAATTCATTTTGATGGTGAACTTTACGATCAGAATACCAGGGAAGTTCATATATCGATTGTACCGCAATCGGCGTTTGTTATCGGCAACTGGTCTGCCTAAAATCAATAACGAATAATCTGGATAGATGTTACTTTTACCGTTTAAGAAAAATTACATATTTACAGGAATCATACTTTTACTTATAGTTAATGGTTCGCTTGTTTGGGCGTCTGAGCGAGCGACGCCTGACAGCACCCGGATGATCGTACCAAAATCGGCTTTAATCAGATCGGCAATTGTGCCAGGCTGGGGACAATTATATGTCCATAAACCTGTAAAGGCTGCTATCTATTTTTCGTTGGAATCTTATCATTTGTACAATTTTTTCAAATACAACGATATTTACCAATATGTCAAAGAGACAAAAAATTCACTGGGTGTGGAAGCCTGGAATGCATTATCGGAAAATGAAAAAAAAGAACAGATAAAAGCGATAACAGGGTACAACCTGACGCTCGATTCCGGACGCCCACGGGACATGCGGAATAAGTATGCCTGGTGGTGTGCCGGCTTTTATATTGCCGGAATGCTGGATGCGCTTGTGGATGCGCATTTATATTATTTTCCTGGCGATAATATTGAACTGATGGTAAATCCGGAAACCACGGGAGTTGGGATTTCGTTTTCCTGGAATATTGGGAGACAATATGGATATTAAGAGAGAGCAGTGGAATTCAAAAATTGGTTTCATTCTAGCTGCTGCCGGATCTGCAGTAGGTCTGGGAAATATTTGGAAATTTCCATATCTCGTCGGTGAAAATGGTGGTGCTGCTTTTGTATTTCTCTATCTGTTATGTGTTCTTTTAGTTGGATTACCGGTGGTCATTGCGGAAATCCTGATCGGGCGAACTGCCCAGAAAAATCCAGTTGGGAGTTTTCGGGAACTTAGTAATGGGAATCCCTTCTGGATGATGGTCGGTGGTTTGGGTGTTCTGACCGGTTTTCTGATTCTTTCCTATTATAATGTCATTGCCGGCTGGAGTCTGGGCTATGTTATAGAGTCAATCAAAGGTAGTTTTCACGATCTTCCCAATCCTGCAGCTGCCGGGAAATTATTCGATTCATTATCTTCGCATCCGCAGTGGACGCTGACATTTCATGCACTGTTTATGATATTGACAGTATCGATTATTTATGCCGGCGTTATAAAGGGAATCGAGCGAGCCGGGAAAATTATGATGCCGGTTCTGTTTTTTCTAATAATTGTTCTGGTTATCAGGGGAGTCAGTCTGAATGGTTCGTATGAAGGAATTCGTTACCTTTTAAAGGTGGATTTTTCAGCAGTGACCGGAAAAACCTTTTTTCTGGCTTTGGGGCAGGCATTTTTTTCGCTGAGTCTGGGGATGGGCGCACTGTTGACCTATGGCAGTTATATGTCCACAAAAGAGGATATTCCCGGCAGTGCTCTGAACATTGTCATTCTTGATACACTGATAGCACTGCTGGCTGGATTTATGATCTTTCCGGCAGTGTTTGCCATGGGACTTGAACCGGCTCAGGGACCTTCCCTGATTTTCAATATTTTACCGGTCGTATTCAATTCGATACCAGGAGGTTATGTTTTCCGAATTATCTTTTTTCTACTGCTGACTTTAGCGGCACTGACGTCAACAATTTCGCTTCTGGAAGTTATTACTTCGTTTGTGGTGGATGAGTTCAACGTTGAACGGAAAAAAGCAGCGATTATTTTGGGAACAATTGTTTTTATTATCGGAATACCGAGTGCCATGTCTTTCTGCGGATGGCAGCGTTTTACCATTTTCGGACTGACCTGCTTCGATTTTGTTGATTTTATTTCTGCAAATATATTTTTACCTTTAGGCGGTATTTTTATTGCGCTTTTTGTTGGCTGGTTCTGGGGAACGAAGCGGGCAGTACCTCGATTACTGGAAGGTACTTCCGATTTTCCAGCCTTTTTGATGAAAATCTGGTCACTGCTTATTCGATATGTCGCGCCGGTCCTGATTTTATTCATTTTTCTGAGCAGTCTTGGATTAATATAATGGAAAAATGGATTTGCCTGATTTTGCTGATTTGTCTGCTTCAACCGGTCGCGGGATATGAATTATTTGAATCGTCAAAAAAAGAATCGAAAGATCCCTGGTTTGCCATTGATAAATTGAAACATTTAAGCAGCTCATTCATTATCACAACTACCGGGTACTATATGCAAAACCGAATGATGGATAAATCAAAGAACCAATCGATGAATGGCGCTGCACTTATAACAATTTCACTGGGATTGGGAAAAGAAACATCCGACAAGCACAAGCCCAACGGATTTTTCAGTTTTCGTGACCTGGCAGCGGACGGAATGGGGATTGGTCTGGCATTTCTTTTTATAAAGGGGATTGAGTGACACGCGATTTTAAGGAATATATCGGTTGTATTCATGCGCATTCGGTTTATTCGGACGGAAGCGGCACCTTTCCTGAAATGATCTTAGCTGCCCGGGAAGCCGGATTGGATTTTCTGCTGGCATCCGATCATATGACCCTGAGAGGTCGTGATGAAGGTTATGCAGGTTGGCATGACAATCTGTTTGTTTCGGTAGGTTACGAAATTAATGATAAAGATGATCAGCATCATTACCTGGCATTCGGACTGGATAAATTGTTGCCGGAAACTCTCAGTCATGAACAATATATTAAAGCCGTAAAGCAAAAGGGTGCGTTGGGTATTGCCGCGCATCCGTTTGAACAGCGGGATTTGAAAAATTCCCTGGTAGAATTTCCGCCGATCCCGTGGGGTAACCTGGATTATCCTGAAATTGAAGTGATCGAGATTTGGAACATGATGTCGCACTGGCTGGAACTTACGAACGTGCGGAATAAGTACTGGAATGTTGTCCATCCGCGCAGTTTTTCGACATTTCCGTCAAGACGGCTTTTAAGTTGGTGGGATAAAGCAAACCTGGAAAGAAAGGTAACCGGGGTTGGCTCTGTTGATGTACACGCTACTAAAATTAAGATTTTAGGACTTTACACTAAAGCAGTTTTCGATTATAAGATTATGTTTAAATCGATCAGAACTCACCTGCTTTGTAATGATACCTTAAGTTCCGAAGATACTTTAAAGACAGAAGCAATCATTTTTGATATAATTCGAAGCGGTCGGACGTTTATCTCAAATTACAGACGGGGGAATGCCAAAGGATTTCGATTCTGGGTGGAGGATGGCGACAGAGTTCTTCAGATGGGTGAATCGGGTGTCATGAAAAATCCAGTTGTGAAAGCGACTATTCCTGATCGCGGGCATTGTCGTTTAATTCGAAACGGGGAAGTCATTCAAAAAGGAAAAGCCACTGAGATTGATCTGAAAGTATCACCGGGTTTATACAGGCTGGAGGTGCTGAAAGGTAAGCGGGGTTGGATTTACTCGAATCATATTAAAATACTGGAATCTGAATAATATGTGTGGTGTCGTTGGAATTTATAATAACCGGGAGGCATCGACTTTAGCATATTTGTGCCTATACGCTTTGCAACATCGCGGACAGGAGGGAGTCGGGATCGCCAGTTATCATAATTCCCACGTTCACATCTCCAAAGGCTTGGGCCTGGTCTCGGAAGTTTTCTCCCGTCGTGATATGCTGGAGACATTGAAGGGCAATTATGCGATCGGGCATAACCGCTACTCGACTCACGGCGACAAATCAAGGCTTAACATTCAGCCACTGGTATTTAATTATAAAGGAAATCAGGTCATCATTGCCCATAATGGCAATCTGGTCGATCTTGATCCGATAAAAAAGGAATTGGAAGAAAAGGGAACGCTGTTTCAAACAACATCGGACACCGAGTATATCATTCACCTCTTTTCCCATTCATGCGCCGAGACAATCGAAGAAAAATTTCTTGAGGCTCTGCGGAAAATAAAAGGTGCTTTTTCGATTGTCATTCTTTTTAATGATAAAATGATTATTGCCCGCGACCGGCATGGTTTTCGTCCTTTATGCCTCGGGCGTTTGAATGATACCGTGATTGCTACATCAGAAACCTGTGCGTTGGATCTGGTGGGTGCCCAATATGAACGGGATGTTGAGCCCGGTGAGATGA
The DNA here is from genome assembly GCA_964605705.1 of uncultured bacterium. Lineage (GTDB taxonomy): Bacteria > Fidelibacterota > UBA2242 > UBA2242 > UBA2242 > CAZSDW01. The sequence goes on from CAZSDW010000007.1 coordinate 92,576, forward strand.
TCGTAATTGACGGAAACAATCAAAAAAGTTATAAAATTGCCGAACCTCAGCCGCGCCATTGTATTTTCGAGTACGTTTATTTTTCCAGACCTGACAGCCAAATCTTTGGCGAATATGTTGATAAAACCCGCCGTAAGATTGGTAAAATCCTGGCGGTCGAGAAACCGGTGGAAGATGCGGATATCGTGATCTCGGTGCCGGATTCAAGCAATACCACGGCTCTGGGATATTCACAACGATCGAATGCCCGTTTTGAGTTTGGATTGATTCGGAATCACTATATCGGGAGGACGTTTATTCACCCGACTCAGGAAATGCGGGACTTTGGCGTAAAAATAAAATTCAATGCCATTGGCGGTGTTTTATATCAGAAAAAGGTTGTTATCGTAGATGATTCGATTGTCCGGGGAACCACTCTGAAAAAACTGGTCAGGATGATCAAAGAAGCTGAACCGGCGGAAATCCACATTCGGATTGGGTCACCTCCGGTTAAATATCCTTGTTACTACGGGATGGATTTTCCATCCAAAGAGGAACTGATCGCCAATCATAAAGAGGTCAGCGAAATCCGGGATTTTCTCGAAGTTGACAGTCTTGAATATATTACTGTCGCAGGATTGCTTGATTCCACGACTCTGCCTGATGACTGTTTTTGCACTGCTTGTTTCACCGGGAAATATCTGGATTCAACGGAAAATTATTAAAATGGAGATAGAATGGTAAAAATTCCTGAAAAATATCTAAAATACCTCGACTACCTGTTCATTTTTCGACCAACATTATTTTTCCCGATCTGGATCATCACGTTATCGGGATTGAGTGCCGGCTCATTTTTCAGTGGTAATCCAATCTGGTGGTCATTTGTCTTTAAATGGACCAATTTCTTGGTATTTTTATTGATAACATTGGCGAGCGGGGCAACCTTTATTCTGAACCAGATCCAATCCCTTCCAAAAGTCAAAGCGGATAGTAGTTTATCCCTGATCTCGGAAAATTTTACCCGGATAGGCACAGCCAAGAAAATCGCTATTTATTCAATAATAATTTCCTTAGCCGGATTAGTGCTCATCAATCTGAAAATTTTTATTTTTATCAGTATTGTTGTGCTGTTATGGGGATATATGTTTAATTATCCGCCATTTAACTGGAAAGATAAACCATCAATGAGTATTGTCGGGTATCTGGTTGGCGGTTTGCTATTGTTTTTCAATGGCTGGACACTGTCCGGTTCTAATCCATTTATTGCCTGGCAATATTCAATCCCCTACATGTTTGCCTGGCTTTCCGTAATAATTCTGACCCAAATCGATCTTTCCGATGAAGACAGAAAAAATGATAAAACCACTATCGATATAAGATCAAAAAAAATGACCAGGATTCTGATTTCGTTCATATTACTGGTGCTATGTTTTGGAATAAGTCTGTATAACCAGGACCCCATTATTTCACTTCCGGCACTGTTGTCATTACCCTTATTTGTCGTTATGGTTTTAAAACCGACGGATTCGTGGATTACACGATCGATCCGCTATCCGATTCTGTTTTTAGCCCTTATGCTAAGTTGTGAGTTTCCACTGTTTTTTATTATCCTGTTTATCAGTTATTATTTATGTAAAAGTTATTATTTTTCTCGATTCAATCTGATTTATCCAACGTTTCAAGTCGGGGATGAGTTAATATGATAAAAATAAATCCATTATTATGTGATCTTTGCGGAACCTGTCCAGCGGTTTGTCCGGTTGATTGTATTGCCCTTGATGAAAACAGGCTCAGTATCGATCACGAAATCTGTACCCTCTGCTTACTTTGCATCAAGGTCTGTCCGTTCGGGGCACTCAGCCTGGCAGACAGCAAGGAGTAATTTATGAAGAGTTCATATGATGTTGTTGTCGTCGGAGCAGGACCTGCAGGAAGTACCGCCGCCCGGTTTGCTTCCGAAAAAGGTGCTTCGGTTCTGTTGCTGGAAAGAGACCGGGAAATCGGAGTGCCGGTCAGGTGTGCGGAAGCGACAAGTTTTAAACATTTATATAATTATGTCGATGTCAGAGAAGAGTGGATCGCCAATCGAATCAATAAAATCAGACTGGTTTCTCCGGCTGGAAAATATGTCGATTTAGATCTGCCATTTGAATGTGGTATTCTTAATCGCCGGATTTTCGACCATGATCTGGCAGCTCTGGCAGCCAAAAGCGGATCAGAAGTATTCACCAAAGCCAACGTGACCAATGTAAAATTTGAAGTGGGCAAATTACCGGTCGTTGAGATAATCCACATTGGACAAAAGAAGTTGGTCGAAGCAAAAATCGTGATTGCCGCCGATGGTGTCGAATCCCGGATTGCCCGTTGTGCGGGCATCCGAACCCAGACGAAGCTTGTTGATATTGAACCTTGTGCCCAAATGGTGATGGAAGATATAGATGTGGATGGGGATCGGATAGATTTCTATTTTGGTTTAAATCTTGCTCCCGGGGGGTATGTCTGGATTTTTCCTAAGAGTGACAGCTGTGCCAATGTCGGGCTGGGCTTCAATGCTGCGATGAGTAATGGTAAAACGGCATTGACTTTACTGAAAGAGTTTTATTCCGAGCATTTCCCCAATGGTAAATGCCTGACCACAATTGCCGGTGGAGTACCGGTTGCCAATTCACTAAAAACTCTGGTAACGGACAATTTTATGGTTGTGGGTGATGCCGCTCACCAGGTGAATCCGCTTTCGGGTGGTGGAATTTTATCCGTCATGTCAGGCGGTAAAAAAGCAGGAACGGTCGCTGCCAATGCCATTCAAAAAGGGGATTTCAGCCAAAAATTTCTGAACAATTATTCCAGAGACTGGAACAAAACTGTCGGAAAAGAACACGAGCGATATTACAGAATTAAAGAGTACGTGATTAATATGGTTGATAAGGATTTTGATGAACTGGCAGAATTTCTATCGGGAATCGATCCCAAAAAAATGACATTTTTAACACTGTTTAAACAGGCAGTTCGAAAGAAACCATCCCTGATTCTCGATGCTGTAAAATTATTTACCAATATATCCTAAATGCCTGATTTACTAAGTCGCTTACATCTCAAAACCTTTATCGCATTTGATTTTGAGACAACTGGGCTTAATCCGAACGTTGACAAGGTAATCGAATTTGCCGCAGTTCGTTTTGTTAATGGAAAACCGGAAAAAACACTGAGTTTTCTGTGCAATCCCGGGGTCGAGATATCTCCGTTAATTGAAGCCCTGACAGGTATCAGCGATAAGATGGTCCAGGATAGAATGCCCTTTGAGAATCGTCTCAATGAAGTCCTTGAATTTATTGGAAATTCTCCACTCGTCGGGCACAATGTCGGTTTTGATCTTGGATTCCTGAAGACCTATTTGAAGCGTCACCCTGATTTTAAAAAATATCGGATTAATAATTCGTTGTATGATACCTCGTCATTATCGAGGGCATTTTTCTTTTATCTGCATAATCACAGCCTGGCAACCGTCAGTGAATATTGTCAATTGTCTTCGGAAGGTGCTCATCGAGCCGAAGCAGATGCCCTGAATTGTGGTCAAATATTTCTAAAATTGCTGCCGGAAGTTGTCAAGTACGATCTGGATACCCTGCAGACCATCAATATGGTACTAAAGGATACGAATGATCCGAATAAGTGGCTCTATCAGAATGCCGCCAAATTTCTGTTGCTTTCAAAGAGCATCGGTGATAGCAAAATCCCAGTAATTGACTGGACTCCTCCGGTAAATATTCTTGGCAGCAAAATTGAACCGTCAAAACAATCCAGCGAGACTAAATTAAGTGCCAGTGTTGAAGATTATTTTTGCTCGGAAGGTTTTTTATCCCGGGAACTTGAGAACTATGAACCGCGCAACCAGCAAAGTGAAATGGCGCAGCACGTTCTGTCGGCGTTGAATAACGGACATGTCGCTGTGATTGAAGCCGGGACCGGTGTCGGAAAATCCCTGGCTTATTTGCTTCCCTCAGTCCTGTGGTTGAAAAACAATTCCCGAAATCATTTCCGATTGGTGATTGCCAGCAATACTAAAACACTCCAGGAACAGGTATTTTTCAAGGAGATACCGTTTGTCAATGACAGGCTTAATCTGAATTTCAAAGCTGTGATGCTGAAGGGTCGAACAAACTATATTTGCCTGACTCGCTGGAATCGCTACCTGGCAGATATTGGTAACCGTGTTCACTATGCCGACAGATCTTCTTTAATCCCAATCATCATCTGGTTAAAGCATACGAAAACCGGCGATATATCCGAGAATAACGGTTTCAAATTAAAGGTGCAATATCAGGTCTGGAGCGAAATATGCTCGGAGCCGGGCTACTGCACTACGGGAGTTTGTCAGAAGTATAATGGGTGTTACCTGGGTAAAGCACGTTTTCATGCCAGTACAGCGGATGTCATTGTTGTCAATCATTCACTGCTATTGTCGGATGCGGCAGCTGAAAATACTGTTTTGCCGGAATATGATGCGCTGGTGATTGACGAAGCTCATAATCTTGAAAAAAATTCCTACAACTATTTTTCTTCAAAAATCAATCTGCCGATATTGAATGCTTTATTAAAAACCATCTATAGTTCCGGGCAAATCGAGAGGGGTGCCCTGATTGATACTCTTCAATTAATGAGTCAGTATAAAAAGGTCAGTAAAATTGAAAATGACGTAATTAAAATAAAAGATCATATCGGAGACCTTAAAATTGCAGCAGAGAATTTTTATAAAGCAATTTTAACGCATTCCAGCAGGCATCTTAAAACCAATAACGGTTACTCACTGAAGCGACGTTATAAAAATTTTCCAGAAGAGTTCCCGGATATTCAAACGGAGCCGAAATCATTTTTATACGAATTATCTATTGCGCTTTCGGTTTTACAGGATCTGGTTATAAAAGTCGATAACCTGGTTAAGGAATTGCCAGAAGGATTTGATGAATTGCGGATACGGTTCACTAACGTTATTTCCGCCATGCAGGAATATGAAGCGACCTTAAAACGGATTTCAGTTGGCGACAATGATGATTTGATTTTCTGGTACGAGGTCAGCGCCCGCGCTAATGAATATGAAATTGAATTTGCTTCGACACCACTGGATATGTCCAGCCAGATTTTCGAGAAATTACTGAAAGATAAAAACGCGACAATTCTCACCTCGGCAACATTACAAGTTGCGGATACATTCGAATATGTTCTCAATCGTACAGGCGTCAGCAATTTTAAACCGGAAAAACTCGACGTTATTTCGGTGGGATCGCCTTTTGAATACATGAAGCAAATGAAATTCTTTACCTATCATAGAGCCAATTTTGACCAGGATGAATTGACATCATTAAGTTCACTGCTGATTAAATTGGTAAATACCTATAATAAAGGAATATTAGTCCTTTTTACTTCATATGCAGCGTTAAGTAAAGTTTCCAGATCCATTCAGCCGACCTTCAAGAAGCTGGGTGTCACCCTTTTGACTCAGGGATTCGGAGGATCAAGAACATCGTTACTGGAGCATTTTAGAAAAGATAAGGCATCAGTTCTGCTGGGAACCGACAGTTTCTGGGAGGGAATCGATGTAATAGGCGATTCACTGGAAATATTGATTATCCCGAAACTGCCATTTCCGGTGCCGTCCGAGCCAATCATCGAGGCAAATGTCGAAAAGTTAAAATTGGATGGACGAAACCCGTTTAATGAATATTACGTTCCGGAGTCAATTCTCAAATTTCGGCAGGGAATCGGGCGCTTGATTCGATCAAAAAGTGACCGGGGAATTGTCATTAATATGGATGACCGAATTGATAAAAAATCCTACGGCAGATTGTTTAAAAATTCGATACCCGTGAATCCCAAATCAATCAATGGGATGGATGATCTGATTGCTGAAATTGGAGAATTTTTTAAATAAATACTGAGGATTAGTGTCTGATTTACTGAAAAATGATATTGTAAAAATTATAGACCAAGCCGATAAACTAATCCTTGCCAGTAATATGTCCTCGATCAGCCACGTCGTGGAGACCAACTTTATTGCCGAAGGAAGCGATCTCTTGGTCTTCCTTGAGAAGGAATCAATCACTGTTTTTCAGACATCTTTCAATCCGTACGTTTACGTTTTAATCAATTCGGATGGCGCTGGAAGTATTTCATATAATGGTTTAATCCGTCCGGTTGAAGATGCTTTCATTATTAATAAAGTTAAAGAGAAGTTGCATAAAGGAAATAATCGCTCTTTAAATTCTGATACAGCAAATATGAGTCTTTTCAAGATTATTCCGTTGAAGATCAGTCTTTGCAGAAGTGAAGAAAAAAATACAACTGAAATTCTAAGTTTCCGGAAGAATCAACCGAGTCTTATGCAAGCGTTTTTGAGCAGTTTATCATCTAAAATACGGCTATGGCTTGGAATTGTCCGGGCACCTTTTTTTACTGCCTCAGCAGCGTCTGTAATCCTTGGGGCAGCGATTGCTTTTCAACAAAATCATGGAATTGATTGGAAACTCTTTTTCTTGACACTAATCGGTGCTGTATTTGCCCACGCTGCCGCTAACGTAATTAATGATTATTATGATCACCGGTCCGGGAACGATGAAGCCAATCCGTTTTATAATGCTTTCTCCGGTGGCAGCCGTATGATTCAAAACAAATTGCTGACGTCGGGTAAGACTTTTCTGATCGCTGTCTGTCTTTTTCTTGGGACGATTATGATTGGATTGTACCTTAATTCTGTTGTTGCCGGCAATATGATTTTATTTATCGGTTTACTTGGGACATTATTGGCGTTTACCTATTCAGCATCACCCTTGAAATTATCCTATCGAGGGATCGGGGAATTAGCGATTGTGATATCTTATGGTCCGTTGATTGTTTTGGGAACATACTATGTACAGATTCAAAAATTGGATATTGTACCATTGCTGGCATCCATACCTGCCGGTATTCTTGTGGGACTAATTTTGTTTATTAATGAGTTCCAGGATTTCCATGCCGACGGTGCCGTTGATAAGAACACCATTGTTGTCAAATTAAAAGAAAAACGCCGTTCCCTGGACTTGTACAAAGGGTCGTTGATTTTTGCATATTGCTGGTTAGTATTTTTCACTATTCTGAATGTTTTTCCAATATGGTCACTATTGGTATTAATTACTTTTCCGATGGTTTTGAGAGCATTTAAAATCGCTGATAAGAATTATGACAAAATCATGGAACTTTTACCGGTCAATGCCATGACAATCGGATTGCATTTGATCTTCACATTGCTTTTTGCTGCTGCATTTATAATTGATGTTTTTATTTGATTAAGCCGGCTTTTGTCAGGCTTGACCTTTGCATTGCCGTATCGTAAATTAGCACGCTTTTTTAAATGGGGTGTCGTCCAATGGCAGGACACATGACTCTGGATCATGGGATCGGGGTTCAAATCCCTGCACCCCAGCGAATATGGCGCATTCGTCTAGCGGTTAGGACGCCGGCCTCTCACGCCGGTAGCAGGGGTTCGATTCCCCTATGCGCTACAAAACAAAAGATATGAAATGATAATCGAAACACATGCATTTGCCAGAGCCGGATTACTTGGGAATCCATCTGATGGATATTTTGGCAAAACCATATCAATTATTGTTGCCAATTTTGGTGCCCATATATCTTTATATGAGACGCCGGAACTCAGAATAGAATCTCATGATTCCGATCAAAACATTTATAAAAATGTCTATGATTTAGTCGAACGCATAGAATCTCTTGGCTATTATGGCGGTGACCGGTTGATTAAAGCAGCGATTCGGAAATTCTATAAATACTGTACCCAGAATAATATTAAACTGGATTATAAGAATTTTTCGATTCGTTATAATTCCTCAATTCCCCGACAGGTAGGTCTGGCAGGTTCCAGTGCGATTGTTACTGCGACGATGCGAGCCTTAATGAAATTTTACAAAGTATTGATCCCGAAAGAAATATTGCCCAGTATTATTCTGGCGGCAGAGGTCGATGAGTTGGGAATTAACGCCGGTTTGCAGGATCGTGTGATCCAGGTGTACGAAGGCTGCGTTTATATGGATTTTAATCCGGAAGTAATGAATGAGAAAAACCATGGAATATATAAAGCTCTGGATCCGTTCAAACTTCCCAGGTTATACATTGCCTACAAAACATCTCTGAGTAAAGTATCCGGTCGGGTATTGAATGATATTAAAATCCGCTATGATCGTGGTGATCCGGAGGTTCTGGGAACATTGAACAAAATTGCCGAGCTGGCTGAAGAAGGTAAACAGGCTATTCAAAGCGGTGACGAGCAGACATTGAATCGGCTTATCAATGAAAATTTTGATAACCGGAAAAAAATCATGAATATCAATGCCAGTAATCAG
>CAZSDW010000007.1:100951-110868 GCA_964605705.1 uncultured bacterium
CTCGTAATTGTGGCGCTTCGGCTAAATTTGCCGGTTCCGGCGGTTCGATAATCGGGATTTATAAAGATGATGTTATGCTCAATCGGTTAATCGTCAATCTCAAGAAGATTAATGCCCGGGTGATTAAACCCTATATTATCTAGGAGGAAATGGATTCGATGATAAAAAAAGCAGTAATTCCAGCAGCAGGACTTGGCACCCGATTTTTACCGGCGACGAAGGCACAGCCTAAAGAGATGTTGCCAATCATTGATACTCCGACGATTCAGTACGTCGTCCAGGAAGCAATCGATTCCGGCATCGAGGATATTCTGATTATTTCCGGCAAAGGAAAACGGGCAATTGAGGATCATTTCGACCGGAATACCGAACTGGAGTATATCTTAGAGCAAAAGGGTGAGCACGATCTTGCAACGAATATCGGGCATATTGGTGACATGGCAAATATTCATTTTATCCGGCAGAAACAATTGAATGGTCTCGGCGATGCCATCTATTATGCCAAACAACATACTGGTGATGAACCTTTTGTTGTCATGCTGGGCGATACAATGATCGATGCTGTTATCCCTGTGACCCAACAGCTGATCGATGTTTATAACCAGTATCGACAAACGGTCATCGCAGTTGAACGAGTTCCCCAGGATAAAATCCATATGTACGGAATTGTATCCGGCGATGAGGTCAGTGAACGAATTTATAAAGTCAATCAGTTGATTGAAAAACCGGAACTTTCGCAGACAACATCCAATCATGCCGTTGCCGGGCGTTATATTTTAACACCTGAAATCTATACAATGCTCGAGAAGGTTGAACCCGGTAAAAATAACGAAATCCAGTTGACCGATGCTCTGCAATTGCTGCTCCAGCGAGAGAGCATCTATTCCTATATTTTTGAAGGAAAACGGTATGACGTTGGCAACAAACTGGATTATCTCAAGACTACGGTTGAAATGGCACTGAAGCGGGAAGAATTTTCAGAACAGTTTATGGATTACTTAAAAACTGTTGTTGCCTCAGAAGAAGATAAATAAAGTCTGCAGGATATATTTTATTTAGATAATTCCGTCTTGACAAGTTCGTACAGATTCAATTCCACATCCTGGACTTCCTTATCGGATTCAATAATTTCCAGTAAAGCGTTCAGCAAATTTTGTTTCATTGAATTGTCAAGATTCCTGGCGATTTCTATCGATTTTAAGCCATTCTCAAATGCTTTCTGCCGTCCAAATTTTTTGATAATTGCGACGACATTTAAAATCTCCTCTTTTTGGAAGCCGTAGCGCATGATTATTTCGAATAATTTATCAATTTCCCGGTCATCGATGTCCCGGTCAGCTGAGATCATATCGAAACAGATGTAAATAAAAGCTTCTCTTGGAGTAATTGATAACTCGGTCATTTTCAAATTTCCTTTCCTTAATGAATATCATTTGGCAATATCAACGGTAGTTTGCCTGCTTTTTTACGGATTGCATTGATGACAGGTAATATTTTCGGGTGAAGAATTAATTTTCGTTCGAGGACTCTTTTACCGGGAAAGTTTATCAGAGTGAGTCCGATAAAAATGGTCAATAATCCCTGACCGGGGATAAACAGCATCACAAATCCCGCAAATAGAAAAAGGGTACCCAGCAGGTTTTTAAATAGTAACGTAATGCCTCGGATGACCGGGTGTTGACGTTGGCTTATAGGTACGCGGTAAGGATATGTAAAATATTCCGGTGACATTCTAATTAAAAGCAGGGGAATAAGCAGAATTGTACCGAAGAAGGTTATCACTGAAAGTGAGGTAAGCCAGATTAGGAACGTGTGGTTTTGCTTAATGAAGTCTAAAATCATATACCTGTTGTAATATAGTTGAATTATTTTTTAAAATTAAAATGTAAAATGAGAAAATGTCGGACAATCAGTAAAATACCATCAATTCTAATAATATCCGAATCCTGAAAATTTGTAAATATTCCTATAATGTTTTAAACAAGTTCTATTATATTACAATCCAGGTATGAGGGGAAATCACAATGGAAAATGAAAATTTAATAATTTATCGCTACCGCTGGGTTGTACTTTTAGTTTTCGCCATTATTAATGCATTAATCCAGCTACAGTGGTTGACTTTCGCTCCGATTGCGCGGGAAGCCAGACTATTTTATAACGTTTCGGCATTAAATATTGACCTTCTTTCAATGATTTTTATGGGTGTATTTCTGATTGTCTGTGTACCGGCATCATTTATTATTGATACGTTTGGCATTCGCGTCGGCGTCGGCATTGGGGCTGTATTAACCGGGATTTTCGGATTATTTAAAGGAGTTTTTGCGTCCAGCTATTCCATGGTAGTAATGGCACAGATTGGGCTTGCCATCGGGCAACCTTTCATCATTAACGCTGCAACAAAAGTCGCCGGTCAATGGTTTCCAATCAAGGAAAGAGCTACGGCTGTGGGGATTGCGACATTGGCACAGTTTATCGGAATTATTGCTGCGATGATTTTCACACCCATGCTGATTACGGAAACGATCGCTGGGCAATATGATCTATCACGTATGTTAATGATTTACGGGATTGTATCGTTGATTGGAGCGATTTTATTTTTAATATTGATCAGAGAAAAACCTGCTACGCCACCAAGTACGAAATGGTATAACGAACGGATTTTAGTCAAGGATGGTTTGAGACAAATAATCAGGCAGAGAGATATGCAAATTGTATTAATAATGTTTTTTATAGGTCTTGGAATGTTCAATGCTATCAGCACCTGTATTGATCAAATTTGTGAAATAAAGGGTTTAACTATTGAACAGACTGGGATCGTTGGTGGAATGATGATCATTGCCGGGATTATCGGAGCGATAATTCTTCCAATTCTATCGGACAGGTTTCGTAAAAGAAAAGCATTTATTATTATCGGAATGGTTTTTATGACTCCCGGGCTTGTCGGATTGACCATTTTTACCGAATATCATTTCTTGCTCATATCCTCTTTCATCCTTGGTTTTTTTCTATTAGGTGCCGGTGCTCCGGTTAGCTTTCAATATAGCGCTGAAATTACTTATCCCGCGCCGGAATCAACTTCACAGGGATTATTATTGCTGATGGGGCAGATCTCCGGGATTATATTTATTATCGGGATGAATGTTTTGGGAATGATCCCTTTTATGATCACATTTACAATTTTTGCGGTAATAAATATCATTCTAAGCCTGTTTTTAAAAGAATCAAAACTGATTCAGACCTGAAATATCGGACGGAAGAATCGATTTTCTAGGTTACCTCTGTGTAAACATTGAATTGCGGTGGCGTTTCCATGTGTTTCTTGACTGCACATTGGTTAGCAGAGCGGATCAAAGCGTCATGATATTTTTCAGGAAATTCGGGGGGTACTTGAATCTCCAAGGTAATATTACTGATCATTCCGGTCATGGGATTACTACCCATTTTCTGGATAATACGAATATTATCCGTTGAGATTCCACGCTGTTTGCAGAAACTCAAAACGTATATACCGGCACAAGTTCCGATTGAAGCCAGAAATAGTCCAAACGGAGCCGGTGCTGAACCATCACCACCAGCTCTGACTGATTGATCTGTTGGAATTGTCTGATTACCAAAATGGGCATCAACACGTAAATTTTTAGGAAAATCAACTATCATATCCATATAAATTATCTCCTTATTATTAGAATTTGCAATTTTGATAAGATCGCCGGTTTTTAGTTACAGCAAATCGGAAAACTTTTAATCCTTTAGTTTATTTAAAAAATATTTTCAAGTCGATTTAATTTTGGAGATTGCTTCCTTCTCTATTATTTCATTTTTAGTATGGTTTTAATAAAGGAAAATGTTGTTAGTTATGTTAGAATTTTTTAAAGTTGTTCTGGTTTGATGATATAAATACCATAAGGAGAAACGATGAGACAATATGCAACCGTAATGATTATTTTGTTGATTGGTTTTGGATTAATTAATCTGAATGCTCAGACTGACAAAGGGCGCTGGATTCCAAATCCGAAATACCCGGTTCTGGATGAATTGAAAAAGGAATTAGAGCAGGAGACAGCGATTCGGGATTCAATTACGAAAGCGATTCGTGACCGACAGGAGGAGGAAGCCAAAAAGAAAAAGGAAGAGAAGCAGAAATTTATTGCTGATTTTTCAAACGTTGTGAAACCGGAATCCCTCGATGTATTTAGCACGTATTTTGCATTTCCGCCGGTTGCTCAGTATCAATCGGGAATGTGCTGGTGCTTTTCCACAACATCGTTTATCGAATCCGAAATTTATCGTATTCGCAAAAAGGAAATTAAGCTGTCTGAATTGCATACGGTTTACTGGGAGTATGTGGAAAAAGCCCGGCGTTATATCCGGGAACGCGGGAATTCAGAATTTGCTGAAGGTTCTGAAAGCAATGCTGTTTTTCGAATTATGAAACAGTATGGTGCTGTACCAGCTGACGTTTACACTGGCTTGATTAATGGGAAAACGCGTCACGATCATACCCAGTTGTTCAAAGAGATGAATGGCTACCTGAAATTTTGCAATGAAAACGATTTTTGGGATGAAGAAACTGCGTTGGAATCAATAAAACTGATTTTAAATAAATATATCGGTAAACCGCCGGTAACTTTTATGTATGAAGGCAAAGAATACACGCCGGAAGGTTTTGCTAAAAAAGTGATGAAAATTGACTTTGATGATTATGTTGAATTCATGTCCACATCGTCAATTCCCTTTTACAAAAAAGGTGTCTTTGATGTCCCCGATAACTGGTGGTATGATGATAATTATCATAACGTTCCACTGGATGAGTGGTGCGGGATATATCAGAAAGCCCTGAAAAACGGTTATACGGTGTGCATTGGCGGAGATGTATCGGAATCCGGCTACTTTGGACAGGAAGATGCGGCTTTTATACCGACGTTCGATATCCCCCAGGAATATATAAACCAGGATTCAAGGGAGTTTCGTATTCAGAATAAAACAACCGAAGATGACCATGGCATTCATATGATTGGTTATACAAAAGTTGGTGATTACACCTGGTACCTCATCAAAGATTCTGCCCGTGGTTCAAGACATGGAAAGTACAAAGGCTATTATTTTTATCGGGAAGATTATCCGAAACTGAAAATGCTGACCTTTTCTGTTCATAAAGATGTTGTAAAGGAGATTCTGAAGAAATTTAAATAGTCCAAAGATTATGGATTGAAGAAGAATTCATACTGTAAATAAAAAAGTCCCATTTGGGACTTTTTTGTTTGAGTGAGAGACCTGGCTGCGTTTTACTACGCCAGACAGGCGGGATGGACCCGCGATCCCGACGGGTCGGGAGCGACGTGGGACAAATAATTTTTCCGATAATTTTTTTTAAATGCAGGTATTTCGAATATTCTTTAGTTGCTTTTCACGAATAATGGCATCTCGTTTTAATTCAAAAAAATCAAAATAGACCAGATTCCGAAGTATTTTTCGTTTGGTATATCCGATATAATAAGAACTGTCAGCCAGCGATTGGAAAATATAGGTGAAATATAACATTATTTAGAGCGAGAGACGGGATTCGGACCCGCGACAACCACGTTGGCAACGTGGGGCTCTACCAGCTGAGCTACTCTCGCATATCATAAAAAGCGGTGAAATTTAAAAGAAAGTAAAACTTAATGCAATAAATAATTTCGGATAAATCATCTGTTGAAAAATAGCGGCAATTCATATAACTTCAACCGCTTATGAAAAGAGAAATAGACTATTCGAAATACTGTGTGATTATTCCTGCATACAATGCTGAAAAACAAATTGATAATGTCATTGGCGAGATAAAGAATGTTAATCAGAACCTGACAATTATTGTTGTTGATGATGGATCATCTGATGATACGGCATTTGTAGTTGAGAAGCAAAGGGCTGTTAAACTTATACGGCACGAGAAAAACAGGGGGAAAGGTGCTGCAATTAAATCGGGAATTCAAACAGCACTTATAAATGATTTTCACTATGCACTATTTATTGATGCTGATCTGCAGCATGATCCGCAAAAAGTGAATGATTTTATTGATATTCGCGAAAAGGATGATCTTGAGCTGGTTTTAGGGTTGCGTACTTTTTGGGGATCGGGAATGCCATTTCATCGGATTCTGTCAAACAGCATTACATCATTCATGATTTCCCTAAGAATCGGGAAGAGAGTCCATGACAGTCAATGTGGGTATCGTTTAATTGATATTACCCGAATTAAAACTGATGATATTATAAATGATGGCTTTCAGTTTGAGAGTGAATTTCTGATTAAAATGATTTACTCAGGAATGAAATATTCTGAAATCCTAATTCCTACAACCTACAATAAATCAGGCAGTTCCATCAATAATGTAATGGATACTGTGAGATTTACATATTTATATTTAAAAAGTTTTTTTTGGTTCTAATTAGCACTTAACACAGGGTAAAATAATGGTAGAAATTTTTAAAATGATTGCAATTACATTTATTCCGACACTTGAGTTACGGGCTTCGATACCTTATGGTATTTTCGGGACTGATTACAGTTGGTCGATTGTGTTTCTGATTTGTGTAATTGCCAATATTATCATCGGAATAATCATATATGTGTTTTTAGAGTGGATCATCAAACTAATATGTATTTTTAAACCAATTGAAAACCTGTGGAATAGTTATACTGATAAAACTCAGCAACGGATATCAAAAAGTGTGGACAAATACGGCGAATGGGCAGTGGCTATTTTCATCGGAATACCATTGCCTGGCTCAGGAGTTTATACCGGTGCGGTCGCTGCATTTCTGATTGGATTGAATTTTAAAAAATTTATGGTCGCGAATATAATTGGGGTAATTATTGCGGGTATTCTGGTCACAATTATTTGTCTTAGCGGATCGGAATTGTTCGATATATTCATTAAACAGGTATAGCATTTTTTCGGTTGTATTATAACAACCACTATCATAAATTTGTGGCGCTTTTTACAGAAGAGTCTTTCAAGATTTTGGGTGTAGTCCCGACCTGTCGGGATCAACTCCGCCCGGTTAGCGCGTCCCGATGCGTCGGGAAGGTCGAAATATTATTGAAAAACACTACAGAATTTGCGATTTGATAGTAGATTTTATTGTTACGGGGTGTAGCGCAGCCCGGTTAGCGCGCTTCGTTCGGGACGAAGAGGTCGGGAGTTCAAATCTCCCCACCCCGACAAATAAGTTTTAAAATTTACATTCTTTATAGTTTATATAAAGTTTGTTTGGCTTGCTTATTAAAATATTTTTCATAATATGACTTTTATTTAGGGGGTGTGATGATATAACCTTAACATATTTAAATTGTAAATTCATAAATAACAAAATGATAAATTACAATGAATGAAAACTTTATTCTATCACACCCCCTAAATAACAAATCCTAAAACCATATACAGTATAAAAGCCAATCCGGCGCTAATCAGTGCATAAGGCAGTTGTGTGTTAACATGGTCTATGTGGTCACAGGCTGACGCCATTGAAGCCACCATTGTAGTATCTGAAATTGGTGAGCAGTGATCACCAAAAACACCTCCTCCGAGAACTGCTGAAACTACCAGAGGGAGATTAACACTTAGAGTATTTATGAGAGGAATAGCCAGTGGGATCATTAAAGCGAATGTTCCGAAGCTGGTTCCCGTTGAAAATGCAACAAATGCCGATACAGCGAAAGCTAATGCTGGGACTAACCCCGGATTTAGAAAAGATGAGGTTACTTTTGAAACATATAGTCCGGTTCCTAATTCTCTACAGGTATTGACCAACGAAAATGCCAGCATCATCACGAGCGCCAGAGAGATCATACCTCCTGCTCCCTTAAGTATCATGTCCATTATCTCTTTCATAGACATCAATTTCTGGAAGTGATACATTAAACCTGCAACAGCTATTGCCAGCGTTACTGACCAAAGAACGGCGGTCGAGCCGGAACCGTGGGTTATATCTCCTTTTCCGGTTATTGTTAGTGCAATTGGCATAGCAATGCTCATAATAGCTACAGGAATGACCATGTTTCGTGCTAAATGCTTCTTTGCTTCAACAGGCTTCATCTCAACGATAGTCTCATCTATAAGCGGAACCGCTCCATCCCTTAGCAATTTTTCCTCTTTTGAGACACGGTTTTCAGCCTTTTTCATTTCACCAAAATCTAACTTGAAAAGTGCAATAAACAATACCATAAGTACAACAATTATAGAATAAAAATTCATAGGAATCGATTGAAGCAGTGCGGTTGTCGGTTCTTCAACGCCCTGTGCTGCAAGTAGTCCAATTACAAATGCACCCCATGCGTTCAGTGGAATTAACATACATATTGGTGCTGAGGTGGAATCGGCAATGTACGCTAACTTTTCACGTGAGATTTTTAATTTGTCAAACAATGGGCGGCAGATAGCTCCGATTATCAGGATTTTTATGCTGGATTCAGTAAAAATGACAACGCCAATTATCCACGCCAATAGCTGAGCACTCTTACGGTCTTTTATCCATTTTCGGTCAAACAGAAAATTCACAAATCCATTAACACCACCTGACCTCTGAGTTAAGGCAATCAAGCTGCCTACCATTGCGCTGAAAAGAATAATACGAGTATTATCAGCATCTTGAAAAACATTTACAAAAGAATTGAGTGTAGCAGCCAGTCCACTTATTGGATTCCAATGTGTTATAACAGTACAGCCTATCCAGATACCAATAGATAGAGACATAAACACCTGCCTTGTTTTAATTGCTAAAATTATTGCTATAAGAGGAGGTAAAATTGATACCCAACCGAATGTTTCCATAGAATCCTGCCGTTTTAAAATCTAAATTTGATGGTTTCGTAAAAAGTCTGAATTAGCTGTCATTGCGAGCCCTGCGCTTCACTCAGGATAAACTCCGCGAAGCAATCTCTTAGGTCATAAGTGCATGTTTTTAATAGATTGCTTCGTCGCTCCGCTCCTCGCAATGACATGCCTGAATTACTTTTTACGATTTTGTCAAATTTGGTATGATTTGTTTTTAATTCTTTTATAATGAGGTCTTTCTATATAAAAGTCTATCAAGAATGTAAAGTTCACTCTTTAATATTATTTGCTTTAGATTTTGAGCTATAAATTTTTTCGTATATATCCGGATAGAGTTTTTTCATACAATCAGGGCATATGCCATGTGTAAAGTCAACATCCGAACGTTCTGAAATGTACTTTTCAACATCTGCCCAGTAACCTTTATCATCTCTTATTTTTTTACAGTTAGCACAGATAGGTATTAAACCGCTTAATCTTTTTACATCGCTTAAAGCTTTTTGAAGATCATCAATCAGCTTCTCTTTTTCTCCTTCGGCTCTCTTATACTGTATAGCCAGAGCAACCTGTTCTGATATTGATTCCATGAGTTTGATATCTTTTTCAGAATAAGCTTCTGGATTTGAATAACTCTGTAGACTCATTATTCCAATAATCTCGTTCTTTGCTATTAAAAGAATTCCAAGCCATACTTCAGGTAAAGAACCATGCAATTTTAGTGTTCCTTCACTAATTTCCCTCTGGAAATCATTTTTCCTCATTAAAAGTGATTTACCTGATTCAACAATTTTTTCTACTGCTGATTTAGATCCATACAGTTGAAGGTCTTTATATTCATCCTTTTCGTCAACACAATATGGGACGGTCAGTATATTCCTTTCCTTATCTATCAGAGCTATATGAAAATTAATGGAATCAATAATATTGCTTATAGATTTATGAATTGACTGAAAAAGTTCTTTTAAGCTTGTTGTTGATTGTACAGCTTTTGAGATGCTGTATAACGCAAAATTGATGTCTTCTGCACGTTTTTGTTTTGTGATATCCTTATAAATTGCGAAGTAATTTGAGAGTTTTCCGCTGACAATTATTGGGGAAGCT
>CAZSDW010000008.1:0-109597 GCA_964605705.1 uncultured bacterium
GGAATCACCCAGGCGAAACTGGAGGCCGGGAAAGTGCTGGTTGATGAAACGGAAACGGCCAACCTACTGCAAAAGAAGGAAACCGGCGAGGCCCAGCAAGCGACCATCACCCGCGACGAGGCCATGGACAGCCTTGATGAATGGTTGAGTGATTTTATTGCGATTGCGCGGGTTGCTCTGGAGGATAAACCACAATACCTGGAGAAACTCGGGATCGTCAAACCGTCGTAGTTTTTATGGATAGGTTCAATCCCTGCGAGGTTGGGAAGGCGCTGATGTTGCCAAATCAAAAAGTTAATGAACCATCATCCATTACCCCATCCTGGATTCATACGGATGTAAGGAATTATGAAAGGAGGTAATATATGTTGATTTTAAAAAGTTAAGCCCGGAGAAAATGCTCATCTATTTTCTCCGGGCAGAAGTGTCAGGGATCTTTAATAAGATTACAGCAATCTTATTTAATTTAACAAAAGAATCTTTGAATTAAAAAATGGAGAAAAAAAATGAAAAAGCTTTTTATATCTTTGAGTGGATTAATATTTTTCTTGTTTTTAATTGGATGTGAAACTGAGAATCTATCTACGAATTCAGTAAAATCTTCAGCCTCCATAATGCTATTCGAAAATGATACTGAAAAGATAGATTTAAGTGAAGAAGACATTTCAATTTTAGAGGAATATCAAATAGATAAATCAACCAATATAAATCAGAGGAATATATTAGTTGATGAAATCTTATTGAAATATTTCGCTATGGCGATTGCAAAATCACTGAAACATCCCGGAATTTGCCAAATACTGAAAGAAAAAATAGGAGAAAAGTTTGATGGTGATTTTGAAGTATTGTGGAGTAATGTCAAAGATAATCAAGTCTCTGACCAAAGTATAAGACAATTGGTAGACAGTCGGTTTAGTAATCGGAGCAGAAATCTGGTTTCAATAAGTAGGATTGAAGAGATTCCCTTACTGCAGGTTGCCCTACCGATAAATTATGACGATTGGGAAGGCGAGTCGGCAATCCTAGTCGCTTATACACCATTAACAACAGATGATTCAGAATGGAAAAATATTTATGCATATGATTCAGATATGAATGAGTATATTTTAGATGCAAATACATTACCCGACTATCCAGTTATAGTTGTTAGTTTGAATGAAAGGGAAGAATATTTTAACCAAGAAAATGATGAAATTGGTTTAAGTAAATTAGCATCGACAATTAATGTATATATATGTACATTTCGTTTGATGGATGATAAAGAACCTTGGTCAAAAGGTGACCCCGAGATATATACAAAAGTGAAGAAATATTATCAGTCAAACAGTTATTTTGTGAGAACTAATTTCCCAAAAGTGAATGATGAAATAACCTATTCTGAGGATGATTATGATTGGTTACCAAAGCGG
Source organism: uncultured bacterium (assembly GCA_964605705.1). Taxonomy (GTDB): domain Bacteria; phylum Fidelibacterota; class UBA2242; order UBA2242; family UBA2242; genus CAZSDW01. The sequence goes on from CAZSDW010000008.1 coordinate 1,410, forward strand.
ATATATTCATTCATTTCTCCTGTTGTAGAATTGCGAGTTGAAGTCTGGGAAGATGATACAATTGATGATGATTTTGTAGAACATGAATGGTGTTATCCTAATCCTTCATCAAGTGCCTCAAATTATGGACCAAGTGGTTACAAGGAATGGTGGTATGGAGATCACGGAAATGCAGATGAAATATTTCAGGCAACAGGTTCTTAAATAAAATTTTTAAATGCCTTCCTGTTTGAAAATTTAAACAGGAAGGCATGACTCAAGTTATTATATGAAAAATACTTTTTTAGTATGTTTTTTTGCTCTTATTGTCATCTCGATTAATTATGCCGGTGAAGTATCTGGAAGAATTCAGGGCCGGATTGCAGATGCACAAACGGCTGAACCGCTTGAAACGGCGCAGGTGATTGTAATTGGAGAAGCAGCCGGTACAGTGACGGATGAAAATGGCTTTTTTGATATTGCATTAAACGAGGGAAACTATAATCTTTTATTTCAAATGGCAGGTTATCGAAACGATACTCTAGAAATTGTTGTTCCCGGGGATAACCGTGTTAAAATATATATTTATCTCTCACCAGAACCTTATTTATATGATTCCATCATAGTGTTAAAAGAGAGACAATCTAACTCCCTGGGTTTATTAGATATTAATCTGGATATTGGAATGCTTTCTTCGCGTCCCGTTTTGGGCGAAGTTGATGTATTTCGTCAGGTGCAAAACCTTCCCGGGGTAGCATATACCAGTGATTATTCCACTCTGATATATATTCGCGGCAGTAATTATGATCAAACACAAATTGCCTTCGATGATACACCAATTCTGAATCCCTATCATTTGGGTGCGATTTATAGTGGTTTCAATGCCGAGGGTGTTCGTTCCATTCAGTATTCTCCGACAGGCCAAACCGCCCAACAAGGGGGGTATTTAGGTGGTAGGATAAATATTATACCACGGAACGGATTGGAATCGCGAAATTATCATACAAAGTTATCTTGCGGTCTTGTTTCATCGAGATTGTCCTATGGCAATACCTTTGGGCGAAGTTCTGTTTTTTTTACTGCCCGACGCAGTTATTTTGACATTGTACAGAATTTTATATCCGATGAACCTGTCAATTACTATTTCTATGATATGCAGGGAAGCTATACATACAGGTTGAATAAGGACAATCTTATCAATCTGAATTCTTTTTATTCCAGAGATTTTTTAACGGGTGTGCTTGAAAATGATGAAATTAATATTGAAGGACTTATCCAGCCTTCCTGGGGTAACCGTGTCTTTAGCTTGAAGTGGAAAAAATATTTTGAGAAAAGGGGAAGTTTACTGTCACATTTATGTTTAAGTAAAAGCGATGCCAATGCAAATACCAATCACATTGATATCGATAATTATTTGGGAAGTGCTACCTGGCGAGAGACATTTGAATGGTTTACCAGAAATCATACGATTGTCACAGGATTTGAAATTACCGGATTCAATTTTTCCGGTGATTGGAATATTAATGATGCGGCGGAATTGGGCAATATCGTTAGACCGCCCGAGTATATCTTTTTTGATTATGCACCGGCAGAATATAATTACGCCGATCGTTTGCTACTTACCGTGTTTCATTTGCAGGATATCTATGAATTCAATTCCCTGACACAAATGTTACTCGGTGTGAGGATCGGTGCTGCAGATGAGCATTTTATTCTCGTCCCACGGTTTCAATTATCCAGAAAGCTTAACGAAAAAATGGAATTAAAGATGACCTTTACCCGTCAAGAGCAATATTTTTATACATTAAAAACAACTCAAGGCGCGGATTATCTGGCACCATTTTCTGTTTATTTTCTGACTCAGGGAAAAGAAAAACCTCTATATGCCGATTATCTTTCGGGGGGACTGGAGTTCCAATTCAATCATGTTACTCAACTTTGTATTGAAGGATATCTGAAGTATATTAAAAATGTTCCGACAGTTAGTGAATATCGTTCCCATGATGTTTTTCGGCAAGAACAACAAGCAACGGGTTTTGATATACTGTTGGAGCGAAATGTTCCGAACGGTGCCAATGTTAATGTAATATATTCGCTTGGTTTTGTGAGGACGAGAGAAGCAGGACGCTGGTATCCTGCCGCTTACGATAGGCGACATCATTTGAGAGCAGATTGCTCATATTTGAATATAAAAGGATGGCAGGTCGGTCTGCATGGGATGTATTTAAGTGGTTTGCCCTATACTCCTCAGCTGGGAAAATATATAGGGGCTGGGACACGGGATGATGAAGATATATTCTGGCATATCGATTATTCTTTTGATGATTATGGACAGTTAGGAATTGTGAAAGGAGAGAAAAACTCTCTTCGGTTTCCACCTTATCACCGTCTGGATATGTATATTGCAAAAGTGTGGTATTTCACCCATTCTCGATTCTGGTTCAAATTACAGGTATTAAATATTTATAATCATAAAAACGTTCTAGAACACGTTTGGGAACTCTCTTATCAGAAATCGATAAAGGATGACCTCTATAATTTTCCAATAATTCCATCCTTTGAAATTAGTTATGAATTTTAGATTGAGGAAAATCTGAAATGAATAAAATATACCTGTTATTGATGGCGATTATCACTGTTTTTCTATATAAATGTGATCTTCCTGATACACCCGAATTTCAGCAAGAGATTAGTGTTATCGCTATCCTTCGACCGGGTTCGGATCATCAACAGTTTTCAGTGTACAATACCTGTGAATTGATCGCTGATTCTGTTAGTACAGAAGATTTGTTTGTAAAAAATGCAGAGGTAAAGATAAAAGGTGGGGGACAGGAGATCGAATTCATCTATGTGTTTGATGAAGATCGCCTAAAGTCGATATATGTTGATTCAAGTGAAAAATTGATCGTAAAATCCGGTGAATATTACGAGTTAATAGTTGAAACAGAAAATGGGACATTGACAGGAGAAACTCTTGTTCCTCATTTAATTAATATTATTGATCCATTGCAAGGAGACTCAGTAGTAGAAGGTACCAATTTGAATCTTCTTTGGAATACGGATGAATTTGCTTATGGTTATATTATTAATCTTCTTTGTCCTCCGGTAAGGATCCAATTCAGCGAAGACATCTACTTTGTTTCCAGAAAGACACATTGCTTATACACTACCGATACTTCGTTTGTTATCCCAAGCGATTACCTCACCTTTCCAAATGAACCTTCACAAGGCGAGTATATCGAAGAAGATTTACGGTGTACTCTAAAAATTATGGCACTTGATAAAAATTTTAAAAATCATTTACTTGATGGATATAATATTAGTGGAGTGGAAGGGGGGTATGGACTTTTTGGGTCTGTTATGATAGATTCTCTGGATTTTTATATCGTCGAATACAAGTAATCCCAGCATAATATAGAGGATTATAAACTAAGCACTTGAAAATGTTGATAAGAAATTAGGTAAAGAAGTTACCTATGTATATAATCTCAAATAGATACATCTCATGGTTTCAGTAAAATTTAAGGTATATGATGAATAAAGATGATTAGAATTTTTCCAATTATCATCCTGATTGCGTGTATCCTTGTTTCCTGTATGGAACCGACAGCGAATATCGAGCAGCAGGATCAGCTTGCCGTGACCATGGTTCTGAATGCCAACCCGATGGATTCACTGCCGGATATTTTGCATAATCTACCGGACAGCCACAATTGGTACAGGGAGAAAGAACTGGGGATTGATGTTTCATACATCGTCAACCGGATCATCGATAAAGATGATAGTATATATGTGGCAGGCGATTCACTGAATACCATGATTCCGGCGCAAATCACCGTTTCCGGCAACGAGGAAAATTACACCTTTGAAACCGGGAAAATCGAAAGAGACAGCATTACGGTTTGTTATTACGACGAATTCTATTATACCTATTATTATCAATTTTTACCCTATGTACGGGACGCTGAATGGCAAATACGGGCGGGCAATAAATATTCAGTAAAAGTCAAAACCAGAGACCGTAATGAATACACCGGATCTACACAGGTGCCAGGCGATTTTCACTTTATTCCATGGGAAGATGGTAATTATCTCAAAAGGGTTGATGAGACTCATTGGACAATGCGATGGTCGCCCAGTGAGAACGGGTATGAATATTCGTTTTATTTATTGGGATTCAATGATAACTATACTCCTGGACGATATACTGAGTCGGTAGCAGGAGCAGATAATGACTGCGAAGTGAGTTGTCCGTTCATTTTTATTGATATCCATGGTAACCATAAAATTCCCGGCATTGATTTTCCCTACCCGAATAAATTCTTTGCGCAGGTCTTTGTTTCTGATGAGAATCTTTATCGATATCGATATTTAATGCAGGACCCTGCCGGCTGGTCGAATTGCCTGGGAATATTGGGCTCGACAAATCAAACGACCGTTATCTTCGAGCAGGAGCTGGAATAAATATGTCCGGTGCTAATTGGAAAATATCCGCTCTTTTGATGTGTTTGATGATGTCAGTCAGTGCTCTCATATTGAAAGATTTATCGCATGGATATGAGCGTCTGTACGGAACAGTTACCGGAACTGATTCGCTGTCATTCTTGCCCAATGCAGTCATCAGAGTGGAAAACATCCCCTGGGCTGAGACCAATTCGGAAGGCGTTTTCAGCATCCGCCTGAAACCGGGGCGAGAATATTCCATCACCGCCTCCTGTATTGGGTATAAGTCGATTATTAAAGAGATAAACATCCGTCCCGGATTAAATGAAATTGCATTTATCTTGCCTCTGGATGTGATTCAGTTTCCTTCAATTACGGTCGAAGCCGCACGTAATGAATGGAAGAGAACAGAAGGGATTATCAGCTTTTCAGCCCTTGACCTTGGACGCAACAGAACACCGCTTCTACAGGACCCAATCCGGGGATTGGAGAGTGATCCGGTCGTTAAAACGGAAAACGACTTTAATTCACGTATTTCAGTACGAGGAGGCGAGACGGACCAGGTCGTGTATAAAATCGATGGAATACCCCTGTTCGATATTTATCATATCGGAGGACTGTTATCGGCAATCAATCCTGATCCGCTTAATTCCGTAAAGCTAGCCTATTCTGGTTTTGGAGGGAAGGAATTCGGCAAGCTTTCCGGTATAGTGGATATCAACACTATCGCGGAAGCAGCCAAAGGAATTCATGGCAAGCTCAGTCTGGGCTTGCTGGCGGAATCCTATTTAGTAACGGTGCAAACTTCAAAAAATCTGTTTGCATATTTAGCATATCGACGAACTCATTACAATACAGCCGGCAGATTAATCAAAAATTCCTTTCCTTATGGTTTCAATGATTTATCTGCCAGGGTCACTTGGCGGATGACTCCAAAAAATTCACTGTCGCTGACCGGTTTTCAGTCGAATGATTTTGTTACTTATTCCGAGGATGACTCAACAAAGACAAAGTACCAGATTAAATGGGGTAATCAGGCTTTGGGATTACGCTGGAATCGGTTGCTATCAACAAATCTTTCAATAACGTCCGATGTTTATGCCACCCGCTTCTGGAATTCAGGTAATATCTCCTGGTCGATGAAACTGACTCGTAATACGATTACCGAGTATGGTTTTTATCAACAGTTATCGGTAGCGTCAAGACACCGGGTTTACCATTTTGGATGGCAATACAGTGCGTTTGTTCAGGATTATCACTGGGAATTTGCCCAAAATAAACCGGATCAACATGGCATAAACTTTGGACCCTATATTTACTATGATTATGCATTTCCCAAAGAAACACATACGGATAAATATGCTGCGTTCACATCATGGATTGATACGAAATGGAATTTGGGTCCATTGCAAACACTTAGTATCGCGCTTCGCTTTCAATTCTGGGCGCCGGATTTGTTTGCAATCACTCCTTCGATCGGATATCATCTGACTTTAACACCTGAAGTGAGTTTGTCACTGGATTACGACCGGATGGTACAGCAATTATCGAAGTACCTGGATCGGAGTCCGATGGATTTAATGAGCCTCTGGTTTGAGAATGGCGAACGGTTTGCGATAGTTGACCAATATTCAAGCGAAATCCGTTACCAGATTACCTCCAGTCATCAATTGCGATTTGGAACTTACCTGAAAAATTATAAAAACCTCGGACGTTCAATGAACCGCGGACCGGGATTGATTTACGGAGCCGGTCAATCCTACGGTATAGAAATGTCTTTTAAGAAAATATCAGGTCGATTTCAATACAATATGAGTTATACTTACGGCGTCGCTCTGACCAGGTTTTTAAATATTGTCAATTATCAGAAATTCGATAAACCACACAAACTCTATGTTGAGAATGTCATTAACCTGACGAAACGATTATTTTTGACTGTTACTGCGACATATTCCTCCGGCACTCCATATTATCCTTATAATGTTAAGTACTATAAGATCAATGTTGGGCCAGGATTATGGAATCCAAATTCAAGAGAATATACTTACACTCAAAGCCTGATTAACAGTGCCCGATTCCCGGATTATGCACGTATGGATATCTCTCTGTCATATAATACGCTGTTATTGAAAAAAGAACTGTCCATTATTGCCTCTGTATTTAATGTGACAAACCGGAAAAATATCTATTATTACTACAGCGTACCCAATGAAAGAAACGAGGATGAATATCTGGTCGGTTTGCCTTTACTGCCAAGCCTGGAGATGCAATGGGAGTTTTAGACGGGAGGAATCCGGTAAGGTCAATCTGTTTTTAGAGTAGGACTCTCTAATTATCTAAAAATCGCGATAAAAACTCCCGCGGCGATGGCTGAGCCAATCACACCGGCGACATTGGGCGCCATGGCATGAAAGAGCAGGTGATTGTCATTGTCATATTTCCGGGCAAAGAGCTGAACTACCCGGGCGGAATCCGGAACCGCTGAGACGCCAGCCGCGCCGATCAGCGGGTTGATTTTGTCTTTCAGAAAGAGATTCATGAATTTGGCAAAGACCAGTCCGCCAAAGGTGGCAATCCCAAATGAGAACAGCCCCAGGAAGAAAATTCCTAAGGACCTCGGCGTCAAGAATCCGAGATTGACGCCATCGACAATCCGGGTTGCCTGGGTACTGGCGCCGACAGCAAACGCCAGTAGAATTGTGCAGATGTCCAGCAAGGCATTGCCGGCGGTTTTACTGAGTCGCTCAGTGACGCCGCTTTCTTTCAGCAAATTGCCGAGCATGAGCATGCCGATCAAAGGCAAGGAACCCGGGGCAATGAGGGTGGCAACAATCGCGACAATGATTGGAAACAGGATTTTTTCCCGCTGAGTGACTTTACGAGCGGGTTTCATGCGGATTTTACGCTCTTGCTCGGTAGTCAGGAGTTTCATGATCGGTGGTTGAATCAGGGGCACCAGCGCCATGTAGGAATAGGCGGCGATAGCGATGGGTCCCAGCAGGTGTGGTGCCAGCTGGGATGATAGAAAGATAGATGTCGGACCGTCTGCGCCGCCGATGATACCTATTGACGCAGCTTCGGCATTACTGAAGCCCAGCATCAAAGCACCGAGGTAGGTCACGAAAATTCCCAGTTGCGCTGCCGCGCCAAGCAGAACCGATTTTGGATTGGAAATCAGGGAAGAAAAATCAGTGATGGCGCCGATCCCAAGGAAAATCAAGGGCGGGAAAATACCCGAAGTGACACCAAAATAGATCAGGCTGAAGACACTGTTCTGGGGAGCGCCGTTTGCCACTGTGTCATAAACGCCCAATGGAATTCCCTGCAGGTATGGAATGTTGCCCACGATGACACCAAAACCAATCGGCAACAGCAGGAGGGGTTCGTATTTTTTCACGATTGCCAGATAGATTCCGATACAACCGATGGCAATCATAATGATATTGCCCCATTGCAGGTGGGCAAATCCGGTGGTCATGATGATTTGTTTAATTATACCCATTATGTTTGCTCGTTACGCCAGTTCAATCAGGACATCGCCTTCATTGACCGAGTCGCCTTCTTTGAAAAAAATTGATTTGACGATCCCGTTGGTGGCTGCCTGAACTTCGTTTTCCATTTTCATCGCTTCCATCACCAGCATATTTTGTCCGGCTTTGACGGCATCGCCCACTTTTACCGGAATCTTCAATATTAAACCTGGCAGCGGTGCTATGATTGAAGTCAGGTTACTGACGGATTTCGGTTTATGTAAAACGGGCGCTGAACCTGACAGTATCGGGGTGGCGGGTGTCACAGCCGGGACCAGCTCCGCCACTCGCTGGATTTGCAGGTCAGCCACCTGCTCGATGCCAAGGTCTTTCAATCCGACGGTGTAGCTTTTACCATTGACGCTAACCTTTGCTTCGTACGCATTAAATTCGTTGATCGTTACGGAGAATGCTTTGCCGTTTATCTCAAGTTTCAGGGTTTTTTGTTTCATGGTTATTTTTTCTTCTTAGGCTAATTTGATTTTCATTAATAATCGGCAATCTTATTTGTTTAATGTACTGACACGCTGTCCGATGATCCAGGCGTTTTGCGGTTCGCCGTGCTTGAAGGTGATCTGGCTTTGCAGCTTATCAAAATGCAGCTTTCGATAGCATTCAATGGCAACGGCAATCGCGGCGAGTTCATCATCGGAAATATTCACCTTCTTTTTAAACCTGCTCAGCGGTTTATAAGCTGTTGTCGGTTCATTAGAATCCGGGCGGCGATGCAGGCGTTCGAAAATTTTATTGAAAAGGTGAATCGTCCAGGCGATTAAAATCAGCCCGGCAAAAACAACCAGAATTCCGCTCAAAGCGATATTAAAGCCGTTATTCTGCAGGATTGACTCAATCATATTTTTTCCTATAACGGAATATTTCCATGTTTTTTCGGGGGATTTTCATCCCGTTTGTTCGCCAGCATTTCCAGTGCCTTGATCAGTTTGTAGCGGGTGATTTTGGGCTCGATGACTTCATCGACATAGCCCTTGGCAGCCGCGATATAGGGATTGGCGAACTTTTCACGATATTCGGTAATCTTTTCCTGGAGTTTTTCATCCGGATTTTCGGCTGCGGCGATCTCCTTGGAAAAAATGATTTCACTGGCGCCCTGGGGACCCATGACCGCGATTTCAGACGAAGGCCAGGCGTAAGAATAATCACCACCCAGTTGTCGCGAGTTCATGACACAGAACGCCCCGCCATAGCCTTTACGGGTAATGACGGTAATTTTCGGCACCGTCGCTTCGGCATAGGCATAGAGCATTTTTGCGCCGTGTTTGATGATGCCGTTGAACTCCTGGGCGGTGCCGGGCATAAAACCGGGGACATCTTCAAATGTGATGATCGGTATATTGAAGGAGTCGCAAAATCGCACAAAACGGGCGGCTTTATTCGAAGAATTGCTGTCAAGGACGCCCGCCATATATTTGGGCTGATTGGCGACGATTCCCATCGATCTGCCATTCAGGCGACCGAAACCGATGATAATGTTTGGAGCAAACAGCGCCTGGACTTCCAGAAATTCCCCATTGTCAAGGACTTTGAGGAGAATCTCTTTCATATCATATGGTTTATTAGGATTATCCGGAACCAGGTAATTCAACTCCTCATCGATTCGGTCAACCGGGTCCTCGTTCGGGAGGATCGGCGCCTCTTCCGTGTTATTTTGGGGAATGTAATTGAACAGGGTCCGGATTCCCTTAAAGAGGCTTTTCTCGTCATTGTAGGTAAAATGGGTAATGCCACTTTTTGAGGCGTGGACATCTGCGCCACCCAGTTCCTCGGCGGTAACATCCTCATGGGTGACGGTTTTGACAATTTTCGGTCCGGTCAGGAACATATAAGCGGTTTTTCGCACCATGAAAATGAAATCCGTCAGGGCAGGGGAGTAAACCGCACCGCCAGCACAGGGTCCCACAATTGCGCTCAACTGGGGAATTACGCCGGAGTACTTGACGTTCCGCAGAAAAATTTCAGTATAACCGGCGAGTGAATCGACGCCTTCCTGGATTCGGGCTCCGCCGGAGTCGTTAATGCCAATCACCGGTGCGCCGACCTGGGCGGCTTTTTCCAGAACTTTGACGACTTTTTCCGCGACGGTTTTTGAAAGTGAACCGCCAAATACCGTAAAGTCGAAGGCATAAACAAAAACGAGCCGGCTATTGATGCTGCCGTAGCCGGCAACCATGCCATCGCCCAGGATTTTTTTCTTATTCATGTCGAAATCGGTGCACTCATGCAGGCGAAACATATCCATCTCTTCGAAACTGTCTTTATCCAGCAGAAGTTCGATGCGTTCACGGGCAGTTAATTTGCCGCGGTCATGCTGTTTTTCAATCGCTGTTTCGCCACCGCCCAGCCGGGCTCGGTCTATATTTTCTTTTAATGTCAGTATTTTGCGTTCTCTGCTCATTTATGGTTCCTTTTCAAAGCAGGAATTATGGATTTTCAGTCCTGTTTAAAATTCCGTTTCGACCTGTCTGTTTCTTATTTTTCACCTGGCAAAGTTCCGTCAGGACTTTTCCGGAAGAGCTCGGATGCAGGAAGGCTATCCGGCTGTCATGCGCTCCGTTGCGGGGAGTTTCGTCGATCATCCGAATATTTTTTGAAATCAGCTCCTTGATATCCGATTCGAGATTGTCAGACTGGTAGGCGATATGATGAATTCCGGCGCCCTTTTTTTCGATGAATTTGGCAATCGGGCTTTCCGGGGAAGTCGGTTCCAGCAGTTCGATCTGAACCTCGCCAACCCGAAACATGGCGACCTTGACCTGCTGCTCCGCGACCTCGTCCGTTCCTAAAAATTCCAGTTTTAATACATCTCTGTAAAACGGGATTTGATCTTCCAAAGAGGTAACGGCGATGCCGATATGATTGATTTGTGTGATCATTGCCAGTTCATCTCCCGTAAAAAATCGCCGATTTTGGCGTTTAATAATTTATAAGGGCTGACCTTTTTTTGAAATACTTCTTCCACCCAGCCGTTCAGCCGTTCCTCGATATTCAGGTGCTGGTTGGCTTTTACCATAATCTTGCTGCCGGCAATCAGTTTCAGCTCTTTTTCGATTCGTTCTTTGCGCTTTATCGCCAGGCGCCCGGATTTTTGCAATTCCATATAAAATTGTTGAATTGTCAAAAATGCCTCCGCAATGCCGTCATTCTGCAAGGCTGAAGTCATTACGATGGGATGCCCGGTTCGAGTTTCGTGGTTGTTGGATAATCCCAGGACATATTCGACCTGGTTCCGGACGCGCTCAGCGCCGTCAAGGTCTTTTTTATTAATAATGTAAATATCGCCGATTTCCATGACGCCGGCTTTCAGCGCCTGAATTTCGTCCCCGAGTCCGGGTACGAGCACCAGCATCACCAAATCAGAGAGTCCCATGACATCGATCTCGGTCTGTCCGACGCCGATTGTTTCGATAATGACATAGTCGAAACCGGCAGCGTCAAAAATTTTGATAGCGTCGGCGCTGGCTCCGGAAACACCGCCCAGATGCCCCCGTGAAGCCATGGATCGGATAAAGACGCCATCATCGGTGGCATGCTTCTGCATCCGCAGACGATCACCCAGAATTGCGCCCCCAGAAAATGGTGAGCTGGCATCGACGGCTACTACGGCGACAGTTTTGTTCTGCTGGCGGATTTGTTCGATGAAACGATCGAGCAAGGTGCTTTTTCCGGCGCCCGGTGGTCCGGTGATTCCCCAGATAATCGCATGACCGGTATGGGGATGAAGGACATTGATCAGCGCTTCTTTCCGGGCAATTTCGGTTTCATTTTCAATCAGACTGATTGCTCTGGCAATTGTCCTGGTATCCTGCTTTAATATCTGTTGGGCGAATGTCTGCACCGGTATCCCGTTATTTTGCTGATTCGATAAAATTTATGATATCCTTGATGGGTGCACCCGATGTAAAAACAGCCCGGATGCCTTTTTCCTTTAAACCGGGAATATCCGCTTCCGGGATGACACCACCGCCAAATACGACGATATCGTCAGCGTATTTTTCACGAAGCAGGGTCACGACTTTTGGAAAAAGCTCATTGTGGGCGCCGGATAAAAGGCTGAGCCCAATAAACGCCACGTCCTCCTGAATCGCGGTTTTAACAATGGCTTCAGGGGTTTGGCGGATTCCGGTGTATATTACTTCGTAGCCGGCGTCTTTCAGTGCCCGGGCAACATATTTGGCGCCGCGGTCATGACCATCCAGCCCCGGTTTTGCAATGAGTATTCTGATTTTATTTGACATATTCAACCATCCTATAATACAATGGATTCCTGATATTCACCAAACTCTTCCCTGAGAATATTGCATATCTCTCCCAGGGTCGCATATTCTCTGACTGAATTCAGAATGAAGGGCAGCAGGTTTTTCTCCGAATCTTTGGCAGCTGTGTGGAGTTCGGACAATGTTTTTGCTACCCGATCAGGATTACGATTCTGCTTCACGATCGACAATTTCTTTATCTGAATATCACGGAGTTGAGGATCGACTTTTAAAATATCGGGCTGAGTTGTTTCAGCATTGCTAAATTTATTGACGCCAACAACAATGCGCTCGGCTTTTTCCACTTCCAGCTGGTAGCGGTAAGCCGCATCCTGGATCTCTTTTTGGACATAACCGTGTTCGATTGCCTGAACCATGCCGCCCAGATCTTCAATTTTATTCAGATAATCCCAGACCTTTGTTTCGATTGTGTCGGTAAGTTGTTCAATAAAGTAACTGCCAGCCAGGGGATCGATGGTGTTTGTGACGCCGGATTCGTGAGCGACGATCTGCTGGGTGCGAAGGGCAATCCGCACCGAATCTTCGGTTGGCAGACTCAGTGCTTCATCCTTGGAGTTGGTATGCAGGCTTTGGGTTCCACCGAGGACGGCTGCCAAGGTCTGAATGGCGACGCGGACAATATTGTTATCCGGTTGCTGAGCGGTCAAGGTACTCCCGCCGGTCTGGGTATGAAAGCGCAGCATCATTGATTTGGCATTTTTTGCGTGAAATTTTTCCTTCATGATTTTTGCCCAGATCCGACGAGCCGCCCGAAACTTTGCGATTTCTTCCAGCAAATCGTTGTGGGCATTGAAAAAGAATGACAAACGTCCGGCAAAACTGTCGATATCCAAACCGGCTTTTAGCGCAGCATTTACATAGGCGATGCCATCTGCCAGGGTGAAAGCAATTTCCTGAACTGCTGTCGAGCCGGCTTCCCGAATATGATAACCGGAGATACTGATGGTGTTCCACTGTGGTACCTCGGCACTGCAATATTCAAAAATATTGGTGATCAGACGCAATGACGGTTTGGGCGGGAAAATATAAGTGCCTCGTGCCATGTATTCTTTGAGTATGTCATTTTGAATAGTGCCGGTCAACTTTTTCCATGAGACCCCCTGTTTTTCCGCCACAGCGAGATACATTGCCAGTAAAATTGCCGCCGGGGCGTTGATCGTCATCGAGGTTGAAACCTTGTCCAGCGGGATTTTATCAAAGAGTATTTCCATGTCTTTCAAAGTATCGATGGCTACGCCAACCTTACCGACTTCTCCTTCCGCTACCGGATCGTCGGAGTCGTAGCCGATTTGCGTCGGTAGATCAAACGCAATGGAAAGCCCGGTTTGACCCTGGCTCAATAAATACCGATATCGCTCATTGGATTCCTCGGCAGTTCCGAAACCGGCATACTGCCGCATGGTCCAGAAGCGTCCGCGGTACATGGTCGGCTGGACACCCCGGGTGTAGGGATATTCACCGGGGAAACCGATCTGTTCCAGATAATTATCAGCATCGCCTTCACGAGGCAGAGCCACCCGATCGGCAGGTAACCAGGAGCTGGTCTTGAACTCCGACTTTCGTTCGGGAAATCGATCGTTCACTTTTTTCAGTGTTGATGATTCCCATCTTTTCAGTTGATTTCGAAAGCGATCAGCAGCTGGCATCTATTCCACTCCTTTTAATTTCAGGCGGATTTTAAAAATATTGTGAAAAATATATCTCTGCAATTTAAGACGACCATAACCTGAACATTCAGGTTTTTAATATCGAGATTCATGATGACAAATATTATACCAAGAATCCGGGCTTTCTGACGATTGCCATTCATATTTTCATAATATCCAAAATTACTGAGGAATAATAGGAAAAACAATGGATGGCATTAGTTCTCAAAGTCCAGTGAGCCCAACTTAATGGATTCTCAATTCAGAGAAATCAGTATCAGATGAACGCTGTTATAAAGACCGGATTTTTGATTGAGATCACAGAACTTATTATGGTAAAAATTCTCAGACAACTGTTAAAGCCGGTTCTGATCTAAAGCTGTGTAAATTAGAGTGAAATTGGAAAATGAAAGGAAATTGAAATGAAAACATTTAGAATTATGGCAGTAATTTTTGGATTAGTATCAGGACTTATGGCAGGCGATAAATTTGACCAGAAAACGCTTTTCAGTAAAGGGACGACTCTGGGAGGATTTGGCGGAACGGCTTCGTTTGTCGGACAAATTAATGACGATTATGCTATCTTTACCGGTGGAGAACTTGCTTTCTTACTGAATCACAGTTTGATTATTGGCGGTGCCGGTTATGGACTGGTCAATGGAATCAATATTAGCCCGGCAGGTACGCCCGAAGATTCCAGCCGGTATCTGGAAATGGGTTACGGTGGACTCGTCCTTGGCTATATCGTTGCCCCATCTCAGTTAATTCATATTCGGGTATCATCGCTTTTTGCATTAGGTGGTTTGGGATCGCATACCCGGAAATACTGGAATAATGATTGGGACAGTGACTGGAATAGTGATTACGATATCTACAATGATGTGTTTTTTGTTGTTCAGCCAACCGTATTACTGGAACTCAATTTTGCAAAATTTTGCCGGGTTGATATCGGTGCCAGCTACCGCTATATGTCAGATTTTAATTATGGAGTTCTCAAAGCCGGTGACCTGGATGGATTAGCAGTAATGGCAGCAATTAACTTCGGTATATTCTAAAGTATTTTAAAAGTAGTGTATAATCAGCGTTCTCACCTGAGAGCGCTGATTTTTTATATGCAAATCGCCTGAAAATCCCAATTTGCAGGAAGTTTCTTTATTTATATTTTAATAGTATTAAATTTGAAAGATTTCGAAGCAATTTTTTATGAATATAAAAATTTGATAGCAGACTGAATGAAATGAACATTTATTTTCGAATGCTAAAATGGGTCAAACCCTACTGGAAATTACTGATTGTCAGTGTGTTGGCGTCTTTGTTGTTTGTTGCTTTCAACAGTGCTTCTGTATGGCTGACAGCGTCATTTGTAAATGTCCTGTTTCCACAGGAGCATTCCCAAATCGTCCAATCACAGAACAGTCCGGACATCAATCAGCAAAAGATTGATCTGAACCAGAAAATTAAAACAGCTACCAATCGTTTGCTGGTGCGGGACAATCCCGTAGATTCGTTAAAAGTGCTTTGTATTGCGATATTTCTGACATTTTTCCTGAAGAATATCTTTTATTACATTAAAAATTTATTGGTCGGATTTATTCAACTGCGTCTGATCACCGATATTCGCAACAAGCTCTATGCTCATCTTCATCATCTTTCCCTGGCATATTTTCATCGAAAAAAGGGCGGCGAACTGATGTCAATCATTTTAAACGATGTTGGTGTCATGCGTCAGGCGTTCACCGTCAGCTTTGATAAACTGCTGGTAGAACCAATCAATATATTAACCTTTGTTATCTTACTATTCATTATTTCCTGGCAACTGGCGCTGCTGGCGTTTATCATTTTACCAGTTTCCTTCATTCTTATATCAAAAATAGGACAGAGCATCCGGCGAAAGTCTGTTCGTTCCTCCAAACAGATTGCCGGTATTACATCTATCCTGAATGAAACGATCAGCGGCATCCGGGTAGTGAAAGCCTTTGCAATGGAACAATTTGAGAAGCGTCGTTTTTTTAACGAAACCCAAAAGTACTATAAACTGATGTTCAAGCGTCGCAGGCTAAGAGCATTGTCCACACCGCTGAATGAGGGATTCGGAGTGTTTGTCGGTGTCATTTTGTTATGGATTGGAGGCAACCAGGTCCTGGGTGGAACCGGGATTGAAGCCGAAGATTTTATCCGGTTCATAATTTTGCTCTTTGCGATTTTAACGCCGATTAAATCATTGAACACTGTCAATATTGATATCCAGGAAGGAATAGCCTCAGCAATCAGGGTCTTTTCAATTTTGGACACGGAGCCAAAAATCACCGAAAAGCCCGATGCAATCCAATTGAACGAATTTAATTCAGAAATCGAATATCGCGATGTGACATTCCAGTATGAGACGAAGAATGGTGATGTTCTTCAAAATATTAACTTAATGTTGAAAAAGGGGCAGATTATCGCTATTGTCGGTCATAGCGGCGCCGGCAAATCAACCCTGGCGGATCTGTTGCCCAGATTCTACGATATCCAGCAGGGATCAATCACCATCGATGGAACAGATATCCGGGATTTAACCCTCTCTTCTTTACGGTCACTGATGGGCATTGTCACTCAGCAGACGATCCTGTTCAATGATACAATTTTCAATAATATTGCCTACGGGATGGAAAATGCGGATGCTGATACGGTTATTGCCGCCGCCAAAGCCGCCAATGCCCATGAATTTATCGCTGAATTTCCCGACCAATATGAGACGATTATTGGCGAAAAAGGTTCACGATTATCCGGCGGTCAAGCACAGCGAATCGCCATTGCCCGGGCACTGCTGAAAAATCCGCCTATTCTGATTCTTGATGAAGCCACTTCGTCACTGGATACTGAATCAGAACAGAAGGTTCAGTTAGCAATTGACCGGCTGATGAAGGACCGGACCGTGATGGTTATTGCTCATCGACTGACGACGATTCAGTCCGCAGACAAGATTATTGTTCTTGATAAAGGTAAAATCGTAGAACGGGGCAATCATCAGGAACTTCTCAGCAAAAATGGTATTTATAAATATTTGCACGATATTCAGTTTAACAATCATATTAAGACGGTTAAATAAATTTAGTCATTCTAACAAAACCGGGGAATTTGTATGAAAAAATCGGCTTATATTGGTCCGAAACTCAGTCGTTATCAGTTTGAAGGTTTGAAGAATCGCGGGTGGATTATTGAGTATGCCAGCGAGGTTTACAAACGTCACCCGAATATTGTTGCTTTAATTGAACTGGATATTGGACAGTATCAGCGAATGGTGGTGAAAAATTTTGGCTGGCGGGATGCAAAATCTCCTTTACTAAGTCCTTTTATCATATCTCCGGCACGGAAAGCTTGGAACGCTTCACATCAATTAATAGACGCCGGTGTACCAGTACCTAAACCGATAGCCGTTCATACTGCCCGACAAGCCGGATTTATTGATTGTAATTATTACATTTCCGAATATGTCGGCAAACACGAGAAGGCATCCCGATATTTAGGGAGTAATATTGTATCACTGCAAAAAAAGACGTTGATCGTCAAAAAAATTGGCGAAATCATCTTTAAAATGCACAACGCTGGGTTTATTCACAACGATCTGGTACAGGATAATTTCCTGGTTGTAGAAGGTAATTGTGAGAAAATCTTTCTGGTTGATGTAAACCGGGTTCAGAAAAAGTCAAAAATCACCAATGAAGAAAAGATGCTTGACATCGCCCGGCTAAATTTATGTTGTTGTGATCTTGAGCAGGACCATGATAATTGCCTCTGGTTATATTTGCTTGTTGCCTATGATTCGGACAATGCCGAACAGAATCTAAGCTTACTGAAGAAAGCACTTAAAACGATGACGGTTAAAAATCGGGAAAAGAATCCTGAAAAATCGAAGACCAAGTAATTGAATAAAGGACATCTATTTCTTTCATTACTGCTTTCAATGATGCTGATATCTGAAATCAGCCCGGGGCAGCCAATCGCCCGGTTTTCACCGGGTGAAAAGTTGCATTATTCTGCCTGGTTTAATTTTGTCAAAGGTGGCGAGTCAACTTTACAGATCGTGGGAATCGACACGGTCAATACCATGCCCGTTTTTCATGTTCAATCAGTGACGGAATCACTGCCGTTTTTTGACCGTTTCTATAAAGTCAGGGATTACATGGAATCCTGGATTGATATGACTGGGATGTTTTCGTACCGATTCTCGAAGTCTATTCGGGAAGGAAATTATAAAAAGAAATATACTGTTGATTTTAATTATCAGCGGCTGCAAGCAATCTCAAAAACAGATAGTAATACTATTCCGATTGACATTCATGACGGTCTATCAATGTTTTATTATGTACGAACCCTCGACTTGAGCGTCGGCGATGTTATTGAAATTAATTTTTACGATAACGATATGCTCAGACCGTTTATGATTAAGGTGGACAAAATCGAGCTGGTGAAAACGCCGGTTGGCGAGATTGAGTGCTTTGTTCTATCACCCTTTCTTGAGTCCGGTAAGATGTTTAAGCAAATGAGTAAAATAACAATTCACGTTAGTACGGATAAGAGACGCCTGCCGGTCATGATTTCCAATAGTGCCCGCTTTGGAACATTGACCCTGAAATTGGAGTCGATCGAATCTCCCCGATAATTCGCTAAAAGTTTTACGAATGATTATTTGAAAGACTTATCAACCGGCAATTTTATCATAAACGTTGTACCCTTGCCGACAATACTGCTGACCTCAATGGTACCATTATGTGCTTCGATAATCCTTTTAACAATGGCTAATCCCAATCCGGTACTTTTTTCACCGGCGGTCGGTTTGACACTGGTTTTACTGAATTCCTTGAATATTTTGGAGATTTCGTTTTCCGGGATTCCCTGCCCCTGATCGGCAACTGAAATTTTAATACCATCGTCTGTGCGGTGAGCACCGATGGTGACTGTCGTATCAGGATGTGAGAATTTAATCGCGTTGGTTACCAGATTATCAAGAACCTGCATGAAGCGGTTGGCATCAACCGTAATTTCCGGCAGATAAGGCTCAATATTTAGTTTGAGTTTAATTCGTTTTTTATCGGCAAGGGATTTCGCCATTGATTGATACGTATGAAAAAACTCGTGCGGATCGATGGGTCTGAGATTGAGCTCCAGCCTGCCGGATTCGATTGCGCTGAAATCCAGGAGATTATTGATCAGGTTCAGCATCCGGTCGCAATTGCGGTCCATTGTGTCCAGCACTTCGCGCTGTTTGTCATCGATTTCGCCAAGATATCCATTCAGAAAAAGAATGATAAAATTTTTAATGACCCCAATTGGACTGCGCAAATCATGAGCGGCAATACCAAAAAATTTATTCTTTAAATCGTTCAGTTGTACCAGTTGTTCATACATACGGCTCTTTTCGAAAATCACAGATAACTGCCGGGCGATTTTCTGGAAAGTGTCCAGGTGAATGTTTCTATACCTGTTTTTTTGTGTGCAGGAAAAGAAAATAAATCCGACCGGTTTATTGATGGCGATCAGCGGACAGGTCAGGCTGGAGCGCATGCCCTCTTTGACGATCAGGCGGGTTGATTCAGAGTGAGGATGTTGCGCCAGATAATGCTCAAGATCATTAATGATGCGAGGTTCACCTGTTTGGATTATTTTTTCCAGGCTGCTGCCCTTGATTGGTGCTGAATAACCTTCATTTATAATTATTGTTGCTGCATTGGATCGGGCGCAGCAGGCACGAAGTTCTTGTTTATCTTCATCGATCAATGCCACGCTGATTCGATCGTAAGGAATGACATCCTGAAATGTCTCAAAGATATGTTTTAGAATATCTGTTAAAAGCAATCCGTCATTGATTTTCTCGGTGATGGACGCCAGTTTACGTTGTTCCTGACATTGTTTTTCAAAGGATTCACCGACCGCCAGAATGGCATCAACCAAAGGTGCCATGGGATCAGATTTCGGAATATTCAATGCCGGGTGAAAATTGCCATGTGTCATGTCATTCAGGATTCTGATAAATTCATCAATGCGCTGTTTATCCATGCTTGCGGTTCCTCTTTGTCCTGGCTGGTTTTGGTTTCGAGACTAAAATACTTTTTTGCCTGCTTTTCCGGTTCAGGTTTTTTTCGACAAATATTTTTTCCAAGCTAAAGGGATCCAGCTCTGTATAATACATCAGGCTGGAATAGGTCGAAGGAAGTGGTGTATAAACCTGAACCTGTTCGGGGCAGATGTGGAGTTCATTGGCGGCAAATGTTTTCAGATTTTGCATATCCTTTTCGCTGCAGCCCGGATGGGCAGCGATAAAATAATAGGTTAAAAACTGTCGCTTTCCGGCAGCTTCAGAAAATCTATCAAACTGCCGCTTAAATTCAAGTAAAGATTTTGTGCCCGGTTTGCCCATTTTTCGCAGGACCTGGGGCTCGCTGTGCTCCGGGGCGATTTTCATTTGCCCCGATGTGTGATGCTGAGCGACTTCCTTCAGGTAAATGTTGCCAGAGTGCTTGTCATCGATCACCATATCGTGGCGGATACCGGAGCCGATGAAGATGTTTTTAATACCTGGCAGTTTACGCAGTTTTCGTAATAATCTCAATTGGTTTTCGTGATCGACAGGCAGCTGTGGACATTTCTCAGGATAGAGACAGCGTTTATCCTTGCAGGCGCCGCTTCTGAGTTTTTTCCGGCATTCAAAACCGTACATGTTTGCCGTTGGACCGCCAACATCATTAATATAGCCTTTAAAATCGGGTTTCTGAATCAGCTGCTCGGCTTCCCGGATAATCGATAACTCACTGCGCCAACGAACGGTACGCCCTTCGTGAACGCCGATCGAACAGAAATTGCATTCGCCGTAGCAACCGCGATGAGAATTGATCGAAAACCTGAGCGTTTCCAGGGCTTTGACGTTGCCCTGTTTCGCATAATAGGGATGCACTTCCCGCACGAAATCGAGGGCGTAAATACTATCGAGCTCGGTCTGGCTGAGATAAAATTGCGGCGGATTCTGAATCAGGTAGCGATTGTCGATTTTCTGTGCCAGTCCGTCGGCATTCAATGGATCGCTGTTTCGATAGAACTCGTGAAACATACGGATAAATACGTGCTTGCTTTTTATAACTTCATTATAGGACGGGAGAATTTTATAACCTTCGGGGACAATGTCCGAAATCAGGCAAATGCCTCTGATTGCGGATGGAGTCCTACCGGATTTGAGAGTGTTGGCAAATTCGAGAATACTTCTCTCTGCCATACCATAAAGCAGGTAATCGGCTTTGGCGTCGAATAAAATCGGGCGGCGCACACTATCCGACCAGTAATCATAATGGGTGATCCGCCGCAGGCTGGCTTCGATTCCACCAATTACGATCGGAACCGTGTTTTTAAAATATTGCCGGATCAGGTTGCTGTAAATGATACTGGCGCGGTCGGGACGCCGGTTATTCTGCCCGCCGGGCGTGTAATCATCCTGTTTGCGGAATTTCTTCAATGCGGTATAATTAGCGACCATAGAATCGATGCTGCCGGCGGAAACACCCCAGAACAGTTTTGGCTCGCCGAGTCGGATTATATCCTTTTCGCTTTTAATATCCGGTTGAGCAATGATTCCGACTTTATAACCGTGCCTTAGAAGATATTTCCCGATGACAGCAGTACCGATCTGTGGACTGTCGATGTATGTATCGCCGGTCACCAGGATAATATCGCAACGCTGCCAACCAAGTTGTTCAAGTTCTTCTGGAGTTGTTGGTAAAAACATTGTTCAATTTAAAATTCAAAATTTAACATTTACAATTTTTAATTAATCCCCGCAGAGATTCCCGCCAGAAATCCGGTGGAAAAAGCTGCCTGAAGATTGTATCCGCCGGTATCAGCGTCGATGTCCAGAACTTCTCCGGCGAAGAAGAGTCCTTTGACGATTCGGGATTCCATGGTACTCGAATTGACTTCTTTCATATCGATACCACCGGCAGTGATAATTGCTTCCTCAATCGGACGATAGCCGGTGACAGTGAATCGAAAATCTTTCAGCCAGTTACGTAAAACCTGTCGTTCTCCGGCACTGATATTACTAACAGGCTTATCTTTAGCTATCCTGGTTTCATCGACACAAACCGGAATTAATTTGGATGGTAGCAGGGATTTCAGCAGTGTGTGGTATTGCTGCTTGCCATGTTCACCGAAGTCTCGCAACAATCGGGTATCGAGTTTCTGATAATCCAGGGCAGGTTTGAGATCGATGGAAATTTCGACGGTCGATTTCTGACTGAGTGCCACGGCGGCTTCATTGGATAGGGTCAGGATAATCGGTCCCGACAATCCAAAATGGGTAAAGAGCATTTCACCGAATTCAGCCGATTGCTTTTTCTCATTGATCCAGAGCGTTGCATTGACATTACGAAGACTCAAACCCTGCAAGCGTTTGGCGGTCGTTCCGGCAGTTTCCAAAGGGATCAACGCCGGACGGATTGGAACAATATTATGACCAACGTCCCTGGCTAATTTATAACCGTCACCGGTCGAACCGGTGCGCGGATAACTCTTGCCGCCGGTACACAGTATGACAGATTTGCAGGTTATAAATTCATTGCCATTCCGGGATGTTATCTGAACGCCAGTGATTTTGGAATCCTGTATTTTTAATTGGGTAACCGGTGAAGCTGTCCGGATATCAGCCTCTGAATCCTGCAGCCAGCGAATCAGCGCCTCGGTGACGGCAGGAGCGCTTTCACATTCCGGAAAGATCCGGTTGCCCCGTTCGACGATGGTGCTAATGCCGTTTTCATTGAGTAGCTCCCGCAGGTCATTCACAAAAAAATTATAAAATGCCGGTTTCAGAAAGCGCCCGTTTTTTCCGAAATGACGAATAAACTCATCAATGGAAGTGTCGTTGGTCAGATTGCAACGTCCTTTGCCGGTAATGCGGAGTTTACGACCGAGCCGTTCCATTTTCTCCAGCAGCAGAACCTTTTTCCCTTGCAAGGCTGCCTGACCAGCTGCCAGGATTCCGGCGGGTCCACCACCAATCACAATAACGTCGTATTCTGAGTGCAAGCCAGTCATCGGTATAGCTTGGCGACCGTGTTTGGATTTTGCAATGAAAAATGGAAGTGTTTTAGCAAAGGATAATATTCTGGGTAGCTTAGCGAAAATCGGATCGGCTGAGCAGGAATTCCTTAAAATCTTCGTAATTCTTTGAGATTGGGACTGATAGCAGCTCCCGCTCCATAAAGTCAGCCAGTCGTTCCGGAATTTTGATCTTTTCGCCGATAACAGGTTCGACAATGTCTTTGAACTTTGCCGGGTGAGCCGTTTCCAGAAAGATTCCCAAATCCACATTGTGAAATTCGTAGAGATATTTTTTCAGACCCAGGTATCCAACGGCTCCATGGGGATCCAGCAGGTAACCGGTTTTATCCTTGACGATTCGGATAATTTTACGGGTTTCATCGTCAGAATAGAATGTGCTCCAGATGTCAGTACTGATGGATTTCCAATCGGAATTGTACAAATCCAGAATGCGGACAAAATTGCTGGGATTGCCGACATCCATGGCATTCGAGATAGTTTGAATCGAGGCGCGGGGATGGTAATTCCCCGTATCGATATAATCAGGGAAAACATGGTTGATATTAGTGGCGGCAATGAACCGATGAACCGGTAAGCCCATTTTCAGAGCGATCAAGCCGGCGGTGAGATTGCCAAAGTTGCCGCTGGGAACGCAAACGGCGATTCGTTTTTTTTGAAAATTCTCAACCTGACGAAAAGCATTGAAATAGTAGAAACTCTGCGGTATCAGGCGGGAAATATTGATGGAATTCGCAGAAGTCACCATCAATGCCTTTTGAATATCGGGATCGACCAGAGCCGCTTTTGCCATATGCTGGCAATCGTCAAAGTTACCATCGACTACCAGCGAGCTGATATTCTGATCCAGCGTGGCGATCTGTTTTTCCTGAATTAAACTGACCTTTCCGGCAGGATAAAGAACAATAACATTAATTCCCGGAACTTCGAAAAAACCATTTGCCACGGCGCTGCCGGTATCCCCGGAAGTTGCGACGATGATATTCAATTTACGATCGGAATGGCGCACAAAATATGCCATCAGGCGTGACATAAAACGGGCGCCGACATCTTTGAATGCCATTGTGGGTCCATGAAATAGTTCCAGGGATTTGACATTATCCTCGACAGTGACGAGGGGTGTGTCAAAGTTGATCGCTTCATTGATGATGTTTCGTAAGACGCTTTCCGGAATGTCATTCTGCATTAAATTCTTCGCAACCTGAAAAGACAGATCCGGGTAGCTCATCCGACTTAAAGAATTAAAAAAAGTATTGGGTAAAACCGGTATGGTTTCCGGCATATAAAGACCTTTGTCCGACGGCATTCCGCCTAAGACTGCTTCCCTGAGGGATACTATATTGGATTTATCGGCGGTGCTGTAAAATTTCAACGGCTTACCCTAACTTATTCCCAATAGTATTTTCATCAACTGATCGCCCTGCATAAAACCCAGACGACCTTTGGACGCTTCGCTTTCACTGAATTTTTGAACTTCGTCCGGTTTGATTCCCGGTCCACAAATCGCCACCGGAACCGGATCGGTGGTATGTTTACGAATTTCAATAGGGACCGGATGATCTGGAAGGACTGCGAAATTGATATTCTCATCTTTCAAAGCTGCCAGTACCGGTGCGACAATCCGGCGATCGAAATCGGCGATAGCCTGCATTTTCAGGTCAAGATTACCTTCATGGGAACATTCGTCGATGGCTTCCACGTGCAGATAAACGAAATCGTGGGTCTTTAAGGCTTCAATCGCTGCCCGGGCTTTGCCTTCATAGTTCGTGTCAACATATCCGGTTGCTCCCGGAACCTCGATAACTGTCATTCCGGTACATTTACCAAGACCTTTGATCACGTCCACGGCACTGATGATCGCGCCTTTTTTCCCGGGATAACAGTCTGAAAAAGGTGTCAGAGCAGGTTTCCGACCGGGGCTCCATGCCCAGATATGCGTAGCCGGCGATTGACTGTCTTTGTTCAATGGGTGAAATCGCAGGAATTCAGCGGTTCGTTCAGATAATCTGTTTAGAAAATCCACTGTGTGATTGGCTTCCGGGCTATTGTCAGCGGGTGTGAGTTTCAGTTGGTCAATATGGATTCCCTGGGATGAATCAGGTTTATGATAATCAACTTTGTCGGAAAATTGATCACCGTGCAAAACAAGCAGATTTCGGTAACTGACACCAGGATAAAAACTCACATCTTCGTTGCCGAATTCGGATTGCATATCCAGAATAACCTGTCGGGAAATCCGGTTATCGATATGTCCGGCGGAATAATCGATCAGGATGCCGTCATCCCGTACGGTCACCAGGTTGCAGCGCCAGGCGATATCATTTTTTTCCAAAGGAATGTTCTGGCTGACGGCTTCAATCGGACCGCGTCCGGGGTAATTCTTTTCCGGGTAGAATCCGAGGACCGACATATTCGCCACATCTGACGAGGTCGGCAAACCGTCCGGTAAGGTCAGAAATGTTCCGCTGCTGCCTTTTTCCGCGATAGCATCCATGGCGGGTGTATCGACCTTTTCAAGCGGCGTTTTCCCGCCTAATTGTTTTAACGGCAAGTCTGCCATACCATCCGCCAGAAATATCAGCGCTTTTTGGAGCATCAGGATAGGTACCCTTTTTTCAATAGCAATTCAGCGCTTAGAATTGCGCCGCCAGCCGCGCCGCGCACGGTATTGTGGCTTAAACTGACAAAGCGATAATCGAACACATTACAGGATCTGAGTCTCCCAACGGTCACTGCCATTGCTTTATCGTTATCACGGTCTTTGCGGGGTTGCGGACGGTTTTCTACATCAGTATAAATAATAGGCTGCACCGGTGCGGAGGGTAATTCCAGTTCCTGCGGCAGTGATTTGAAATCTGTCCAAATCCTGATAATCTCTTCACGCTCCGGTTTGCGGTCGCCAAATTCGACCGATACACAGGCTGTATGACCATCCACTACGGGTACACGATTGCAATGCGCTGAGATTTTCATGGAATCGAACAGCACGATCCTGCCATTTTTGATAGTACCCAATATTTTCAATGGTTCAACCTCGGATTTTTCTTCTTCTCCGCCGATAAAGGGAACGATATTATCCACGATATCGAGTGAAGCAACTCCGGGATAACCGGCGCCGCTGACCGCTTGCAACATTGTGATAATCATCCGTTTGACTTCAAAACCAGCCAGCATTAATGCATAGACCGGAGCCAAATAACTCTGAACTGAACAGTTGGGTTTAACGGCGACAAAACCCTTGTTCCAGCCATGGTTTTTTCGTTGATCTTCAATGATACGAATATGGTCGTAATTTATTTCAGGGATTAACATGGGCACGTCTTCAGTAAGGCGATGGGCGGAGCAATTGCTGATGACAGGAATATCGTTTTTTGCGTATTCATTTTCCAGGGCGCGGATGGCGTCTTTGCTGAGTTCCAGGGCTGAGAATACAAAACGACATTTCCCGATGGCGGCGGAAACGTCATTGGCGTCATGTACGATCAGATCGGTTACCTCGGGCGGGATATTACCGGACATTTGCCAGCGACCATCGACCGCCTCGCTATATTTTTTTCCGGCGCTCCGCGGCGAAGCGGCAACGTACCTGACTTCGAACCAGGGATGATTTTCCAGCAGCCGGATATAATTTTGACCTACCATGCCGGTTGCACCGAGTATTCCAACATTTATTTTCATTTGCAGGCTCCTTAGAAATTCCGTTTTTTAATGACTGAATTGGCGATTTTAAAGATGTCAGCCATTACACCGGCGGCGGTAACTTCCGCGCCGGCGCCAGCTCCTTTAAAAACCAGGGGATTTTCACTATATCTGCGGGTTGTGATAGCGATGATATTATCATTGCCACCTAGTGAGTAAAACGGATGCGATGAATCAACGGCTTCCAGTTTTATCACGGGAGTATGATTTTCAAGCAAAGCGATGTAGCGCAGAACCCTGTTTTTTTCATTTGCAGCGGTGAGTAGTTCTGTGAAGTGACCATCCGCTTTTTTAAGTTCTTTGAAAAATGTTTCAACCGTTCTGGCTTTCAGACAGGATTTTGGCAGAATCGGCTCAAGGGCAATATCTTCCAGCTCGATCTGCATCCCGATTTCCCGCGCCAGGATCAACACTTTACGGGCGAAGTCCATTCCATTCAGATCGGTTCGTGGATCCGGTTCGGTAAATCCTTTATCCCGCGCTTCCTCGACAATGTTACTGAAACTTCTGCCGGATTTAAAATTATTAAAAATATAGCTGATCGTGCCGGACAGAATGGCTTCGATTTTGAGAATTTTATCACCGGAATTAATCAGATTTCGCAGGGTGCCGATAATCGGCAGGGCGGCGCCGGCATTGGTCTCGTACAGAAAATGGACATTATGCTCTTTGGCGGCATTCCGGAATTTCAGATATTGAGCGTATGAGCCGGTGTTTCCAATCTTATTAACTGCCACGATCGACGCCCGGAGGGCGAATAACGCTTCATAAAATCCGACGACTTCCTCGCTCGCGGTACAATCGATAAACACATTATTACCAAGGTTCAGATGCTTGATTTCGTCCAGAAGTATATTCAAATCCGTCGCTGTCCCGGATTGCTCTAACTGATCCTGCCACGATTCGAGGTCAATCCCACTCTCATTAATGAGCATCCGGTCGATATTTGCCAGACCGATGACCTTTAAGTTCAAGGCGTAGTCGTTTAAGAGGTTTTGGTGATTTTCCCGGATTTGCTGAAGCAGGGTGGAACCGATCAAACCGACGCCCCAAATGAATAGATTCAGTTTGGTATCTTTGGCGAAAAAGCCATCATGAATGGCATTCAGCGCCATAATTTCGTTTTTTTTCTCAATAACCACCGAGATGTTCAATTCCGACGAACCCTGGGCAATGGCAACGACATTGATCGCTTTTTCACCGAGTGCACCAAACAGTTTTCCGGCTAAGCCGGTGGTATGCCGCATCCGTTCGCCGACGACAGCCAGGATCGTCAGATCGTTTTCAACTTTGACCGGGTCGATCAGACGGGCTTTGATTTCCAGAGCGAATTCCGCATCGATCACAGATTCTGCCCGTTCGATTGAATCCGGTATAATGGCGACGCAAATCGAGTGTTCCGACGAGGCTTGAGAAATTAAAATAACATTCACTTTCGCATTCGCGAGGGTACCGAACAAGCGGGATGACACACCGGGGACACCGACCATGCCGCTGCCCTGAATGGTCAGCAGGGAAATATTACTGATCGAGGTGATTCCCTTGACATAACCACCATTCCCGGAAGGATTGCGCTTGATCAAGGTGCCCGGAAAGTCAGGTTTGAAGGTGTTCATGATGCGGACCGGGATGTTCTTATCCATTGCCGGTTGGATAGTGGGAGGGTGAATCACCTTAGCCCCGAAATGACTCAACTCCATTGCCTCTTCGTAACTCAGTTCCCGGAGTGAAAACGCCTCCTTGACTTTGCTGGGATCAGCCGACATGACGCCGTTCACATCGGTCCAGATCTGGACCTCGTCGGCAGCCAGAGCCGCGGCAATAATCGAAGCGGTGAAATCCGAACCACCCCGTCCCAGGGTCGTTGTGATGCCATCCGAAGTCGCAGCGATAAATCCGGTAACGATCTGAATGTTGGGATTGTTTTTAAAATTTCGTTCGATATTTCTTTGAGTAGCATCCGGATTGACCCGGGCAGCGCCAAAATTATTATCAGTAACGATAATCCGACGGGTATCCACATACTCCACCGGCAATCCCAATGATGTTCCATAGGCGGCGATGATAAAGTTGCTGAGCCGTTCGCCGAAACTCATAATCTGATCCAGCGATCGATTCGATAATTCACTCAGCAGGAATATCCCATGGACGATTTTGTTCAGTTCATCAAAGAGTTGCTCAATAGCGTCGATCAGTTCGGTTTTTTGCTCAAAGGAAAACAACGGATCAATAAACCGAAAATGCCGGGATCGAATTTGATCCAGTTCAGCCTTATAAGCCGGGTCCTTTACCGCTGCCATTTGGCTGGCGCTGATCAATTGATCGGTTGTGCCGGAAAGTGCGGAAAAAACTGCCACGACGGCATTTCCTTCTTGATATTCAGCGGAAATAGTTTCAAAAATGGTTTTCAGGTTTTCTGGTTTACCGACGGATGTACCGCCAAATTTGAGTACTTTCACAAGAATCATCTCATGGTTATATCGATTGCATTTGTATTTTATCAGTCCTTGATCTGCTTTATTTTGATAAAGTTTTGAAAGGTGAAGTTTTCGCTTATTAGGAGCGAAGAGGGCTGAATTAAAAAGCAACCGGATTTTATTTAAAATATCACTGTGTGTGGGTAATCAATTATTATACCCTGAAAAGTAAGAATTAAATTTAGTTTTTTCCTCGGAAAAAGGAAGGAAAATATTTTAGCATCCAATGGATTTCAGCATATAGTATGGGAGAACGGAAAAAGCCTGGGCAGATGGAGAGATTGAGTAATGGAGTGTTGGAATAATGGAGTGATGGTCTTTACGGGCGAGCAAAGCGAGCATGGCGATCTGCCGGGGATCGAAATGACTGGATTTGGTGGGATACTAATCCTTATTGATTCTAATCGTTTACCGATGTAAATTCTGCCGAAATGGCAGAGTTTAAATTACGTACGAATTTTAAACCAACCGGAGATCAACCGCAGGCAATTCAGGAATTGATTGAGGGCATCCGACGTGAAGACCGTGCCCAGACGCTTTTGGGGGTTACCGGTTCAGGCAAGACTTTCAATATGGCGCATGTGATACAAAATGTCCAGAAACCGACACTGATCATTTCCCATAACAAGACCCTCGCAGCCCAGCTTTACGGCGAATTCAAATCTTTTTTTCCGGAAAACGCGGTCGAATATTTCATCAGTTTTTATGACTATTATCAGCCGGAAGCCTATCTGCCGGTGACCGATACCTTTATCGAGAAAGACTCATCCATCAATGATGAGATTGATAAATTGCGCCTGAAAGCGACCAGTTCCCTGATCAGCCGGCGAGATGTGATCGTGATTGCCAGTGTTTCCTGTATTTACGGGATCGGTTCACCCGAGGAATACAGCAAGTACATTGTGTTGGTGAAAAAAAAGGATCGAATCGGCATCCGCTCGCTGTTTTCCAAGTTGGTGGATATTTTCTACTCCCGGAATAATCTGAATCTCGATCGCGGTACCTTTCGGGCGCGTGGCGATATTGTCGAGATTCAGCCGGCGTATGAAGATTTTGCCTATCGCATTGAATTTTTCGGTGATGAAGTCGAGAAAATGTATTCCTTTTACACATTGACCGGTGAAATTATCGAAGAGCTCGAGAGCGTGGTGATTTTCCCGGCGAAACACTTTATTTCTACTGAAGAGACGGTGAAGCGGGCGCTGAAAACGATCGAAATTGAACTTGAAGAACGTCTTAGTGAGTTGGAAGATAGTGGAAAACTGCTGGAAGCGCAGCGCCTGAGGCAGCGTACGCGGTTTGACATGGAGATGATCGACGAGGTGGGATATTGTGCGGGAATCGAAAATTACTCCCGGCATTTTTCCGGTCGTAAAGCCGGCGAACAGCCCTATACGTTACTGGATTTTTTTAAGGATGACTGGCTGCTGTTTATCGATGAATCGCATGCCACAATTCCCCAGCTGCGGGCAATGTACAACGGTGACCGGTCCCGTAAGGAGACGCTGGTCGAGTATGGATTCCGACTCCCCTCGGCGCTGGACAACCGACCGCTGAAATTCACAGAATTTGAAAAGATGATCAACCAGGTTATCTTTGTTTCAGCGACGCCATCGGACTATGAACTTGAACAGTGTCACGGGGTTGTCGTTGAGCAGATTATTCGTCCTACCGGTCTGCTGGATCCTGAAATTGTGGTCAAATCGACCAAACATCAGATCGACGATCTGATTGAAGAAATTAGCGCAGTCACATACCGGAAAGAGCGGGTGCTGGTGACTACTCTAACCAAGCGAATGTCTGAGGATTTGACGGAATATCTGAAGGGCTTGGGACTACGCGTCCGTTATCTGCATTCGGAAATCAACGCGCTGGATCGGGTAAAGATTTTGCGGGATTTGCGACTGGGCGATTTCGATGTCCTGGTCGGGATCAATTTACTGAGAGAAGGATTGGACCTCCCGGAAGTGTCGCTGGTCGCGATTCTGGATGCGGACAAAGAAGGTTTTTTGCGATCCGAACGGTCGCTCATGCAGGTGTCCGGGCGTGCTGCCCGGAACATTAACGGGAAAGTAATTTTTTACGGTGATAATATCACCCAGTCCATGGAGAAAGTAATCCGGGAGGTAAACCGGCGCCGGATAGTTCAGCAGAAATACAATGAAGATCATGGGATTATCCCCAAAACGATCTACAAATCTGTGGATGAAGTCATGTCATCAACGGCTGTTGCGGATGTGAAACCTGGTGAATTCGCCGGGACGAAACCGGATGTCTCCGATCAGTATCGGAACAAAATGGATCAGTCGGAATTATTAGAACTGCTGAATCGCGAGATGCTGAAAGCAGCCGAAAACCTGGAGTTCGAGAAAGCCGCGGAACTGCGTGATGAAATTTCGCGTCTCACAAGGAAGCGGGAATCAATTTTGATAAAGTAAATTCAAGGAAAACCATATTCCAAACTTCAAATAATAAGTAAATACCAAATGGCAAGCACCAAATGATAAATAAATTCCAAAATACAAATACCAGACAAAAAGCACCTGTGTATAATCTGGAGGAAAGAACGTTTCAATTTGCGAAAGATGTAAGAATATTCCTGAAAACGCTTCCCAGGTCAATAAGCAACATTGAAGATGGAAAACAACTGATTAGATCATCTGGTTCGATTGGTGCTAATTACCTTGAAGCGAATGAATCCTTAAGTAAAAAAGATTTTTTAATGCACATAAAAATCAGTCGGAAAGAAGCCAAAGAGAGTATTTATTGGCTACGTTTATTATCAGAGATGAATCAAAAAGATTTTGCAGATGAAAATAAACGTCTAATAATTGAAGCAACTGAACTAAAAAAGACACTATCCTCGATCATCGAAAAATCGAAACAAATTTAAGATATAAAATTTGAAATTTGTTATTTAATATTTATTTGGAATTTGGGTATTGTTATTTGGAATTTATTTAAATTTAGCACTTAGTGATAAAAGGAAGGTAAAATGAAGATTTTAGTTATTGGCAGCGGTGGCAGGGAGAGTGCCTTGGTTTGGAAGCTAGCCCAATCCGAAAAAGTGACCGCAGTTTATTGTGCTCCGGGAAATGCCGGGACCGCCTGTTTTGGCGAGAATGTCGAGATTGCCGAATCGGATTTTGATAAGCTCATCGATTTCGTCCAGGAAAAAAATATCGATCTGACGGTTGTGGGCCCTGAACAGCCTCTGACCGAGGGGATTGTTGACCGTTTTGTCAGTCATCATCTGACGATATTCGGACCGACTCAGAATGCAGCCATGCTGGAGGGTAGTAAAGTATTTGCCAAGAAATCGATGTCGGAATGGGATGTTCCGACTGCCCCATACGATATTTGCAGTGCCCGGAGTGAGCTGGAGGAAAAGGTAACTGGTAAGGAATTTCCGTTTGTCATTAAAGTCGATGGACTGGCAGCCGGGAAAGGCGCTCTGATCATTAGATCCGAGGAGGATTGGAAGCAGGCAGTCCGGGATATATATGAAGATCAGAAATTTGGTGCAGCGGCGGATCAGGTCATTATCGAAGAATTTCTGGATGGTGAAGAGTTGTCTGTTTTTGCAATCACCGACGGCAATGATTATGTCCTGTTATCGCCGGCTCAGGATCATAAACGGGCTTTTGATGGCGATAAAGGACCGAACACCGGCGGAATGGGCGCCTATGCTCCGGCGCCGTTGGGAACGCCGGAATTGATTCGCAAAGTTGAAGAACGGATCATTAAACCTGTACTGAACGGCATGAAAGCCCACGGGACGCCCTATTCCGGTGTGCTGTATTGCGGATTGATGATTCACGAAAACGAACCCTGGGTGATTGAATTCAATGCCCGGTTTGGCGATCCTGAAACCCAGGTAGTGATCCCGCTGCTGAAATCGGACCTGGCTGATCTGCTGATGAGCGTAGCACAGGGCAGACTGGACACGACAGATTTTGAATTATATGATAAATACGCCGCTTGTGTAATCATGGCTTCCGGGGGTTATCCAGGAAACTATGAAAAAGGTAAAATCATCACAGGGATCGAGCAGGTTTTTAAAAGCAGTAAGGCGTCTCTCTTTCTGGCGGGAACGAAGCACGACGGTGAAAATTATCTGACGAATGGCGGTCGGGTATTGGGAGTTACCGTTGTCTCGAAAAGTCTGAATGATGCAGTATTGAGTGCTTACAATTATGGCAATATCATCAAATATGAGGGAAAGCAATACCGGACGGATATCGGCTTCCGGGCATTGAACCGATTACCGTATAAAAGGTAAACCGAAAAAACGAGGATTATATGGAAGAGGCTCGTTTAAATAGAATCCAACAAAGTTTTGGTATTCTCGGAGAATCGGAGAAGATTAAGGAGATTATCGAAACTATTGATCAGGTGGCAGCCACCGATATCACAATTCTGATTGTCGGTGAAAGCGGTACCGGTAAAGAATTGATTGCCGACGCCGTATATAAACACAGTCTGCGCAAGCATCAACCCTTTGTGAAAGTCAACTGTGGCGCCATTCCTCCGGGTATCCTGGAGAGTGAGCTGTTCGGACATATCAAAGGCTCCTTTACCGGTGCAATCGAGGATCGCAAGGGCTACTTCGAAACGGCAAACAACGGCACGATCTTTCTTGATGAGATTGGTGAAATGCCCCTGGAAACACAGGTGAAACTTCTGAGAGTTCTCGAATCCGGTGAATTTCTCCCGGTCGGTGGCTCCCAGGGAAAACGGGTTGATGTCCGGATTATCGCTGCGACAAATAAAGACCTGGCGGAGGAAATTGAGAAAAAGAATTTTCGCAAGGACCTCTACTATCGTATTAAAACTATTACCATCGTTGCGCCGACACTCCGTCAGCACAGTGAGGATATTCCGTTGCTGATTGAGAAATTTGCCCTGGATTTTGCCAACCGGAACGCTATTCCTTTCAAGGGATTTTCACCGAGCGCAATTCACATATTGGAGAATTTCAGCTGGCCCGGCAATATCCGGGAGCTGAAGAATTTTGTCGAAAGCATGATCGTGCTCGAAAAGGGCGAGGTCATCAACAGTGCTATGGTATCGAAGCGGCTTGGTCTGGAAAAACGGTCGGTGTCGGCGAACCTTCCAGTAAGAATGTCAAAAAGTGTCGATCAGGCGGAACGTGAGTTGATTTTGCAACAGATTTTACTGATGCGCCGGGATATCGCCGATATCAAAGAGGCGGTGGCGGGTGAATTCCAGTCAATTTCCCTGAATCCGCCGCATAAAAGCACAGAGCTTCAGCGCTATATTTCACCCGTTCATTCGGAACCGGAAACCTTTGAAGAAGAACCTGCCTATGAAATGGCTGAAGAACATTTGGTGAATCCGAACATGCTTGGAAAGGTTTCCCTCGAAGAAGTTGAAAAAGAGTTGATTGAAAGAACACTGAAGAAGTTTAACAATCGGAAGCGTCAAACTGCGAATGCTCTGGAAATCAGCGAGCGGACATTGTATCGAAAAATTAAAGAATACGGATTATAATTGTGAAGCTAAAACAGATTTCTTTCGTTATATTGGTTAGCCTGATCGGATTAAGTTCCAGATGCTGGTTTTATTCATTCAAAGGGACTTTGCCGCCGCATATCAAGACAATTGCAATTCCGTTATTCGGTGACCGAACCGCGGAATTCAATATTCAGCAGATTGTTACTGAACAGATCAGGATTGGTTTTATTCAGGAAAATATCCTGAAACTCGTGGAAGAGGAAAACGCCAATTCGGTCCTGTACGGAACAATCCAGAGTATTCAGGATCGTCCCCTGGTTTTCAAAGAGGGTGAAAGCGGTGAATCCGTCACAGAGTATCGCATCACGTTGAAGATCGAGGTCGAGTGGTTTGATAACGTTGAAAATAAATCGATTTTTAAGAAAAGTTTTACCGGATTCAGCGAATACGATCCGACCGGAGCAACCGATCGAACCCGCGAACTGGCACTGTCGGAATCGATCGATAATATTACGGAAGATATTGTTAATCAGATATTATCAGGCTGGTAGCATGAATAAATAGTCAGCTAAATATTGTTTCAGTTAGAAAGAGGAAATGATGGACTGGATTTTAATCAAAGATGTGAAAAATTATAATGAAAAAGAGGTGATCCTCAAAGCCTGGGTTTACAATAAACGATCCAGCGGTAAGATCTGGTTTCTGATTTTGCGCGATGGGACGGGTATCATTCAGGGAGTCGTCCTGAAAAATGAGGTCACTGAAGATGTATTTAATAAACGGGAAGAACTCACCCAGGAGTCATCGGTGATCGTGAAAGGATTGATCCACGAGGACAAACGTTCACCCGGTGGATATGAAATTGTTGTGCGGGACATTGAAATGGTTCAGGTTGCCGCGGAATATCCGATTGCCCTGAAAGAGCACGGCGTGGAATTTCTAATGGATAATCGCCATCTCTGGCTGCGTTCCAACAAGCAATGGGCGGTTCTGCGAATTCGCCATACGGTTTATTATGCAATTACGGATTATTTGAACCAGAACAGCTTTGTACGTTTTGATTCACCGTTGCTCACGCCCAATGCGTGCGAAGGGACGACCACCCTTTTCACTGTGCCCTATTTTGACCAGGGAAATGCCTATTTGTCCCAGAGTGGGCAGCTGTACCTGGAAGCCGGAATTATGAGTTTGGGACGGGTATATGATTTTGGTCCGGTTTTCCGGGCGGAAAAATCCAAAACCCGCAAGCATCTGACAGAATTCTGGATGATGGACGCCGAAGCGGCATTTGTCGAACATGATGAAAACCTGAAAATTCAGGAAGAACTGATTCGCTTTGTAATTCGGGAAGTCATTGAGAAAAATGCCAATGAATTGGAAATCCTCGAGCGGGATGTGGCACAATTGAAAAAAGCCGATGCACCGTTTAAACGTATGACGCATAAAGAAGCGATCGAGTATCTGCAGGCACAAGGTTCCGAAATCGGTTTTGACAGTGATCTGGGCGCCAAGGATGAAGTTATTTTGACGGAAGATTCGGATGTACCGATCTTTGTTGAAAAATGGCCCAAGGAGATCAAAGCATTTTATATGAAGCGGGATAAAGAGAATCCGGACCTGGTGCTTGGAGCGGATCTGATTGCGCCGGAGGGATTTGGTGAAATTATCGGTGGTTCCCAGAGGGAAGATGATCATGATCTGCTTTATGATCGAATGGTTGCTGAAAATATGCCCCTCAAAGATTATCAGTGGTTTCTGGATTTGAGAAAATACGGTTCGGTTCCGCACAGCGGATTTGGCATCGGACTGGAACGCATGGTGCAATGGATGTCCGGAACGAAGCATATCCGTGAGGTGATTCCCTTTGCCAGAACGATTTACCGGTTGAAGCCATGACCGAAAAGAAAAAAATGATTGCTGTCATTGGCGGCAGAGACTGTGATGAGACCCTTTACCGGCAGGCACGCGAGGTTGGACGTTTGATAGCCGAAGGCGGCGCTACGCTGGTCTGCGGCGGACGGACCGGTATTATGGAAGCCGCTTGTCGTGGTGCAACTGAGGCAGGCGGAACAACGGTGGGAATATTGCCCGGAAACGATATCAATGGTGCGAATGAATGGGTGACCATTCCTATCGCCACAGGAATTGGGTTGGCACGAAATTCAATCATTGCTCGCACGGTTTCGGCAGCAATCGCTATCGGCGGTCAATACGGCACGCTTTCGGAAATTGCTTACTGTTTTCAGTATGGTGTTCCGGTTTTTGCGATTCAATCCTGGGAAATCAACGGTGTGGAACATGTTGAAACAGCGGAAGAAGCAGTTCGTTTAGCGCTTGAAAATGGATAAATAGTCATTAATTCAGTAAATAATTTCTTTGAGTGTTGATATCAGAGATGCAAAACAATATTAAAAATACCTATGCGGATATCCGGGAAATCCTTATTAAAGCACGCAGGGAAATAGCTTATACTGTTAATTTTACGATGGTTCAGGTTATTGGAAGAAAGATCATTGAAGAAGAACAGCATGGAAAAAGACGAGCTGAATACGGTAAGGAATTAATTAAAACGCTAGCTTCTTTGCTGACTGATGAGTTTGGTAAAGGTTTTTCTGAGCAGAGTTTGAGAAATATGAGACAGTTTTACGACTGTTTTTCAATTCGCTCCGCATCGCAGAGCAAATTATTAAATAGGGAAAATCCATCGAATACAATATGCTCCGCACTGCGGAGCGAATTATCCTGGACTCATTATAAGTTGCTTTTAAGAATCAAAAATCCGAAAGCACGTGAATGGTACATGAACGAAGCCGCTGATTGCAACTGGAGTATTAAACCGCAAGCGGATGTTTTTAGAACAGAAAGAAAATTTTTCCGATTAAGTGTATAATGCATATATTATTTCATTTGGTTGCAGATTAAAAAGATGCAGATTCATGCAGAAATAGTGGTTGATGGAATGGTGCAGGGCGTCGGCTATCGCTATTTTGCCCTACGCAAGGCGCAGCAGTACCGGCTTGGCGGCTATGTTAAAAACATGCCCAACGGCAGTGTCCTCTGTGAAGTGGAGGGTGAAGAAGGGGTCGTCAGGGATTTCATTAGAGAATTGAAGGTGGGACCCGCTTTTTCCCATGTTGGATCGGTGAATGTCAATACATCGACTGATCTTTATGGTTATAAATCCTTTGAGGTGCGATTTTGAGCAAGCGAATCCGGATCGGTATGGCGCAGGTAAATCCTGTGCTGAGTGATATTGATTATAATGTTGCGAAGATAATTGATTATATTCATCGGGCGCAAAGTGAAAATGTCGAATTACTGGTTTTTCCGGAAATGACGATTACCGGATATCTGCCGATGGATCTGCTTTTCAGTCCGTCTTTTATCGATGCAAATATCGCCGGACTTCAGAAAGTCGTCCCGCAGGTTCCAAAGGGAATGATTGCGATTGTCGGGTTCGCTGAACGTCAGGGGATTAAAGTATATAACGGGGCTGCAATCATTCAGGATGGGAAAATCATCGATAAGCGCTTCAAGACTCTGTTGCCCAATTATGATGTTTTTGACGAAAGACGATATTTCAGTCCGGCTGAAGAAAACAGCCCGGTTCCCGTAAATATCAACGGGAAAGCGTTTCTACTCGGCGTCCAGATTTGTGAGGATCTCTGGGATGCGGCTTACGATGTCAAAATTACGGAACAATTAGCCCGGCAAGGGGCAGAGTTGATCGTCAATTTGTCCGCTTCACCATTTGAGCATAATAAACTGGAGGTTCGCCGGAAGTTAATATTTGATAAGATCGAGAAGATTCGGACGCCCTTTGTTCTGGTTAACCAGATCGGTGGCCAGGATCAGTACGTCTTTGATGGAAATTCCGTGGCGCTGGATTCTACCGGACAGGTTATTGGTTGGGGACATGAATTTGTGGAATCACTTAGCTGTTTTGAACTTGATATATCGACGGGAAAAGGAAAGGCTATCGAGCTGCCGCCGATTCGGAAAGAGGAGACCATTTTCCGCGGGCTGGTATGTGGTGTGCGCGATTATTTTCGTAAAACCGGTGCCGGCAAAGCGGTACTGGGCTTGAGCGGTGGTATCGATTCGGCGCTGGTTGCCTGTATCGCAGTGGAAGCCCTGGGACCGGAAAATGTGGTTTGTGTTGCCATGCCCGGCGAATTTACTGCCGAGATGAGTAATGCTGATGCGAAAGAATTGACCGATAATCTCGGTATTGAGTTGCTTGTAATTCCGATAAAAGGGATTGCCGATTCCTACCGGCAGGAGATGGGAGACATATTTAAAGAGACTGGTTTTGACATTACAGAGGAAAATATCCAATCCCGGGTGCGGGGCAATATCCTGATGGCGCTTTCCAACAAGTTTGGCTATTATGTATTAGCGACTGGCAATAAGACGGAACTGGCGCTGGGATACTGCACGCTATACGGTGATATGGCGGGTGCGCTGGCGGTCATTTCGGATTTGAGTAAACTCGATGTTTATGCGGTCTCGCGGTTCATCAATGAAAGCCATCAAAAACAGCTGATTCCTGAGCGGATATTTACACGTCCACCAAGTGCGGAACTGAAAGAAAATCAGGTCGATCCTTTTAATTACGATCTGATCAGCCCGTTGGTGGATCTGATCATCAATGATCAAAAGTCCTATGATGAATTGGTGGAAATGGGCTACGATCGTACGCTTGTCCGGGATATTCTGGATAAAATTCGTACGATGGAATATAAACGCCGTCAGGCAGCGCCTGGTCTGAAAGTTACCGGAAAAGCATTTGGTATCGGACGACGATTTCCAATTATTAACCACTTTAAAAAATGAAAAAATTAAACCAATCAATTTTAGTTTTCGGTATTTTAATTTTCTGCAGTGCTCTGATTGCTCAATCGGAAAGAACAATCAACGGTCAGGTTTGGAAACGAATTAAAAAAGAAAATAAACTGTACTTTGTGACCGGCTATGTAAATGGTCTTGAAAAAGCAGAAAATATTATTGATATTAATGTCAAAGTTCAGGAAAAGAATGAATTTGCCTATACTGAGCCATATTATGTTCATCGGATGCGGGAAAGTATTCGTGAATATTTACCGATGCGTAAAAACCGGGTTCCCTACATCATTGAACTGATTGATATTTTTTACAGTGATGCCGATAATTTGAAAATTCCATTTGAAGTAGCGTTGCGAATTGCCTTGGCAAAAGATGCCCGCAAATATGAGAAAAGTGACCTGTGGCTGAAAGAAGCGCGACGTAAATTTGGTCAATAAAAGGAACCGTAGATTATGAACGATACTGCCCAAAATGAGGATATCCATCTCGCAACGCATTTATATGGTTACCTGCTGGCAATAGGTATCGCCGGTTTTGGTCTGTTTATGGTAGTTGTGGAACCGAATGTGCTTAGTCAATTTCGATTCTGGATTTCGGCAGATACGCTTAATGACCTGCATCTGGCATGGTTTGCAGTCTGCAATATCACCGCTCTGTACCTGTTTTTTTTGGCAATTCTCATCCATATGTTCAAGCGCGAGATGAGACTCTCCGACTTTTTCTGGTACTACGCCATTTTATCGATGAGTCTGCTTTTTTCGACCATATTTTACGGCTTGGTTGTCGGTCCAAAAACAACGGTTTTCGTAGCCGGTATTGTCATCCTGATCGTATCAAATCTTATAACCTTTCTCACGACTGCCGTATTTTTCTACCTGCATTTTAATGATCGGCATAACTTTCTGCCTTTCGCACTGGGTATCTGTGCCATCACCACGGCTTATACCTGGTTTTATCTGAGTTTTATCGGGAAAATTACGATCGCATAGACGATATTAAAGATAATCACAATTATCTTTTTGAATGCTAAATAATCTTATAAAGCGTGCGCCGCTGGCGTTTCTGGTAATTTGGTATTTTACCGGAATATTAATAGACCGGTATTTTCCGGTCAGTTCTGGTTTCTGGCTAATTGCAACCGCTCTGCTGCTTATGCTTAGCCTTATTCGTAAGCCGGGATTTTCGCCTTTATTTTCCATTATTGTTCTCACCGTTGGAATTGGGGGATTAAATCATTGTATTCGCACCGAAATACCGTCGGATCATATCGTTAATTTTATCGATAAGCCTGTAAAAAGCTGGTCGGTTAGTGTTGAATCCTGTGAAAATTACAGTGCTTCTGAGCAGAAAATTATCGCCGGTGAAATCCGGCTTTTGGACAAGGATAAAATTAGCTGTGAGGGTAAAATCCTGCTCCGGATAAAAGATTGCAGTCAGTTGTTTAGTTTTGGAGACAGAATTAGTTTTTCTGCGAAGCTCAATCGCCCGGCTGCTCGACGAAATCCCGGTGAATTTGATTACCGGAATTATCTTGCCAATCATCACATTTTTGCGATTGTTTATCTCTCAGGTAATGAAATTAGCGTTCAGCCATCTGAAAAACCGTATCATATTCGCCGAATTGCTAATCGGGTAAAACGCCGTATTCAGAAGCAGATTTCAGAATCAGTCAAAGGTGAACCCGGGGCAATCCTGCAGGCGTTACTGGTCGGGATAAGGGGTGAAATCAGTGATGAAGTTGAACAGGCATTTATTGACTCGGGTGTTATTCATGTTTTAGCGGTTTCGGGATTGCATGTCGGTTATGTGACGCTGGCTTTCTGGGTGATTACCGGCTTTATGCGCCTGCCACTGAAACCAAGAATCATTATAACAATTAGCGCTCTGGCATTTTATGTCCTGATAGTGGATGTTAAACCGTCGGTTGTCCGGGCGGTCATTATGGCGAGTATGGTTTTAATTGCCAAGGGTTGGGAAAAACAGGTGAATGTCTATAATTCCCTGGCTGCTGCCGCATTAATCCAGACAATTGTTGATCCGCTACAGCTGTTTGACATGGGGTTTCAACTTTCGTTCATGGCGGTTTTTTCAATTGTCTATATCTATCAACGGATTATTGTTTTGTTGCCGGATTCCTGCAAACCGATAAATCTGACGTCAAAAGTCATGAAATATATCTGGCAGATATTTCTTGTCTCGGCAGCGGCACTGTTTGGGACAATCCCGATTACGGTTTTTTATTTTCAACGGGTACCGATCATTTCATTATTTTCAAATATTATCGTTATTCCCCTGATAGGTGTAATTGGTGCGCTGGGTTTTGCACAACTGCTGCTTGGATTTATCTGGAGCGGATTCAATATTATTTATGGTGAAGTTGAGTTCGTCCTCATCGAAATTCTGCAGAAAATTGTACAAATGTTCGCACGCATACCCGGTGCATATATACAAGTTCCTCAGATTTCAGTCATAACTCTGCTTATTATGTACGGATTTCTTTTCCTGCTGCTGAATATTGA
Organism: uncultured bacterium; assembly: GCA_964605705.1. Classification (GTDB taxonomy): domain Bacteria; phylum Fidelibacterota; class UBA2242; order UBA2242; family UBA2242; genus CAZSDW01. The sequence continues at coordinate 43,402 of CAZSDW010000008.1, forward strand.
TAATAAAAAATACCGGAAATCGCTGGTCTTTACGGCGCTGATTGTTGGAAATTTCCTGATCTGGAAAACAGTACTAATAAAACCAAAACTGACAGTTACCTTTCTGGATGTCGGTCAGGGAGATGCTGCTCTGCTTGAACTGCCAAACAAGATGAAAATTCTGGTGGATTGTGGTGATCGGACCTTTCGGCGCGACTATGGCGAACTGGTAGTAGTGCCATTCCTGCAGCGGAAAGGTATTCATAATATCGACATACTAATGTTATCCCATCCGCACAGCGATCACATAGGCGGAGCCCCCGTTGTTTTGAGAAATATGAAAGTCGGACAGATTTGGGAAAGCGATATTATTGCTGCTTCGAAAGTATATCGGGAGATTCATTATCTGGCGGATTCGCTGGGCATTCCGATTCGGACGCCCAACGCCGGCAATCTGGTGAAATTTGAGGAAGGCTTATACTTGCGGTTTTTACATCCATCGGAACGATTTGTGAAAAACTATGGTCGTAATTATAATAACGGTTCCCTGGTATGCAGACTTGAATTTGGGGAGATCAGTCTGCTTTTGACCGGTGATGCGGAGAAAGAGTCTGAGGAGTATCTCTGTTTATGGGGAGAAAAGTTGGACGCTAATGTCCTGAAAGTTCCTCATCATGGCAGCCGAACCTCATCGACTTTAGCGTATCTTGATTTAATTGATCCGGAATATGCCGTCATATCAGTCGGTCAAAACAACAAATTCAAGCACCCGGCAGCTGCGACGATCGAAAATTATCGCAGCCTTGGAATTCGACTTTTTCGGACTGATATTGATAACGCCGTGCAGTTCAGCAGTAATGGAAAAATTGTAAAAGTCATCAATTGGAAATAAGTTATAAACAGTTTTTAGAATTCTGATACCATTGATTTCATTGTAAAAAAGCGAGTGTTTTGGCTGATCGAATCTTGAGAATACTGTTTATTTCCACTTTTGCTGTCATGCTGGGACTCGGGATTATCTCGCCGTTGATGCCAATCTATGCTCAGAATATGGGCGCGACCGGTATCTGGCTGGGCATGATTTTTTCCGGTTTTTCCTTTTCAAGGTTTATCTTCATGCCGATTATCGGTAAAATTTCAGATCGGTCCGGGCGAAAAAAATATATTGTCGTCGGACTCTTTTTTATTACCATCATATCAATTCTATATACCTATGCGACAATTGTCTATGAACTCGTAGCCGTTCGAATTTTGCACGGTATTTTTTCGGCAATGGTTATACCTGTTGCCATGGCATATGTGGGTGAAACTTCCGCCGACGGCACCGAAGGTAAAGCGATGGGAACCTACAATATTTCGCTGTTTCTCGGCATGGCATCGGGACCGTTGATCGGCGGTCTGCTGCACAGCAGTTTCGGTATGGACGCGGTCTTTTATGCGATGGCGCTTTTCTCTGGAATTGCTTTTATAATAAGTTTTCTGTTTTTACCGGATGTTCATCCAGCACCCCATTCCGGTGATGGTAAAAAGCCGGGATTCAGAGAAATTTTATCCCATAATGAGCTGAAAGCAATCTTTATTTACCGGGCAATCAATGCGCTGGCGCGTGGTGGATTGATGGCATTTTTACCGATTATTGCAGCGAGATCAAACCTGAACAGTATTCAAATTGGTTTTCTGATTTCGGCGAATGTTCTGTTGACGGCTATTTTACAACGCAGATTCGGGATGCTGGCAGACCGCTGGAATAATTATCTAATGATCATTTCCGGTTCGGTAATTGTCTCGATTTCCCTAATCTTTATTCCACTGGGAACCGGTTTTGTTTATCTGTTTTTAATTGGAACCGTGGTTGGTTTAGCCAGTGCGTGGTCAATGCCGGCAGCCACAGCCTTGAATGTTAAATTTGGCAAAGAACTCGGTAGTATGGGCGCCACCGTTGGTCTTTTCAATACGTCACAAAGCATCGGGATGATAACCGCACCGCTGATTTCCGGGATGGTCATGGACCTTTTTGGATTGAACTATATTTTTTATGTTGCAGCCGGGATGAGTATCCTGGGAACAGGTTTATTTTTCCTGCTTATCAGGGATAAAATTTTTAACAATGGAATGGAATAAATAATGACAAGAATTTCGATACCTACCAGAAAACTTCAAATTATGCCTCATAATCTCTGGCATCACCAATCGCTCTTGCTTACAAGCGGTGATTTTAATGCCGGTAAATATAATTGCATGACTATCGGCTGGGGCAGCATCGGTACAATGTGGTCCAAACCATTTGCGCAGGTGGTCGTAAGACCGACCCGTTATACGCATGAATTTATGGAAAGATATCCAACCTTTACGGTTTGTGCTTTCGGGAAGGAATTTCACGGTGATTTGCAGCTGCTTGGTACGCATTCCGGTCGTGACGATGATAAATTGAAAATGACCAAACTGACGCCTGCGGCATCAGTGAAAGTTGCTGCGCCCGGGTATGCCGAAGCGGAGTTGATCCTTGAATGTCAAAAAATTTACTCGGATATTTTCAAACCGGAAAACTTCATCGATAAAACGATCAATGCTAAATATCCACTAAAAGACTATCATACGGTTTATTTTGGAATGATTGAAGCGATATACGGATCCGAGTCATTTTTGGGAAAAATCTGAATGCCCTGGAAAATTATCAGCTCTGTTTATGATTTGGGTGTGCGGCGTTTGCTTATTAAAATGGTTATTAATTAAGGAGTCACAATGAAAATCCACGAGTACCAGGCAAAAGATATTCTTAATCTTTTCCATGTAAATGTCCCTCGCGGTATTCCGGCTTTTTCAAAAGACGATGCGTTGAAAGCAGTGAATATATTGGGATTTCCGTGTGTAATTAAAGCCCAGATTCATGCCGGTGGCAGAGGTAAGGGGGGCGGTGTAAAAATCGCCCGAAATGCCGCTGATGCAATGACTATTATTGAAAATATTTTCGGAAAGCCTCTGGTAACCAAACAGACCGGATCTGGCGGTAAAATCGTCAATCGCTTACTGATCGAGGAGGCGGTGGATATTCAGCAGGAACTCTACGTTGGTATTGTGATTGACCGGAAAAGAGCCCAAGCGGTAATGATGGTTTCCACCGAAGGTGGCATGGAAATCGAAGAGGTGGCTCAGGATGCTCCGCAAAAAATATACAGAGAATATGCGTTGCCCGGTTTTGGTTTGCAGGATTATCAGCTCAATCATCTGGTAACAGCCCTGAAAATGGAAAGACCGCTTGCCGGAAAAACAGTCAAATTTCTATCAGCCCTTTATAATGTCTTTCGCCGCAGCGATGCGTCTCTGGTGGAGGTGAACCCGCTGGTTATCACAAAGTCAGGCGATTTGATAGCGTTGGATGCAAAAATCGACCTGGATGATAATGCTCTGTTCCGGCATAAAGAGTTTTCCGAACTAAGAGACGACAGTGAAATAGAGCCATCGGAGCTGGAAGCCTCAAAGTATAAATTGAATTATATTCGCCTCAACGGAAACGTTGGCTGTATGGTTAATGGCGCCGGATTGGCGATGGCGACGATGGACATCATCAAACTCCATGGCGGTGAGCCGGCTAATTTTCTGGACGTCGGTGGAATCGCATCATCCGATACGGTCGCGAACGGATTTAAAATTCTGTTATCCGATCCAAATGTTAAGGCGGTCCTGATAAATATCTTTGGTGGTATCGTGCGATGTAATCGGGTGGCAATAGGTATTGTCGAGGCGCTTAAGACTCTGCAGATTTTCATTCCTGTTGTTATCCGTCTTGAAGGTACGAATGCCCCGGAAGCACGCCGGATTCTCGCCGAATCTGCATTGGATTTCAGAGTAGCAACTTCACTTGAAGAGGCGGCGAGACTGGTAGTCGCAGCAGCAAATTAACACGGGGAGCACGGATGAGTATTATTATTGATGAAAATACACGGGTGATTATTCAGGGAATAACCGGCAAAGAGGGCGCCTTTCACACTGTCCAGATGTTGGAGTACGGAACGAAAGTCGTCGCCGGAGTGACACCTGGAAAAGGTAAGCAAAAATCTGATCAGGGATTACCGATTTTCAATTCTGTTCAGGATGCCGTAGGAGAAACCGGTGCCACTGCCAGTATTATCTTTGTTCCTCCGGCATTTGCGGCTGATGCAATTCTGGAAGCGATTGATGCTGAACTGGAGCTGGTCGTCTGCATTTCGGAAGGGATTCCCATTCAGGATATGGTAAAGGTAAAGCATATTCTGAAGCATTCAAAAACCCGACTAATCGGTCCCAATTGCCCCGGAATTATTTCACCAGGTAAATCGAAAATAGGAATCATGCCCGGATTTATTCACCGGCAGGGATCAGTGGGAATCATATCCCGAAGCGGAACACTCACCTATGAAGCCGTTCACCAGGTCACTCAACTGGGATTGGGACAGTCAACGTGTATTGGCATCGGCGGCGATCCGATCATTGGTACTTCATTTATTGATTTACTGCCATTATTTGAAGCCGATGAAGATACTGAAGCGGTGATTATGATCGGTGAAATCGGGGGAACTGCAGAGGAGGAATCGGCGGAATACATCCGATCAAAATTCAAAAAGCCGGTAATCGCATTTATCGCCGGAATCACGGCACCACCCGGTCGTCGGATGGGACATGCCGGGGCAATTATCGATGGTGGGAAAGGATCAGCTCAGGAGAAAATCGAAATTCTTAAAAATTCCGGGATCATTGTCACAGAGAATCCTTCACAAATCGGAAAAATCCTTCAGGAACACCTTTAGAATCTTCAAATAAATTTTCGTCAGCCTGATTCAAAATAATTCAAGATAATGTCTGAATAGATTGGTGAAATGAAAATTCCATTTGCATTTTCAAGAAAAGATATTAGGTTAAAAACAGAGAATTATCTGGAATTTATCTGAAATTATCCGACATCAGGAAGAAAATATTTTTACCGATGTCGAATTCGCGAAGTGATTACTGCGAGTATATATATTTTATAAAAAACGACCATTTACTTTAATATATTAATATTATATATGGGTATAAGCTCTTTTTATTAGAAATGAAATGAAAATGAAATCTTCCCCTAAAATGGAAAAACACACCAATCGACGAGTAATAGGAGAATCCATTGAAGGAAATTAATGTTTCCCGGTTGATTCCCGTGGTTAAGAAGCTTTGTATCGATTCCAATCTGTATGCCAGTCAGGATTTACTCGATACGATCCAGGAATTTTTATCGAAAGAACAATCGCCAACCGCAAGAGAAATCCTGACCTTAATGCTGGAAAACCATCAAATAGCCGCCCGTGAAAAAATGCCCATGTGTCAGGATACCGGCGTAGCGGTGATTTTTGTTGAACTGGGGCAGGATGTTCATCTGGTTGGTGGTGATTTTTATGAAGCCATCAATGAAGGTGTCCGTCAGGGATATAAGGATGGTTACTTGCGAAAATCTATGGTCGATGATCCTGTCATCGAGCGTAAAAATACCCGGGATAATACGCCGGCTTTGATTTATACGGAAATTGTACCTGGTGAAACGATCAAGATTACCGTTGCTCCGAAGGGTGGTGGAGCAGAGAATATGAGTGAAGTTAAAATGATGAAGGCGGCTGACGGAATTGAGGGTGTTAAGGATTTTGTCGTGGACCGGATCAGACGATCCGGAGGTAATCCGTGTCCGCCGGTTGTTGTTGGAGTGGGTATTGGCGGAGATTTTGAGCAATGTGCTTTATTGGCGAAAAAAGCCCTGCTGCGTCCGTTAAATGACCGACATCCTGATCCAAAATGGGCTGCAATAGAGACAGAAATTCTTGACAGGATTAATAAGCTTGGCATCGGTCCTCAGGGATTGGGTGGAAATACAACCGCCTTGGCGGTGAAAATTTTATACATTCCTTGTCATATTGCGTCCATGCCGGTTGCAGTAAATGTGAATTGCCATGTATCCCGGCATGAATCCGCAATAATTGAATAATAGCCGAGGTTGAAAATGTCGAAGGAGATTCATTTACATACACCACTGCAATCCGCCGATCTTGAAAAATTAAGTGTCGGAGATAAAGTGTTAATCAGCGGGACAGTATATACTGCTCGGGATGCGGCGCATAAACGGTTGGTCGAGCTGATCAAAGCAGAGAAACCTTTACCCTTTGATATAAAAGGACAGGTAATCTACTATGTCGGTCCGGCACCGGCACCGCCGGGGAAACCAATTGGTTCGGCGGGACCAACTACCAGCTATCGCATGGATCCGTACACACCGATTCTACTGGATATTGGATTGAAAGGGATGATCGGCAAGGGTCCGCGAAGTCAGGAAGTCATCGATTCAATGGTGAAAAACAAAGCGGTCTATTTCGCGGCGATTGGTGGGGCGGCGGTCGTGATAGCTCAGGCGGTCAAAGCAGCGAAAATTATTGCCTATGAAGACCTGGGCGCTGAAGCAATTCGGGAATTAAAGGTAGTGAATTTTCCGGTTTTTGCGGCCAATGACACACAAGGTAATGATATATATAAACTGGGTGTGGAAAAATATCGAATTGACAATTAATATGACTGTTCAAAAGCCATATTGTTATGATAGAAAGGAAGAATAATATGGGTGAACCTGAAAGACTCCGCCGGGAGGCTTTGGAATATGAGATGCAGGGAAAAATCGGTAAAGCCATTGAAAAACTCAATGTCATTCTGAAAGAAGAACCGAACCTGTATGATTTGCGGGTAAAATTGGGTGAATTGTACTATGTGTCGGGAGAAATAAAGAAATCCATAAAAGAATTTGAGAAGGTCGTTAAATCAAAACCTGATTACACGTTTGCGTTGTATCGGTTGGGAATATCTTATTTTCGGGCGACCCGGTTTACCGATGCCATCAAGGTATTTCATCATATCAATGCAGTTGAACCGGAACTGTACATGTCTTCCTACTGGGAAGGACTGGCACATTATCACAAAGGACAATTCAAATCCAGTATCGAAGCTTATAAACGACTGACGGAAAATAGTCCCGACGGAACATTAGGATATTACCAGTTGGCGATTGTTTATAACGCCTCAGGAAAATACGAAGAGGCGATCAGCTGCCTCAAGGAAATTCTGAAAGAAGATTCCAATATAGTTTCGGTTAACTATCATCTGGCGTTAGCCTATCTGGGCATTGATAATCAGAACGAGGCAATAAAGCATTTAAAGAAAGTTGTCGAACTGGATCCCGAGCATTTCGATGCAAAGCGACGATTGAAAATATTGACGAACCCGGAGGAACTATATACATTCGAAGTTCCGCCACTTTAGAATAAAGGCGAATATAATTAACAATTACTGAAGGAGTTGACAATGGCAAAAGTTGCAATTACATGTAATGGCACAGAAGGAAAAAACATTTTTCCACCAATGATTTTAGGGTCCTCCGCAGCTGCACTGGGTGATGACGTGATCGTATTTTTTACTCCCGGGGGCGCGCCGACAATGCTGAAGGGCAAACTGGAAGAGCTGCAAGGTGCGAAAGGGTTGCCCGATATTATTGAGCTGTATAACGGATTAGTCGGTCTGGGCGGTAAAATCTATGTGTGTGAACTGGCTCTGGGTGCCAAAGATTTGAAAGCCGAAGATTTTCGTAATGGCGTTGAGATAGTCGGCGCCACGACCTTTCTGAATGATGCCAAAGACGCAACATTAACATTTTCGTTTTAAGCAGAGGAGTATCAAATGGAACTGGATTTAACAGGATTGAAATGCCCTGAACCGGTATTGAAAATGGCGGCGGAAGCCAAAGAAATTCCAGCCGGGGAAATGGTTGAGGTTTTAGCTGACTGTCCATCCTTTCCGAAGGATGTTGCCGCCTGGTGCGAACGGACCGGCAGGACATTGCTATTTTGCATGGACGAGGGCGATGGCAAACATCGCGCCCAAATACAGTTTTAGATAAATTCAGATAAAATTATCTCTGCTGAGATTTTTAATCGAGGAAGAGATATTGACATTCATCGAAGAATCGTTGAGGAACTTTTTGGCAATGAAAATTGGTGTCTATCTGTGTCAGTGCGGCGGTAATATATCGAAGGTTGTGGACCTGCAAAGGGTAGCAGAATCCGTTCAAAATCAGGACAACGTAACCGTTCTGAAAGAACACTCTAATATGTGTTCCGGTGCCGGGCAGAAATTAATTATTGAAGATATCCAGGAGCAACAGCTGGATCGGATTGTCATCGCATCATGCTCTCCTCAATTTCATGAAAAGACGTTTAAAACCACTCTCGAAAAAGCGGGTTTGAATCCCTATGTTCTGGAAATGACAAATTTCAGGGAACACTGTTCCTGGACGCACCGGAATGATCCCGAAATTGCGACAGAAAAAGCGATTGATCTAATCCGGAGTTCGATAGAAAGGGTACGAGAGAACTATCCTCTTGAAAAGAAGAAAATTGCCATGGGCAACCGGGTCCTGGTAATCGGGGGAGGAGTAGCCGGTATCCAGGCATCTCTTGATCTGGCTGCTGCCGGAAAAGCGGTGACCCTGATAGAGCAAGAACCGACTATCGGCGGTAATATGGCAAGGTTGAGTAAAACCTTTCCTACTGAAGATTGCGCGGCTTGTATTATTTCTCCCAAAATGGCGGAAGTGCAGGATAATCCGAACATTCATCTTCTGACCCATACAACCGTGGAAAATACATCGGGACATCGCCTGCATTTTGAAATTCAGGCAAAACGGAAGCCCCGCTATATCAAAGACAGTATTGATATGGACCAGTGTCTGGGTTGTGAAAAATGTGTTGAAGCCTGCCCGGTTTCCGTACCGAATCAATGGGAGCAAGGTATTACAAACCGCAAAGCTATTTATATTCCTGCTGCTCTGGCAATTCCTTATAAGTATTTGATTGATGAGAAAGCCTGCCTGTATTTGCAGGGTGGCAATTGTCAAAAATGTGTTGATGTTTGTCCACAAAACGCTATTGATTTTACGCAGGAGCCGGAACTTATTCACCTTATAACCGATACCGTTGTCGTCGCAACGGGTTTTGACATTATCGATCCCCGTGAAAAACCGGTATTTGGATATAAAAAATATAAAAATGTGGTTACCGGCTTGGAGATGGAACGCATCGTTGATCATATCACCGAAAAACCACCGCCCCGCGAAGTGGGAAACCGCGTGGGATTTATTCAGTGTGTGGGTTCCCGGGATGAACAGACCGGGCGGGAATACTGCTCCAGAGTGTGCTGCATGTATGCCATTAAACTGGCGTCTCTGTTGAAACAGGCTCGTCCCAAAACGGATATTTATATATTCTATACTGATATCCGGGCATTCGGAAAAGGCTATGAAGAGTATTACAAAAAAGCCCAGAGTATGGGGATAAAATTTATTCGTGGCAAGGTCGCTGAGCTGGAGGAGAATCCGGAAAATAAAAAGATCCTGATTCGGGCTGAAGACACGCTCTCCCGAAAAATCATCGAATCGGAATTTGATTTGATTGTCCTTTCTACCGGACTACAACTGAGTAAGAGCTCCGATAAAATTGCCGACTCGTTAAAATTAGCGAAGAGTTCCGATGGTTTTCTACAGGAAGCCCACCCCAAATTCAGACCTGTCGATACTCTGGTTGAAGGTGTCTTTTTAGCGGGAACTGCGCAAGGACCGAAGGATATTCCGGATACGGTTGCCCAAGCCAGTGCCGCCGCTTCCCGGGTGATTGGCGCTTTGGCTCAAAAAGAATTTGAGGTCGATCCAATCCTGGCGTTTGTACATGAAGACCGTTGTGATGGATGTGGCGCTTGTCTTGCGCTGTGTCCCAAAAATGCAATCGTAATGAATGACGATAATAAGGCGCAGGTTGTCGAAGCGCTCTGCGTCGGTTGTGGTGCCTGTATTTCCAGCTGTCCTCAGGAAGCGCTTGATTTACATGGCTATACCAATGCCCAACTTTATGCGGCTGTTCGGGGAGTACTCCATCGGAAGACCCGTGATCAGCACCGGATTATTGTGTTTGCCGATGACAGTTGCACCTACCGCTTAGCTGATGCCGTGGGAATTCGTAAAATGAGTTACTCCGGCGATGTCCGGATCATCCGGGTACCGAGTGTGGCGAGAATCAGTCCAAACCTGATAATCTATACATTCCAACAGGGAGCGGATGGAATATTGATTGGTGATTGCCCGGAAAAAAGTTCCCGTTTTCCATGGAGTAAAGAGAGAACACTGTCGAATATCCAAAGCATCAGTTCACAACTTCAAAGTCTGGGAATAGAAGAAAATCGAGTTATGTTTTCGGAATTTGCCTCCGGTATGTTAGCATCATTTGTCGAAAAAGTAAATCAGCTGGCTGATATTCTGGTAACTTACGAATCCATTGAAGCGAAATCCATAGACCGCTAACGGGAGTAATGATAGATGCCTCATAAAATTATTATTGATGACTCGACCGTTGCATTTTTCGAATTGATATCGGAAATCAGCGGTGAGACAATTACGCTTTGTGATCAGTGCGGAACCTGTTCCGGAGGCTGTCCGTTTGTCAATGATATGGATTTAATGCCGTCACAGTTGATGCGAAAAGTATTGTTAGGTCAGGCTGACGTTCTTGAATCGAAAACAATGTGGTTGTGTGCGACGTGTAATACCTGTACGGTTCGCTGTCCCCGGGGGCTGGATGTTTCAAAGGTGGCGGAAGCATTGCGTCTTGTTAAACTTCGGCAATCCATCGACAAGGTTGACCTGAATTCAATTTCCGAAGATGAATTAAAGGAGCTGCCCCCGATCGCAATCATTGCTGCGAATCGTAAACTGGTGTCCTGAGCCGGAGTGACGTTATTATGATGAAAATACCCTATTTCCCGGGATGTACGCTGAAATCAAATGCCAAACACTTTGAAGATTCAGCGATTGCTGCCGCACAAGAACTCGGCATCGAGTTTGTGGAAATCCCGCGCTGGAACTGTTGTGGTGTCGTCTCATCGCTCGCCACGGATGACATTATTCATCACATTGCGCCGATCCGTAATTTTATTCGGGTATTGGAAATGAACACACAGGGAATTGTGAGTGATGAAAAACGATTGTTGACATTATGCTCCATGTGTTATAATACACTGCAACGGTCCAATCATCGTATGCGGAACAATGCTGAAGACTTGGCAATTGTGAACGAATTCATGAGAGAAGAGATCGATTATGATGGCTCAGTAGATGTCATTCACTTTTTGACATTATTAAAAGAGCACGGTTTTGATAAAGTTCGTGAAAGGGTTATTAATCCACTAAGAAAACTTAAGGTAGCGGGCTATTATGGCTGTATGCTTTTGCGACCAACGGAGATTGGTATTGATCATCACGAAGTTCCGACGATTCTGGAAGATTTTATCAATTCCCTGGGCGCTTCCGCGATTGACTGGCGATCAAAAAGTAAATGCTGCGGGAGTTATCTGACATTAAACAGCAAAGATACCGTTGTCAATCTCGGCTACGACATCCTCACCGATGCCCGGAAAAATGGTGCTGATTTAGTGGTTACTTCCTGCCCGCTGTGTGCATTTAATCTGGATAACCGGCAAAAAGATATAAAAATTAAATATCCGGAATTTAAAAATATTCCGGTCCTTTATTTTACACAACTCATGACAGTTGCCTTTGGTCTTGAGAATCAATTTTGGAAATAAATTCTTGAATATAGATTAATGGAATTACAAAGAATTATTATACAATTTGCCATTTTTAATCACGATCCTGAAAGGATCTCAGGGCAAAGTAGGATAGGGAGATTTTTTAATGAGTGAAGCGCAAAAAATGGTCAAGGTGCTGATAATGGGTGAAGCCTACGATGTTCCGGAGGGCTCAACAATCATTATGGCGATGGAATATGCCGGTTTTCAAATGAAGCGCGGAGTCGGTTGCCGGGAAGGATTCTGTGGTGCCTGTGCGACCGTATATCGTGAAAAAGGCGATTATAAGTTACAGGGCGGATTAGCCTGTCAGACAGTGGTTACGGATGGAATGATGCTGGCGCAGATTCCCTTTGTTCCGGCGGAGAAACCGATTTATGATATCAAAACACTGACTCCGGATGTCGATACAATCAAAGCCCTTTTTCCGACGGTATTCCGCTGTGTCGCCTGCAATACCTGTACAAAATCCTGTCCGCAAGAAATTCAGGTTATGGATTACATTCAGGCATTAAAGCGGGGAGATATTGCCCGTGCGGCAGACCTGTCATTTGATTGTATCCGGTGCGGATTATGTGCTTTACGCTGCCCGGCTGAAATTGTCCAGTATAATGCTGCAACTTTGGCGCAGCGCCTCTTTGGGCGCTATCTGAACAAGAAAAGCACTGAACTGGAAGAGCGGATTGTTGAAATCGAAAATGGAGAATACGAGGACGGACTCCAAGAATTGGTTGAGATGCCCCGGGATGATCTGTCTGAGCGATATTATGAGAGAGAGATTATTTTAAAATAACTTCGTAGATACAAGATGCAAGAATCAAGAGCTGAGATTAAAATTTATGCATAACTTCAAAGAGTTACTTATTTGGAAACGATTATTATCAAATGATCTTGGCTTCGTGACGGAGAGTGAATTAAAAGATGTGCTTGCTAAACTTGAAGAAATACAAAAAATGATATTTGGTTTTATTCAAAAATTAAAAGCATCAGATGTAATATCATAACTCTTAATTCTTGACTCTTGATTCTTGACTCTTAAAAAGGAGAACCTATGTATCCTGAATATATGATGAAATCCATTGAAATGGTTGAAAAGACCCGTCCGAAGCGACTTAGACTTGCAAAGAAGCAAGGCGAACAGGTGTTTCCGGCGATGTCCGAAGATGAGCGAAAAACAGTACTTGATAATTTTCATCCGGATTATAAAACTGACGCCCGTCGCAAAGTCCGGATAGGTGTCAATAAAGGTGAATTGTTGACCACGGAAGTGGCAGACTTACTAGAATCGTATTCCCGAATCGACCCCGCTATTTTCAATCTGAATGATCCTGACTTCGAGACTGATGTATTGATTATTGGAGCGGGATCAGCCGGGATGGCTGCTGCGATTACTTCGGGACTGAACGGCAGCCAGGTTCTGCTGGCGACGAAGCTTCGGCTTGGTGATTCAAATTCCATGATGGCACAAGGCGGAATCCAGGCGGCAGATCAGAAAGATGACTCACCCCTTCTGCACTACCTCGATGTCATCGGCGGCGGTCATTTTGATAATAAACCTGATCTTGTCAAAGCCCTGGTCAACGATGGTCCGGCTGCAATAAAATGGCTGGAAGAACTGGGTGTAATGTTTGATAAGAACGAGGATGGTTCCATGATGGTCAAATCGGGTGGCGGAACCTGCCGAAACCGGATGCATTCTGCCCGTGATTATACCGGTGCCGGCATCTGCCGGGTTCTCCGGGATGAAGTTTATAACATGCCCGCTAAAATCAGGTATCTTGAGTTTACTGCGATTATCGAATTTTTACTGGATGATAAAGGGCAGTCAGTCGGAGCGATCGGTTACCATCTTGAGACAAAGCAGTATATGGTTATCAAAGCAAAATCCATTATTATTGCTACCGGTGGTTTTGGCCGGCTGCATATTCGCGGATTTGAAACAACAAACCATTACGGAGCTACTGCTGACGGCTTGGTGATCGCTTATCGGGCGGGTGCAAAATTGAGTTTTATGGATTCGGTCCAATATCATCCGACCGGAGCTGTTTATCCTGAACAGATTCTGGGTTTTCTTTGCACGGAAAAAATCCGCTCTATGGGCGCACAGCCGGTCAATGCAAACGGGGAGTTATTTGTTTATCCGCTGGAACCGCGTGATGTTGAGGCTTCCGCTTTTATTCGTGAATGTAAGGAGCGGAATAAAGGTATTAGAACACCGAGTGGTAAAACCGGTATCTGGCTGGATTCGCCATTGATTGACCTGATAAACGGGGACGGCGCAATTGCGAAGTTTCTGCCGGCGATGCTTCGCCAGTACAAGCGCTTTAATATCGATATTGTCAAATACCCAATGCTGGTCTATCCGACACTGCACTACCAGAACGGCGGAATAGATATTGATGAAAAGGGTGAAACAAAAATACCCGGTCTGTTTGTCGCCGGAGAAGCAGTTGGCGGAATCCATGGTCGGAACAGGTTGATGGGCAATTCGCAGCTGGATTTGATTGTGTTTGGACGGCGCAGCGGCTACTGGGCATCGGAACGCGCGAAAAAAGGTGTTCAATTTGGCAAAATAACCATGCAGCATGTCTATGATTATGAAAAGGAGCTGGCTCAACTCGATATTCCCCGGAAAAAAATTGCCCCGATTATTTTACCGGATTACATTCCCGATCACGTGAAATTAAAACAGAAAACCACTGAATATTTTGGCACATTAGTTAATTAAGTATGCAATAAGATATAAAATTTTGAAAAGGAAATTGATGAAAGAAATTAATCTGAATTTGAAAAATCTCGATGATGTTTTTCCTGATGATTTTAGCCAGGAACAAATTGCCCAGGGGAAAACCCTGTTTCTCAAAAAACTGGCGGAAAGTTCCCATAGATTTTATGGCGGCAAAATTCAAACCGCACCGAAAGCGGGAGTCTTTGGATTCAATTGGTTTAATGTCTGGTACACGCCGGGAGTATCAAAAATTTCCACAACAATTCGTGATAATAATGACACTTCATTTGAATTGTCAAACCGGGGTAATCTTGTCGGCGTCGTCAGTGACTCCACCCGTGTCCTCGGTGATGGTGATGTTACACCCCCCGGTGGATTGGGCGTGATGGAGGGGAAAGCTTTCCTGATGAAATACCTTGGTGGTATCGACGCGGTTGCGCTTTGCGTTGACAGCAAAGATAAAAATGGAAAAAACGACCCCGATAAGATCATTGAATTCGTAAAAATGTGTCAGCACAGTTTCGGGGCGATCAATCTCGAGGATATCTCTCAGCCAAATTGCTATCGGGTTCTGGATGTCCTGCGCGAAGAGTGTGACATCCCGGTCTGGCACGATGATGCCCAGGGAACTGCCTGTGTAACTCTGGCAGGATTGATCAATGCTTTGAAACTGGCGGGAAAAGATATCGGCGATGTTAAAATCGCGATGCTGGGCGCCGGTGCTTCAAATACGACGATTGCCAGAATAATCATCAGTGCCGGTGGTGATCCCGGGAAAATGATGCTCTTTGATTCCAGAGGCGGTTTGCATGATGGTCGCGAGGATATTAAAGCCGATCCGCGCTTCTATCGGAAATGGGAACTTTGTGAAATCACAAATCCAAATCATATCAATGACATCGCCGAAGCATGTCAAGGCGCCGATGTGCTGATTGCTTTATCCAAACCAGGCCCTGGTACGGTCAAACCTGAATGGATCCGGTCGATGGCTGAGAAGTCGATTGTCTTTGTCTGCGCCAATCCGGTGCCGGAAATCTATCCCTATGCCGCCAAAGCAGCGGGCGCTTTCATCGTTGCCACCGGGCGGGGCGATTTTCCCAATCAGGTGAATAACTCATTGGGTTTTCCGGGAATCCTCAAAGGCGCTTTAATGGTCCGGGCAAGGAAGGTGACCGATGAAATGGCAATCGCCGCGGCACACTCTTTGGCACATTACGCGGAATCGCGGGGGATTGATCCGGAAAATATTGTGCCTACCATGGATGAAGCCGCAGTATTTCCAACGGAATCCGCCGATGTTGCCATGCAGGCTATCAAGGATGGTGTCGCCCGGAAAATTATCAGTCGCGACGAAGCCTTTGAGTGGGCAAAACGGGATATCGAATATTCCCGGAATATGGCACAATCACTGATGAATGATGCTTATATTGACATACCACCAAAGACTATGCTGCAGGACGCCTTAAGCTGGGCAATCGATCAAGTCCGGTAAATATTCATGTTGCAGGGCAATCGATGGGATCCTGCCATAATCACTAAAATTCATGTACCGCTGTGAATTTCTGAAATTCATTCTTCTATATCCTGCATTTCTTTGTATATTATTACATTCAAACATACATTAGTGCTGCAATGAAACTTTTAAAATATTATCGTATCCAACAATTAGTTGACGATCGGGTATCATTAAAAAAATCAAGTATTTAAATCGAAAAACTTATGGTTAATAATCGTAGTGATATACATAAAAAAGAAAACGACTCATCAGGAGCTTAATGATAGTAGTGATAGCTTCATTTCATTAACGAATCTCTCCAATCTTTCAGGAGAAAAGGCATGAGTAGTTCAAAGACGAAAAAGACAACATCCGACTCTCGTTTCATTGAATCCGAAATACAGAATCATCTACTCGAAGAATTGCCCATCGGGATTTGCCGCTCAGACCTTAAGGGCACGGTTCTATATGTTAATAAATGTTTTGAAGAAGTGACCGGCTATACCCGGAATGAAATAATTGGCAGGAACGCATTGAAATCTGATTTGTTTCCTGAGGATATGCGGAGTTACATTCTAAAACGAATAGTTGCCCGAATCGGAGGAGCGCCTTCAAAAAAATGGGATTCTCGCTTCAAATGCAAGGATGGAACCTGGATTTGGGTGACTCTGGAAGGTACGATTATCTGGAAATCGGGAGTTCCGGTTGGTTTTCAGATTGCCGCCAGCGACATTACCGAACGCAAAAAGGCAGAAGAGGCGCTGGCTAAATCCGAATCCGAGCTGCGTGCCCTTTCTGCCCGCCAGGAAGCTATCTTGGCTTCTGTCCCGGATATCATTATGGAGGTAGATAAAAGCAAGGTCTATACCTGGGCAAACTCTGCCGGTTTGGAATTCTTTGGTGCGGATGTGGTTGGAAAAGAAGCCGCATTCTACTTCGAAGGTGAGCAGGATACCTATGACTATGTTAAGCCGCTCTTTGACGGTGATGAAAATATCATCTATGTGGAAAGCTGGCAGCGACGCCGGGATGGAGAAAAACGTCTGCTGTCCTGGTGGTGCCGGGTGCTCAAGGATGCCAGCGGAAATATTACCGGAGCGTTGTCAACCGCCCGTGATATCACCGAGCGCAAACGAGTTGAAGAAGAGTTGCAAAAACATCGTGAACATTTGGAAGAACTGGTTCAGAAACGCACCGCGGAACTGGAAGAAAAAAACACAGAATTGGAGCGCTTTAATAAACTCTTTGTCGGGCGGGAATTCCGGATCAAGGAACTGAAAGACAAGATTAAAGAGTTGGAAAAAGAGCTGGGAGAGAATGAAGATCGGGAAGCTCAATAAAATGAGTGAACAGTTTTTGGAGATTATTTGAACGAAAGTAAAAAAAAATTAGCACTGGATCCATGAAACGGTTTTTGCCTCTTAATAGGTTAAATATCTCGACCCGATTAATAATCGTAACCGCGGCTATCTTTTTTGCAATTCTTATAATCAGTGTCATTACGGTCATGCAGTCAAGAGATGCCGCCAGAATAACCGAGGAAATATTTTACCATCCCTATACGGTCAGCAATGCTATTGGTAAAATTGAGACAAATATCGTAGCAATGCACCGATCGATGAAAGATGTCGCACTTTCCTCTTCTGAAAATGAATTAAATCAGGCTGTATCGGCGGTGAATGATTATGAACAACGGGTTCTTGAAAATTTTAAAATTGTCTTTGACCGTTTTCTGGGTGAAAAATCGAATATAGATGCAGCCTATAATGCTTTTATAGAATGGCGGGCAATCCGTAACGAGGTCATTGAATTGACTAAAAAGGGCGATCACGAGGCAGCTTATGCCATTACGAAAGGCAAGGGTGCCCGGCATGTTGATCTGATGTTTGCTAAAATTACAGATATGGTCGAGTATGTAAATAATAAAGCGACCCAGTATAGAATTGATGCCTTATCAAAATACGATTTAATTACGAAAAGTCTGATCATTTTTATTAGCACATTAATCGTTATAAGTGCGAGTTTGGTTTATTTTACTGTTCGTTCTATCACCCTGCCTATCAATGAAATTATTCATCGTATCCAGGATATTAGTCGAAACCAGTTTCATGTCGAAATTGACTTGAGCGGCAAGAATCAAATGAATTTACTGATTCAATCGGTTGACCAGCTGGAAAACATCACTGAAAAACTTAATAAAGAAATCGAGGAGCGGAAAAAAGTTCAATCGGAGCTGGAGCTTTACAAAAATTCGCTGGAAAAATTGGTTGAAAAACGGACCCGGGAATTGCAGGAAGCGCAGGCACTTTTATCAAAAGCCGTCGATGATGCCGATATCGGAATGGTCCTGGTTAAGCCGGATGGTCAATTCAAACGGGTAAATGGAAAATTTTGTGAAATTATGGGATATTCCACGGCAGAACTTCTGCAAAAGACATTTCAGGAAATAACCCACCCCGAAGATTATGATGTTGGAAACGATGTTGTTAGAGCGCTGATTGAGGGTAAATCAGAACAAGCCGAATTTAAAAAACGTTATATTCGTAAAAACGGTGAAGTAATTCATGTCCAGATATTTACGGTATTATTGCATGATGAGCAAAAAAAGCCACTCTATTTTTTCACTCAGGTTCAGAATATAACCGAACAAGTTGTCAATTCTGATAAGATGATTGATTATTCAAAAAATCTGGAAAGCCTGGTGCTGCAACGAACTCATGAATTGGAAGATAAGGCAGCAACCCTGGAGAAATCACAACAGGCGCTAAGTTTTCTGCTCGAGGATGTTAATGATATCCGGACCGAACTCGAGCGGGCGAACCGACGCTACGAACAGACAAACAAGGAACTCGAGTCGTTTTCCTATTCCGTATCGCATGATTTGCGTGCTCCTTTACGCGGCATTGACGGATTCAGCCAGATTCTCATGGAAGATTATTCGGATAAGTTGGATCGGGAGGGTTTGCAGGTGCTCAATCGGATTCGGAATGCGTCTAAACGGATGTCACGACTGATTGACGACCTGCTTTCACTGTCCCGGATTACACGGCAGTCGCTGCATAAAGTGGAGGTCGATCTCAGTAAACTGACCGCAAAGGTATTTGAGCATCTTACATCTCAGAAAGATAATTCTGAAGTTCAAATAAATATTCGCGAGGGGATGACCGTATGGGCGGATGAAGCCTTGCTGCAGATAGCGCTGACAAACCTATTGGAAAATGCCATTAAGTTCACCGGCAAGGTGAAAAAACCTGAAATTGAGGTCGGTGTCATCAGGAAAAAGGGTAAAAACACCTTTTTTATCCGGGACAATGGCGCCGGTTTTGATATGAAATTTGCCAACAAGCTTTTCAACCCGTTTCAGAGACTGCATTCCGACGTGGATTATCCCGGAACCGGGATCGGTCTGGCAACGGTTCAGCGAGTCATTCATCGCCATGGCGGAAAAGTCTGGGCGGAAAGTAAAATTGCGCAAGGTACAACAATATTTTTTATATTATGAGGCAGGGAGGTATAACAAATGAAACAAACAGTCCCGAAAAGAATTCTTTTAGTCGAGGATAATGTCGATGATGTAGATCTGACTCTCCGGGCATTAAAGAAGAATAATATCATGAACGAGGTGATCGTTGTTAACGACGGCGCCGAGGCACTGGATTATCTGAACTGTGAAGGTAAATTCAAAGATTATGAAGCGGATAACAGTCCGGCGGTCGTGCTGCTGGATTTAAAATTGCCGAAGTTCAGTGGACTTGAAGTATTGCAAAAAATACGCTCCAATCCGCGAACGAAATATATCCCGGTTGTAATCCTGACCTCATCCGTTGAAGATGAGGATATTCTCAAAGGTTACCGCTACGGTGCCAATAGCTATATCAGAAAACCGGTCGATTTTCAGCAATTTTTAGAAGCGATTCAAAACCTGGGACTCTACTGGTTGTTATTAAATGAAACAGTATCCTAAGGGGTAAATAATGAGCAAAAACATACGAATTCTGATTGTTGAGGATTCGGTTGACGATGTTGCTCTGATTATTCACAGACTCCGCAAAAATAATTTTGATCCTAACTATATCATTGTGGATTCGGCTGAGACATTGAAACAGGAACTGTACCAGAAAGAATGGGATATCATTTTTTCCGATTACAGCATGGTTGGTTTCAATGGATTTGAGGCGCTGAAGATTGTGCGCGAATACGATGAAAATATTCCTTTTCTCCTGATATCGGGCTCGATTGGTGAAGAATTAGCGGTTCAGGCAATGATTATGGGCGCGAACGACTATATCCTCAAAGATAATATGAGTCGTTTTGTTCCTTCAGTCAGACAGGCGCTGAAACGCTATGAAGAATATCGGAAACGCAGAGTTGCCGAAGAAGAAGCCCGCCGGGCGAATAAGGAATGGCAGGACATCTTTCAGGCAATTGGACAGTCAGTTGTGATTCTGGATAAAGAGTTTAAAATTCTCAGTGCCAATAAATTCACCACATCGCTGACGGGACTTTCCGAAGAGGATCTCAAAGATAAAAGTTGCCATGATATTTTTCATTCCAATGGCAGACCGGAAAACTGCCCGATGCTTCAGGTGCTGAAGTCGGGAAAACCGGAAGTGGAAGAAATGGAAACCAATTTTGGGGATTTTCTGTTGTCCTGTACACCGATTTTTAATGATGCTGGTGAAATCGAAAAAATCATTCACGTGGCAACCGATATTTCAGAGCTGAAAGCCAAAACTATCGAGAGCAGTAGCCTGAGGGATCAGTTGGTGCGTGCGCAGCGCATGGAAGCCGTTGGGCGTCTTGCTGGCGGTATCGCTCATGATTTCAATAATGTTCTGACGGTAATACAGGGTAATGTGCAGCTGGCGCAGATGAAGGCAGAATTGAACGCTGAACTGAAAGTATATCTTGAGCAGATTTTTACTGCCGGGGAACGGGCGGTAAAATTAACGCGCCAACTCCTGGCTTTCAGTCGTAAACAAGCCATGAAAATGAGAGTTGTAAATCTTAACGACATCATCACCGGCATGGGCAAAATGCTGGAACGGCTGATCGGTGAAGATATCAAGATTGACTATTTACTCAATAGTGAGTTGGCAAATATTTTGGGGGATGAGGGAAATCTCGAACAGGTGATTATGAATCTTGCGATCAATGCCCGGGACGCCATGCCCAGAGGTGGAACATTGATCATATCTACCAGAAATGTGTCCCTTACAGAAGGTGATAGCAACCTTATTGAAGATTATATCCCTGGTGATTATGTGCGCTTGAGCATTAAAGATTCCGGTACCGGAATGACCGAGGATGTTATCCGTCAAATCTTCGAACCGTTCTTCACGACTAAAGAAAAGGGCAAGGGAACCGGGTTGGGACTTTCCGTCGTTTACGGGATAATTAAACAACATAACGGCTACATTACTCTCGATAGTAAACTGAATGCTGGCACCGAATTTCAGGTTTTCTTCCCGATTTCGAAGGAGTCACAGGCAGTTTCTATTGGTCAGGAGCAGGATCGGATCCAGTATTCCGGAGAAGGAAAACAGGTACTCCTGGTTGAAGATGAAGAAAATATTCGTCAACTGTTTACCCGCGCCCTCGATAAATATGGTTTCAAGGTTACCACGGCGGCGAGCGCTGAAGATGCGTTGGTTGAGTTTTCCCTGTTAAATGGCAAGGTCGATATTGTAATCAGTGATATGGTGATGCCCGGGAAAAGCGGATTGGAACTTGCTGAAGAGCTCAGAATTCGTAAACCCGGATTAAAAATTATCCTGACAAGCGGTTACCTGGATGATAAAATTAAAATCAGTGAAATCCAGGGGAAGGGATTTAAATTCCTTCAGAAACCCTATTCGCTGTTAAATTTGCTGGATGCAGTCCGGGATACCCTGAGTGAATAATATTGGTTCCGGTGGATTATTTAAATTTTTGAGAATTTTTATTGGAGCTACAGAAAAGAAATGAAATCGCTGACAAAATATATGACTCTGAATGTACCTCGCCGAAGGATGTTCATAAATATTACTCCCAACGTTGAGGATGTGGTTCGGGAAAGTGGAATCCGGGAGGGGCTTTGCCTCGTGAATGCCATGCATATCACCGCAAGCGTATTTATTAATGACGATGAACCGGGCTTACATCAGGATTATGAGACCTGGCTGGAAAAACTTGCGCCGGAAAAACCCTATTCCCAGTATCATCATAATGGGTATGAAGATAATGCCGATGCCCATTTGAAACGCCAGGTCATGGGCAGGGAAGTGGTGGTTGCAATTAGTAATGGGCGCCTTGATTTCGGTCCCTGGGAACAAATTTTCTATGGTGAATTTGACGGCAAGCGCCCCAAACGGTATTTGATAAAAGTAATCGGCGAATAAAAATTTGGCTAAATTGATCCTTGGATTTAATCGAAAAATTGCGCATATTATGCCGCTTATTAATATTGATCGCGGGGTGGAGCAGTTGGTAGCTCGTTGGGCTCATAACCCAAAGGTCGTAGGTTCGAATCCTGCCCCCGCTACTACAGGAAAAATAAGGACTTAGGAAAATATCTTAGGTTCTTTTTCTTTTTAAAAAAGTCCAATTCCCCATGCTATCCCCATAAATAGTTGTAATATTCTACAAAGTGTAATGCATTTTGACAACAAAATCTTTCATGGTTGCATCTTAACTAGTGATTGAAATTGGGAGGTCAGAATGAGAAAATCAAAAATTTCACTCGTTACATTGGTTGCACTTTCCCTGATAACACACTTACAGGCGTCTGAATTAGATGCATCTCCGGCTCTGAGTACAGCATCCGTATCCCGTGGATCCGCTGAATCAATCAGTTCAACAGTTCAGGTATTAAAACCGATACCAATAGATGGATATCCAAAGCTGAAAGAAAAAATTGAATATCCGGAAATTGCTCGGATTATAGGTCTTGAACCGTTGTTGGTTGTTCAGGCATATATCGATGCAGAGGGACAGATTCTTAATTGTCAGATTGTCGAAGGACCTAAAAATCTCGGATTCGAAGAAACTATTTTTTCTGCCATCCGAAATACAAAGTGGTCACCAGCTGCCTACGATGGTGTTGTGGCACCATCAATCCTGGAAATCAGAATTCAATTTGAGTTGTAGGACTGAAAACGTTATCTTCAGTTCTTCTAAAACCCGGTTCGGTGAACCGGGTTTTTAGTATCATTTTTGAGGAAAAAATCTATTCAATATTTAATTATCAGGATTTATTGCATCCAGTTAGAAATTGATCCGATTCAGATTGGGACGGAAGGAAGCTGGAAAAAATATTGATGCCAGAAGCAACTATTTCACATTTCGTGAAGTCTAAACTATTGTTCTCTGGGAAAAAGAAATCGAATAAATAACGAGGTTAATATGTCACTCCAGGAAATACTTCAAAAAATTGTTGAAAAGAATTATCCGATTTTACTTTCTGACAAAGAAAGTGATTGGGAGGCGAGTACCCTGTTGTCCACGTTATCTGCACCAACATTACGGAGAAACGCTCACCTGCAATCTGGATTGTACATTGCAGAGATCAATGAGGGCGGCTATATGGGCAGGGTTTTGTACAAAATTAAGAGAAAATAGAGCCTTTACTTCAATAATTGAGCCTTTCTTTCACCACGCTTTAAATCCCTTTTCGAAATATTCACCAGGTCTCGTTTTAGTTTGAGATTTGGCGATTTATATTCTATATTTAGCAACCAATCAGAAGAGGCAATATAATCACACCGATAACTCAATCATATCATTAACTATTATGGAAATTTTTTGGAAATTGTTACTGCTTTTCGGTGTCGGTTCCGTCGCAGGTTTTATTAATGTCAATGCCGGGGGCGGTTCGACACTGACTCTGCCCATGTTGATATTTCTGGGATTGGACAGTGCCATAGCCAATGGTACGAACCGGGTGGGAATTCTGATTCAAAACATCTTTGCAGTGGCATCATTTCGAAAACAGAACGTATTTCACCTGAGCGAAAGCCTGAAACTGTCCTGGATAACGCTTCCCGGCGCTGTTATCGGTGCCCTTGCGTCGATCAGAATTACTGCTGAATGGTTTCAGCGGATTTTAGCGATTATCATGATAGCCATTGTCATCACCATGTTTATGCCAAAAACGAAGACGAACTTCCAGAACAACGTATCGGAAGTGAAGAATAAATCACTGATTTACGTGGTGCTCTTTTTTATTGGATTCTACGGTGGATTCATTCAGGTTGGTGTCGGATTTCTTTTCATGGCAGCATTGTACCATATTTTGAAAATCAACCTGGTTTATGTTAATATGCATAAAATTTTTATTGTGATGATTTACACAATCCCGTCACTTTTAATCTTTGCAGTAACCGGTAATGTGAATTGGTGGTTTGGGCTTTGCCTGGCTGCAGGTAATGCTTTAGGTGCATGGTGGGGAGCAAAAGCCTCGGTCAAGGGTGGTGAGAAATTGATCCGAATCGTACTGGCGGTGGCGATTGTTTTAATGGCTGGAAAATTATTGTTTATCTAAGAGCAAAATGGAGCGTAATCATAAATTTTTACAACCAATTCGGATTATCATAAGGAGACCAAATATACTTGAAAAGACAACGATGTTTTGTTGTATCGATTTTCCCGTCGGGGAATAATTTTGATAAAGGAGTTTTTATAAATTATGTACGATATTAAAGAGTCGGTTCTGAAATCTCTGGATGGTAACAATGTCGAGTTGTTTCCTTATCTACCCTATCTGTTGAAAGACATTTGGGAAATTGGTTCCTCCGCGTCACAAATTATTGAATTACTTCAAAAACAGAATTCTGTTTTTCACGACTCGGATTTAAAAGTGCTGGATTTGGGATGTGGAAAGGGCGCAATTGCGATACCGCTGGCGAAGCAATTCGGATTTCGGGTAATGGGTATTGATGCCGTTCCCGAGTTTATTGAAGATGCCCGGGAAAAAGCGCTGGAGTGGGGTGTCGAACACCTGTGTCATTTCGAAGTCGGAGATATTCGGGAGTACATTGAAAAGTGCAGTTGCTACGATGTCATTATCCTGGGATCCATTGGGATGGTTCTGGGGAATGTCGAAAAGACACTGGGCAGACTGAACAAATGTTTGAAACCGGACGGTAAAATAATTCTGGATGATGCTTATATACCCGATGGCAGCGATTTTTACCATAGCAGTTACCTGTCGGAAGCCCAGTTCATAAAGCAAATACGCCGAAGCGGATTCAGTGTTATTGATAAATCAACGAGTGAGGAATCAAAAATATCAACGTATAATAAAGAGATTTACCAGCACATTAAGAATCGGGCGCAGGAGTTGATTTCCATATATCCGGGTTTAAAATATATCTTTGAAGATTATTTAAAAACCCAGCGAGCTGAAAACGGAGTTTTGGAAAATAATGTCAAATGTGTATTATTACTAATGGAGAAGATTCACAACAACCATGAGGGCTAAAATGAGACTATCGCCTCTATTGATCCTTCTTTGTTTTGTTCAATTAAATGGTCAGAATGGAATTCACCGAATTACGGATGATCTGGAAGTCCACAGAATTGCCGAAAATATTTACGTCCATGTATCTTATTTCGATCTTGAAAATGCACCCCATTTCCCGGCGAATGGAATGGTTGTCGTCGATAATGGGAAGGCATTTATCATCGATACGCCCTGGCGAGATCAGGAAACCAGGCAGTTGATCGATTGGATTCAGAATGAGCTCAATGCAACAGTGGAAGGGTGTATCATCGGTCACTGGCACCAGGATTGTATGGGCGGACTGACGGCAATTCACCAAGCCGGTATTCCCTCCTATTCCTATGAAAAAACCCGGACAATCGCGCAAGCGAAACAACTGCCCTTACCGGAGAATACTTTTTCCGATTCACTGATAATTCAGTTAGGTGAAAAGCAGTTGATTGTTAAATATCCGGGTGCCGGTCATACTGTGGATAATATCGTTGTCTGGATTCCGGTTGACCGGGTTCTTTTTGGTGGTTGTCTCGTGAAAGCACTGGAGTACCACGGATTGGGATATATCGGTGATGCTGTTCTCGAGGAGTGGCCGGTTACTTTACAGAAAGTTCTGGTGGAATTTCCGGATTGTCAGATTGTTGTTCCGGGACATGGTGAACCCGGTAATTTAGACCTGATTCGTCACACGATTTCCCTTTTTAAAAATAATTGATAAAATAGTACAAGTGTTGTCTAATATTAAGTCAATCAATTTGAGGTGGGTATGAGTATTCAAATTAAAGAAGTTCAGAATCGCCGGGATTTGAAAAAATTTGTAAAATTTCCTTTATCCCTGTATCGTGGGAATCCCAATTGGGTGCCGACCCTGATTACCGACGATTTGAACACACTCTCCGCGAAAACCAATCCGGCTTTCGAGTTTTGTAAGGTCAAAATCTGGCTTGCCTATAAGGATAAAAGAATCGTCGGGCGAATTGTTGCCATTCTGAATCAGCGGCATGAAGATAAATGGGGTAAGCGGCAGGTTCGGTTTGGCTGGATTGATTTCATCGAGGACTTTGAGGTATCGACTGCCTTGCTGGGAGCGGTTGAAGACTGGGCGAAGGAACTGGGTGCCGAATCGGTTCACGGTCCCCTGGGTTTTACAGATTTTGACCATGAAGGCATGCTGGTCGAAGGATTTGATGAACTGGGCACTATGGCAGCGATCTACAACTATCCGTATTATCCGCAGCACCTGGAAAAGCTCGGCTATCGGAAGGATGTGGACTGGATCGAGTATCAAATTACCATTCCCGAAAAATTTCCGGAAAAAATAGAGCAATATTCAAAAATGGTTCAGGAAAAGTACGGTTATAGAGTACTGGAAGCCAGGTCAACGAAAAAAGATATCTTACCCTATGCCCATGAAATGTTTGATGTTTTGCAGGATGCCTATAAGGACCTTTATGGTGTTGTGCTTTTGACCAAAGCGCAGATCGATGCCTATATCAAGCAATACTTGGGATTTATTTCTCCGGATTATATCGGGCTTATTCTGAACAATGAAAATAAGGTTATCGGATTCGGGATAACAATGCCATCGCTTTCCAGAGCCCTTCAAAAAAGTAAAGGACGCCTGTTTCCATTTGGACTGTTTCACCTGATGCGCGCGATGAAGAAAAACGATATGGTGGATTTGTATCTGATTGGCGTTCACACGGATTACCAGGGCAAGGGTGTGGCTGGAATATTGTTGAATAAAATGGGGCAGTGTTTTGTGAAAAATGGGATCAGGTACGCCGAGTCCAATCCCGAACTGGAGCTGAATAACAAAGTCCAGCAGCAGTGGAAACATTTTGAAAAGCGACAGCATAAGCGTCGCCGTTGCTATATCAAGGAGTTATAGTCAGCTTCTAATTATCCGGAGGAACTTACATATGCAATCTGTAAGACTTCTGTTTCTGTTTGTGTTAATGTTTACACAATTCGCCTGTTTTTCAGTCCCGCAACTGATCTGGCATCAGGAGGATGTGCTTATCCAGCAGGTTCAGATTGATGCTTCAAGGAAAATATTGATCGCTTCCCGAAAGAGTGATTTTAAAGAGGCACTGATTGAGAAAATTATTGAGAACTATAAAGGTAAAAATTTAGCGATAAAGGTTATTGGTTTAGCGGAATTGGACCAGGAAAATGCTGAGGAATACCAGTCAATAATTCTCATTAATACCTGTATGTCCTGGGACATGGATCGCAATGTCAATAAATTTCTGAAAAACCATCTCGATGATGGAAATGTGATTGTGCTGACGACATCCGGTGACGGACGCTGGCTACCAAAGAAAAAGGGACGTCAATTTGATGCTATCAGTTCGGCATCGAAAATTACCGATGTGGAAAAAGTGAGTAATGAGATAATTGAAAAAATCAATCACCTGCTGAACTGATTTACTCTTCCAATTCCGTAAATTCACCCAGCGTCCGTGTGAAAACATAAATCACAATAATCCCGATGATCAGGTGCGCAGTCAGACTGTACCAGATATATTCGGGGTGGTTAATTTTATCAAAGTGACCGAACAGCGCTGTATAGGTTACGCCGCTCAATGCGCCACCGAGACCGGTTGCCAGGAAATTGGATCCCATATAAAGACCGGCTTTTTCCTTTGGTGCGATCCAGGTGATGTATTCCTGAATGCGGGGTGAGGAAACCATTTCGCCAATCGCGAAGAGCAGGATGCCCAGAAATACCAGTGCCGGTGCACCGAATTTTGCCACTCCCAGTACTAAAAAGCCCAGGGCTGACATAAACAGACCAAACAGAAAAGTCGGCATGGCTTGGAATTTTTCCGCCCAGCGGGAAACAAAAATCTGGCAAATCATGATGATGTAACCCGTGTGGGATATTGTTTCTCCCAGCACCCGCCAGACGCCCTTTTCATCCACATGGGAAAAGATGCTGGTAAAGCCGGCGCCGAAAATACTTTTAATGTTCAGGTAAAGCAAGGCTGTATCAATATTGCGATCAATATAGATAGGAACCAGATTAAAGAATGCCCAGAAGGGTAACCAGAAGAAAATACCCAGGATGATGATAAAAGCGCTAAATTTAAGATCGGAAAAAACAATCCCGATATCAATGAATTTCTGTTTCAGGGTGGTTCCTTCGATTTCGCGCTTGGGTTCTTTATAAAAGAAAATGGTGATCAGCAACATGAATCCAATACCAATCGCCGCAGCGATGAAAGCATAATTCCAGGAGATTGCCCGTAATTTTCCGGCAACGATGGGTCCGAACGAAGCCCCCACGTTGACCATGGCATAGAAAATACCAAAGCCGAGGGTTTTATTGGTTTTATCAGTAACGGCTCGGACAGTCCCGGAAATTAATGGTTTAAAAATTCCGGCTGCCAAAGCAATACTCAACATTGTCAGGGCGATTCCAGAGAAGGATTTGGTTAAAATTAACAAAAGGATAGATGGCAGGTAAGCCAGGTAGGAAACGATCAGAATTTTCTTGAAGCCGAATCGATCAGCAAAGGTCCCGGAAATCAGGGGAACCGTATAGGAAAAGAGTAAAAACAGACTTTGAACAATTCCCAGCTGGGCTTTGGTGTAGCCGAGATATTCCATATAAATGCCGAATCCCATATAGATACCGTAATAAGCGAAGCGCTCAAGTACCTCGATACTATTGGCGACCCAGAAAACCGCCGGGAATCCAGTGCGTTCTTTCATATTGTCCTCATTCTTCAAATTAAAATAACGCTTGGATACTACGAAAGTACGGGAAGAATGGCAAGCGCGGATTGATCAAAAAAATACTATTCTAAGCATTGGCGACGTTGATAAACTTATCCATGAACCGGCGTGACTAATGATTATGGCATATCTTTATGTTGTGAAAAGTGCGGATTTTTTATTCATTATGCGGCAGACAGGATTGACGAAAGGGAATCTATCTTCCCATTTAAGTAAGCTGGAAGCTGGTGGTTTAATCGAAATAAAAAAGGAATTTGTTGGTAAAATTCCGCGGACATTTTTGAGTTTATCCGATAACGGACGAAAAGCCTTTGAAGAATATCAGCAGCAGATGAAACAATTTTTGGAGAATATTTAGGGAATATCCAAGCCCTTTCTTTTATTGCTCCATTATAGTATTTAAATTGCAGAACGCAATTGGATTTTCGAATTGTGAGAAAAATGTATTTTTTGATTTTGTAATTTCTTTGACTCCTTAATTAATTTTGTGATAATAAACCGACAAGGTATTAATGAAAAACATCATCAAACAATTATGGCTGGTAATCAGTCTGATTCTGGCGGCTTCCTTTATTCTGTTGATGTCGGATCGGGAGCAGCGGGTTGGCCATTCCGATCGAACAGCACGGTCATATCCTTCCATCGCAATTATGCAGATTTCGTCCACGACGCTTCTGGATTCCCATGTTGCCGGTGTACTCAAGCGCCTGGAGGAGAAGGGCTACCGGGCCCCGGGCGGCAAGAATATCCGCCTTTTCAATCCTCAGGGGGATTACGGAACCGCCAATGCGATTGCTCGGGAAATTATCAATAGCCCTTATGATATCGTCATCACATCCAGTACTTTGGCTTTGCAGGTCTTTTCGAAAGCCAATACATCGGTACAGAAAACGCATGTTTTTGGCGCTGTAACCGATCCCTATGGCGCAGGTGTTGGTATCAGTGGTCCCGAACCGGATCAGCATCCCGCTTATATTGCCGGAGTTGGTACGTTTCAACCGGTTAAAAATACGATCAGAATTGCTTATGAAATGAATCCTGGCCTTAAATACCTGGGCGTCGTTTGGAATCCCGGAGAACAGTGTTCGGAAGCCTGCCTGAAGGAGGCCCGGGAAATCTGCCGGGAACTCGGGATTGAGCTTATCGAAGCCATTGCGACGAATACGTCAGAGGTTTCTGAAGCAGTGCGATCGGTAATTGCTAGGAATGTGGATGCGATCTGGATTGGCGGCGATACGGTCGCCAATGCCTCGATCGGGCTTATTATCAGTCTTGCCGCACAGGCGGGAATTCCCGTTTTCAGCAACGATCCGATGGATGCGGATAAGGGCGCCCTGTTTGGGCTGGGTGCCGATTATTTTACCGTGGGACAATACACGGCAGATATCGCTGTTGCTATCCTTGAAGGACAAAAAGCATCGACTTTTCGTATTGAAAATGTAATTCCGGAACAATTGGGCTTCAATCAGACAGTTCTTGCCAAACTGAAACACAACTGGAAGATGACATCCACTGTTCAGAAATTGTTAGCCAAACAAAAAAGGTTGCTGACTGAGAAACGACTTGTACCCGAACTTGGCAGAACTTATCGGATTGGGCTGAGTTATATCGTCCCTGCCCCGATTTTTGAAATCGCCATTCGTGGTTTCAGAGACGGACTTAAGGATTTGGGTTTCATCGAGGGTGAAAACCTGGAACTCATCATGCAGCATGCCAATGGTGATATGTCCTTTCTATCGCAGGCGACAGCCAACCTGGTACAACAGAAGCCGGATATTCTCGTAGCTATGTCCACTCCCTGTCTGAGCAGCGCTATCGCCCATTCGGATGATCTTAAGATTGCTTTTGGAATTGTATCTGCACCATTGGAAGCGGGTGCGGGGAAGAGTTTTACAGAGCATTTACCCAATGTGACCGGTATTGTTCAGCTGATTCCCACTGAAGAACTTTTTGAATGGACTGCAAAACTTTTTCCCAAAGCCAAGCGAATCGGTGCTCTCTACAATCCATCGGAAGCCAATTCGGCTAAAGAAATTCTCGACCTGGAAAAGATACTGAATCGACGTAGATTACAACTGGTGAAGGTGGCGGTTTACAATACGAGTGAAATACCGGAAAATATCAGGGCGCTCCTGTCTAAGAATGTGGACCTGGTTTTTGCCATGGCGGACAATACGGTCGCCAATGGGATACCAGCCATGGTCAAAGCTTGCGAACAGCAGCGGGTGCCCATCATTGCCGAGGATGTTTCGCTCATGGGAACCGGGGCAATTATTTCCTGTGCTCCCGGTCCCTATAGTGACGGACGAGACCTGGCAGAATTAACTGCCCGTATTCTCCTGGGCGAATCGCCGGAAGACATTCCCATTATTCCGGGTAAAAAGAATGAACTGACTCTTGATCTTGCGGCTCTGAAAAAAGCCGGAACAAGTGCACCGACCGATCTTTTAAAACGAGCCGATGTCTTTTTTAATATTCGACCAGAAACAAAAACTCCGGCAAAAATCGTGCTGGTCAACCTGGTTGAAAATGCCGCGTTGCTGCAGGCGATAGATGGTGTAGAAACCGCGTTTTCCGAAATGGGTTTGCAAGCCGACAGGGATTTTACGCTTAAAAAATATTGTGCCCAGGGGGACATGTCTCAGCTTTCCCAGATACTCGATAGAGTTCAATTGGAAAAGCCTGATGCACTGATTACGGTCACGACGCCGGTTTTTATCACGGCTATAAAAAAGAATTTCGATTTTCCGTTGATTTTTACAGTCGCCAGCGACCCGGCGAAACTGGAGTTGTTTAAAACGGGACGCCCAAATAATGTTTGCGGAATCCATGATGATCCGCCGGTGGACCAGGTTCTGGCAATGGCGAAAAAGTATGATCCGGCGTTGGGCGCAGTGGGAATTATTTATGATGCTTCCCAGATGAATGCACTTATATCGGTCGAAAAACTCCGAAAAGCGGGTCTTGATCAGCATATTAATATTTTGGAAGCCACGGTGACCACCGTTTCCGATCTTCCCATGGCGACTCAATCGGTTATTCAGCGTGGCGCCCGGGCGCTTATTGTTTCGGCTGATAATCTTGCCACTACCGGTTTTACCAGCATTCTCAAAGTTGCGCAGGGAGCTGGAATTCCCATCTATGTCACGGATATTGATTTGATCGAAAAAGGGGCAACTGGCGGTGTCGGGGATAGCTACTTTGACTGGGGGCGACAATCCGGGCAACTGGCGGTGAGAGTTCTGGCGGGAGTATCTCCTTCGGAACTGCCGATCATGCCCACAGAGGAAAATATCCGGGTTGAACCCAAAGCGCATGTTTCATCAACTTCCCGGTCTGAACCATTTAAACTGCGGATTGTTCTCTACAGTGAAACAGAATTTGCGGAACGCTGCCGGGATGGTCTCATTGATGGTATCAACCAGGCTGGTTATACAGAAGGGCAGAATTACCTGCTGACGTCATACAATGCCCAGGGAGATATGTCCACTCTGTCCAGCATTATGACTACAGTCAAATCCGATCATGTGGATCTGCTTATGGTCGTATCGACCCCAACGCTTCAGGCGGCTCTTCGCCAGGCGGGTGAACAGACCAGGATAGTCTTTACCGGGGTGGGAGACGGAGTGAAGGCGGGTGCCGGGAAAAGTGAAACGGATCATTTGCCGAATGTCACGGGCATCAGCACACGGTCTGCCTTTGATGGTATGGCAAGGATTATCAAAAAAACGCTTCCTGATGCGCTTCGTGTTGGGACCCTTTTTACGCCTGGGGAAATAAACAGTGTCCTTTATAAGGACTGGTTCAAAGAGGCTTTGGAAAAGGAAGGTCTGGAACTTGTTGCTGTACCGGTCAATTCCAGCGCCGATGTAGCGCAGTCCGCGATTGAACTTTGCGGTAAAAATATCCACGTTTTGGGTCAGGTAGTGGATAATCTGACCCGTCCGGGGTTTGCGCTGATTGCCCGAAAAGCCGCGGAAAATAATTTGCCGGTCTATGTTTTCGATAGTGACCAGATGAAATACGGCGGAGTCATCTGTCTTGCCAGGGATTATTACGATGCCGGATTAGAGGCAGCTGAAAAAGCCGTTCGGATTCTTAAAGGTGAAAGTCCCAAAGATATTCCATTTGACAATACCCAATCCGAAAAACTTATTCTCAATCCGGTACTGGTGGAGAAATACAAACTCCGGATATCAAAAGAATTAATGGAAAAGGCGACAATATATACACCCAATCAGTAACAGGATAGACCATGAAAATTGAACATGAACTACGAGGAAAATACCTGCTTATCCGGGTAATGGGACGGCTGGATGCCGCCTGGGCGGAATACTTTACCGATGAACTTTTTCAACATATCCGAAATGGTCAGCATCATATAATCATCGATGCTTCAGGGATGGTTTTTTTAAGTTCTGCGGGGATTCGGGCGCTGTTGCGCATATTCAAGGAACTCAATACCGTACACGGCAGTTTTCTGATTGTCAATGCCACGGATTTTGTTGAGCAGACCCTGGTAACCACCCGATTTGAGATGTGGCTGGGTGATAAATTCCCGGCGGATATGCCGGCTGTTTCTTCCGGTGATGAGGTGGAAAACAGCGGAATAGAACGTTTTATATTGAATGAAAAAGCCACATTGACAATTACCGAGCAAGCCGATTGGCAACCCTGGCAGGCAGTCGATCAAAACCTGGTGAAAACGGTTGACTTTTCAGCGGATATGATCGCTCTTGGAATTGGCAGTTCCGCCGACACTTTAAAAGATGCCCGGAATCAGTATGGAGAATTTCTTGCCGTCGCCGGGAACATTGTATATCAATTACCGGATGAACAGGGACATCCGGATTACCTGATTGCTGAAAAACAATATATTCCCCGCATGCAGTGCATCCAGTTGATGAGTTATCGTGGTGATATGGGTTATCACAACCGTTTTGCACCGACGGATAAAACACCTTTTTATACTATTTCGGCGTTATTGAAAAACATGCTGGATCAGGCAAAAAGCGAAGCGGTCGGTTTTGTGATTTTGGGTGAAATAGAAGGATTGGTTGGCAGCTTCCTGATCCGTTCTCCTGGTTTACTGGAAAAATCCCGGGAGATCATTTTCCCGGAGATTCGGGACTGGTTAAGTTTTTGCGGCGAACGTTCATATCACCATCAGCAAGTCCTGATAATGGGTGTCGCTGGAAAATCGGAGACTTTATCTGATAAAATGATGTTGTCCAGACTGCCATCCTGCCCGGAACTGTCAGCCCATATTCATGGTGCTGTTTTTCCCTATCAGCCTTTGCAGAATGGTAAAATCGAACTCAAAACGGCGATCCAAAAATTTTTTAATGGGCCACCTCCCTTGGCGGTTATGCATTTAGTTGACGATGCCCGTCCCGTCGTCGGATTGGGAGAGAGTGCTTTAATCCGGGGAGCCTGTTGGTTCAGTCCCCTGCAAAATCCGGAGGTGTTATCATGAGTCTGGTCGTAGGTGCTTTTACGATGGGACTTATCCTGTCGCTGCTGTCACTGGGCATGCTCATCAGTTTCCGGATGATTAAATTCACGGATATTACAGTGGACGGCTCAATTACCCTGGGTGCTTCGATTTCCGCTGTATTTATTGTTCAGGGGTATTCACCCTGGCTCGCTGTACTCCTGTCCTTTGCTGCCGGATCACTGGCAGGTATGATCACCGGGCTGCTGCATACCCGTTTTAAAATTCAGGAGATTCTTTCCGGAATTTTGGTAATGACGGCACTCTATTCCATTAATCTGAGGATTATGGGGCGGAGTAACATTCCACTTCTTGATGTAAAAACTGTTTCAACCGGCATGGAGGGGCTACTGGGAAAAATAACAGGAGGAACTGCCCGAATCAATATCTTGGGCTGGCAACTTCCCTCCGGTGATTTGGCGGTGTTTATAACATGTAGCATCATTGTCATCCTTATCGCTATTATCCTTGGTTGTTTTCTGCTGACTCATTACGGTACTGCATTGAGAGCAGCCGGACAAAATCCGCAGATGGTCAGGGCTCAGGGAGTAAATAATAATACTATGGTTGTTTTTAGCCTGGCTCTGGCAAACGGCCTGGTGGCTTTATCCGGTTCACTGCTGGCACAATACCAGGGATTTGCGGATGTTCAGATGGGTATCGGTATGATGGTCTGGGGGCTTGCGAGCATTATCATCGGTGAAGCACTGGTAGGCCGCGGCAGTATCGGGCTGACGATTACAGGCGTTATTCTAGGCACCATTCTCTTTCGTCTGCTTATTGCGATCGCCCTGCGATGGGGATTGAATCCTAATGATCTTAAATTGGTCACGGCATTTTTCGTTTTTGCCGCACTAGTAGCACCCGACTGGTTCAGAACCATTAGCAAAAAACTCACAAGAGGACTACGTTATGCTAAAAATTGATTCACTTTCCAAAACCTTTCATGCCAATACCGCCAATGAAGTCCGGGCTTTACAGGATGTGAGTCTGATCCTGGAGAACGGCAGTTTTACTGCCATCATTGGGACAAATGGTTCGGGTAAAAGTACTCTTCTTAACTCTGTTGCCGGAACCTTTGAGCCGGATACGGGCAGCATTTATCTGGAGAATCATAATATTACATATTGGCCGGAATACAAACGGGCGTCTCTCATTGGACGTGTTTTTCAAAATCCTTTTGCCGGTACAGTAGCAGATATGACCATCGCGGAAAATATCGTGATTGCCATGAAACGGGGCCAACACAGGTCTTTACATATCGCTGTAACCAGGACTTTCCGGGATGAAGTTTCCGACCGGGTCAGAACGCTGAAAATGGGTCTGGAAGACCGCTTGGATAATCCGATTGGGACACTCTCAGGAGGTCAGCGACAAGCATTAACTTTGCTCATGGCTGCCTGGACCAAGCCCAAGATTCTGCTCCTGGATGAACACACAGCCGCGCTGGATCCCAAAAGTGCCGCCAAGGTCGCGGAACTTACAAAAATCATTATTGAACAGGAAAAACTTACGGCGCTGATGGTCACACATTCCATGCAGCAAGCGGTGGATTTGCCGGACCGGATCATTATGATGCACCGGGGCAAGATCGTGGAAGATTATCAACACGAACAGAAAAGACGGGTACGGGTTCCCGACCTTATGTCCACCTTCGATCGAGTACAAAAACGTGAACTTTTTGATGAGTCCGTTGCCGGAATGCTTCAGGCACAATATTTATGAGTTCTTGGAGCTTATTAATTCCTGATTTGTCTGATTATCTATGAAAATTCTTTTGAGTAAGGGAATAATACCTTATTTTTATCATGGTTTAAGGAAATTCAAATGCCACGCAAAACAAAACAAGAATTATTGATTACAATTGTTTGGTTTTGTTGTTCATTTTTGCTAAATGCCCAGAGTTTTGCCGTTAATAAGCCTATAAAAGTCGTTCTTCAATGGGTGCCTCAGGCACAATTCGCTGGCTATTATACAGCCAAAAATCTTGGCATTTATAAGAAATACGGTATTGATTTAACTATTATTCCCGGTGGACCCAACGTTTCGGTCATTGATTGTATAAAATCCGGAAAAGCCGATTTTGGGACTTTTTTCTTATTAAATGCCACCAAACTCAATGCTCAAGGAGTTCCACTGGTCAATATCGCCCAGGTCTCGCGCCGTTCAGCGCTGATATTGGTTGCAAAAAAATCCAGTGGTATTCTTGAACCGCAGGACATGAATGGCAGGAAAATTGGCATCTATAAAGATGATTTCAGTGATATTCCCCTGGCATTTATCAAAGACAATGATCTGGCTGTCAAAATAGTACCGATTGCCACGGGCATCCATATATTTTTGCATGATGGTACCGATGTCACGAATGTTATGTGGTATAACGAGTATCATACAATTCTGAATTGTGGTTATAATCCCGATGAGTTATCGACGTTTTACATGTCAGACTACGGGTTTAATGTGCCCGAAGATGGTATTTATTGTTTGCGTTCAACCTATGACTGGAATCCTGAAATATGTGAAAAGGTTGTGGAAGCCACTATGGAGGGCTGGCTATATGCGTTTCAACATCCCGAAGAGGCTTTGGAGATTGTAATTAAGGAGATGAAAAAAGAGCATATTCCGGCAAATTTAGCCCATCAGCAGTGGATGCTGGCAAGAATGCGAGATATCATCACCCCGGACGGGCAGGAGAATCTGACAACCTATCTCTCCAAAGATGTTTATGAAATGTCCGGTCAAATACTGATAAATAACGGTTCAGTTAAGCAGCTGCCAGCCTATGAATGTTTTTTTATTCCCACGGGAAAATATGTTAAAAAATAGATCCCTGCGATTTAAACTGAGTGCCTTGATCCTTACCGGTACTATCCTGGTTGCAGCGGTACTGTTTTCTTATTATTATTCGGTTTCCCGGCAGTTAATTCTGGAGAGTGCCAGGAAAAATGCCGAGCACCTGACCATGGAGACCGTGAATTCAATCGAAAATGTTTTTCGATCCAGTGCCAAAATTCCGGAGAACCTTGCCTATGTTATGGAAACCGGAATCACCGATGAAAAAGCGTTATACCGGTTTATGGAAACCGTCGTGGAAAATAACAGTGAAATATTCGGATCGACGATAGCATTTGAACCGGGTGCCATGTTCAAGGAGCTTGAGCGATTTGCACCCTATTTTTATAAAAATGATAACCGGATCATCCAATCGGATCTGAATGATCCTGCCTATAATTATCCGCTCCAGGATTGGTATCAGATACCCCGGGAACTGAACAAGCCTATCTGGTCAGAACCATATTATGATGAGGGTGGTGGCAATATCATCATGGCGACTTATTCCGTTCCGTTTCACTGGGCGGAAGAAAATAAAAACAGCCGGCGATTCAGGGGCATCATTACCATCGATATTTCCCTGGTCTGGCTGACGCAGGTTTTCAAGGATTTGTCTATTTATGAGAGTGGTTATGGTTTTCTCCTGTCTCAAAGCGGGAAATACCTGGTTCATCCGAATTCGGAAAACATCATGAATTCCAGTATTTTCGATATTGCGGAACTGCACCATCATGATCAACTTCGTGAACTTGGGCGGAAAATGGTACGGGGTCAAAAAGGTTTCATGAATATCATTTCTCCGGATACCGACCAGGAGGTTTTTATATATTTTGCACCGATTCCATCCAGTGGTTACTCTATGGGGATAGTGATTCCTACCGCGGAACTGTTTGCGGATTTGAGCCGCTTGAATCGCAATGTGGCAATCATTGCAGTCCTGGGTTTGCTGGCGTTGTTTGGTGTGATTTCATTTATTTCCGGACGAATAACGGAGCCGATCCGACGTTTGTCCGGAGCCACGACCCTGATCGGACAGGGTGATTTCAATGCGGCTCTACCGGAAATCAGTTCCAACGATGAAATCGGGCAATTGATGCACTCCTTCGAAAAGATGCAGATTGCCCTGGCGGAGTATATCGAAAACCTCAAGAAAACGACTGCCGCCAAGGAGAAAATTGAAGGCGAGCTGCGGATCGCTCATGATATTCAGATGAGCATCATTCCAAAAAGCTTTCCGCCATTTCCCGATCGCAGTGATGTCGATATTTACGGCATTCTGGAATCAGCCAAAGCGGTGGGAGGGGACCTGTATGATTTCTTCCTGTTGGATGATGAACGACTCGGCGCCGCGATCGGTGAT
Source organism: uncultured bacterium (assembly GCA_964605705.1). GTDB lineage: Bacteria > Fidelibacterota > UBA2242 > UBA2242 > UBA2242 > CAZSDW01. The sequence continues at coordinate 82,182 of CAZSDW010000008.1, forward strand.
GTTTCCGGGAAAGGTGTTCCGGCATCCCTGTTTATGGCAGTCACCCGGACGCTGCTGCGGGCGAAGTCAATGAATATGAAGAATGCCAGTCCGGGAAAAATCGTTACCAGTATGGACATTGATCTCTGTACGGAAAATGATGCGGCGATGTTTGTGACATTTTTTTACTTTATATTGAATCTCAAAACCGGTGAACTGGAATATTGTAATGCCGGACATAATCCTCCGTTTGTCATTAGTCATGATGGGGAAATCACGGCGCTTGATACGGTGCATGGATTTCCGCTGGGCGTCATGGAAGCCGATCCCTATTCTACCGGTAAAATTCATTTGAAACCCGGTGCCAGAATTGTTATGTACACTGACGGTGTCACGGAAGCGGAAAATGAAGCCCGGGAACTGTTTAAGGAAGAGCGCCTGCTGGCGACACTAGAAGCAATGAAAAATGTTGCTGAGCCGAAAGAAATCACCTTGGCTGTTAAAAAAGCCGTTAAAGAATTTACGCTAGAGGCGGAACAATCTGATGATCTGACCATGCTGGTTATCAGTTATTTGGGTGGAAATTATACTTGAAATAAAAATAAATTGATGAAGGGACATCGCGATGGAATTTAAATCCTATCAAGAAAAAGGATCGACATTTGTAGAGATTATTGGTCATCTGGATACGATGACAGCCCCGGAATATGAAAAACAGGTATCCGTATTAATCGAAGGTGGCGCACAGACGATTATTGCCGATTGTACGAAGTTGGACTATATCTCCAGCAGTGGATTACGGGTGTTGCTGATGACCCTGAAGACTCTCACCAATAAAGGGGGCAAATTTATCCTTTTTGGAATGCAGGAAGCGGTTCTTGAAGTTTTTAAAATTTGCCGTTTTGATAATCTGTTCACGATCGTTACCGATAAATCAGCGGCGCTGCAAAGTATTGAGTAAAACATTTATATATCAGGTCATTCCTGAGTATTACTATTTGGATAACTGATCTGTAAAGAGAGGATTAGTGGCTCCAATGAACCGGATTAATTTTTAATTTCACTAAGGAATTCCAAGAAAAAATAATAAAGGAGTATAATGATGAAACTTAGTAAAAAAAACCAGATACTGGTACTTTCATTATCAGTTGTGGTGCTCGTTTTGATTGTTTTGCGTGTAGCCGGTGTTTTCCCTCCGATTGAAGAAAATGCGACCGGGACTATTGGCAATGTCGAGAAAGTTGACCGGTTCAGGGGTCAGCAAATGAAAATGGAAGACATTAAATGTGACAACCCCGAAGTAGCGAAATTTGTCCAGAGCGCCGGATTTCAGAACATGATGAAGGACGAAAATTTTCAGGCAGTTCTGGCGAATCCGGCTCAGATGAAGTTCGTTCCAATGGCGGTTGGTGTGAATGGGATTATTTCCCAGGCAGCCCAGGATTTTCATAGTTTTTTAGAAAAAGGTGATAATGCAAAAGCCATTTTTGGTAGTATAGATTATCAGCAGTTCTATGAGGCGTTTAATCCATCAGGTTTATTAAATTTGCCTGAACCAATTGGGGCTAATACGAGTAGTTTTTTGCTTCCAAATGCTCAGGATTTTCAGAGAAGCTTGTTTAATTCAGATTTCCAGAAATTTGTGAATAATTTTGATTTTAAAGTTGTTTATAATCAGGACATCCAGGGGATTTTCGGAGCGGATTTTGTAAAATTTCTGGCGGGTGATTTCCAGGCGGCGATGGATCTCTCAGGTGTTTTCCCGGATCCATATCCGGTAAATCCTAATATCGACTTTCAGAGTGTGCTTCAAAGCGAAGCCTTCCAGAATTTATTTACCAGTCAGGAATTTCAGAAATTGGTACAGAATCAGGAATTTCAGAAATTTTTAAGCCAGGGTTTTCAGATTATTTATTTAAGCCAATCATTTCAAACGTTTGTTGGTAGCCAGGAGTTCCAGAACGCCCTGAAAAACATGGAAACTAATAAATTAGGATTGTAACGATTCAGACAATTTATTTATGCAATGTCTGGAATGATCAAATTCTTTGATTGTTGAGCCAATTCTTGAAAAATATACTATTCCTGTTATTAATATTATTATCCAGTCTGAATGCCCAGCAGCTGAATCAACTCAAAACCGCTGATCTGAACCTGGTCTATTACAGTACGGCTCACCAGTACATTACACCTCATTTGGCTCGATGCTGCATCAATACCCTTAATTTTTATCGTGACTTCTGGCAGTGGGAACCTTACGAACCGATTAATATGTTTCTGGAAGATTTCGGGGATTGGTCAAACGGCGGTGCTACAGCCGTGCCGCGGAATTTTATTTACATTTCCATGGCGCCCTATCTCTATGTTTTTGAAGTCGCTTTTGCCAATGAGCGGATGAGTTTGCTCATGAACCATGAACAGGTTCATGTTGTTGCCATGGATCAATGTACTCAGCGTGAACGGCTCTGGCGCAAGGTTTTCGGTGGTAAAATTCAACAGATTGCCGATCATCCGATTTCCATGTTGTATGCTTATCAAACCGCGCCCCGGAAATTTTCACCGCGCTGGTATCATGAAGGCATCGCGGTATTCATGGAAACTTGGATGAGTGGAGGAGTCGGGCGCGCGTTGGGTGCTTATGACGAGATGGTATTCCGAACCATGGTTCATGATTCCAGCTATATTTACCATATGGTCGGTCTGGAGTCCGAGGGAACAGCGATTGATTTCCAGGTGGGCGCGAATTCCTATCTTTATGGCGCCCGGTTTTTCAATTATCTCGCCAGCCAGTATGGTCCGGATAAACTGATCGAGTGGGTCAATTATCGTCAGGACAGCAAGCGTTATTTTTCCCGCCAGTTCCGGCAGGTATATCACACCGCTTTGGCAGATGAATGGACGCGATGGATCAGTTTTGAAAAGAAATGGCAGCAGGAAAATCTGCAGCGAATTCGCAAAAATCCGGTGACTGATTTTCGTCCCATTATCCGGGATAAGGTTCTGGGTAGTGTTTCCCGCTCGTATATTGACAGGGAAAAGGGAGTTCTCTATACCGGTGTGAAATTTCCCGGTCAGCTGGCGCATATTGCGGCAATCGATCTGAAAACCGGTAAGATGCGGAAGATTTGTGATGTCAAAGGCGCCTCGACATACTTTGTCACCAATATGATATTCGATAAAGAAAATGAGCGGCTGTTTTTTACGACGGATAATTTTAAATACCGTGACCTGAATGTAGTTGATTTGAAGACCCGCAGACAGAAGAAACTGATTAACGATGTCCGTACCGGTGATCTGGCTTTGAATCCGATCAATAAAGTGATTTATGGCGTTCGTCATCAGAATGGAATTTCCACTATCATTCGGATTGATCCACCTTACAAGGATTATCAAGCTCTGTACGCCTTTCAGTATGGCACCGATCTATACGATCTGGACATTTCTCCCGATGGACGGTCCATCACCGGGGCTTTGACGTTTGTGGACGGGAATCAGAAACTGGTGCGTTTTAATGTTGCTGATTTAAATCAGTATAAAGGCGACTATGAGGAACTTTTTGATTTTCAGATGAATTCGCCGGCGAGTTTCGTCTATTCCCCCGATGGTCGCTATATTTATGGAACCTCCTACTATTCGGGTGTTTCCAATATTTACCGCTATGATTTTAATATCAGTGATATGTCGATTGTCAGCAATGCCGAAAGCGGATTTTTTCGTCCGCTGCCGCTGAATGGCGATTCGCTGATCGTATTCAAATACACGTCAAAAGGATTTATCCCCGGCTGGATCGAGGATAAAACGATCGATAATGTTGCCGCGATTCATTTTCTGGGACAGTCGGTGTATGAAAAATATCCGTATGTCGCGGACTGGCATCCCGGTAATCCCGGAGACATCGACCTCGACAGTTTGACAATTTACAAGGGAACCTATCATAGTCTGAAGAACCAGCATCTCACGGCTGCGTATCCGGTTATTGAAGGATACAAAGATGCAGCAGCAGTCGGTTATTTTTTTGAAATTAAAAACGATATCGGTTACGATGCTTTTACCGCAACTTTGTCTTATTCTCCCGGTGGAGATTCGCTGAGTAAGCAGGAACGGCTGCACCTGGACCTGTATCTCCGGCACTGGCGCTGTGAACTGAATGCCAAATACAATGACGCCGATTTTTATGATCTGTTTGGTCCAACAAAAACCAGCCGCAAGGGCTATTACCTGGGGCTGAGTTACAAGCGCAACCTGATTTATGATACTCCCCGGACGATGGACTTCAGCTGGCGATTTGGCGGCTGGGGCGGACTGGAAACGCTGCCGGATTATCAGAATGTGGCGACGAGTTACGATCATTATTTTTTCAACAACCTGATCCTTTCATATGAATATATTGAACAATCACTCGGCGCTGTTAGTGGAGAGAAGGGTTATTCAATGAATGTCTATTCGCTGAATAATCTGGTGAATCGTCAACTTTTTCCTCGTCTGGCTGGCACTCTGGACTATGGATTGCCATTACCAGTCAATCATACTTCTATATGGATACGATCAGCGGCAGGCATTTCACCCTCCAAACATAATGAGCCCTTTGCCAATTATTATTTTGGTGGATTTGGCAACAACTGGATCGACCATCAATCCGTTAAACGCTATCAAGAATATTATGCCTTTCCCGGCGCTGATCTGAACAGTATCAGCGGTACAAATTTTGCCAGACTGATGGCGGAACTCAACCTGCCGCCTCTGCGATTTCGGCATATCGGAATTCCGGCAATGTATCCCCGCTGGCTGCGCAGTTCCATCTTTGTTTCAGCAATTGTTACCAATCTTGATGATGATACGTTGACCCGGAACATCCGGAATTTCGGGATTCAGGCGGATATGGAAATTGTCCTGTTTTCTCTGTTCACGACGACGATTTCCGCCGGCTACGGTTACGCTTTCGAGAGCGGAAAAAAACTTGGCAATGAACTCATGGTCTCGTTGAAAATACTATGATTTTTGTTCTCAAATTATCTGTCAGTCTGCTGCCGGTGCTGGTGTTTCTGGCAGTGCTGATTTTGATGGACAGTTATAAATTGCTGAAACCAGTGGTGGTGATTCTCACAATCCTGTATGGTATTTCAGCCGCCGCTGCTGCGTTCTTTTTACAACGACGATTGATGGTTTCGGAGCAGGGACTGACCCTGATCTGGGGACCGTTGAGCGAAGAATTTTTAAAAGCGTTACTACCCATTTTAATGCTCAAGTGGAAACGGGTCGGATTTGTTGTTGACAGTGCCATCATCGGGTTTGCCAGCGGTGCCGGATTTGCGATTCTGGAGAATTTGCTCTACTTACTGACAGTCCGGGATTCCAATCCACTGCTATGGATTGTGCGCGGACTGGGTACAGCGGTAATGCATGGCGGTACAATCGCGATTTTGATGATATTTTCGGCAACCATCACCGAGCGGTTCAAATCACAGAGAATTCTTAATTTTCTGCCGGGTTTGTTCATTGCCGTTATTATCCATTCACTCTTTAATAAAATGTTAGCCAGTCAGATATTGCCGTCGGAATATGTGACCGCAGCCCAGTTGATTATTCTGCCACTGCTGATCAGTATGGCATTTGCCCAGAGCGAAAAATCTCTCCGAGACTGGATGGATCAGGGGCTGGAATCCTGCGTCCGTCTGCAAAACGCGATTCGTAAAGGTAAATTCAGTGAGACAAAATCCGGTCAATATATCTATTCGTTGCGCGAGCATTTTCCGGCAGAAGTCGTCGTAGATATTTTTTGTTACTTGCAAATTTACCTCGATCTTACCGCCCGGGCGAAAGCCAACCTGATGCTGCGGGAACAGGGCTTCCCGGTTCAACCTGATCCGGATGTCGAAGACTATTTCGCTGAATTAAAGCAGCTGGCGAAGAATATTGGCAAGACCGGACAGCGGGCGATGGCGCCGGTTCTGCAGTCCAGTCCGCGGGACCTTTGGCAGTTGTATTATCTCGAAAAAAGTAAATAAACAGGAACGCTCATGAGTCCAAAATCCATGACCATTAAACAGAAAGAAAAAGCCATCCTGCTGGGACTGATCTTTGGTGCAGTGGCGATGATTCCCATCATTATTTCAGCGATATTTTCAAATTCACTGATTGTGCTCACCGATGTTCTGAAAAGCGGCAGCGAACTGCTGGCAGTGATGTTTTCCTATTTTGCCATACGCAAAGTGTCAAAAGGCGCGAATATGGTGTATAATTACGGATATGGAAAACTGGAAGGATTTTCCAGCTTGCTGATGGCATTTGTTATCGGGATTTCTTTAATCATTATCCTGTTTAATGCCTATCTTGGATTCGTACACCCGGAGCCATTGACCGGAATTGGTGTTTTTATCGCGATCGGCGCAAATATTTTTACCGGGATTATCAACATTTGGCAATGGTTTAATTATCGTAAAATTGATAAAGATTCACCATCCCCGATTATTACCGGGCAACTGAACCTGTACCGCAGTAAGTATATATCCGACATCAGTGTTACAATTACACTGGTACTGGGTCTGGCGTTACGAAAATACACATTCGCGCATTTTATCGATCCGCTCGGTGCTGTCGTCCTGAGCGGCTTCCTTTTCTACGCGGTTTATACCCTCTTTTCACAATCCATGGATAACCTGATGGATAGAACATTGGAAGAATCACTGCAAATGGGGATTCTGCGGGTTTTGGCGAAGCACTTTGATGATTATCAGAATATTCACGACGTTCGTTCCCGTCGCTCAGGGCAGTACATTTTCATTGATCTGTACCTGGAATTCGATCCCGAGAAAACGATGGGAATAGTTCAACAAGCTATCTGTGAGATTAACAACGATATATTAGGATTGATCAAGAATTGTCAGGTGAATATCGTGCCGTGTACCTGTAAACCTGGTGTCAGCTAATTCTCGGGAACCTAAATTAAAAACCAAAGTACGCAAATAGCGCTCCCAAAAGGATCATAAATATTCCCCAATACCGGGAACCTGTGGCAAACTTTTTATAGTAAAGCATACTCTTTGGAAATATTACAATCAGGATGCCGCCGATCAACATGATCCAGGCAATCAGGGTAATTAATACTGTCCAGTTTCTGACCCAGAGATTGTGATATTTGATTAGAATCATACCGACAATTATTCCAATGCTGCCAGCCAGAAATGACAATGCCGGTATTCTTTCAAAGTCATCGACAAATTTATTCAAATTGACCGTTCCGATTAATACGGCGATTCCGGAGGAGATGTAAACCACAGAGATGATCTTTGCAATTAAGATTGATAGTTCCATTACCACACTCCTTTTAATACCTTGGAAAAAGTATAAATTATTTTTAAGAAAATTTCCATATAAAAATAGGATTTAAGAATGGTTTACAAATTAAGCGGATCAGAGGAATCGTTATAAATTGGGCGTTAATCTTAGTCGATCTATTGCAACCGCTACCGGCGATATCTTCGAGGTGACAAATGAGTTGTTCTGGTTAAGACCAGGGCGAATTCATCAGTCCGATCTATCAGGCTTTCATCTTACCAGAGACTCCTGAGAGAAAGACTGCTTATTTGATTACTGTCCCGGCAATCCTTTATTTCAATTTCTCAATTTCTTCTTCCACTTCTTCTGCTCCCTCATTGTAGTACTTTTTTTCATCGGGGGCAAGTTCGTGGAGCAATCGCAGAAACTCTCCGGCGTGTACGCGTTCCTCGTCCGCTATATCCCTGAGTACTTCTATGGCTAATTTGTTATCAGTCGAATCGGCAAGTTGCATATACAACTGGATAGCTTCGTACTCTGCAGCGACCATGAAACGAACTGCCCTGATGAGTTCCTCATCCGTGAGCTGCCTGTTATTTGCCACTCCTGAAAACGGTGATCCAAATTCTGGCATGTTAATTATCCTTTCTTTTTATTTGGGTTTTTTGCAATACCGGATTTTACATCAAATCGGCATTGCATATTACTACTGAATACACAGTAAAATATCATTCACTGAATAAATTACCATACGAAAGGAATCATCCTGTATTTCACTTTTTGGGTATATTCTTTATATCCTCCGAGTTCATCAATTAATAAAGTATCTTCTTTATGACACCGATAGATAAATGAACCGACAACCAGTGGTGCGGGCAGAAATGCCCAAACCGAACACAGGATTAAAGGAACACTCAGCGTAAAAAAGATCATTGCAAAATACATTGGGTGTCTGATTAAACGGTATGGTCCTGTTGAAATCACTTTCTGGTTTTTATCTTCCTGGATTCTGGAAGAACCGGTAGCATATGGATTATTTGCAAAGACCCAAAATGTTAGCCCTAATCCTATCCCATATAATAATATTCCCATTGCGTATGATAATGGATGAAAAGAACTGACAGAGAATCTTAGAGTTAAACCGGAAATCAGATACTGTGAATAATAGCTGATTAAATATATCGAAATAGCTATTTTATCCCAAGTATGAACAAATTTAGTTTGAGCTCTGCTATGGACAGTTTCCGGGAAATATTTCATCCCGACTGTAATAATGATAAATAAATAGAGACAGTCAAAACCAAAAATCGTCCAGGCGCCAATCCAAAAAAAAGTGCCGGAGCTAATGATTAAAAGGGCTAAAGAAATAAAACTCAGCAATAAATATTTGACAAGTGTGCTGCATATTTTATCGGTTTTAATCTTTTTCATAAAATGCTCCATTCATTTTACTGTGAGTCAATATTTTATTACGCCCAACGTGCGAAAATCCCGCTTGTGTAATTTGGACTGTCCGGCATGTATTTATTACATTTATTCCTCCTCTATCAGCACAATGACAGCAGCCTGATTCATTTGATTAAATAGTACAAAAGGAAAATAATAATGGCAATCAAAATTCTGGAGAATTTTGTGTCGCAATACCATAAGTTAGAAGGACGTTGAAGATGCGAATAACGCCTGATTGTGATTTAAATCAAAAAGTGTTATCGTACAAATTTAATTGACAACTTAAAGATGTAAATCGTATCTATATTTTGACAGCAAAAAACGGGAATGAAAATGAAGAAATTTAAAATTATCGGAATTATTGTAATACTTATCGCTCTGGGATTTGTATCAAAACAGCTGCTCAGCAGGAAAAAAACCGACAATGGCAAGGGCTATAAAACGCTGCAATTGACCCGCGCTACAATTGTTGAAGAGGCATTGGCTATCGGTACTATTACACCGGAAAATGAGATTCAGGTAAAATCGAAAATCGCCGGCATTGTGGTGGAACGATTCGTGGAAGTGGGTGACGAGGTTCAGAAAGGTGATCTGATGGTTCAGATTTCGCCTGATCCGACACCAATTGAATTAACTGAAGCACGGCGGGATCTGCAGATGAAGGAAGTCGCCCTGAAGAACGCCAAACTGCAATATGACCGTAATGTAGAATTGCTCGGTAAAAACCTGGTCTCCGAAGAGGAATTTGAAAGCATTAAACTCAAATACGATCAGTCAAAATTACAAAAAGATCTGAGCAAAGACAGACTTTCCTTAATTGAAAAAGGTCATGCCGGCAAAGTCGAATCCGTGGTAAAATCGCCGATTACCGGAACGGTTTTGGAAAAATTCGTCAATATCGGTGATCCGGTCGTGCCACTGACGTCCTATCAACAAGGCACCGCGCTTTTTACCCTGGCGGACATGAGTAGCCTGATCTTTCGCGGTACCATCGATGAAATTGACGTGGGCAAAGTCAGTGTCGGCGTCCTGGCGGAACTGGAAATTGGCGCGCTGCCGGGCAAATCCATTCAGGGTGAAGTCATTCGTATTTCACCCAAAGCCCGCAAGGAGAATAACGCTACGGTTTTCGATATTGAGATCAGGATTGTGGACACCCGGGGTGTCACTTTACGAGCCGGGTATTCCGCCAACGCCAAGATTATTATCAATAAAGCCGAAAATGTTCTCTCGATTCCTGAAAGATTGCTTGCCTTTGAAGACGATTCGGTTTTCGTCGAGGTCGAAGATACAACGACGGGAATTGTGTCGAAGCGTCCGATCAAAATCGGGCTTAGCGACGGTATCAGTGCAGAAGTTAAATCCGGAATAACGGCTGAAGACCTTTTAGTTGAACGTCCGCCCAAAGAGATCAAATAAAGGTAGAGTGACGTGTTTTTTAAAAACATTCGCATGATCTTCCGGGAATTGAGCAAGCAGAAGCTCAGAACCCTCTTGACCCTATTCGGAATTTTTTGGGGAACCACTTCCGTTATCCTTCTGGTGACTTTCGGGATAGCGGTAAAAGCCAGTACCTCTAAAACCATGCATGGCATGGGAGAAGCTATCTGTGTAATCTGGTCAGGGAAAACAAGTATTAGTTATGGTGGATTTCCTAAAGGCAGACAACTTAGTTTTTACAATGACGACGCTCAATATTTGAAGGAACAGGTACCGCTCATCGACAATATTTCACCCCAGTATGCCCGTTATGACATCCCGGTCAATGTCAACGACAAGAAACAGAATTTCCCGATCAATGCTGTCTGGCCGGAATTCCAGGACATGCGCAATATGGTTCCGCGCGCCGGCAGCCGCTTTATCAGCGATCTCGATATGCAAAAGCGGCGCAGAGTTGTATTTATCGGTAATGAGGTCGAAAAAACCATGTTTGGTGACAATGAAGACGCGGTTGGTAAAATGATGTTGATCGATGGCATTCCTTATCGCGTCATTGGTGTCATCATTAAAAAAGAACAGGACGGCAGCTATAACGGACAAGATAAAAATGCAATATTTATGCCCACCACTACGTATCTCGGTATCTACGGTGACCGTTATATCAACAATATGATCGCTCGGGCTAAAGATGTTACTCAAACCAGTCAGATGAAACAGGCTATTATTGAAGCCATGGCAAAAAAATACCGCTTTTCACCTGATGACACCCAGGCTCTGCCGATCTGGGACACCACCGAATATGATCAATTTTTGGGAACTTTTTTTAATGGCTTTACCATTTTTCTTGGTGTGGTTGGTGTCATGACATTGATCGTCGGTGGTATTGGTATTGCCAATATCATGTATGTGATTGTTGAAGAACGTACTTCGGAAATCGGTGTCAAACGGGCGATCGGCGCCAAGAAAAGGACCATTCTTGTTCAATACCTGATCGAGACCTTCGTCATTTCTTCAGTTGGTACAATTTCCGGATTTTTATTTGCAACCCTGCTGATTTTCGGTATTAACCAGGCTCCGTTTGAGGATTTCATCGGTGAATTGATTCTAAAGCCCGTTGTTGCAATCATTACCATAATCATCATTTCAGCCATCACCTTTATCGCCGGTTGGGGACCAGCCAAACGCGCTTCCACATTGGATCCGGTTGTGGCTATCAATAGTTAAGTGTCGGTACTAGCATGGCAAAAAAGATCAACAATTTCATTAAAAACCTCCTGCTTGTACGGCTGTATATCCGCGAATTAAAAAAGGAACGGCGTAAAATATTCCTGACCATTGCCGGAATCGCCTGGGGTACGCTAACGATTATCCTGCTGCTTTCTTTTGGTCAGGGGTTGTCCACCCAGATGCTGCGCGGACAAAAAGGGCTGGGCAGCAACATCGTTATTTTATTTGGCGGACAGACGAGCATTGAATATAAAGGCATGCCACAGGGACGTCGCATTCGTTTGCTGGAAAAAGATTGTGATCTGCTTAAGAATAGTATCCCGGAAATTGACCGGATCGCCGGTGAGTATGACGCCTGGGGTATTACGTATAGATACGGAGAAACGGTTGTCAATGAACGGGTGCGGGGTGTCAGTTCTGTCGGTTATGAAGATATGCGTTCCCAGTTTCCGCAAGCGGGCGGACGTTTTATTAATGAAAATGATCTGCAGCTGCGCCGCCGGGTGATTTTCATGGGATGTGACCTGAAGAAAAACCTGATGGGCGACATCGATGCCGTCGGTAAAACCGTTTTTCTTAACAACATTCCTTTTACCGTGATCGGGGTGATGCAGAAAAAAATGCAGATGGGTATGTACGGAGGTCCGGATGCCAACGCTGCTGTTATGCCAGCCTCAACTTTCAAAGGCATTTTCAGTGATATATATGTTGATCGGATTATTTATCAGGTCAATCAAATCGATAAATCCGAGTTTGTCAACCAGCAGGTCCGGCGGGTATTGGCTCGCAAATATCGCTATCATCCCGACGATAACAACGCGCTTCATTATTGGGACGTGATTAAAAATTCACGAGAAACAAAAAAAGCCTTTACAGGAATTACCATGTTTCTGGGTGTTATCGGTGCCATGACCCTGATCATCGCCAGTGTCGGCGTGGCTAATATTATGTTTGTTACAGTCAAGAAACGCACCAAGGAAATCGGCATCAAACGCGCTATCGGTGCTAAAAAATCATTGATCAAGACTCAGTTTATCATTGAAGCGTTATTGATTGATCTTACCGGTGGATTCATTGGGGGTGCGGTGGCTTATACGATTATCCGTCTTGTGCAGAATATTCCTCAGGGAGACGCTGATTTTGGGAAAAATATGGCGCTGCAGATTTTGTCCAACCCGGAATTTTCCTGGACAATTGCCATCAGCACTTGCACGATTCTTGGAATTGTCGGATTGTTATCCGGATTTTTCCCGGCTCGCAGAGCCGCTGCCATCGACCCGATCAAAGCACTGCATTACGAATAGAACTGGAGATTTATTATGATAAAAATGGAAAATATCCGAAAAGTATATAATACCGGAAAAATTGAAGTCGAAGCCCTGCGCGGTGTGGACCTTCATATCAGGCGTGGTGACTTTCTGACTGTTATCGGTCCGTCGGGTTCCGGGAAATCCACCCTGATGAATATCATCGGCTGCCTCGATAAACCGACTTCCGGTGACTATACCCTGAATGGTCAAAGCATTAAAAATATGAATGACAACACCCTGTCGGAGTTGCGCAATAAAGAAATTGGCTTTGTATTCCAGAATTTCAATCTGCTGCCCTATGCCTCAGCCTATGAAAACGTGGAAATGCCGTTGCTCTTTGCCGGAGTTGGCGGTAAAAAACGCAAGGAAAAGGTGATGTCCATTCTCACAAAAGTTGGACTGGCTGACCGTATGGATCACAGACCCAATGAATTGTCCGGTGGTCAGAAACAGCGGGTGGCGATCGCCCGGGCGCTGGTGAATTCTCCCAATATCATTCTTGCCGACGAACCTACGGGCAATTTAGACACCCAATCGGGTGCGGAGATTATGGAACTCTTCGTTGATTTATGGAAAGAGGGCAACACCATTGTCATGATCACGCATGATCCGCGAGCGAAAGATTATACGAATAATTTTATTACTATCACCGACGGGATGATTCAAGCGTAATTCTAAATAAAAGACACCAAGCAATATTTTTTTCTTATTCTATGGCTCTACTCGGGAACGAAATATATACCTGCCGGACTTTTAACCGACAGAGATGATGGCATCGAGATTGTAGAATTCGAGATTCCTGGTTACTTCTCGTCCCGCTTCATTTTGAACTGTTCGGATTTTCCGAACAGTTGTATCTATTTTATTGGTTTTCAGCCACATCTCAGAACTCTCTGATTACCAGGTTCAACTTAGTAACTAGTTGAAACTGGGACGTCACCAATTCATGAATTGCCGCTACTTGATCATGGACAGAATTTCGATTGCCACTTTCTTACTGTTTTTCCCGACCTCTTTCGACGGACCGACGCAGGAAGGACAGCCGTCGATACAGGCGCAGGAGCCGATTAATTTCAAGGTGTTTTGAATGAGTTCTTCGTGCGAATCATACAGAAGCGGGGTGAAGCCGACACCGCCGGGATAATTGTCGTAAATGAAAATCGTCGGCTGGAATTTTGTCAACTCATCGGGATTGAGTTTCGTCGATGGTGTATCTTTGGTGGCTGGTGTAAAAATACCCCGTTCGGTAATGGTGTTCATGGCGAACCATTCGGAACTTTTATCACCGACTGCCCGGTTAATGTCATGGGGCTCGCTCATGATTTTCAAAGTGGCGATCGAATGCAGGGCTTTGCTGATGCCCATAATTCCGTCGATGATGTCCGCTCTGAAATAGGCGAGATTTTTCAGGATTCGTTCCGGAATTGTAAACCAGTAAGCGGTGGTAGCCATTTCAATATCGGGCAGATTGATCTTACCGTAACCGACATTTTCCATGGTATAGAACTTTATCTTTTTATAACCGATTACGCGGGTGACAACCTGAACTTCCCCTTTGAATATATCTACGGTTGGCGTACTACGCTGCTCATCATCCGTGAGCACTTTGACATTTGTGTAATCGATGGAATCAGTATAGTAATTGGAGTCGGATTTACGAACAAATGCTTTGCGCCCGTCCCAATCGAGTTCATCGACGATATACTCTTCACCGGAAGCCATATAGATAGCATCGGGATAAATCGTCATGGCGGCGGCGCTGTAATCCACCTCGGCAATGATTTTATTCTGTTTATCTGTATCCACGACCACGAAATTGCCTTCCGGGATGCGTCGCAGATTCACATTCGCTGCCGGGTAAACATCCTCCGACCAGTACCAGCGATCGTTACTGCGATGCAGGATTCCGCCTTCGGTAAGGAATTTCAGGATTTCTTTTACGTATTCCCATTCAAAATTGCCAAAATTTTCCTCAACTTGGAAGGGCAATTCGAAGGAGGCACATTTAATATGGTCAACTAAGATCATCAAATTGTCCGGATTAATCCGGGCATGCTCCGGGCTTTTTGAAAAGAAATATTCGGGATATTGCATCAAAAATTGATCGATGGGGCTCGAACGGGCGATAAAAATTCCGTAGGCTTCTTTGCCGCGCCGTCCCGCTCGCCCCAACTGCTGCCAGGTGCTGGAAATGCTGCCCGGATACCCGGCTAAAATTGTTGCATCCAGGCTACCGATGTCAATTCCCAGTTCCAGGGCATTGGTGGAAACGACGCCTTTAATGGTTCCGTTACGCACGCCTTTTTCGATTTCCCGGCGACGATTGGGCAGATAGCCTCCCCGATATCCGGCGATTTTTTCCGGCTGGCTCATGGATTCGCGATCACTCTCGAAATCATCCTTCAAATATTTAGTCAGCACTTCGACATTGAGGCGCGACAAAGCAAAGATAATTGTCTGAATGTTTTCTTTAATGAAACGGTTCGCCAGGTAGCGGGTCTGTTTGATGTAACTGGCGCGAATCCCGAGTTCTTTGTTGACGACGGGTGGATTGTAAAAATAGAGTGTTTTCGGACTGACCGATGCACCGGATTCCGCGATCAGTTTTACCGGTTTTTCGATCAGTTTCTCGGCGTGTTCCTTGGGATTGGCAATCGTCGCTGAGCAGAGGATAAACAGTGGATCGGATCGATAAAACTCGCACAATCGTCTCAGCCGCCGGATGACATTGGTCATGTGTGATCCAAAAACGCCCCGGTAGATATGCATTTCGTCGATGACGACAAATTTTAAATTCTGGAAAAATTGCATCCATTTGGTGTGATGCGGCATGATGCCCTGGTGCAGCATATCGGGATTGGTGACCACGATGTTACCCTGTTTACGGATCGCCTGGCGGGCGTTGGCGGGTGTATCACCATCGAACGTAAAAACCTTGATGTCTTTACCTAACAGTGTAATAAACTCGTGCGCTTCGTTCATCTGGTCCTGGCTCAGGGCTTTGGTGGGAAAGAGATAGAGCGCTTTCGATGTGGGATTTTTGATCATCTCCTGGAAAACCGGCAGATTGTAGGTCAACGTTTTTCCGGAGGCGGTGGGAGTGACTACTGTGAAATCCTGCTGATTTATCGCATAGTTCCAGGCTTCGGCTTGATGAGAATAAAGTTCAGTGATTCCCCGTTTGATGAGAACTTGCCGGATTTCCGATAAAAGATTTTCCGGTAGCGGACAAAGCTTCGCATCGGCACCTTTAATCCGATAGACATATTCGATGTTTTTCTTAAGATTTTTGTGACTCAGCAGCTTTTCAATGGGATTCACCGACAACCTCAATTTTTAATTACGGATTAACTCCGACCTAAATTAAGTATCTTTATTGATTTTTTGAACTAAAACGTCAGGGGGTTATTTCAGTGCAGAATCAAGACTACTCGTGATATCTTGAATTACCAGATTCGAACATATCAGGAGTGCCGTCATTTATGGAAATTTGTGATTTTTTGTTGAATTCTAGTTATTCGTTTGATCAGATTTTCATAATCTTTTGTACGGTAACGGGGTAGTTTATCGAGCGCAAGTTTGCTAAAAGTCAACGCCAGGCTTAGGTTTTTCAGATGATGTTCATAATATTTTGCCAGCTCTTCAAAGGGTTCCAATGCAAAAGGGTAATCTTCACAGATGACGGATTTCCACAGCGGAATGGCTTTTTCATAATTCTTAATTTGCTTGTACAATGCTGCCAGTTCAAGGCTGGTTTTCTGTCGGCGGCTGATGGATATTTTTGAATTCAGAACATACTGGTAGTGATTGATGCCACGGTCAATATCTTTTTTTCGGGTAAACATTCGGGCTTTGGCATAATCGGTCAGAGGATTTTTTTCCGGATGTTGCGACTTATGGGCTTTGACAATCAGAATCAGGTTGGCGAGCATGGTAATGATATCGAACCGATTGTGGTAAAAAATACGTTCGATCTTGTCAATCCGGCGACTGCGTAAATAGTCAAAATAGACATCGGGAATCATTTCGCCCGGTATGTCTCCTTCCCGAAACAGTCCCAGCAGATCAGTTTCAATGGTTTTCAGTTTGCAGTTTTCCATGGAATATTTCCACAGGGTTCGGGTTGGATGGAGAAGATCAATGTGATTTAATTCATCCGGCATTGGCGGCATTCGATTCATGACAAAACGTGAATTGATCAGGGGAATATCAAAACTTTTCCCGTTATACGAAACCAGGCATTGAAAATTCGGAACCACTTTTTGAAGCAGCTCCAGCATGCCCTCTTCATGGCTCAATTGGGTGATAAAATACTGGTGAACAATGAAATTGTTTTTTTCGATGAAACCCAGACCGATCATAAAAGCAATGGTACCGGTTCCGCCACTCAAGCCAGTGGTTTCAGTATCGATAAACAGCAGGTTTTGGGGATTGATAGAGCGCTCTATTTGAAAAACCTGCGGCAGGATCATTGCGTCAATCTCAAATGCTTCCTGCAAATCAAGACTGCCATAGGGCTCAGCTAAATCGTATGAAAATTCTGCCCTGAAAATATCACCAAAGTGGGTATTGATCCACGATCCGTTCACCAGATCCGAAATAGATTGGGCTTTTTTCTCAACCTGAGATTTAGGAAAATATTTCGTCCCCTTTTTATGTTGAAACAGGCGGTCCAGTTCATGGCGAATGACCGGCTTGTTGTTATCTTCCAAATCCTTAAGGTCAGCTTTGGAATAGAGAGCGTCAAGGCGATTACGGATATTTTTCATCGATAAAAAATAGAGGCAAAACTGATGATAAGCAAGTTACTATTCACCAATGACCTGGACATATACTTGCCGGTTGCGGGGTGTATTATCGTGATCAATCAGGACAATCTGCTGCCAGGTACCAAGGACCAACATGCCGTTGGAAAAGGGCAGGGTAGTGCCGGGACCCATGAAACTGGCACGCAAGTGTGAAAAACCATTATCGTCACCCCAGGTTTGAGAATGATGAGAGTGCATGTTTCGTGACGCAAACTTCTCCAGCTGGTCTTTCATATCCTGAACCAGCGCCGGCTCAAACTCAATTGTTGTGATACTGGCGGTCGAACCGATTGCCGTGATTGTTACGATTCCTTTCTGACAATTGGATTCATTGATGATCTCCTGAACTTTTCGTGTGATATCAAGGATATCTGAAAAGCCTTTGGTCTGAAGAGATATGGTGTTGCCGTAAATCATAATCATTGCTCCGTAATTTTAAATAAGTTATGAAAATCGAAGCTGAAAATCTCAGTTTTTTAATCATTCAAAAATCCAATTGATTGTGATAATTTACATGAATTATTTCCCGGGAGTGGGTAGATTAAATACATAAAATAAGGGATGTTCTTCTGGAAATATTTTCAAATCTCAAGGATCTTTTCAGTCATCATGTTGTTTTTGGAACCGGTATCCTGTTATTCAGCGGTTATTTTCTCGGAAAACTGGCAGATCGGCTGAAATTACCCGCCATCACCGGTTATATTTTCGCCGGTCTCTTACTGGGAAAATCAATGATCGGTATCATTTCTGAATCGGCACCCTATAAATTGACCAGTATTACGGAAATTGCACTGGGACTGATTGCGATAACAATTGGAGCAGAATTCGAATTTTCGCGGTTTCGCCAGATTGGTAAAGATGTCCTGCTCATGACATTCTTTGAGGGCGTTTTTGCCTTTATTTTTGTTTCGGTTGTCTTTGTTATTTTCGGTCTTGATGTTCGATACGCAGTTCTTTTGGGATCTATTGCGCCAGCGACGGCGCCGGCAGCCACCGTCGTCATTATCCGCGAGCTGCGAGCACGGGGACGGTTTATTGATATTTTATATGGGATTGTGGCACTGGATGACGCGCTCTGTGTCATAATTTTCAGTATCACTTTTGCGTTGGTGGGACCGGTCATTGCCGGAGAGCTCGTCCCGGGCATCAGTGGATTTTTCGCGGGATTATTCCTGGCAATGAAAGAGATTGGATTGTCAGTATTACTGGGAATTATCAGCGGTTTTGCAATGTTTAAACTGACGGTGCGAAGGTATAAATTAAATGAAATTTTAATCGTGTCAGTCGGGATAATTTTTATTTCCACATCAATTGCAATTGTCGGTGGATTGTCCCATCTGATTGTCAATATGGTTGCCGGCGTAGTGCTGGTAAACACATCCTCGCGGAACAAACGAATTTTCAAGGTAATCGAACCACTGACACCGCCAATATTTGCGCTCTTTTTCATTCTTGCCGGGACGGAACTTGAGATTGGTGTGTTTGCCGACGGATTGATTGTATTATATGGATTGATCTATACCGGCAGCCGTTTTGCCGGGAAATATTTTGGCATATATACCTCGGCAATCCTGAGCAAAAGCTCCGATAAAATACGAAAATATTTAGGCTTCTGTCTTTTTCCGCAGGCAGGTGTGGCAATTGGCTTGATTCTGTTTGTGCAGACATCGCCACTTCTATCCACAATAACAGCCGATATTCGGGGAATTTTGGTATTGATCGTCAATGTGATTTTATTCAGTATTTTTATAAATGAACTGATTGGTCCGCCTGTTGCCCGTCTTGGAATATATAAAGGAGCAGAATTTGATAGATAAATCCATTGTTTTTTTCAGGGAAATCGTCTATACTTTTCCAAACCGGTAGCTGGAATAATGATATTGCTTAAATCAAACTTATTGAGGACGATATAGGAGTTTATGTGCAGTTCTTACTAAAATTTTTCGAATTAATCAAATACTTCTTCAGTCAGCATATTGTTTTTGGGACAGGTATGCTTTTACTGATCGGTTATTTTGCCGGACGGCTCGCCGAGAAAATTCGGTTACCTGCAATTACCGGATATATTTTCGCGGGATTAATTCTGAGCGATTCCGTGACGGGCGTAATTCATGAAACCGTTGCCCTTCGGATGACCAGTATTACTGAAATTGCCCTTGGATTAATTGCCATAACTGTCGGTGCCGAATTCGAGTTTTCGCTGTTGAAGCGGACCGGACGTAAAATTCTGATTATCACGATATTTCAATCGGTTTTTGCATTTGTGTTTGTCGTTGCCGGCTTATTATTAATGAAAATGCAATTGAGTTACAGCCTGATTTTAGGGGCAATTGCCACGGCGACTGCGCCTGCGGCAACAGTGGTCATTGTCAAAGAACTCCGCGCCCGCGGCGAGTTTGTCGATTATTTGTATGGTGTGGTAGCCCTGGACGATGCCATCTGTGTGATTTTTTTCAGTGTCATTTTTGCATTGGTTGCACCCGGATTGGCGGGGAAAGTGTCTGGATTTGATGCAGGTATTTTTACCGGAATAATTCATGCGGGAGTCGAGATTCTGTTCTCCTGTATTTTGGGATTCATCGGTGGATTTCTGCTGCATCATTTTACGCTGAATAAATACCGGCTGAATGAAATCCTGATCATTTCAATTGCCGTCATCTTTCTGACGATTTCTATCGCGATTGTCCTGAACTTATCACTTTTGATTGCCAATATGATGATGGGGGCTGTCCTGGTTAATCTGTCTCATCGTAACAAACGGATATTCCGGGTAATTGAACCGCTGACGCCTCCGTTGTTTGCACTGTTTTTTGTTCTGGCTGGAACAGAGTTGCACCTGTTCGTATTTACCAAACTGATTGTAATCCTTTTCGGAATAATGTACATCCTGACCCGTTTTGCCGGGAAATATTTTGGGGCATGGCTGTCGGCATTGCTGATCAAAACGTCGCTGGGCATTCGTAATTATCTGGGCTTTTGCCTGTTTCCGCAGGCGGGAGTTGCGATTGGGCTGGTTCTGTTTGTCCAGACATCACCGGTCATGGTGAACGCCCCATCGGTTGTGAAAGAGATGATGGTGCTGATTGTGAACATTGTTTTGTTCAGTATTTTTATCAATGAACTGATTGGTCCGATAATTTCCAGGTTCGGTATTGTCAAAGGTGCGGAACTTGAATAAATGAGGTGAATTTTCATGGATATAATTAAAATAATTAATGAGAAATCCTGTTCGACTAATTTTTTCGAAAAGAGTAAAGAAGCATGTTTGGAAAGATTGGCTGATATGCTGGCTCTTGATATCAGTGAAATATCCGCTGATGAAATTTTTGAAGCATTGATGCAGCGTGAAAAAATGGGCTCGACAGGATTTGAAGAGGGCATTGCCATTCCCCATGCAAAAGTTGTCGGTCTCAGGGATTTTCATCTTGCCATCGTGCACTCGAAAAAGGGCATATCATTTGACAGTATCGATGGAAAAAAATCACACCTGTTTTTTGTGATTGTAGGTCCCGATGAGCATCCGGAGCAGCATCTTCAGATACTCGCGCAGGTTTCGAGAATTTCCCGAAATCCGAATGCCCGGCGGGAACTGACCCAAGCCCGTTCGAATCTTGTACTGAAGGAAGCCTTTTTACGATACGTGACGGCGAAGAGTCGTGGAATGGCGGATGAAAAAAACAAATTGCTGATGGTGATTCTTTATGAAAAACGCTTCCTTGACAACATTCTTGAACTTTTCCTGGAACGAGGTATCCGGGGAGTGAATGTCATGGAATCAACCGGTATAAAAGATCAACTTTCAACTATTCCGCTGTTCAGTGATTTTTTGAATTTTCTGGGAGAGCGTTCCGACGTTAGTAAAACAATCATGACGGTTGTACCGGAGAAGGAGGTGGCTGAAATTGTACTGGGGATCGAAGAAATCATGGGTGATCTGAGCAAACATACCGGCGCGATGGTAATGGCTATGGACCTGTTTTTCATGAAAGGCACGATGCAGATTTAAGCAAGCCGGAAATCATTCGATAATAAATTGAAACATAAAGAAGGCTAATCTCAGATGCAGATTAGCCCTTCTTGTCTATAATTATCGTTGCTATTATTTTAATTCCGATTTGATCAGCTTCATCAATTCTTCCAGCATTACCGGTTTGGCGATCCATTTTTTACCCAGTTTATTCAATTGATCAGCCACTTTTTCATCATGTTCATATCCGGTAATAAAAACAAAGGGCAGATCAGGCTTGAATAATTGTACCTGTTTGTAAAGACTGAAGCCATCTTCTTTTGGCATGATAACATCGGACAGCACAATATCCGGTTCGAATTCTTTAATTTTTCGGAGCCCTTCCTGCGCGCTGAATGCCGAAAGTACCTCAAAGTTATTCTGTGAAAAATACTCGGAATAAAGTTCACAGATGAGATTATCATCATCAACAATTATTATTTTTGGTTTCATCTATTTTCCAGTTTCAAAATTTTTGCACCGATAGCAAATATAAGTGTAAAATAGATAAAAGAAAACCTGACTTATTAAAAAATCAGGTTCTCTTTTAGTTTGTCAATAATGATTATCAATGTTTTTTATCAAGTCCTTTACCCATCCATTTTTTAGCGAGCAAAAGTGAGATCGGCGTAACAATGGAAATTAATCCGTAAAAAAACCACATTTGTCCACTGTGCATCGGTAAACCTGTTTCGGGTTTGGGGACATAATTTGTGATGAAATATCCGGAATAAGATGCTGTGATCATTTTTGTCATAAACCACGGTAACTGACCAATTCCCATATAGGCACCGGTGCGTCCCCTCGGGGCAATTTCAGCGATCCACTGCAGAAAGCGCGGCTGCCACATCGCTTCACCAATTGTCATTAATAATATGTAGGTCAGCAGCAGATACATATTCGGTCCAAGTGCCAACAGAAAAGTCGGTATTGCCATTACAAAAGTGCCCAATATCATCATTTTGTAAATATTGGATTTCAGGGTTAGAGCTGCAATCATTGGCGCCAGGAAGAAAATCAGGATCGGATTGAGATTTGAAAAGAACTCAAAATAATTACCCACAACCGTACCGGCAAAAGCCCGGTCAAGGTAGTATGGCAGGGTTAGCCAATTATGTGCAAATAGAGTCTGAACCGGGATCAGGATAAAAATGAAAAACACAAAACGTGAATCACGGAATGGATGTTTAGGGCGATTACGCAGAAACTCCCAAATCGCCAAAATACCGCTGATTATCAGCGGGATAAATTCGCAATATTTCGGCAGAACCAATTTACCGGTCTTGACCATAATAACCAGGATAATCGATAAAATAACAAAAATTAAATAACCAATAAACGGCGTATTATTTATTTTTTGTTTGGGAGATTCGGTTTCCTCTTGCTTGTTATTTTCCTCTTTGGTATTCATTTCGGCAGTTTCCCGGGCAATCCGCTCGACAGCCTTTTCATCGGTCCGTTTTGTCAAGATGGTAAGAGTTGCGACTACGGCAATGCCGGTAATGACGGTATATACCCAAAATACGGCGGTTAAACCATTTGGCGGGAAGCGATCGACAAAATTATGCCGGATAATAGGCGAAACAAACCCGGAGAAAAATGCACCCAAATTCATTAATCCGTACACAACAGCATAACCCATCGCTGCAGTTTTAGGATTTGTGAATCGCTTGACACCGGCATAAGCAGCGGGCTGATACAGACCGTATGCCGTGACCATCATCAGCAAACCGACTGACATCGTAATAAACATGGGAGAAGTGACACCTGTCCCTAAATGAGCCGTTCCTGAAATGGAAATTAAAAGGCGCCCAAGCATCATTGTAAACAGAGCCAGGGCAAGAGATCGTCTTACACCTATTTTATCCGAAAGTCCACCTAATAAAAGCATCGCAAACGTAATACCGCCGGTCACTGCTCCGTAAACCCAGCCGGCAACCAGGTCGCTGAGTTCGACATTTTCGGAATTGAACTTTCCGAGTATCGTTAAAATACCAAAATAGACCAATCCTTCCAGAACGTAGGGGAGATAGATTCCCCACAATGCCCGCGGGGCTCGGGCAAGTCCGATAAAAGGTTCAGCAATTTCCTGCCACGGATTTTTCTTGATGTCCTGTTTTTGTTCTTCCATATATCCTCACATAAATAAAAATTGACAATTGCGTAAAATCTAAAAATTGCTGGCGCATTTCAAAAGGAAAACTCAGGTAACTAAGTTGATCAATTTTTTTTTTGTGATTTTCGGACAATGTGATATTACTCCAGGAGTAACATCTTTTTAGTAGATGAACCATTAAATGGATGGTAGTGTTAAATTTCCAATCTTAACATTATTCAAACAGAATCTTGGAATTTCAGTCCGTCGATATTAAACTAAAATCAGAAATTGAAAAATACGAAAAAGAAATACGGATTAAAAATGGATAAAAGAATTGTTTTGATCACCGGCTGTTCCAGCGGGTTTGGATATCTCAGTGCGATTCACCTGGCGGAAATGGGATTTCAGGTCGTTGCCACCATGCGGAATCTTGAAAAGCGGGAATCGTTGGATGAGGAAATTAAAAACCGCAATGTATCAATCAATGTTCGTCAATTAGATGTAACGGATGTAGCCTCCATCGGAAAATGTCTTCTGGAAATCAAAGAAACCTTTGGACGGCTGGACGTTCTCATCAATAATGCCGGCTATGGCATTGGTGGTTTTTTCGAGGATTTGAACGACCAGGAGTATCGCGACCAGATGGAAACCAATTTCTTCGGTGTGCTGAATATGGTGCGGGTATCGCTGCCGCTGCTTCGGAAAAGCGCAGATGCCAGGATAATCAATATCTCCAGTACCGCAGGTTTGACAACCACGCCCGGCATGGGTGCATATAATGCCAGTAAATGGGCGATAGAAGCCTTTTCCGAGAGCCTGCGCCTGGAACTTGCCCCGCATGAGATTAAGGTTTTATTGGTTGAGCCGGGACCATACCCGACCAAGGTATTGACGACCAATACACGGTTTGCAGCGAAAGCCAATGATCCTAAAAGCCCGAACTATTATTTAACTCAAATGCTGTATAAAAAATATCAACACAACAATGAAACGCTGAAAAGCGATCCAATGGAAATCGTTCGTCTGATAGCGAAATTAATCACGGCTAAAAATCCATCATTCAGGAATATCCGGGGGCCGGGTGCAAAACTGCGAGCATTCATGCATCGCTACCTGCCGTGGCGGTTTAATGAGTGGATTATAAGGCGGGTAATTTTTAGCAAAGGGTAAAATCTTCCGATTACCGGGTCCTCAAAATTATTATCTCGCATATCACGACTCATGATATCATTAATGAATAATTGTAAATTTCCGAATCGCTGATTGGATTCCGTGGTCTGCCTTAATAAAATATATTCCCGATGGAACCACATGACTATGAGGGAATCTCCCATTCCAAAAATATAAAACCGGATCACTTCCTGAAATCGATAGCTGCTCACGATAAATTTCCCGCCCAAGCATATTATAGATAATTATGTCGATTTCTTTGCTTGTATTCGTACTATCCAATAGAATTGGAAATGTGGTATATGGTTTCCCGGGATTGGGGAAATTGGACAGGATTTGGAAATTTCCTTTAGAAATCCAGGCAGATGAGTCAGGATAGATCATTCCGAAGAAAGAAAGAATATCACCCATCATTAATATACGATTGCTGTCTGGAAAAACAGTTTCAAATGGAAAGGCGAAATAGACCAGTTTTCCTGACTTTTCACTGCTGCCGAATTTACCTTCATAGGAGATTGCAGCACATCCATCGGATTCATAATTACTGGATGTATAATTCAGTGCGATCTGTGCGCCGTTGCGCGGTTTGATTCCATCGGGATATAATTCTTCTAAAACAGGTAATTTACGGGGCATCAGTCGTACCCCAAGTATGCTATTGAATATTGATGAATCTGCCGGAAATACTCTGACCTGACCGACCCTTTCATTGATAAAATCGGATTTCAAGTAATTATGATAAAAATCCCGGCTTTCCTGGCTGGCAGCGCTGTCTGCCAGATCGTCACCAATTTCCATTCCGGATATAAATAAATTGCCACCATTTTCCAGATATTCGGCAATAGCGGTTTGCTCATCGGATCCCAAAGTGATATTTTCAGCACTTTCATCACCCAAAATCCAATCGACCATTTCATAATCTTCTAATTCAACAGTATTTCGAATAATGGCTTCATTGGACGCAAAATCAACCGCATGCCGATATGGATTAATCGCGTTACTATGATGATAAACATTACGGGGGGTTCCATAGGATTCCTGATAATCATAACCATTGACGATCAGGATTTTTGGTTCTTTCAATGTGGGTATCACTGCGCCAATTTCACTAAAATCACTGACGCCGTAGCTGTTCAACGCCTGGACTTTGAAGTAATAGATTTGTCCCGGATTGAGGTTTCCAATGAACAAATCGGTGGAATTGATTTGAGTATGTAATGAGAAATAAATACAATCTTCAGAAATATAATAGGCATACTCCTGAGCATAAATGACGGGATCGACATAGACCTGAATATTGCCGTTGCTAATATTCCTGACAATCAAACCTTCGGGTGTTTCCGGCGGCTCCGGCGGAATGATTTCACCGCTAAAAGCAGAACCAATTGCATCCCAGAGCTCGGAGCGGGAACCATCATAGGTGAGCGCCCAGATACCGATGCCGCACAGGTTTACTGATTTTGCATAGTTATATTTCAATGCCAGGCTGAGACTGTCATCATACCAGCACTGATACCAGCTGGATGTTTGATAACAATACCATGGTATCCGGGAATCCGCATAGCGTAATTTGCCGTAATTGGCGGCATTCTGTTCGGCAGTGGTGTAGGTTTTTGCTTCTCCGGTCGCTGTCGTATTTGCTCCGGGATTACTACTGACTGTTTGCCACTCATAGCCGTAATAAGGCAGCCCCAGGATGATTTTTTCCCGGTTATTATTTGTTTTTGAGAGATAATCGTCGATCGTGTACTGAATATTATAAGTTCCGTCGCTCAATGGCGATACGGGTCCTGAAACATCGGAACCGGACCAGTGATAATCATAGCCCATGATAAACAGCGCGTCGCATATTTCTGCAAGTTCGCGATAATTCCATGCGTTACTCCAATCAACTGCCGGGGTCGCCATTGAAATATGCGCATCATCAATATTCATTCGGAATGAATCGGCAAGTTCCTCCATGAAACTGACCAGGTTAGACCGTTGTGAGGATGGCATTGCTTCAAAGTCAATATTGATGCCATCGGCGTTGGCGCTCTTAACACGATTCAGAAGATTAATAATACAATTTGTGCGGGCGCTGGAACTGCTGAGAAATGTTGTCAAATCATTGCTGCCAAATAGGGTCGCGCAGAGAACTACCCTGACACCGTGTTGGTGAGCTACGGAAATAAGACCGCTCGCCGGCCAATCGTAATCGTTGATAATCGATCCGTCTGTCCCAAGCTCGGTGCTGAAATAGGCGATGGTAGTCAGTAAATCAAAATCGAGGGTATAATAGGAGGAGTATTTCCAGTAGGGCAGATAACCAAAAACTTCATGAGATAGGCTTGGAGCGGTTCGTTTTTGCAGCCTGGGTATTTGTTCTGTTTTTACCGATGTATCCGGACTCGTGGGATAAAAGCGATAAAATTCTGACTCTCTCTGGTGGATGCTGCGGAAATTAGGATCGATTAATTGCTGGGCATTAGCGTCGCCGGATGTCAGCATTAAAAAAACCATGATTGCAAGTATCCAGAATTGTCGATAAACTTTTCGGATGATATTTTGAAACATGCCGGAAATTATTTTGCTATTTTGGAAAAGTCCACTTATAATCAAAAAAAATATGAGTTATCCAGAACTTTTTTAACAGTTTGCCAGTCCAAGGGATT
>CAZSDW010000009.1:0-7087 GCA_964605705.1 uncultured bacterium
TTGCGGCGGAAAAAGGGAAAATACCTGCGTATCTGGAGCGCCGGTTGTGCCAGCGGCGAGGAACCTTATACAATCGCCATCATTCTTAAACGACTGATTCCTGATATTAAAAATTGGAATATCCTGATCCTGGCGACGGATATCAATCCTGATTTCCTGGAAAAAGCCCGTAAGGGTATCTATACCCAGTGGTCTTTTCGTGATGTTCCCGCTGAATTTCAAGGCAGATATTTTAAGAATACCGGTAAAAATCAGTATGGAATTCTGCCGGAAATTCGCGAGATGGTCACATTTGAATATCTCAACCTGGCGGAGGATATCTATCCGTCGCTGACAAACAACACCAATGCCATGGACATCATCTTCTGCCGCAACGTGATGATCTATTTTTCCCAGGACCTGATTGGCCGGATCGCCCAGAAATTTTTTCATTCACTGGTTGAGCAGGGCTATTTGATTGTCAGTCCGGTGGAGGTCTCCCAGACTTTGGCACAAACCTACGAAACCGTCCGTTTTGAAAATGTCACATTTTATCGCCGGAATCCCATCGCCATTCAGAATAAAGTCGCCATCGGAAAAACAGAGAAACCGGTTTATCCGGCTTTCGTACCGCCACAAGCACTCAAAAAACCGACGCCCATAATATATAAACCGGAACTGCCCC
This sequence comes from uncultured bacterium, assembly GCA_964605705.1. GTDB lineage: Bacteria > Fidelibacterota > UBA2242 > UBA2242 > UBA2242 > CAZSDW01. The sequence goes on from CAZSDW010000009.1 coordinate 665, forward strand.
GTCCGGCAATTGAGCAGCCCGTGATAAAAACACTGGAGCAGGTAAAACCTGTTATTCCTGAGGAAAATTTGTACCAGGACGCTCTCGTTGCCTTTGAACAGGGGAATTATCACATAGCCGAAACCGGACTAAAGGAAATTATCAATGTTAATAGACGCTATTTACCGGCACTAATCCTTTTAACAAAAGTGAACGCCAATCTGGGCCGGCTGGATGAAGCGCTGAAATTGTGTGCAGAGGCATTAGGGATTGATAAAATGGATCCACTGTTACATTACCTGCAGGCGACGATACTCGCTGAATTGGGTGATCAGCCCGCCGCGATCGCCGCTCTGAAAAAGACAATCTACCTTGATCCCGACTTTGTCCTGGCGTATTTCTACCTTGGGAACATCTATAAACATGCTCAACAGACAAAAGATGCTGCTCGTTATTATCAGAATGCCCTGGATATTTTAACCAAATGGGCGCCGGAAGAAATCCTTTCAGCGTCGGAAGGAATGACCGCCGGCCGGCTGAAAGAAATCATTGAAACCATTCAATAATGAGGATTTTATGTTAAAAACAACACGAGCCAATCCAATTGGATCTTCACCGAATGTGCAGAATACAAATGCTCTGGACCCGGATCTTGTGAAACTGAAAAAAGATAAAATCCTGAAATCCCGCGCTAAACAACTTGCCCGGGAGCCCGAAGCAGCAGATGAGAATGAAATCCTGTTCCAGGTGCTTGAATTTACATTGGCCGGCGAACACTATGGCATTGAACTGCAGCATGTCAGTGAAGTCTACCCGATGAAGTCCGTTACCGTTTTGCCGGGGACGCCGGCATTTCTGCTGGGCATTATTAACCTGGGGGGCAAAATTCAGTCGGTGATCGATCTAAAGAAATTTTTTGAGCTGCCGGAAAAAGGCTTTAATGATCTGAATAAAATCATTTTGGTGAATTCCGGTGATATGGAGCTGGGAATATTGGCTGAAGAAGTAATTGGCGACCGGATGGTTTCTCAAAATTCCCTGCAGGGCAAATTACCGACGTTGAATGGCATCCGCAGCGATTATTTGAAAGGGGTCACAAAGGATCATCTTGTTGTTCTGGACATCCCAAAATTGCTGTCTGACGAAAAAATCATTATTAACGATGAAATCTAAAAATTCAAAATACGAATAATTAAAAGGAGAAAGATTATGTTTAACAATTTGAGAATCGGAACAAAACTGACGGTAAGTTTTATACTGCTGATTGTCCTGATGGTTGTGATCATCATCGTTGGTGTTACCCGCCTGAACCGGTTGAAATCGGATTTGGATATAATTATCGATGATCGCTACCAAAAAATTCGTGTAGCGGAAACGATAGTTGACAATGCGGTGCAAATCGCCGTGGGAATGCGCAACCTTGCCATTAAACCGGATAAACAAGCCCGGCAAATCGATATCAACCAGATCCAAGAAGCCAAGCAAAATAACGAAGAAAGCATGGCTAAACTGGGAAAAATAATATTGTCTCCTGAGGGGCAGAAACTATTAAAAGTTATTAATGAAAAACAAACTATCTACCAGGAACTACAAAATGAAGTAATTTCCCTGGATCAGGCGAATAATATTGCTGCGCTTAGAACTCTGGTTGGTTCAGAAAGGGCAAATCAGGCACGGGAAGAGTATGAGCAGGCTGTACGCGATCTAATTTCCTTTCAGGAAAAGTTGATGGATGATACACAATCAGAGACCCTGCAGAATTATAAGGATTCCCGCAATTTGATGGTCCTGATCGGCATTCTGGCCCTGGTATTTGCCGCAGCCACGGCTTATTACCTGATTCAGGCAATAGCACCACCTATCACTAACATTGTCGCAATTGCCAAGCGGGTTGCCGGAGGTGATCTGAGCAGTGAACTTCCACCCGTCAAAGGACGGGATGAAATTGGTGAACTCAATGCCGCCTTTGCGGTGATGCACAAAACCCTGAAAGATATGGCCGATATTGCCCAGGCGATGTCGGAAGGTGATTTATCCGTCAAGGTTGTTCCACAGTCAGCAAAGGACGTTCTGGGAACTGCGCTGGAACGAATGGTCAGTAGTCTCGGGATCCAGATGCAGGAGATCAGTGAAGGTGTCAATGTATTATCATCATCTACCAGCGAGATCATGGCGACGGTAACCCAACTGGCCTCCAGCGCGGCCGAGACTGCGACTTCCGTCAGTGAAGCTACCAGTACCGTGGAAGAGGTCAAACAAACCTCAGAAGTTGTGAATGAAAAGGCCGAATATGTTTCCGAAAGCGGGCGTAAAGCAGCCACGATTTCCGGTTCAGGACAGGAATCCATTAAAAAGACAGTTGCCGGGATGAACCGGATCCAGGGGCAGATGGAATTAATCGCCAACATTATTGTCAAATTGAGCGATCAGAGTCAGACGATCAATGAGATCACCTCTTCGGTGAATGATCTGGCCGAGCAGTCGAACCTGCTGGCGGTAAATGCGGCGATCGAAGCTGCTAAAGCCGGTGAACAGGGCAAGGGCTTTGCCGTGGTTGCCCAGGAAATCAAGAGCCTGGCGGAACAGTCCAAGGAGGCCACTGCCCAGGTGCGCGGCATTTTGACCGAAGTTCAGAAATCCATCAGCTCAGCGGTCATGGCGACGGAACAGGGTAATAAGGCGGTTAAAGAGGGGCTTGAATTATCGGGTGAAACGGATAAAACGATCCAGACGCTGACAGAAAGCATCCGTGAGGCGGCTGAAGCCTCTTACCAGATTGCAGCTTCCAGCAAACAGCAGGTAGCCGGCATGGACCAGGTGGCTGAGGCGATGGAAGTCATCAAAACCGCCAGCACTCAGTCCGCCGCCAGCACCAAGCAGACTGAGAAAGCCGTAACCGATCTGCACGACTTAGGCGATAACCTGAAGAGTCTTGTTCAGCGTTATAAAGTATAGTATGTATAAAAACTCGTTACAACGCTCAGTGTTGTAACGAGAGCTCGGGAAGGAAAATTCCATGAACGACAGAGAAGCAGAATTACTCAAACGCCTCCTGGCGACCTTTCGGATAGAAGCCGATGAACATCTTGGGACCCTGACGGCGAAGTTGCTGGCACTGGAAAAAGAGCAGCAAGCGGAACAGCGTCAGGCCCTGATTGAGATAATTTTCCGGGAAACCCACAGTATGAAGGGTGCTTCCCGTGCGGTGAATCTGACTGGTGTGGAAGCGATCTGTCAACGGCTTGAAAGTATTTTTGCCGATTTGAAAAATGCAAAAAAGATGCTGTCAGAGAAGGATTATGATCTCCTTTATCACATCATTGATAAAATGAAACTGATGATATTTCCATCGGATAAAGAATCAACAGATGAAAAAATACTGCTGGCCGATGCACTTGAACTAATCATGCAAATGAATACCGGGACTGATGGACCCGAAGAAAAACCCGTCACCCATTCAGTGCCCCGGAAAGATGTCCGTAAAGCAGTTCCTGAAATAAAACTCCCTGAACCTTTGCCGGAAGTATCGGCAAACACGGAGGAGAAAATCTCCGCAACTGATGAAACTATCCGGATTTCCGTCCGCAAACTTACCAATTTACTGAATAAAGTGGAAAATATGTTGTCGGTGAAATTGGCCAATATTCAGCGGGTCGATGATTTCCAAAATACCTTCAGACAACTGAATATCTGGAACACGGAAGTCGCCCGCTTGACGTTGGTTTTGCGAACATTACAGAAACATATAGAAGGCCAGTACTCTGCAAATATGATGGGTGCCTGTGAACAGGAATTTAAAAAGGTGATTCAGTTTTTTGATTGGTCTGAGTCCTATCTGAAAGGATTTCAGAAGGATGTCCGGGATTTGAAAACCAAGGTTAGACAGGATGCTCACCAGGTTGGAACCATGGTTGATAATCTGCTGGAAGATGTCAAAGATACATTATCCGTTCCCTTTGCATCTCTGCTGGACCTGTTCCCTAAAACAGTTCGCGATCTATCCCATAGTCAGGGTAAAAAGGCCGATTGGGTGGTTCAGGGTGGAGAAATTGAAATAGATCGCCGGATTCTGGAAGAGATCAAAGCGCCACTGCTGCACCTGCTGCGAAACTGTATCGATCACGGGATTGAAAAACCCGATCAGCGAATCCGGCAGGACAAACCTGAGACCGGAACAGTCAGCATTTCCATTGATCATCTGGAAAACAATAAAATCGGTATCACGGTTGCCGATGACGGCGCCGGTATTCCCCTTGATAAGCTGAAAAGAAAGTACATCGATCAGTACCAGCTGTCAAAGAAGGAACAAGAGACGCTTACAGAGGCACAGTTGCTGGAGTATTTATTCCAATCCGGTGTAAGCACCAGCGAATTTATTTCGGATATTTCCGGCCGGGGACTGGGACTTTCAATTGTGCGGGAAAAAATCGAGCGACTGGGCGGCAGCGTCACTATTGAGCCGACAAAAGGTTCCGGCACTGTTTTCAAAATAATTTTACCAATGACTTTGGTGACATTCCGGGGCGTCCTGATCCGTGTGTCTGAACAAAAGTATATCGTTCCAACGGTTAAAGTCGTCCGGATTCTGCGGGTTCCCCGGGCAAAGATCAAAACGGTTGAAAACAAAGAAACCCTGTCAGTTGACGGCGATCTTATTTCCCTGGTTCATCTCGGAAATGTTTTGGGATTGCCGGTTGGAGCAACAGCGGAAGATTTTATTACCGTGATGATATTCGGCAGTACCGGTTATCAGATTGGGTTCCGGGTAGATGAAGTTTTAGGTGAACAGGAAGTGATGGTTAAAAATTTCGGTAAGCAGCTGTCCCGGGTGAAATTTTTTACGGGAGCGGCGATACTTGGATCAGGCGAGGTGGTCCCGCTGCTGAATGTGTCCAATTTAATCGCAGTCGCAAGTAAAGAAGGTTTGTCGAAATCAACAACCCACACAGCCGCGACCCCCAAACAGATCAAGAAAAAAACCGTATTAGTCGTGGAAGATTCCATCACGTCACGGATGCTGTTGAAAAATATTCTGGAAACCGCCGGTTATATAGTCAAAACCGCAGTCGATGGGTTGGAAGGGTTCGCCAGCTTGCGTGAAGGTGACTTTGATATTCTGATTTCCGATGTCGACATGCCCCGCATGAATGGTTTTGAACTGACCGTAAAAGTTCGTGAAGACAAACTATTATCCGAATTGCCGGTTGTACTGGTGACCTCATTGCAGTCCCGGGAAGACCGTGAGCGCGGCATGGATGTGGGCGCCAATGCCTATATTGTTAAAAGCAGCTTTGATCAGAGCAACCTGCTGGATGTCGTAAAAAAACTGATTTAACGAAAAAATGGATGAAAAATGAAGGATAATCTTAAAAAGAATGATGCTATTGATATTATGATTGTTGAAGATAGTCCAACACAGGCTGAAAAGCTAGGGTACATTCTCGCGAATAATGGATATGTTTTCAATACAGCAAAGGACGGAGTAGAGGCATTGCAGGAAATCCGGCGGCATAAACCGACGTTGATTATCAGTGATATTCTTATGCCTGAAATGGATGGCTATGAACTTTGCCGGATAATTAAATCGGATGAGATTCTGAAGACCATCCCGATAATCCTGCTTACGAAATTGGATGATATTGTTGATATCATTAATGGCTTAAATTCAGGAGCTGATGGTTTCCTAACAAAGCCCATCGATGAACAGAAACTAATTGAACGTATCAATTTTATTCTGGCAAATCGTATGGTTGCATCGGATACTATGAGTGATATTGGGGTAAAAGTTATCCTGGGAAATAAATCCTATCTGATCAATGCTGAACGGCTTCAGATTTTGGATCTTCTGATCGATACATTTGAAGATTCACTTAAAAGGAAAATAGAATTTGAAAAAGCGATTGCTAAGGTTGAAGAATTACAAAAACAAACTCCGATTTGCGCTTCCTGCAAGAAAATCAGGGAAAAAGACAATAAATGGATTCCTATTGAAGAATTTCTTTCAAAAATTGCAGTGATGACATTTTTACATGGCATGTGCCCGGAGTGTATGGAAGAACACTATCCAGGGTGGAACAAAAATGTCGAGGATCGTTGATTGTCGATTGCTGGATTGTCTATTGTTTATTTTCTATTGTTGATTGATTGTTGTCTATTGAAGGAGAAGATTTTATATGAGAATAACGTTTTTGAAAAATATCGCTCAATCGTCAATCATCGATCATCAATCGCCAATCATCAATTTTCTATTGTTGATTGTCTATTGTTGATTTAAAGGAAAAGAACAGAATGAAAAATAACATCCAATCATCAATCGTCAATATTCTATTGTTGATTGTCTATTGTTGATTTAAAGGAAAAGAACAGAATGAAAAATAACATCCAATCATCAATCGTCAATCTCCAATCGTCAATATTCTATTGTTGATTGTCTATTGTTGATTT
>CAZSDW010000009.1:7187-105606 GCA_964605705.1 uncultured bacterium
CAATCGTCAATATTCTATTGTTGATTGTCTATTGTTGATTTAAAGGAAAAGAACAGAATGAAAAATAACATCCAATCATCAATCGTCAATATTCAATCATCAATCAAAAAGGGTAGAATATGGATTCTGAAGAACTAAAGCAAAGAACCAAACAGTTTGCCCACCGCTGCGTTAAACTGGCACTTGCTTTGCCCAAAAATACAATAGGTAATAACATAAAATCACAGTTAGTTCGCTGTGCAACATCAGTGGCTGCTAACTACAGAGCAACTCTTCTTGCACAAACAAAAGCATCGTTTATTGCAAAAATCAGTATCGTCATCGAAGAATCCGATGAATCAGAATTCTGGCTGGAATTTATTATTGAAGAAAAACTTGTCAAAAAGGAATTGGTATTGCCTCTTCTTAATGAAGCCCATGAATTATCTTCGATTTTTATCATATCACGTAAAACCGCTCAAAAAAATCGAACATCTAAGAAAGAATTATGATCGCTGAATTGTCGATTGCTGGATTGTCTATTGTCTATTTTCTATTGTCGATTTATTATTGTCTATTGAAGGAGAAGATTTTATATGAGAATAACGTTTTTGAAAAATATCGCTCAATCGTCAATCATCAATCTCCAATCATCAATCTCCAATCTCCAATCGAAAGGTTATTAACAAATGATTAAAATTCTCATCGCCGATGATTCTGCCGTTATCCGGGAATATTTCAACTTTCTGTTTAGCTCCGCACCGGATTTTACGGTTGTCGGCACCGCCAGAAACGGCAAAGAAGCCGTCGAGATGACCGGGGAAAAATCACCCGACATTATCATTATGGATATCAAGATGCCAGTAATGGATGGATTCGAAGCGACTCGAGCCATTATGGAAACCCAGGCTGTTCCGATTATTATTGTCAGTGCCTCTTATGATCCGACCGAAGTGGAAACCTCATTCCGGGCATTGGAAGCGGGCGCGCTGATGGTTCTGGAAAAACCGCCGGGAATCGGACATCCCGGTCATGCAAAAGCCGTCGATGATCTGCTCCGCCTGACCCGCCTGATGTCTGAAGTGAAAGTGATCACCCGACGGAAGAAAAAAATTGCTGGAAATATCTTCGATCTGGAACAGAGCAGCCAGGCTCGGGCCAGTATTCACAACGGCTTTGAGTTGGTCGCTATCGGAACATCCACCGGCGGACCACCGATGCTTCAGAAAATTTTATCAAAATTACCAGCGCAATTTCAAATCCCGATCCTAATTGTTCAGCACATATCCAAAGGTTTTCTGGAAGGCATGGCGGAATGGCTGAACCAGGTTACCCCGCTGACAGTCCGTATTCCGCAAAATCTGGAGACTTTGTTGCCGGGCTATGCCTATTTAGCTCCGAATGAATTCCAGATCAGAGTTGTCAAAAACGATCGATTAAGCGTTCGTTTAGTACCGGATCCATCGAAGCCGACCTTTTGCCCTTCCATAGCGGAAATGTTTCGGTCGGTTACGGATGTATTGGCGCCGAATGTGATTGGGGTACTCTTGACCGGCATGGGCAATGATGGCGCCTACGAATTGAAACGGATGCGCGATTTGGGCGGAGTTACAATCGCCCAGAACCGGGAGAGTTGCGTCGTTTTCGGAATGCCCAAAGTTGCGATTGAGCTGGATGCGGCGAAGTTTATTCTGAATCCCGATGAAATAGCGGCTACCTTGACCGCTTTCACCCAAAAACAATAGGTAGGAGTAATCATATGAAAGATTCATCACTAAGAACAAAAAACAATCATCAAAAAATTCTGATTGTTGAAGACAGTCCGACCCAGGCGGAAAAATTAAAATATCTGTTGGAAGAAAATAATTTCCAGGTAACAGTCGCCAGGGATGGGAATGAAGCGCTTAATTTTCTACAAATCCAATTGCCGGACATGATTATCAGTGATATTATGATGCCCGGAATGGACGGCTATACGCTCTGCAGCAAAGTCAAATCCGATGAAAAATTGCGGGATATCCCGGTGATGTTGTTGACATCGCTTTCGGATCCTGAGGATGTTGTAAAAGGATTATCCGCCGGCGCTGATAATTTTGTTACCAAACCCTATAGCGACAAGGCCCTGCTGGCTCAGGTGGATTATATTCTGATTAATAAAAAACTCCGCAGTTCTCATCAATCAGATCTGGGTATTGAAATCTATTTTGGAGGTAAAAAGCACAAAATCAATTCCAATCGCCTGCAGATCATCGATTTGCTGCTGTCTACCTATGAAAGCGCAGTGCAAAAACGTCAGGAAGCCGAAGAAACCCTTGAAGAGCTCAAAATTACCCAGGAAGAACTCAGGACGACGAATGAACACCTGGAAGAAATGGTGCTGGAAAGAACCCTTCGGATTGAACAACTATATGAGCTGTTAAAGGTCATTCGTGATGTCAATCAGTTAATCGTCAAAACCAGGGATCGGGATGAATTAATCCGACGCAGCTGTGAAATTTTCACCGAGAATCCAAACTTCTCTTGTGCCTTTATCATTCTAATTGACGATAATGGCAAGGTCACAGATGTTGCAGAATCCGGTTATGGAAAATCATTTGAACCAGTCCAAAATAATTTAAATAAAAATATCCTGCCGCAATGTGCCCGCCAGGCGCTGGAAACGAAGAACCTGGTAATCGTGAAAGAACCACATAAAACCTGTCCGGAATGTCCGTTTTCGGTTGATTCAGCCAATAATCTGGATTTTTCAATTGCCATCAGATCTGACGATAAAACCTTTGGTATTTTAAACGTTTGTTCCAATATTGATAGTCCTGATGAGGAAGGTACGTCGCTTCTGGAAGAGGTTGCCGGGGATCTTGGTTTCGCGCTGCAAACTATGACTTTGGAGAAGTTACGCAAACAAATGGAGGAAGCACTGTGCGAAAGTGAGGAAAAATTCCGTCTATTGTCTGAGACCAGTCCTTTCAGCGTCTTCGCCTATCGGGAAAAATTCATCTACGCTAATCCGGCTTTCGAAATGCTGACCGGTTATTCAGCCACTGAATTGGAGGATATGAACTTCTGGGATTTGGTGCACCCGGATTTCCGCGATTTGGTACGGCAGAGAGGAGCGGCGCGTCTGCGGGGCGAGAAAGCACCCGATCGTTATGAGATCAAACTGGTCCGACAGAACGGAAATGAATGCTGGATTGACGCCGCTTCAACCTTGATGCAGCTAGACGGTCAACCTACCGGGATTGGTACAGCAGTTGATATTACCGAGCGCAAGCAGGTGGAAGAAGCACTGCGAACCAGTGAAGCCCAATTATCAAATGCCATGGTTATTGCTAAACTAGGCTATTGGGAATACGATGCTGATGAGGACCTGTTTACGTTCAATGATCATTTTTATGACATTTTTCGAACCACGGCTGAAAAAGTCGGTGGCTATAAAATGTCTCCGGCTCAATATGCTGAGCGGTTTTTGCATCCCGACGATAGGGCATTAGTCACGATTGAGATGCAGAAAGCGTTTGAAACCACCGATCCGAATTTCAGCCAGACATTGGAACACCGGATTATTTATGCCGATGGAGAAGTTGGTTACATTTCAGTCCGCTACTTCATCGTCAAAGATAAACAAGGCCGGACAGTTAAGACTTATGGCGCCAATCAGGATATTACCGACAAGAAACGCATGGAAACTGAGAAACTGGAACTGGAGAATCAATTTCGCGAAAGCCAGAAGATGGAGTCCATCGGCACCTTAGCTGGAGGTATTGCTCATGATTTCAATAATCTGCTGACGGTTATTCAGGGTCACGCCCAGATGGCAATGATGTCAATGGACGAAAACGATTCTCAGTATAAAGACCTGACCCAGATTTTGAATTCATCAACCCGGGCGGCGAGCCTGACCCGGCAATTGTTGCTGTTCAGTCGGAAGCAGGAGGTTGAGTTAAAGACGCTGAGTCTGAACCAAACCATTCAGAATCTTTTAAAAATGATCAAACGCTTGATCGGCGAGGATATCGTTGTTGATGTAAAACTGGCATCCAATTTATCGAATGTCGAAGCCGATGAGGGTAATATTGAGCAGGTAATCATGAACCTGGCGGTCAATGCCCGGGATGCTATGCCGGACGGTGGCAAATTGACGATAAAAACAGAAAATGTTTCAATATCCGGTGATGATAAAATAACAATTCCGGATGCCCAGCCAGGGCATTTTGTACGGATTTCCGTTGAAGATACCGGCTGTGGTATTCTCCCTGAAATACTGCCAAAAATATTTGAACCCTTTTTCAGCACCAAGGAAAAAGGAAAAGGCACCGGTCTGGGATTATCGGTAATTTACGGAATAATCAAAAAACACGGCGGCTGGGTCAATGTCTATAGTGAACCGGGACACGGCACCATATTTAAAATCTATTTGCCGGCATCTGTTTTCGTATCACGTGAAAAGGACAGCGCCAAATCGGAATCCGATGTATCATTCTACGGAAACGGTGAATATATTCTGATCATTGAAGATGAAAAGGGAATTCTTGATTTTGCCACTTCGGTGTTACGGCAATTTGGATATAATGCCAAAGGCGCAACAAGTGGAAATCAGGCGATCGCGTTGTTTAATCAGGCAGAAGATGAATTCCGGTTGATTATCAGTGATGTGATTTTACCCGATATCAATGGCTATGATCTGGTGAAAAAGCTGACTAAAAACCATCCTGATATCCCGGTTCTGATGAGCAGCGGCTATACGGAAGAAAAGGTCAAACAGTCGATTATTCAGGAAAAGGGATTTCACTTTTTACAGAAGCCCTATTCCGTCAGCTCGTTATTGGAAGCAGTGAAAAAAGCCATCGTGGAATCTGAATAGAAGAAGCCTGCCAGCCCATTTCGGTCATCTCGATTGACAGCGAATGCCGTCGGATTCTGCTTCATCCCGAAATTCGGGATGAAGCAGAGTTTCCTGCTGAAGGCGGGATCGAAATGACTATTTCGGGCTTCCCTGCTGTACGTAATAGGTTGCTAATGACTCAAATAATCCGTTAAATTAATGACGACATATATGAATATTTTATCCTATTACAATTCCCAAATTTTCACCTTCATTTTCCCCCTGAAAATTTTTTTAATTGCCCAACCTTCCAAAGCCTGGTTCAGCCGCAGTAGTTTCCTGAATACATAGCAAAATAGTCCCGGGATTATATGGCGGAGACCGATCTAAAGAATTCGATAATAAAGATATAGACAGAGGAAATAAATGAAAATAAGTAAAATCATTCTAATAATTGTATTCTTCTTTTTGGCTGTATGCCTGGGTATTGCAGGAATATCCTACAGGTTATATCAGCACGAATTTAAAAAAGAAATCGACGGGATTCAGCTGAGCGAAACGGCGTATCTTGATTTGTTTCTGGAAGATGTCAGCAGTGAATTTGCCACCATTCGGGCTGATCTGGTGATTATTTCGAAAAACAAAACACTGCGCCATTTTATTGAATCCCCTTCAAAGACAACGTTGCAGCAGTTGAACGAGGAATTCCTGACGGTTTCCCAAAATAAGCCCGATTATGATAAGATTCGCTACATTGATCTTTCCGGAACGGAAATTGCCCGGGTTAACTTCAATGGCAGGCATAGTCAGATCGTTCCCGAAAACGAACTTCAGGATAAAAGCGATCGTTACTATATATTTGAAGCTCTGAAAATGAACCAGGATGATGTATTCGTATCGCAGCCGGATTTGAATATTGAACATGGCGTCATTGCACAGCCTGTAAAACCGATGATCCGGTTTGCAACGCCGATTTATGACGATAATGGTGCAAAGCATGGGATTTTGATCCTGAATTATTCTTTTAATTCCCTATTAAAAAAGGCTGACCGTCATCCGCTTCAGCATACCGGACAGACGACCATTGTTAATACCGACGGCTATTGGTTGAGAGGCGAAAAGGAATCCGATGAGTGGGGTTTTATGTATCCTGATAAAAAGGATTTGACCTTAGCCGTGAAAAATCCCGATATCTGGCGCAGGATTAATTCCTCTGAAAGCGGTTATTTCTTCAATGCTGCCGGCTTGCTCGTTTTCAGCACTCTGCATCCCATCAGGGAGCCTGATAGTGATTCCAGTATATCAAATTTCAATAATAAAACCGATCAACAGTATTGGAAAGTTATCACACAGACACCTCGTATAGTTATTGTGCAGAGATTAAGCGGATTCAGAAAAAAATTGATAGTTTTTAACCTGGTTACAGTTTTTTTGGTCGCCTGGCTGATTGTTATCATTTCGTTCTATCTAACAAGTAGGGCAAAGCATGTTCGCACTTTACAGGAAAATGAAGAGAAATATCGCCTGTTGGTGGAAAGTTCCAATGATGCGATTGTCATCAGGCAGGAGAATCGTTTCATCTTTGTCAATGAGGGTTTTGTCCGAATGCTGGGATATACCAGGGATGAACTGCTGCTGATGGATTACCTGGCGATCTTTACACCAGAGGCTGCCCGGAATCTGCTGGAACGCCAGGCGCAGCGAGAGCTGGGTGAAAAGGTTTCGGATCGCTATGAAACCCAATTCCTGAAAAAGGACGGTTCGGAGATGCCCGTCGAAGTAAATGTAGATATTATCGATTACCGTGGACAAAAAGCGGCATTTGCCGTGATCCGCGATTTGACAAAACAAAAAGAGATTATGCGGGAGCTGGAAAAATCTGCCCGGCTGACAAGGAATTTAGAGGGCTTTGTACCGATTTGTGCCGGTTGTAATAAGATAAGGGACGATGAGGTAGGGGGACATCCCTGGGTATCGCCAGCGGAATATGCCGCGAAACGTCTGCCGAAAGTCCAGTTTTCCCACGGTATGTGCCCGGACTGCATGAAGAAATGGTATCCGGATTATGTGGGGAAACCAGAGTATAGTGATAAATCAAATAATAATAAATAGGTCAATTCAATCAATGAATTTTACTAAAAGTATTGGGAAAACAGATGAGTAATCCAAAGCAGAAAAATCAAGAATCCAAAGCGCAACTCACCGAAACCGGTACACGAGATGATGTCCTGGAAGAATTACCCATCGGGATTTGCCGCTCCGACCTCAAAGGCACAATTAAATATGTTAACAGGCATTTTATGGAAGTTACCGGTTATAACCGGGATGAAATTATCGGCAGGAACGCCTTGAAGTCGGATTTTTTCCCCGATGATATGCGCAGCAATCTTCTCAAACGGATCGCGGCCCGAATCGGCGGAGCGGAGCCTAAAAGGCTGGATACCCGGTTCAAATGCAAGGATGGAACCTGGATTTGGGTAACCTTAGAGGGCACGATCATCCGGAAATCAGGAGTTCCGGTTGGTTTTCAAATTACCGCCAGCGATATCACCGAACACAAGCAAGCGGAAGAAGCTACAGCCGAAAGTGAAGCCAAATACCGCAACCTGGTGGAACGCTCAAATGATGGCGTCCTCATAATTCAGGATGGGATTGTCGAGTTTATCAACATCCGCCTGGCAGAAATGTGGGGAGGCAACAAAACAGAAATTCTCGGTACCAAATTCATCACATATGTCCACCCCTCTGAACTATCCAAGGTGGCAGACCGCTATCGGCGGCGAATTTCCGGTGAACAGGTTTCCCCAATCTACGAGACAATGCTTTTGCGCAAAGATGGAAGCACACTCTATGTGGAACTGAATGCCGGGGTGATTACTTATCAGGGCAAGCCAGCCGACCTCGTACTCGTGCGTGATATCAACGATCGCAAATTGGCGGAAGCGGAAATCGCCGGGCAGAATAAATTTCATCAGCTGCGTGCCGAGCTCTGGAAAATCGCGAATGATCCGTATAATACTGAATCTGAACTTATTCAAAAGATATTGAATAAAATAGGCCCTGAACTGGATGTCAGCCGGGCGACATTTGTCAGGTTCAAACCTGAACGTAAAGAGTACATTGTTGAAAGCCAATGGTACACCCAAGCAGCTGGTCCGTCCCCGACTCAATCCTTCAGTTACCAAATCGCAAGGCAGTTATTTGGAAAGCAATATGCCGAATTACCGAAAGACCTGGTGCCCGGAATCAAACAATATGTCACTCAAAGATTCAAGAAAAATAATATCTTTTCTTACCTGGTAGTTCCATTTGGCGATCCGAAGAAACCGGAGGGTCTGTTTACCTTTTCCGAATGTCGTCAGCCCCGCCAGTGGACTCAGACAGAAATCAACACCCTGCTGGAAGTTGTCAACATTATAACCTTAAAAAGTGAAGAGATCAGAACACACCGCAGGATCAGTGAAAGCGAAGCCCGGTTTTCCGCCTTTATGGATAACCTGCCGATTACGGCGTTTATCGCGGATCCAAATCACCGGTATCTCTATTTTAATCAGGAGATGCGGAAAGCGTTCAATACCGAGGATTGGCTGGGAAAAACCGTTGATGATATTTTTCCGCCCGATATCGCGGGGAAACTGAAAAAGGCTGACCTGGAGGCGTTTAAAAAAGGCTATGGCGTAAACATTCATACCGTACCGGATAAACAGGGACATGAACGCATCTGGGAAACCCATACGTTCAGAATTGACCGAAAGGACCAGGAATCCTTGATGGGCGGTTTTTCACTGGATATCACCGACCGGAAGAAATCGGAGGAAAATGTCCTCTATCAAGCCATGCTGCTACGGAGTGTTACCGACGCCATTATTTCAGCGAATAAAAATTTCAATATTACATCCTGGAATAAATCCGCTGAAAAAATTTATGGCTGGCAAGCGGCTGAGGTGATTGGCAAGAATTTTCATGACATCGTCAAACCGGAATACCCTTATTCAAGCCGGGAAGAATTTAACAAGAAATTTACAGAAGATGGATTCTGGTCAGGTGAAATCGTTCATCATCATAAAGATGGTCATCCGGTAAGTGTTTACAGTAATGTATCGGATGTCAAAGACAGTAATGGCAGCAGCATCGGTAGAGTATCGGTAAACCACGATATCAGTGCTCAGAAGAAAGCCGAGGCAGAAAAAATTGCCCTTGAAGATCAGCTACTGCAGTCCCAGAAAATGGAAGCCGTTGGAACACTGGCTGGTGGTGTGGCACATGATTTTAATAATTTATTGACTGTCATCCAGGGGCATGCCCAGCTGATGATGATGGACATTACCGAAAGCGACCCCAACTATCGTGAGTTACGACAAATCGTGAATGCTTCGACCCGGGCGGCGAACCTGACCCGGCAGCTGCTGCTCTTCAGCCGTAAGGAGGCGATGGAATTTAAACCGGTCAATCTGAACCAGACGGTTGGTAATCTTCAAAAAATGCTGCAACGGTTGATTGGCGAGGATATCCAGATTGATACCTTCCTGACTGCCGATCCCTGGCAGGTGAACGCCGACGAAGGCAACCTGGAACAGGTTATCATGAATATGACCGTCAATGCCCGGGATGCCATGACGCAGGGTGGGAAAGTGACCATCAAGACCGAAAACATTGTTTTAAGTAAAGCAGAAAGCAAAATTATCAGCGAATCCTACAGCGGCAGGTTTGTCCGTCTCTCCATCGAAGATACCGGGGTGGGAATTTCAGCAGAAACCATTGACAAGATTTTTGAACCTTTCTACAGCACCAAGGAAGTCGGTAAGGGAACCGGTTTGGGATTATCGGTCGTTTACGGCATTGTAAAAAAACATAATGGCTGGATCAATGTCTATAGTGAACCGGGGCAGGGAACCATCTTTAAAATTTATCTGCCCGCGATAACCGTCAAGGATCAGAAGACCGAAAAAAAGATAAGCGGCTTCCAGGATTTGACCGGTCGGGGCGAGCGTATCCTGCTCATCGAAGATGAAGAAGGGGTTCGTAATTTTGCTGTCGCGGCTTTGCGTCAAAATGGCTATCTCACTTTTGAAGCAGAAAATGCAGTCGGGGCTCTTGAGATATTTAAGAACGAGAAAGGGCGTTTTGATTTGATTTTATCCGATGTGGTGCTGCCTGATCAAAACGGTTTTCAAGTGGTTGGGGAACTGCTGGCGATTCATGGCAATATACCCGTAATCATGTGCAGTGGTTACACAGAAGAACGGATTAAACAATCCATTATTCAGGAAAAAGGATTCCAGTTTCTGCAAAAACCCTATTCTGTTAGTTCGTTATTGGAAGTGGTAAAAGAAGCCATTGTTGAATCTGAATAAAAAAAGCCCGGCATTAATACCGGGCTTTGATTTGGATCTGGCAACTAACGCTTAGGATTTGCCCAGTGCCTTGATTTTATCATTCAGCAATGTAATATGTTTCATTTCTTCCTTGATAATGGTACTGATAGTGTCTTTGCCAAACTCTTTGGGAACCAGTTCCTGAATGCCATAATAAAAAACAATAGAATCCTTTTCCAGACCAATTGCGAAGCTCAGGATTTCTTCAAGGCTTTTATTTTTGGTGATATATTTTGACGGGTCGGCGTGATAATCAAAGACAAGTCCATCGACAAAAGAATGCAGGTACTTTGCTGCGCTGGAATTGGGATCGAAAAATTCCCGGTCAGCCTGCCGATCAACCAGTTTCTCTTTCAGGTATGCGAAAACTCGCTCATGTTTTTCTTCCATATCCACCAGATCCAGGAGCAGGAGTTTGTGATTCTGATCGTCCATGATGCTGGCAGCTTTGGCATAAAACAGGGCGCCGTTCCGTTCAATCTGTTGGGCTATTTCAAATATCTCTTCAATATTGAATTGGATTGCCATAGTGATTATTCTCCTTCTGCAGGAGGCGGTGTAAATACCCGCTGGCTCAGTTCCCGATCAAGCATAATCAGACCATGTCCGGAGTCACCGATCCGTTCCAGTGTTTGAACGACTTTTCCAACACTGTCTTCTTCCTCAACCTGTTCAGCAACGAACCAGTCAAGCAGGACTTTTGCCGGGTAATCGTTGACTTCAATCGCGACTTTCATCAGGTCATTGATTTTCGCAGTGATGAACTCTTCATGGGCAAGCGCATCCTGAAATGCTTCCAGCGGTGATTTCCATCTGGTCTTGGAAATAGCAAGCGGCTGGAGTTCGACTTGATTGCCCCGTTCGCCAATAAAATTAAAAAATTTACTGGCGTGCAGGAGTTCTTCCTGAGCCTGGGCGGTCATCCATTGTGCCATTCCATCCAATCCTTCCGCGGCAAAATAGGAAACCATCGAATAATAGATATAGGCGGATTCGAGTTCGTGTTTGACCTGATCGTTAATCAGGGTATATAATTTTTGAATTAACTTCATAATTATCCTTTCCATAATCCGTGAACATTACAGTATTCACGGGCTTTGACGTTGGTTGCTGCAACCATGAATATTGCTTCCGGGGCGTCGCCGGCTTTCAGAAACTGCCGATAGGATTTTCCGTCAGCTATCAATTCAATCCATTCAATATAATGATTTTCGACCATGGGATGTAAAGTGCTACCCACAGTAACTTTGAAACCCCCGTCGATTTTCTTAATTACCGGGACATGTTTTTCAGTGGCTGAATCGGCGGTTGCTTCCTTTAATAATGTCATGGGCTGACCACAACATACCAGGGTGCCACCACCAACATGCAGAACCTCAACGATATTACCACAAATTTCGCATTTGTAAATTTGTTTTTGTTCGATCATTTCATTCTCCTTCTCTTATTAAAATTTTAGAGTTTTGGATTTCATTTGGGTTACAAGAATAATGATAAGTAGTTGACCTGTACAGCGGATTATTTTTTGTCTCATTTTCATATGATCCATAAATAATTTACGCAATCCTGCAATCAAAGTCTAAAGTCTTTAGTGTGTATTTTTTTCATGATTTTATCCTGAGTCTGACCCCCTGAATTATATCTAAGAAAATACCGATATATTTTATATATTTGTCCGTTTAGGTGACGTGGATTATTACCATTGATAATTTTAGGACGTTTTTATGGCTGAAAAACAAGCGCGAATTACCGAGAGCTGGAATCCGGCAACCGGTGAAAAGCTTGGTGAGACAAAACTGCACTGCGAAGCTGATTTGATTGCCTTTATCAAAAACGCCCGGCAAGCCCAACCCGCTTGGGCGGCAATTCCGGTTCGGGAGCGGATTAAGAGAATTTTAAAAATCCGTGACTTTCTGGTCGATCACAGCGATCGTATTGCCGAAACGATCAGTAATGATAACGGAAAAGTACGCATAGATGCTATCGCTACTGAGGTTCTGCCCGCCGCACTGGCGATGTCCTATTATTGTAAAATGGCAAACCGGTTTTTAAAACCCGAAAGACTCCGCACAGGGTCAATTTTGACCTTTAATAAACGCAGCAAATTGTACCGGATTCCGTACGGTGTGGTCGGAATTATTGCGCCGTGGAACTATCCGTTCGGGATTCCATTCTCGGAAGTCATCATGGCACTTCTGGCAGGTAATGCGGTAATTTTAAAGACTGCCAGCCAGGCGCAAATGGTCGGAAAAATCCTGGATGAGTGTATTCAGGCAGCCGATTTACCAGCGGGGATTTTTCAGCATATTAATCTTCCCGGTCAGCTCGCCGGCGATGCTTTTCTTGACAATGGAATTGATAAACTGCTTTTCACCGGTTCGGTACCGGTCGGCAAGTACCTGATGAAAAAAGCATCCGAGACGTTGACGCCAATCGTACTCGAATTAGGCGGGAATGATCCGATGATCGTCTGCGAGGATGCCGATTTGGATCGGGCGGTTGCCGGAGCGATCTGGGGCGGTTTTTCAAGCGCCGGGCAATCCTGCGGCGGTGTTGAAAGATTGTATATTCATGAGAATATCTACGACGCTTTTTTAGAAAAACTGAAAATAGGCGTCGAATCGATGACTGTTGATAGCGACAATATTTTCGACAATGAACTCGGCTGTATGACCACGGAAAAGCAGCTGAAATTTGTTCAGAACCATGTCAATGATGCAGTCCGGAAGGGAGCCCGGATTCTGGTACAATCCCGGATTCCCGATGGACGGTATCAGTACTATCCAGCAACGGTTTTAACCGACGTCAACCATGATATGGCAATCATGCAGGAAGAGACATTTGGTACGGTTATTGGTATAATGAAATTCAAGACTATCGATGAAGTGATTCGCTTAGCGAATGATTCTAATCTGGGACTGACCGGATCGGTCTGGTCGAAAAATCGCAGCAAGGCAATCCGAATCGGTCGCCAGATTCAGGCGGGTGCTATTACAATTAATGATCATCTGATGAGTCACGGATTAGCGGAAACTCCCTGGGGTGGATTTAAAGAGAGTGGAATCGGGCGGACCCATGGACGCCCGGGATTTGATGAAATGACCCAAATTCAGGTTGTTGTGGATGACTGGTTGGTTTTTTCAAAAAAGAACCTCTGGTGGCAACCCTATAGCGAGAAACTCTATGAAGGTCTGCGTGGCGCAATCTCTTTTCTGTACGGCAGAAACATCAGGATAAAATGGAATGGTTTCCGGAAATTTTGCAAAATTCTGGGGCACATGTTCCGGAAATAGTCAGATTTGTGATTGCTTATCCGGCGGTTCACATAAGAGATGTTTATATTGCCATTGACAGTAATGATAATAACTTAAACAATGAAAAAATATTCAATGACAGAATGAGAAAATTTTTGTATTTTTCGAACTTTCATAGAAATAGATTGTTTAAATTGACATTATTATATCCGATAAGGAGAAATTGAATGTGTGGAATATTCGCCTATTCAGGTGAAGAAAAATGCCTCGGGATTATCATAACGGGTTTGAAATCTCTTGAATACCGGGGCTACGATTCCTGGGGAATTGCGTTAAAAACAAATAAAGGTATTACTCTCAAGAAGAAAGTCGGGAAAGTATCAGAAATTGTTGATATCAGAGAGGTTCAGGCGCGAACCGGTATTGGACATACCCGCTGGGCGACTCATGGCAAAGTATCCGTCGTCAATTCCCATCCTCATACTGACTCTGCTAAGAAGATTTATGTCGTGCACAACGGGATTATTGAGAATGCTGAAGAGCTGAAGGATCTGGTGCAGGGCGATGTGTTTTATTCCAAAACTGATACGGAAATTATCCCGAAACTGATTGCCCATTTTCAGAAAACTGACACCTTTCCCGAAGCGGTAAAAAAAGTCGTCGGTTTGCTGAAAGGAAATTTCGCATTTGTTGCAATTGATCGAGATGATGATCAGCTAATTGCCGCTCGCAATGGCAGTCCGATTGTCGCGACTCAAAGCGGGAATAATTTCTATATTTCATCGGATTTACAATCCCTGATTCAATATTCGGATAGAGCCTATTTTATTAATGACGGTGAAATGCTTGTTTATAATCCTGTGACAAAATCGGTGGAATTCTATGATTTTATTAAAAAGGTCTCGATCAAGAAAAAGACACAGCCATATGATATTAACTACGGCAACAGTGACCAGGGCAGTTATAAACATTATATGCTGAAAGAAATCTTCGAACAACCTGAAAAATTGTCCACGACTTATAATGTCAATGTCAACGACTTCGACATTCAGTTCAATTATGACCTCGAACCTTCGCTTTTTAAAAATATTGATCGGGTGGTGATTATTGCCTGTGGAACCTCATGGCATGCGGGACTGGTGGCAGAATACTGGCTGGAATCTTTGGCAAAAATTCCGGTCGAGGTTGAGTATGCCTCGGAATTTCGCTACCGGAATCCGGTATTGTCGGAGAAGACATTGATCATTGCTATCAGTCAGAGCGGTGAGACGGCGGATACCATCGCCGGAATCAAAGAAGCCCAGAAGAACGGTGCTCAGGTATTGTCTATCTGTAATGTTCCCGGCAGTACGATTTCAAGAGTCAGCAATGCCACGGTTTTTACTCAAGCCGGTCCGGAGATTGGTGTGGCTTCGACAAAAGCGTTTACGACCCAGCTGGAAGTGCTGTTTTTAATTACCTTGTACTTTGCAAAAATCAGAGAGTTATTAAGTGATAAGGATATTACCAATTATCTGAAAAATCTGGCAGAAATTCCTGATAAGATGGAAAAGGTAATATCCCAGGCTGCCCAGATTATTCCCATTATGGAATCCCATTATACCACGACAAACGCCCTGTTTCTGGGACGAGGAGTCAACTATCCGATTGCTCTTGAGGGGGCGCTTAAATTAAAAGAAATCAGTTATATTCATGCGGAAGGCTATCCGGCAGCCGAAATGAAGCACGGTCCGATTGCCCTGATTGACCGAAATATGCCCACTGTCTTTATATGTATAAAAGACCAGTCCTATGAAAAAGTTTTGTCAAATATCCAGGAGGTCAAAGCCCGTGACGGGATTGTCATAGCCGTTGCCAATGTCAATGACAAACGTATCAGCAAACTGGCAGATTATGTAATATATATACCGATTACCATCGAAGAGCTCAGTCCTTTTTTAACCGTCGTTCCCTTGCAGCTCTTGGCTTATTATATTGCTGATAGACGGGGTTGTGACATTGATAAGCCCCGCAATCTGGCAAAATCAGTGACGGTGGAATAAGTTTAAAATTACCGATCATTTGATCCACGTGAAGTCTGTAATATTCCTTGCATTTTACCGTCTAAAATAGATAAACTTAACCGCTTTTTAAGCCCTCGTAGTTCAAGGGGATAGAACGAAGGATTCCTAATCCTTTAATCTGGGTTCGAGTCCCGGCGAGGGTACGAGAAGATATGAAATAGGAGAATAATAGATGTTAAAACCCAAAAAGAAGATCCTGAAAAAAGAGATTAAAAAAGATCCGGTTCTGGAAAAAATATCCCAGGCAGAGCATTTCATTCGCGAAAAAGGCAAAGTACTTACTTATGTGTTAATTGCAGCCCTTGTGCTGGTGGTGCTGAGTGTTGCCATGATTCAGTCAAAAAGACGGGCAAACAGGGTTGCTGCAGGAGAGCTGGGAATGGCTGAAGTGGCGCTTGCCAGCGGTGATATTGACAATGCGATCGTCCAGTTCGAAGCCTTGATCGATAAAAATCCGGGGACAAAAAGTGCGGGAATGGCGACAGTGCTCTTAGCCCAGACTTATATTAACAAAGACGATTATGACAGCGCTGAAGAAAATTTCCGACGCTATATCGATGATTATACTCATGAAGATATGCTTACGGCGGCTGCTTATAACGGTTTAGGTGTTTGCTCCGAACGCAAAGGTAATCGGGATGAAGCGGCAAAATATTTTGTGAATGGAGCCAAAGTTGCTCCCTATGAGTTTCTGAAATATGATTGTTATTTGAATGCAATCCGAAATTATATTGAGCTCAAGAATCTAGATAAAGCTGAGCAGCTGATCGGACAAATTTCGACCGATGATTTAAATGCCAAGACCAAAGCCGAATTGGATCTGCTCAATGCTAAAATCGAGGTATTGAAGAGCTGACCGGGAATTGAGTTGCATTATTGATTTTATTCCTGTATATTTCATCCGTTAAAAGTGGGTTGACAAACCCACTTTTTTCGTATGGAAAATAAGGATGTTGTCCGTGAAAGTAGAAACCGAAAAGATCGTCAAAAAAATCATCGAGGACCACTGTGCCTACCTGATTGATTTCAGCATTACCGACCGGGGCAGACAACGGTTCCTGAGAGCTGTGGTTCAATCACTCAAAGGGATCACTTTGGATGAGATTGCCGATATTACCCGGAGTATTAATAATGACGAGGCGCTGGACAGGCTTTTTCCGGAAGGGTATCAGCTGGAAGTCAGTTCTCCCGGGATTGATCAAAAATTGAAGGATTATCGTGATTTTCCGCGTAACCTTGGCAGGGCAATGAAGATCTACCATCATTCGACTGCAATGAAATCGCCGCTGACCGGAACTCTGGTCGAGATTTCCGAATCGCAGTTAGTGTTTGAAATTAATGGCGTTCAGAAACGATTCAGTTTCGATGAACTTGATTATGCCAAAGTATTAGTTAAATGGTAAGAAAAAGTTAGAGGAGTTACCCATTGATAAACCGTGAAATTATTGAGGCATTTTCCCAAATCGCCCGTGAAAAGAATGTGGATCGGAGCGAGCTGGGGGAAATTATTGAAAAGGTTTTCCTGACACTCATTGAAAAAAAATATGAAAGTGTCGATAACTTTGATGTCATCGTAAATATGGATAAGGGTGAAATCGAAATCTATCACCAGAAGACCATTGTTGATGTGGTGACTGATCCACTGAGTCAGATCAGCCTTGAAGATGCCCGGATACTGGAACCGGATCTGGAAGTTGGTGATCCCTATATTGAAATTATTGATCCGATCAGCTTCGGAAGAAGGCTGATTTCCCACGCTAAACAGATTCTGAATCAGCAGATTATGCGGGTGGAGAAAAACGCCATTTATGAGGAATATTCCAAAAAAGTCGGTCAGATTATTATCGGTGATGTGCACCAGATACGCAGGGATGCGATTTTTATTAATATTGGAAAAGCCGAGTTAAAGATGCCTCGTGAAGAGCAAATCCCGGGCGAACGCTACCGCCGGGGCGAGAGTCTGAAATCGATTCTGAAAGAAGCGGTTCTCGGAACGATGGGACCGGAAATTATTGTCTCAAGAGCAGATTCAAAATTCCTGATCAAGCTGTTTGAAAATGAAGTTCCCGAAATATATGACCGTACCATCGAAATTAAAAAAGTAGCCCGGCATCCCGGCGACCGGAGTAAGGTCATCGTTGAATCGAATGACCGCCGGATCGATGCAGTTGGTGCCTGTGTGGGGATCAAGGGCAGTCGGATTCAGGCGATTGTCCGGGAACTCAATAACGAAAAAATTGACATTATCAATAACAGCAGCGAACCGGAGATTTTAATTACCCGGGCGCTGTCACCGGCAAAACCTTATATGTTGGAAATTGATGAAGAGAAAAAGAAAGCTCTGGCGATTTTCGACGATGAGGAAATTTCAGTAGCGATTGGAAAAATGGGACAGAATATTCGACTTGCTTCAGAAGTCACCGGTTATACAATTGACGCGATCAAGAAATCGGATTATGAACTTTCCGAATCCGAAACCATGTATCTGGAAGAGATCGAGGGGCTCACTGAACATAGCTGGAAATTGCTTTATTCGGTAGGGATTGAGACGGCTGAGGAGCTGCTGAATACGCCCCAGGAAGAGCTGGTTAGCATCAAGGGATTAGGTGAAAAAACGATTGAAAAAATTATCACAATCGTTGGTGATGCCATGGAAAAACGCAAAACCGAACTTGAAGCTGCCCGGGAAGCAGCGCAGGCTGAAGCCGCCAGTTCTGATGATTTTGGCGAATCGGAAGAAATGAAGGACGATGAATCCGATAAGAATTTTGAATTTACTGATGCTGACGCTGATGATTTGGTACA
The DNA here is from genome assembly GCA_964605705.1 of uncultured bacterium. Taxonomy (GTDB): domain Bacteria; phylum Fidelibacterota; class UBA2242; order UBA2242; family UBA2242; genus CAZSDW01. The sequence continues at coordinate 25,486 of CAZSDW010000009.1, forward strand.
GGAATAATCGGGATAATTGGCTGAGTAAAAGAAAGTAGTGTATGACTGAAGATTCAAAAGTGAAACAGAAACGCATTTTCGAAATTGCCAAGGAACTGAATATCTCGCATATTGAGATTATTGAATTCCTGAAAAAGGAAAAGATATCGGCAAAAACTCTGATGTCTCCTGTGGATGAGGCTACCTATTTAAAAATTCTTGAAGAATTCGCGCGGGAAAAAGATGTTGTCGAGCGATTTCGTAAAGAACGTGCCAGACGAGACGCGGAATCCAAACGTAAAGCGGAGGAGGAAGCCCGTCAGAGTGCGGATCTGGAACGTCGAAAAATTGAATCAGAGGTTTATCAGAAAGCGGTTCCGTTTCTTGATTCGGCAATTAACATAACCCGTGATTTCAGTTCAAAAATCCTCGAAATGTTGATCAGGGATGTCATTAAAACTGAAAAAGTGACGAATGTCATGCCCGAGCTGGCTACAGAAAGAGTGGAAGCCCTGGAAGTAACGGAAATGCCGGAGAAAAAAGAGGCACCGCCGGTATTGGATAAAAAGAAGAAAAAAGAGAAACGTAAACTCAGGCGAATTACCATCTCAGATATTGAGTCGCGCCTGGATCAAAAAGGAGGCAAGCGGCGACCCGGCGACGGTGAAGATTCCAAGAAAAGCAAGAAGAACAAACGCTTAGCCAATATTGATGAGCGCAAAGTCGATGAATCAATCCGTCGAACTATGGCACGAATGGATGAAAAATCCACCCGGAAAAAGTATAAAAAACAGGATTCAGACAAAGACTTTGAAGAACAGGTTGAAACCAAGAAAATTCGAATCAGCGAGTATGCTACGGTTGAAATGCTGGCAAATATGCTGGATGTGGAACCTGCGGATATGATATCAACCTGTATTCAACTGGGTATGTTTGTCACGATTAATCAACGTCTCGATTTTGATACAATTTCACTCATTGCCGATGAATTTGGTTATGAAGCGGAGCAGGTTGAACAGTATGGTGAAGAAATCCTGAAGATTGAAGATACTAAAGAAGACCTCGCAAATGCAGTTCCCCGTCCCCCGGTTGTTGCGATCATGGGACATGTGGATCACGGAAAAACCTCACTGCTCGATTATATTCGCAGAACGAATGTAGTTGCCGGTGAGTCCGGTGGTATTACCCAGCATATCGGTGCCTACAAGGTTGTCCTGGACAATCAAAAAGAGGTGACATTTCTCGATACGCCGGGGCATGAAGCCTTTACAGCGATGCGTGCCCGTGGAGCCCAGGTCACTGATATAGTCGTGTTGATTGTTGCCGCCGACGATGGTGTGATGCCTCGGACGATAGAGGCGATTAACCATGCCAAAGCTGCCTCAGTTCCGATTGTTGTTGCAATAAATAAAATTGATAAATCCGAAGCCGATCCGGAAAGAGTTAAGCGCGGATTGTCGGAACAGGGTGTTCAGGTTGAAGACTGGGGTGGTTCTATTCAGGTTGCCGAGATCTCAGCAAAAACCGGTAAAGGGATTGACCATCTGCTTGATCTGATCCTGCTGGAATCCGAAATGCTGGAGCTGAAAGCCAACGCCAAAACTGCCGCCAAGGGTACTGTTATTGAAGCCCGTGTCGATAAACGTCACGGTCCGATGGCGACTATTCTGGTGCAGAAAGGGACTGCGAGTGTTGGGGATCCCTTTGTTTGTGGACCTGCCGCCGGTCGAATTCGGGCGATTTATGATGAACGTGGTCATCGCCTGAAAAAAATTAATCCTTCCGATCCGGCAGTCATTGTCGGATTTGATGTTTTGCCGAATCTGGCTGATATCTTTGCAGTCGTTGATGATGAAAAAGAAGCCCGGAAGATCGCCTCCGAACGTCAGAAAATTCAACGCGAGCAGCAATTTCGCCAGGCGAAGGAATGGACGCTGGATACGATTTCCCAGCAGATTGCCGAAGGTCGTATTAAACAGCTGAACGTGGTTCTCAAGTGTGACGTTGACGGATCGGTTGAAGCCATTGGTGAGGCATTGGCTGGTATTGGCAATGAGGAAGTCGCGGTCAGTGTTACTCATAAAGCTGCCGGACATATCTCCGAAAGCGACGTCCTTCTGGCAAAAGCCTCGGAAGCGGTTATTATCGGATTCAACGTCACCGCCAATCCGAAGGTCAAAGAAATGGCTAAGAAAGAAAATGTTGAAATCAGACATTACAGCATCATCTATGAATTGCTCGATGATATAAAAGCCGCTCTGGAAGGATTGCTGAGTCCTGATAAAATTGAAGAGTATCTGGGGACTGTCGAAGTTCGGGAGGTATTTAAAATTCCGAAAATCGGATTTATTTCCGGTTCCTATGTAAAAGCAGGAAAAGTTAACCGCAATGCCATGGCACGGATAAGCCGCAACGGCGAGGTGCTGCATGAATCGACAATATCGTCGTTAAGACGTTTCAAGGACGATGTCAAGGAGGTTCAGGAAGGCTTTGAATGCGGTGTCGCATTGGATGGATTCACCAACTATGAGCAGGGCGACATTATTGAAGTTTTTGAAGTGAAATCAGTGAAACGGAAACTGGAATAGGGAATCGTTTGACGATATCGTGGTTATTGGAATTTTACAGATGGATATGTTGTTGACGGATACCCAATCACTGAAGGATAAACGATCTCTGTTAAGCCGGATAAAAAATCTTGTGAGAAATAAATTCAATGTCTCAATTGCAGAACTCAGCTATGGTGACCGGATGGGCAGGACGCTTTTCGGAATTGCCTGTATTAATAATGATGGTAAAATTGTCCATCAGGTTTTAGGAGAGGTTGAAAAATTTATTGAAAAACAGATCGGTATTCAGGTGCTTGAAAGAAAGATCGAGCTGATCTGATGGTGGATTATCGAAAAAGGCGGGTTTCGGATGAGATTAAACGAGTGATGGGTGACCTGTTTATCAAAGATTTACCCAGTGAAGGAAACAGTCTGATCACGGTCACAAATGTGCGCGTAACCAGTGATTTAAGCGAAGCGAAGATATACCTGAGTATTTATAATGAAGATCCTGTCCAAAGAAAAGCCATTCTGGATAATGTAAAAAAGAAGAAATCATATATCAGGGGACTCTTTGGCAACAGGATCAATATGAAATATGTCCCCAAACTGTTTTTTTTCGAAGATGATACAATGGCGTATGCAGATACCATTGAGCGCCTGATTCGATCCATTCATAAAAACGAGGAAAATGACGCTTTCAAAGACGCTTGACCTGGTACTGAATGTACACAAACCGGTGGGATTGACTTCCTATGATGTCGTCCGTCGCGCAAAACGGGTACTGCCAGGTGTGAAAATAGGACATGGTGGGACATTGGATCCGTTTGCGGAAGGAGTATTACTGATCCTGATCGGGAAAGCCACCAAGCGGATGTCTGAATTATTGGGAAATTCCAAAAGTTATGAAGCTCGGCTGAAACTGGGTGAAGCAACGGCAACCGGTGACAATACCTCGCCAGTTATATTGATAGAGGAAATTCCTGAAATAAGTGAGAACCTTCTGAGAGAACTGGAATTACAGTTCACTGGCGACATCATGCAGATTCCACCTGCCTATTCGGCTAAAAAGGTCAATGGTAAACCCGCTTATAAATATGCCCGGGAAGGACGACAGGTGCAGCTGGATCCGGTTCAGGTTAGTATTTATGGTTTGAAGTTGACTAAAATCGAAAATAATATTATCAAGATTAAGGTCAGCTGTTCCAGCGGGACCTATATCAGGACGCTGGGTGAAAATCTTGCTCAGGCGATTGGAACAGTTGGACATCTGGTATCCCTTGAAAGAGTTCGCATCGGGGAATATACAATTGAAAATTCAATTCCCGTGAATATACTGCCTGAAGTAATTACGGGATTTATAGCGGAAGCCTAATTATTGAGCAATGCAAGTATTTTATGGACTTGATGAATTACCAGATGATTGGAGAGGTGCTGTTGTGACACTGGGAGTTTTTGACGGGCTGCATCGGGCGCATACCGATATACTCCAACGGGTAGTCGATTCAGCAAGACAAAGGGATTGTCGTTCGATGTTGATCACTTTTGATCCGCATCCGCGCAATGTGCTTGCATTTCCGGAAGTACCGGTTCCCCTATTGACAACTCCCCGGGAGAAAACGGAATTGTTAAAAGATTCCGAACTGGATGCAGTGCTGTTTCTGAAAGTCAATCAGGAACTATTGAATACAGATAGTGAAGAATTTGTCAAAACAATTCTGGTCGATAAACTCCAGGTCCGAAAGGTGATCGTAGGGTATGATTATCATTTCGGAAAAGATCGGGGAGGCAAAACGGAGCAACTGATCGAGTATGGGGAAAAATACCAGTTTGCTGTTGAAACTGTCCAGCCGATTATGCAGGAAGGTGAAGCCGTGCGCTCATCGGTCATCCGTTTACTGATCAGTGAAGGGCAGGTGGTAAAAGCTGCCAAGTTACTGGGTCGTCCTTACAGCATCCAGGGTAAAGTCATTCATGGCTCCGGAAGGGGGCGTCAGCTGGGATTTCCGACCGCTAATCTTAAAGTAAACGATCCTCAGAAAATGATTCCCAGCAGTGGAATTTATCTGACAACGGTTGACATTGATGATCGGCGTTACTTTGGACTGTGCAATGTCGGAACGCGCAAGACCTTTAACGAATTCAAACAGATAATTGAAGTCTATATAATGAATCTTAATAATGTCGATCTGTACGGTTCAGAGATTAGAATAAATTTTCTGGAATGGATCAGGGACGAAATAAAATTTGATACGGTTGAAGAATTAATCGACCAGATGAAATCAGATGAAAAAGAATGTTTAAAAAAAACCACAAAATACACTTTATGAAATGGAGGATTGACTGAATGACATTAACGAAAGAAGTCAAACAGGAAGTAATTACCCAATATGGCAAAGATGCAACTGATACTGGTTCAATCGAGGCGCAGATCGCTCTTTTGACCGAGAGAATCAAATCTCTGAACGAGCATTTTCTGGAAAATCCGAAGGACCATAGTTCACGTCGCGGATTATTGAAACTCGTCAGTCGCAGAAAACATCTTTTAGCCTATTTAAGTAAAAAAGATGAGGAAGCGTACAAAGCAATAATTGGTGCTTTAGGGCTTCGTAAATAACAAAGACAGGAGTCAACATTGATTCGAAAACAGATGATCCTTGGTGGGAGAGAATTAAGTATTGAAACAGGTCGCATGGCAAAGCAAGCCCATGGATCAGTCGTGGTACGTTATGGTGACACGATGGTTCTGGTGACCGCGGTTTCTGATTTTATGAAACCGATGAATCAGGATTTTTTTCCACTACAGGTTGAATATCGTGAACGCACTTATGCTGCCGGGAAAATTCCCGGTGGATTCTTCAAACGTGAGGGAAGACCTTCCGAAAAGGAAATTATAAGTGCGCGTTTAATTGATCGTCCGATCCGCCCGCTTTTCGCGGAAGGATTTTTTAGCGATACACAGGTAATTGCGACGGTCATTTCAGGGGACCAGGAAAATCTTGCCGATGTCCTGAGTATTACCGGCGCTTCAGCTGCACTCAGCATTTCGAAAATTCCGTTTCTGGGACCGATTGCCGGTGTACGAGTGGGCAGGATTAACGGAGCATACGTCATCAATCCGACAATATCTCAGATGGCAGAGTCAGATCTCGAAATCGTTGTCGCCGGCAGTGAAGAGTCGATTGTAATGGTCGAGGGTGAATCCAAAGAGATTTCAGAGGACGATTTGATTAATGCTCTGGAATTTGGTCATAAAGCAATCATTGAATTGATCCAGTTTCAAAAAGAGATTATCAATGAAATTAAGCCTGAGAAATATGAAGTTACCGCGAAAGAAATTCCCCATGGAATTCCGGAACTTGTCAGAGAAAAAACCGAACCATATCTGGATGAATGGCGTGAATTGGCACTGAATTCCAAGCATACTCGTTCAGAAGCGATCGGTAATTTTTTTAAAAACCTCACTGAGGAATTCGCGGAAGAGTATCCGGATCAGGATAAACTTATCTACAGTGAAGTGGATGAAATCCTGAAACAGGATATGCGCAGGCATATTATTGAAAAACAGATCCGTCTTGACGGGCGTGGTTTAAAGGATATTCGTCCGATCACCTGTGAGGTCGGTGTTTTACCCCGGGCACACGGTTCCGCGCTATTTACCCGCGGGGAGACCCAGAGCCTTGGTTCCGTGACATTGGGTACGAAACTCGATGAACAGATTATCGATGACATTGACCGCGAGGAATATAAAAAACGATTTATGCTGCATTATAATTTTCCACCGTTCAGCGTCGGCGAAGTTCGTCCGATCCGGGGGACTGGCAGACGTGAAATAGGTCATGGAAATCTGGCGGAACGGGCTTTAAAAACCATGCTTCCCGATGAAGAGGATTTTCCATATACCGTCAGAATTGTTTCGGATATCCTGGAATCCAATGGCTCGTCCTCGATGGCATCGGTTTGTGCTGGATCGCTGGCTTTGATGGATGCCGGCGTTCCTGTTCCAAAAACCGTTGCCGGTATCGCAATGGGATTGATCAAAGCAGATGATCAGGTATTTGTTCTGTCAGATATTCTTGGAGCGGAAGACCATTATGGCGATATGGATTTTAAAGTGACTGGTACCCGAGATGGTATCACCGCGATTCAGATGGATCTGAAGGTCGCCGGTATTTCTACGGACATCATGTACACGGCGCTTGAGCAGGCAAAACTGGGTCGCTACCATATTATTGATATTATGGAGCAGACCCTCAAAGAAGCCCGTGCTGATATTTCTCCATACGCACCGAAAATGACCACTATCGTTATCCCGGTTGATATGATTGGTGAGATCATCGGTCCCGGCGGGAAAAATATCAAAGCGATTCAAGCGGACAGCGGTGCAACCGTTGAGATTAATGATAACGGAACAGTATTTATTTCTGCGGTCAATACGGAATCCGCCGAAAAAGCCAGAGCCGCCATCCAGGCAATGATTGAACAGCCGGAAGAGGGCAAAGTCTATACCGATTGTACCGTAAAACGGATCGAGAATTACGGTGCATTTGTCGAGATTATCCCTGGCAAAGAAGGTTTGTTGCATGTGTCGGAAATTGCCTGGGAACGCACGAATGACGTGAACGATGTTCTGAAGGTTGGTGATAAGATCACTGTACTTCTGAAAAAAATATCACAGCCGGGACGCTGGGAATTGTCCATTAAAGAACTGCTTGAGAAACCTGAGGGTTACGTTGAAGAAAAACGCCCCAGCCGACCACATCGATCCGGCGGCGACAGGGGTCGTGATTCACGATACAATGACCGTTCGAGAAACCGCCGCTAGTTGATCAAATTATGATTGAAGAACGATTCCAGAAGACGGTATTGTCCAATGGAATTCGGGTTATATCCGAATATATCGATTCGGTATATTCGATCTCACTGGGAATTTGGGCAATCGCCGGGTCTCAGGATGAAACTCTCGAGACAAACGGCATTGCCCATTTGCTTGAACATATGGCATTTAAGGGAACAAAAACCCGTTCAGCCTTTCAGATTGCTCATGAGATTGAATCGCTGGGTGGTTCTCTGAATGCGTTCACCGGTAAGAATATTACCTGTTATTATGCCCGCCTGATGAGCGAACATCTGGCGACTGGTGTCGATGTTCTTTCTGATCTGATCATCAATCCGCTGTTCAATACTGCCGAGCTGGAGCGCGAAAAGGGTGTGATTATCGAAGAAATCAGGGAAATTGAAGATACTCCCAGCGACATTATCCACGACTATTTTACCGAGCAGCTCTTTCCGGATCATCCAATCGGCAGGTCCGTACAGGGAACTGTAGAAAACATCCGGTCATTTACCATCGAGCAACTGATTGGTTTTATCAAAACTCATTATACAGCGGATCGCCTGCTGATTGTCGCTTCGGGCAGGGTTGACCATAAGGAGCTGGTGAATCTTGCGATAAAACATTTGTCTGGTCTTCGGCGTGGGAATGGTATTGAAGAACCTGCCGAAGCTCCTCCGGTAATTGAAGCCAGAAGAGTGATAAAAAAACCCATCAGCCAATCGCATCTGATTTTGGGACGCCGGGTTTTTTCCCAGGGAGATCCCCGCCGATATCAGCTGGCAGTCCTGAATGTCATTTTAAGCGGTGGCATGTCATCCAGGCTCTTTCACAATATTCGTGAACAGTACGGCTTTGTCTATGCGATCTATTCATTCTCGGATTTGTTTCTGAATAATGGCTTGTTTGGCATTTATGCCGGAGTTGAAACAGATCAGTTGGATACTATTCGTGACAAGATTTATGATGAATTAATTAAACTTAAAAATAAGGCGATAACTGCGGAAGAATTACGGAAAGTCAAACAGCAGTTTGAAGGGGGATTGGTTATTTCTCTCGAAGGAATGCAAGCCCGGATGAATCGCCTTGCCCGCATGGAAATATTTGAAAACCGGATCATGACGATTCAGGAAATTCTTGATATCATCGATCAGATTACAATTGATAATATTATAGATCTGATGCAATACCTGGTTGATCTTGATCAATTTAAAGAAACGGTCATCATACCGGAAAATTCATCAACTTAATTTTTGGGGATTAGTATGACAAAAGCTATCCAGCCTGCCGATCGCACTTACAATGTCAGATATGCAATTCGCGATATTGTCGTCAAAGCACAACAACTGGAAGCCCAGGGCAAAGAAATCCTGTATTTGAATATCGGTGATCCTCCGGTATATGATTTTGAGACCCCTCTTGAATTGCGACAGATCATTGCTGAACGTATTTTGACATCAAATGCCGGAATCAAAAATAATGTCTCCACCTATTGTGATTCCATGGGAATCCGTGAAGCCCGTGAAGCTGTGGCAAAAAATGCAGTCGAAGCTAAAGGTATTCCGAATATTACCCCGAATGATGTAATCATTTCCAGCGGTGCCTCCGAAGCAATTACACTTGCGATTGCAGCAATTATCAATCCCGGTGATAACATCATGACGCCATCTCCCGGATACCCGCTTTACAGTGGTCAGATACCGGTGTATCACGGGGAACTGAATCCCTATTTGCTCAATGAAGAAACCGGCTGGCAGATCGATCTAAATGAACTGGAAAAGCGGGTCAATGCACGTACGAAAGCCATCGTAGTTATTAATCCAAACAATCCTACCGGTGCCAATTATAGTCGCGAGAGCCTGTTAAACATTTTGAAATTTGCCGAGAAACATGATTTGGTAATTTTCGCTGATGAAATTTATGATAAACTGCTATTTGATGGACAAAAACACATATCGATTGCCTCGCTATCTCAATCGGTTCCCGTGGTTACATTTGGTGGATTAAGTAAAAACTACATCATGCCGGGTTGGCGGGTAGGCTGGGCGATATTCTATGATCCGCTCAACCTGATGAGCGATTATCGTGAAGCTATTAATAAACTGCTGCGGGCAAGATTATGCGCTCCTCACCCTCAGCAATATATGATTGCTCCGGCATTAAGCAGTGGGGACGGGCATTTGCCGGGCGTGATGGCGAAAATCCAGCGTCGCCGGGATATTACCTTTGAAATGCTGAACGCGATACCCGGTATCTCCTGTGTCAAACCGGGTGGAGCATTTTATGCTTTTCCCCGGATTCAGCTGCCGGCTGAAGTGGATGATGAGAAATATGTCATTGAATTGCTCGAGGAAACAGGTGTGCTGGTTGTCTATGGGAAGGGATTCGGCGAAAAACCCGGTACTAACCACTTCCGGATTGTATTTCTGCCGGATGAAGAGACATTGGTTCGTGCATACAAACTGATTGAGCAGTTTACTGCCAAATTTTATGCGAAATATCAGTTCGCTCCAACGCTATAAATTGTTTCGAATTTCTTGAACAAGTATTTCGTAAATTTAAAAATAGCCAGTTGTTTCTAGCTATCCTGAACCTTAAAAAATAACTTGACATATCAAATTACTCTGTTTATACTATTAAAGTATTGGTTTAAGTAAGACGTGGAATAGAACGTAAAATGGGAAGGTCTATCAAAAAGCTGTATTATTCTATTGGTGAAGTCAGCGAAAAAACTGACTTGAAACAGTATGTTTTACGCTATTGGGAATCGGAATTTCCTTCGCTGGCTCCATCAAAGAACCGTGCTGGAAACCGGGTTTATCGTGAAAAAGATATTACCTTGATTCAATATATCAAACACCTGCTTTACGATAAGAAATTCACTATCGAGGGTGCCAAGCAAAAGCTGAAATCTTTGAAACCGGAAGATCTTCAGCGATTCAGCGAAACTGGTGATATCAATGATATTGATCAGGAAAAATATACCGATACTCAATTATTGGAAGTAGTTCGAAAGATTAAGCGGGGGCTCACGGAGATATTGGAACTTCTCAATGATTGGGAATCCTGATACCTTTTTATAGACATCCCAGTAAAAATCTCTTATATTACAGGGCTTTTTGAGTTCGGAGCGTAGCGCAGTCCGGCTAGCGCACCTGAATGGGGTTCAGGGGGTCGTAGGTTCAAATCCTATCGCTCCGACAATGTATCGGTACTTTGATAAAAAAGGGAGTTTTTATGCTCCCTTATTTTGTTTGATGTTTTGATTTATCTGAACAAGATCAACTTTTAATATTGAAAGTTGTTTTTAAAGGAGCCTAAAAATTAAATGGCACTGTACATCAAATTTACTCCGACATTGACTGCAGCTGAAAATTTCCCGCAATATTTGAAACGTGTCCAAGCGCTCGGATATAAAGGAATCTATTTCAACCTTAGCGATATTAATGCGACAAAAACAGTACTTGTTGATCGGGAAATTCTAAGAAAAGTTATTAAGCAAACAAAAAAGCAGGGCTTAAAAACTGCTCTGATTGTTAAGGGATTTTACAATGAATCGCTTTATCGTAATGAATATTTCACGGCTCCCATGTCTCGTCAGGGCGTCAGCTACGTTCCGAAAATGAATTATTTTCCGATCTGTCCCAATAATCCGATCGGGCTGAAATTATTGATTAGCAATTTGAATGAGTATCTATCAGAATTTTCCACGGACCACATTTATCTTGAACATTTTCAGTTTCCTTTTAACTGGATGGTTGAAGATCTGGACATTCAGGATAAAATCCCGCAGTTCTGTTATTGTCCGTTCTGTATTACCGAATTCAGCTCTATGGTCGGTGAAATCATTACCAGTGGCGAACAGATCCACGATTTAATGACTGAATGGCTGGAATGGCGGGTGGAGGTGATTCTGGACCTTATATCCGAGCTTAGAGCAGAGCTGTCTAAACAAGTCCAGTTGACAATTGCTCTTCCGCCTTTGGCAATCATTGATCTCTCATTTTCAACCGGTCAGTTACCCCATAATTTAATCGAGGAGGGTGTCAATATCTCTCCACAGCTTTATCACTTAAAGGCGAATAAAAAACTTATCTGGATAGAAGATATCCTGGATCAGTACAAAATTGATTTAAACTACAGAAAAATATTCCCCATTTTTGAATACAATAACCAAACTGAATTCAACTATCTGGTACAGTTTGAAAATCAGTTCGGCGGTTTGATATTGCAGCCAGGTCCAGATATAATATAATATATTGCAGAAAAGGACGAACTCTGAATTTATTTTGGGTATTGTATTTTGAAAATAGACACATTATATTTAATCAGAGATTCGAAAGCATTGGGGCAAATGTGAGTAGAATTGCATTTTAATTAGTGGTGGGAGCCTATATAAGTTGAGAACCTCTGTAATAAGGGTTTTGTCTCAGTCAATCAATGCCGATGAGATAGTTGATCCGGCATCTTTGGAAAGCACCAAACGATTTATCCATCTGCTGGAATCATCACACAAAGATGGTGTTTATCATATAACCTTCCATGCAAAATATCTGCAATCACTGGTCAATACTGACTCTAACTGGATTAATACACTTCGGAAACTTGGAGAAGCAAAGCAGTTATACTGTGGACCGTGGTATATGCTTCCAAACGATTGTCTGGCAAACGCTGAAACACTTGTCCGGAATCTCTTTTTAGGCAGTAAAATTTGTTATCATCTCGGCAATGTAATGAAGGTGGGATATTCAGCCCTGAGCTGTAATAATAATTCTCAATTACCCCAAATTTTCAATGGATTTAATATCGATACAATTTGCGTTCCGGTTTCAATTTCTCAGCATCTGCCGAAAGAATTTTTCTGGGAAGGTGTGGATGGCAGTAAAGCCCTGGTTTTAAGTTCTATTGTTATCAATACTCAAGAATCTGTAGAGCCGACCCGGCTCGATGAAATCATTGCTTATCTGACTAACGACGATCGCGCTCTTTCTGAAACACCAATAATCATTATCGAAAATAACCAATCCGAATCCGAACGGACGAATTTTAAACAGATTATTGATTACCTGAATGCGAGTGAAAAAATTCAAACGGAATTTATCTCTTTGCCGGATCACTTTTGGAAAGTCAAGGATGCTGTATCGAAACAAGAAATCAGGACACTGACCCGCGAGGTCATCCCTGATCCCGGTTTTTCGCAGATGACATATATCAAGTGTATGCGAATTCGGAGCAGGAATTCAAATGTGGTCCAGACACTTCAATATTATGCGGAACCTTGGAGCGTAATTCAACAGTGCGTCAGTGATGAAAATTTGAGCCTGGAAATTCAGGATTGCTGGGAACTTCTCCTGACCCTTCAGTCTGTGATAAATGATTGTTCTGAGTATGATCGAATCAGTAAAAACGTGATTCGCAACCAGTATAATAAGCTCTTAAGCAAAATTGATCGGGCATTTATAAAAGCGGCTGATGTGGTTGTGAAAAAAATTAAACTGCCCAAAAATAGGAATGAATACTATTTTACGGTCATCAACCCGCTGCCCTACAATCGGACAAAAATTACCGGTGTTGAACTCGAAATCCCCAGCAGTCTTGCTTTGGAAAATATCTCGATTGAAGATTTATCCGGCAGAAAACTTCCCAGCGTTTTGGTCAGTAAATCAGACGTGTCACCGGTATTTGATCACCACGATGACATTGCTAAATCCCGTTATCGCTGTTACCTGGAGCTGAGTAATTTCCCGGCACTGGGCTATAAAACTTTTAAAATTGTCCCGGTTCAAAAATCAGCCCAATTTCGCAGAAAAAATATTATTACTGCTGAACATACCCTTGAAAATGATTTTATTCGCGTGGCAATCAATGCCAATGGTAGCTTTAATATCTATTCCAAAGAGACCGGTGTGATCTACAAAGATCTGGGATATTTTGTTGATACGATTCAAACCGATCCGGGCAATCCTGATGAGATAAAAACAATTAAGAGTACGACCTTATCACCCGTTATCAGCCAATTTGAAAACAGTGCCTTGCTGGGCTCATTCAAAATTGAATACAGCTGGAGCCAGTCCGACAATATCGAAAATAACCGGGTGAATATCACCATCGTATTATCTCTGGACCGGCTGTCAAGATATGTTGATATAACGATTGATATTGTGGACAAAGCGCTCAATCATAAAATCGCATACTTTTTTCCGGTACATTTTAAAGCAGATCATATCTATTCCGATATTCGATTCGATTTACAGGATATTTCGCCTATCGTAAATATAAAAAATCTGGACCATCATCCTATGTCGCTGAACTCGCTGGTTGGTCTGTGTGGTGAGATTGCCGGTTTCGCGATTATCAGTAAAGAGATCCATTTAGCCCATGTGACAACGAAAAAGCATCCGTCGGTTTCACTCCCAATTATTGATAAAATTGCCCATCAATCAATACCTCCGAAAGGGAATAATACCGCAATTCTAAAATATCATTTGTCCTTTTATCCCTATATTGGCGGCTGGGAGAATGGACAGATTTTATACGATGCATATAACCGATTATTCGAGATGAAATCTTTTATGATAGGCGAAACTGACGGCAGCCTGCCTTCGCAAATGGAATTTATCAAGATCAAACCCTCGAATCTCTGCTTTTCGGTGTTAAAAACCAGCGAAACCGGGAATGTAATTTTACGCTTTTTCAACCCGACTGTGAAATTTATCGACGGAAGTATCGTCTCTCATTATCCGCTTATCAGCGCGAAGGTCATGTCGCTCGAAGAATATATCATTGATACGCTTGAATTGAAGGATGAACATGAAATCACACTCCTGGTTCCTCCTAAAAAAATCATGACCATCGAGTTGCGAATGCGATGTAAAGAAAAAAATGCTGCTTGATCTGCGCTAATGATAATTATTGATAAATTTTAAAATCCTTTTTGCCTCTTTCAAAAATAATCCTGAAATTCCACCCGTCAAGTTGATTGAGTCGTATCAAAAAATATGATGATTTTAGTGCATGGGATTTTGGAGGAGATAAGCAGGATTTGAAAAAATTACTCCTCTTTATTTTTTTTATAATAGTCATTCTATCCGGGATTTTTATTTTAAAAAAGGAACCGGATATCCAGCCGATCAAGCCAGTCAGTCCGACAGAATTTCGCATTATGAGTTATAATATTCATCATGGCGTCGGGACGGATGGTATGTACAGTTTATCGCGAATTGTTGCTGTTATCCGGGAACAGTCTCCACAGCTTATCTGTCTGAACGAAGTGGATTATAAAACCGAACGAACATACCGGGATGACCAGGCTCGGATCATTGCTGCCGAGCTGGGTATGGAATTTACCTATGCCAGAAATATGCCGTTTCAAGGGGGTTGGTATGGAACCGCTATTCTATCCAAATTTCCAATCGATTTCTCCGAGAATAAAATTATATCCAATCGTAATCAGGAAGAGGGTGAACGACGGGCTGTGCTGCATACCATTATTAACATTAACGGAAAGCAATTGCACTTTTATGGTACGCAATTCAGTCCGGATACTGTAAAAAGTTCTACCGAAGTCGGAGAGCTTCTGAATATCATTCTGAATTGGGGTTTGACCAATCCGGTGATTCTATCCGGTGATTTAAACCTGGATCCCGGTACCAGCCACATCACTGAATTGAGCTATTACTTCTATGACCTGGGATCGCTGGTGGAAGAGCAACCATTTACTTTTCCATCCAGGAATCCCGATAAAAGAGTCGATTATATTTTTATGAATGATAAACTGGTTCCGGTATCAATATTTTCCGCGAATAAAGAAAATTCACAAATTGCCAGTAATCATCTTCCGTTAGTAGCAAGGTTCAGAATTAAATGATTGAAGTAAATTCTAATATCAAATTTAGATAGGATTTTCATGGATAATTTCTTAAAAGAATTGGGCATTAAGAAAGTCAATTTTGGTGCGACGACGGGTGCCTCTGAGGGCTGGATCAGAACCAGTGGAAAAGAGTTGGTCAGTTATTCGCCAATTGACGGAAAACCGATAGCCAGCGTCATTCAGGCGACTGCCGAAGATTATGAAACGGTACTATATAGTGCCAAAGCGGCTTTCGAAAAATGGCGCATGTTGCCGGCACCGAAACGAGGATCGATCGTTCGGGAAATTGGTGACATTCTAAGGAAATATAAAGAACCTCTAGGTAAACTTGTGACCCTTGAAATGGGGAAAATAAAGGCAGAGGGAGTGGGTGAGGTTCAGGAAATGATTGACATTGCCGATTTCGCGGTAGGACAAAGCCGAATGCTTTATGGTGCGACCATGCACAGTGAACGTCCCAGGCACCGCATGTACGATCAATATCACCCCTATGGCGCTGTGGGAATTATTACAGCGTTTAACTTTCCAGTCGCGGTCTGGGCTTGGAACTCCCTGATTGCAGCCATCTGTGGCGATGTCTGTGTCTGGAAACCCAGTTCAAAAACCCCGCTTGCGGCGATAGCAGTTCAGAATATTATCGCGCCGGTTGTGGATAAATATGATTTAAACGGTGTGTTCAACCTGATTATCGGCAAGGGTTCTGAAGTTGGCGAACTGTTAATAAATGATAAGCGGGTACCACTGGTCAGCATGACCGGCAGTACTGCGATGGGTAAGCGGATCAGCGAAGCTGTCGGTAAGCGTTTGGGACGTACAATTCTTGAATTGGGTGGTAATAATGCAATTATTGTCACCGAGGATGCCGATCTTGATATGGCAGTCCGGGCGACCCTGTTTGGCGCGGTTGGAACAGCAGGGCAGCGCTGCACATCGACCCGCCGGATTATCATTCAAAAATCAGTGAAAGAAAAATTTGTCGGCAGTCTTCTAAAAGCCTACTCCCAGGTACCAATCGGTAATCCGCTGGAAGACGGCGTACTGATGGGACCGCTCATCGATCAATCTGCTATTGATTTGATGATGAACGCGATCAAAGAGGCAAAGAGAGCCGGAGCAAAATTATTTTATGGTGGAAATCTTTACAAAATCGAAGAGCTGGCAGGTGGATTTTATGTAGAGCCGACGATCATGGAGGCAAAGAACGAGTATAAGATTGTCCAGGAAGAGACTTTTGCACCGATTCTATATATAATTGAATATGATGATTTTGATGAAGCCATCCGAATTCACAATGATGTTCCCCAGGGATTAAGCTCGGCGATTTTTACATCGTCGATGCACTACCAGGAACAATTTCTTTCACACGTTGGCTCGGATTGCGGGATTGCAAATGTCAACATTGGGACCTCCGGTGCTGAAATCGGTGGCGCTTTTGGCGGTGAAAAAGATACCGGCGGAGGTCGTGAATCGGGCTCCGATGCCTGGAAAGCTTATATGCGCCGCCAAACCAATACAATTAACTGGGGCAGGGAGCTGCCACTGGCGCAGGGCATTAAATTTGAGGTCGATTAGCATAAAATATTAGAAATGGGATAAACGGCTCATCCGTCAAAATTCAGGGGAGAACGCAAAGGGCAGGAACTTTACCTGTCCTTTGTTTTTTTTAGATGCTAAATTAATCTATGAGCAATTCCGGAATTCTCTATATTGTTGCAACTCCGATTGGCAATCTGGATGATATCACTTTGAGGGCGATTGAAATATTGAAATCAGTGGATCTGATCGCCTGTGAAGATACCCGCCATTCATCGAAATTGCTAAGTCATTACAATATATCGACAAAAAAGATTAGTTATTATGATCAAATTGAAGAGCGGCGCAGTAATGAAATTGTGCAGAAATTAGGCTCGGGAATGAACATTGCCCTGATCTCCGATGCCGGGACGCCGGGGATCAGCGATCCTGGATTTCGTCTGATCCAAAAGGCGCTTGAAGCGGAAATTTCGGTGATTCCCATTCCGGGACCTTCTTCAATTCTATCGGCGCTGGTGAGTTCCGGTTTTGCAACCGACCGGTTTACGTTTGAAGGATTTTTACCCCGAAAAAAAGGACGAAAAACGCGGCTGGAAGCGCTGGCTGTAGAATCCCGTACGATGATAATATTTGAAAGTCCCCTGCGATTGTTAAAAACTCTTGACGATCTCGCTGAATATTTTGGGGAGCGAAATATTTCGATCGGAAGGGAAATGACCAAATACTATGAAGAATATATTCGTGGAACCATATCCGAAGTTTCAGCATTTTTCAGGGAGAAAAAACCAAAAGGCGAATTTGTCATTGTCATCGAAGGTCTGACGCGCAAAAATAAAAAGCAGGCAACTGACTGAATAGAATAATGGAAAATTACCAAAACGCCAAATCGGTAGTTGCGCTTGTCAAATGTGAATCTTATGAGATTGAAGAAGTTCGTTCGGGTGTGGCGCTCGGAATTGAACTGCTGGGCGGAATCCAAAATATATTCACTGTTGGCGAGAAAAAGATCCTTCTAAAACCCAATGCTTTAATTGGCAAGTCGCCGGAGTTGTGCGTCACTACCCATCCGACGGTTTTTCAGGCAGTCGCCGAATTTGTCATCAAGGCTGGATTTAAGGTAAGTTATGGTGATTCACCGGCATTTGGCAAACCGGCGACCGTGCTGGAAAAGATCGGAATCTCAAAAATAGCAGCAGAATTAGGTGTTCCACTGGCTGACTTTGAAAACGGGGAGTTCGTATCATTTCCCGAAGGTAAGCGCTACCGGCAGTTTAAAATTGCCCGGGGAGTCTTAGCCAGCGATGGACTTATCAGCCTGCCAAAACTGAAGACTCACAATTTTACAAAAATGACCGGTTCGGTGAAAAATCAGTTTGGCTGCATCCCCGGTTTTTCAAAACCTGAATTTCATGTGAAATTACCGGATTCCCGGGATTTTTCTGAAATGCTGGTTGATCTTAATCGCTTTTTAAAATCCAAACTATTTGTCATGGACGCGATTGAATCGATGGAGGGCAATGGTCCCAGCAGCGGAGATCCAGTCAAGACAAATGTACTCCTGTTTTCGACCGATCCCGTTGCAATGGATTCGGTTGCCTGCCGGTTGATTTACCTCAAACCTGAACGAGTGCTGACCAATCTCAGAGGCGCTGATTTTGGTCTGGGAAAGTTTGAAGAGCAGGAAATAGAAATTATCGGCGAGGATTTGGATCGTTTTATTCAGAAAAGTTTCAAAGTCGATCGCAGCCCTAATCTGAAAGATGCATCATCCTGGAAATATAAAATTGCCAAAACACTTCTGGCAAATAAACCGGTGATTGATGATAGTTTATGTCGGCGCTGTGGGATGTGTGTCGATCAGTGTCCGATGAATCCAAAAGCCATGGCATGGAAAGATAATAATAAAATTGCGCCGCCGGTTTATAATTACGAAAAATGTATCCGCTGTTACTGCTGTCAGGAAATTTGTCCACATCGATCCATCAGCGTCAGGAAACCTGCTCTGCGAAAACTGGTCGATATATTATATCCATTTTAAAAAGGGCTTATATGATCTGGTTCTACTTTATTGAAGGAATTTTTATTGGGCTTATAGCATTACTGCTGTTTTTTCAAACAGCGCTGGTAAAAAGATTCTTGAATTGGATCAATCAGCGCAGCCTGTTTATATTGCCTGGAATTTTCGAGATTGTCCTTGGTTTGGCAACCGTATATTTGCGACAGAAAACAGCTCTGAAGGCACTGGTCACAATCGTAGGACTGATGTTGTTTATCGATGGTGTGTTTTACTTGCTGACTTCAGAAAAGCTGAGTAAAACGTTTGATTGGCTGATGACTCTCGAAGACCGGAGTTTTCGGACTTACAGCATTTTTATCGTGATTATTTCGCTTGGCTTGTTAGCGGCAGCTTTATTGCCCGTGAAATAAAATAGATACCGATATTTTTTTAAACCTCTTTATTACATAAATAAAACGAAAAAATTGTTGACAAAAAATCTAATGAATTATATATTTCAATGTTTAGTAACTCAGATATGAACAACTGTTGAGATGAATGAAGGCATTAAGAGTGAAAAAACCGGATTTTAACCCTTTTCTTCTGATAGCTATCGCTGGATATTTTTTCATTGCTTGTGCAAATAATTCGCAAAATATCACGAATGTACCTGATTGGGCAGTCGATGCAATCTGGTACCAGATTTTTCCAGATCGCTTCTATAATGGTGATCCTGACAACGATCCCACTATTGAGACTTTAGACGGGACCTGGCCCTACGATCAACAGAATGATTGGGCAATTACACCCTGGACATCCGACTGGTACAAATTACAGCCTTGGGAAGTGCAAAACTCTCAAGGTTTTTATTATAATGCGCAACTGCGCCGATACGGCGGCGATATTCAGGGGATTATTGACAAACTCGATTATCTCCAGAATTTAGGAGTAAATGCACTGTACCTGAATCCGGTTTTCGAATCGGCATCTTCCCATAAATATGGCGCCACAATGTATCGGCATATCGATAGTAATTTTGGACCTGATCCGAATGGTGATATTGAGATATGGGAGCAAGAAATACCTGACGATCCAGCCAGCTGGGAATGGACCTCAGCGGATAAGCTCTTTTTAAAACTGGTTGATGAGGTTCACAAACGTAATATGCGAATCATCATTGATGGTGTCTTCAATCATGTTGGAATACCCTTCTGGGCATTTCAGGATGTCAAAAAAAATGGTCAGGAAAGTAAATATCTGGACTGGTTTATCATTAAAGCTTTCGATGATCCGACGACCAAAGCAAATGAATTCGAATATCAGGGCTGGTATGGTGTTACAGATTTACCGGAGATTCGGGAAGATGAGCATGGCGCCGTTGAGAGTTTTCGAAACCATATCAAACATATCATTCGGCGCTGGATGGACCCCAATGGTGATGGTGACCCATCTGATGGGATTGACGGGTGGCGCCTGGATGTTGCAGATATGGTTAGCAAGGATTTCTGGCGTGATTTTCGAAAATGGGTTCGCGCTATTAATCCGAATGCTTACCTGACCGGGGAAGTCTGGTGGGAAAATTTCATGGATAATGTCATGCTCGATGCTTCACCCTGGCTTCAAGGCGATATCTTTGACGCTGTCATGAATTACCGTTTTGCCGATGCGATGTTAAAAGCGTTTGTCGATGAGAAGAATCAAATCACTCCAAGTCAGTTAGATTCATTGCTGGGATTTGTCCGCAATAAATATCCGAAAAATAATCAAAGAGTTCTGATGGATCTCATGGGCAGTCACGATACAGAGCGATTTGCCTCCTCGACAGCAAATCCCGATCGTTGGATTGACCATGCCTCCAATTTGCAATACGATCCCATGTTTGAGATCCGAAAACCTGATGCCCATGAACATCAACTTCAAAGGGTAATCCTTGTGTTTCAGTTTTGCTATATTGGTGCTCCATATATCTATTATGGTGATGAAGTCGGTATGTGGGGTGCCGATGATCCGGATTGCCGGAAACCAATGATCTGGGAAGAATTTACCTATGAACCTGAACAGACTCACCCCTTTGACCTCAGTCGTCCGACCGACACTGTCGAAATCGATCATGAACTGCTTGAATATTATAAAGGAATAATTAATCTTCGCAAACAGTACGAATCTCTTCGACATGGTGAGTATCAGACCGTTCTGACTGATGATGATCAATCGTTGTTCGCTTTTGAAAGGTGGACGAAAGACGAGAGAATTCGTGCAATATTCAACTTATCGAATGAAATAAAGGAAATTCCGATTGCATCGTTTTTAACGGATGCCAATCAGTGGAAATGTATCTGGGGGAGTTCCGATCAGCAATATCGACTCGGTCCGAAATCAGCGAAAATCTTTTTAAAAATAAAATCTTCAATTCATACTTAGGATAAATTGAAAAATAAAAAATACATTGATGCAAAATCAGCGCTAGAAGAATCTAAATATGGTCAAGGATAATTCCGCCGGGCTTATCTCAAAATTAGCTACGAAATATCTCAGGTTTCTATTAAATTGATCCTCAAAATCACATATCAAATGTTGGTATTAAAACTTCAAAAAACGAATCCTCTCTCCTTAAGAATTCGTCCATATATTTTGCCAACGAGGAGATGCCAATGAAATCAATAACTCGATATTTTATCAGTTTAATGCTGATCACATCCGTCCTTTTTGCCGGAACAAGTGGTAAAATTACCGGCAGAGTAGTGGATGCGGAAACAGGCGAACCGCTGATTGGCTGTAACCTCGTTCTTGAGGGTACTTATATGGGAGCGGCAACTGATCTAAATGGGAATTACATGATTCTCAATGCTCCTCCAGGAGAGTATCGACTGAGAGCGCAAATGATTGGTTATCAGACGAAGATTGTTGAGGGCGTGATAGTATCGATAGACCTGACTACATCGTTGGATTTCGATCTCGGGACGGAAGTAATTACCGGAGAAGAAGTCATTGTAACTGCCCAGCGAAAAATGATTGTCAAAGATATGACTGCCACAGCCTCTCATATGCGGGCGGAAGAACTGGAAGGTCTTCCGATCACCGAGGTTTCCGAAGCGCTGGAAATGCAGGCGGGTTACGTCGATGGCAGTTTACGCGGCGGCAGGAAAGGTGAAGTTGCTTACCTGATCGATGGAATTCCGGTGACCGATTCCTATGATCGCGCATCGGTTGTTGATGTGAATAAAAATATGGTTCAGGAGCTCCAGGTTATTTCCGGTGCTTTTAATGCCGAATATGGCAAGGTAATGTCCGGGATTGTGAATATCACGACCAAACAAGGCAATAACAATTTCGGTGCTTCGATAGAAACATATTTCGGTGATTACCTGAGCAGTCATGATAATATTTTTGACAATATTACTCAATTCAATCCAATCAGTATTCGCAACTTTGAGGGTAATATCTTCGGACCGATTATAAAAGATAAACTGTTTTACTATTTAAACGCCCGAAATATCTACTTCGGTGGCTGGCAGCAGGGGCAGCGACGATTCAATCCCTCTGCGATTATTTTTTATAACATGGAAGGTAATCCGATTCTCTTTGATTCGACCAGTATGCAAGGAGATAACAAGTGGGTCGATATGAACTGGAATCAGAAACTCTACCTGCAGGGGCAATTGATCTACCGGATGTCAGATAAAAGTAAACTTTTTTACAGTTTCTTCTATGACAATAAGGATTACCAGGATTATGATAGAGTCTTTAAGTATAATCCAGACGGAATGTTGCAAAAAAACCTGACCGGCACGACTCACCTGTTGAAGTATCAGCATCAACTCTCTTCAAATACCTTTTTCACAATTGCCGGTTCTTACTATAACCGGACTTATACTGGACGCCTGTCTTCCGAATCATCCTATAACGATTCTACTACTTATGTACATCCGTATTACCTGCTTGATTATCCTTATCAATTTCACGTGGGTGGAACTCAAAACAATCATGAATACCGGGACAGTGGCACCTATTTGGGTAAATTTGATATTACTTCGCAGATTAACCGATATCACCAGGTAAAAATTGGCGGAGAGTACCGTGCCCACGATCTCTCGCTGGTTAATTATGAAATTCGTCCGGAAGCCGGTGAAAATTATGTGGATTTTTCGACAGGTCTGGATATTCCCACGTCGTTCAGTCCGTATATCCACCCGACTATTTTAGATGACAGTACCGTGTATCATAGTTCATACGAACATAATCCCACCGAATTTGCCTTTTTTATTCAGGATAAAATGGAATTTTCGGAGATCATTATCAACGCCGGCATCCGTGTGGATTATTTCAATCCGGATGGTGTCATCCTGGCAGACCCGAGTGATCCTGAAATCTATGATCCCATCAAGCCGGGTAACCGCTATCACGATTTAAATGAAAATGGCGTTCAGGATGCCGGTGAACCATCCGTAACGTACGCTGAGCGGCTGGAATACTGGTATAAGGACGCTTCGGGGAAATTTCAATTGAGTCCGAGAGTTGGAATTTCATTTCCAATCAGTGATCGGGGAGTCTTCCATTTTTCTTATGGACATTTTTTCCAGATACCAAATTTTACCTACCTTTATCAGAATCCGGAATTTGAACTGGGTTCCGGTACCGGAAATCAGGGAGTGGTTGGTAATGCCGATTTGAAACCGGAGCAGACCATTGTAGGAGAAATCGGTGTTCAGCAACAGCTGACATCGAATCTGTCCCTGGATGTAACCGCTTATGTAAAAGATATCCGTGATCTGACCGGCACACGGGCGGATGAGATTGAAGTTTTCGGAGGTTCAGCGACCTACAGTAAACTGGTGAACAGTGATTTTGGTGTGGTCAAGGGAATTACCATTGCCCTGAATCAGCAGAATCCCAATGGACTCTATACCAGTATCGATTATACTCTTCAGATTGCCAGCGGAACCGCCTCTGATCCGGAAGCCTACCGGAACGCGATTAGTGGCGGTTCGGAACCGGAAGTTCAATTGAATCCGCTGAACTGGGATCAGCGTCATACAATTAACGGTACGATGGGGTACAACGCCGCTCAATTCGGAGCAAATTTCATTGCTCGTTATGGTAGCGGACTGCCCTATACGCCCCGGCGAACTGAGGATATAACTTCACTCCTGACTAACGCCGGCGTCAAACCGTCCACCTTTTCGATCGATGTACGGGCTTATTACCGTCTGAAAATTGCCGGGCTGGATGGTGAAGTTTTTCTCAGAGTCATGAATTTGCTGGATAATCTTAATGAAGTTAATGTATATGATGATACCGGGCGGGCGGGTTTTACTACCGATGAAGAGCGAATCAGGCAATTGAATATAAGTACGCCGGTGAATTCGGTAAAAGAGTACTTTGTAAATTCAACCCATTATTCTGAGCCTCGTCGAATTGAAATTGGATTAAGGATTAGTCTATGAAGCAAAAAAAGATCAGAACCTCAATTTATGCGATGCTTGCTGTGTATTTTAGCGTGGCAACGGTTTCAATTTTTGCTCAAAGCGGTCGTGAATACCGAAGAACTGCCATCCATAACGGTAATCTGGTGCGAACGGTATTTGGCAACTGGGGAGTGATCGGGCAGCCGTCCAACAAAGGTCCCCGAGGCGCCTGGCTTTTTGATACCAATGGATATATCGGTGATGTCAGTCCGATCGTTGGTGTTGAAGTGAAATATTTTGATCAGGCAATTGATACAACGATCAAATTTCATAGTGTGGTCGTGTGTCCGATCGATCGCCCATCCACCGGTACGGAAGAATCACCAACCGGAAAACAGTGGGGTTTTGAACCGGTCTCCGGGTATTTCAATGAAAATTACGAAAAAGTTGCCATGAGTACCGATCCAGTTTCCTGGCCATCCTATTGGCCGGATAAGCAGAATGATCCCGAAGATTCAGGTTGGCCGGGACAATGGAACGGATTTTTTGGAAAAGGTGTGACCAATGCCGATCAGGAAAGTTACTTTGTCATGGACGATAATAATGACGAAGAGTTCAATTTTAAGGATAATAATAATGTCTTGCTGCCAAAAGGTGGATTTGGTGTGGAATTTAAACCGGACAGCACCAACATGGTTCGAAATGGACTGGGACTGGAAGTCAAGGTCAGAGGCATGCAATGGGCACAGTTTTTAGCTGCGGATGTCATTTTCTGGCTCTATGAAATTTCCAACCACAGTACAACCAACTATGATAAAGTTGTATTCGGGATGCTGGCGGGAACCTATAACGGGGTGACCGGAACAGATGACAGTCCCCAGGAATACAATGACGATTATTCCTTTTTTGATGTTCAGCGGGACTTGACCTATACCGGTGATTACCCGAATAATAACAGCCGGAATCCGAAATGGCAGGGTCCGGCGGGAATGGTGGGGTATGCTTTTCTTGAAAGTCCCGGCAATCCTTACGATGGTATCGATAATGATGGTGATAATCGAGAGGATGGCGCTAATCCAGGATCAAACCTAATTTTTACGGCTCCCTATTTTCAGGAAACTGATTTTGATACGATTATATATGATATCGGTGATGAAATCGTCATAATTGATAACGATTTTGAACGATCAGTTGTCACTATCACTCAGGACACCCAGATCGTACGAACCCGCGGTTTGACCTTGACAATTATCGCGGGTGAGACCAAGCTGGTTGAGGGAAATTTTCTGGAAGACGGATCAGTCAATACGAATGTCTATGATGGTGTTGATAATGACCTGGATGGCTTAATTGACGAAAACTATTTGCTGCATTATCGTCAAAGACGGGTTGATCAGGATGGGATTGTTCTTTTCGATACGCTGAATCCGGTTGCCTACAAAGATTTTCGCAGTGGATTGGGAGTTGACGATCCGCTGATTGACGAGCGTCGTGATGATGGGATTGACAACGACGGTGACTGGAATCCCGATTTTGATGATGTCGGCGCCGATGGAAAAGACGGAACATTTGATTATGGTGAGGGCGATGAACGGGCGACCCTGGGTGAACCTAATTTTGATAAAACCGATGTTGATGAATCCGATCAGATTGGATTAACCAGTTTTAACTATTTTACTCCGGCGAATCTCTATCCGGTCAAGGATGATGAAAAACTCTGGGACTGGCTGCAACCGGGTTATTTTGAAGTGCCCTCCAGTATTCAGAACAACAAACCGGTAGCTGGTGAGGATGGCGACTTTATCTATGGTTCAGCCTATTTTCCACTGCCCGCCGGAAAAACCGAACGGTTTTCACTGGCATTGGTTTACGGGCATGATATTGATGATTTATTGAAGAACCGCGAGACTGTTCAAAAAATCTACAACAGCGATTATCGTTTTCCGCAGCCCCCGGATAAACCGGTTGTCAGTGCTGCCATAGATGATGGTCAGGTAACGCTTTACTGGGATCGTAAATCCGAGGATAGTATCGATCCGGTGACCAAGGAGCGGGATTTTGAAGGTTACAAAATATATAAGGCGTCTGATCCGGATTTTACTGATGCCTTTGTCGTCACGAATGTCAACGGAGTTGTGACCGGGTACCGACCCATCGCTCAGTTTGACAAGAAGAATGGCATTGAAGGTATTTTCGAGCCAAGTTCGGATCTTTACCAGCAGGCAGAAGGATTTACCTTTAATCTTGGATCGGAAACGGGCTTGCAGCATACCTATGTTGATAATGATGTTCAGAATGGTCGCCAGTATTATTATGCCGTTGTCGCCTATGATCATGGTGATGTTGAGAATGATATTTTCCCATCGGAAAATACAAAATTCATCTCCGTTCAGAATGACGGCAGTGTCATCACTGACGTGAATACGATCGTGGTCCGTCCGGGTCCACCGGTCGCTGGATACAAGGGGCAAAATTCTGATAGACGGCTGGCACATCTGGCTGGTCCCGCCACAGGTTCAATTCAATATTCTGTCGTTGATGAAAAAGCGCTGACCGGTCATACCTACCGGGTATTTTTTACCGATACTGCCACGGACAGCATTGACAATGACAACGACTGGGATCCGCTGGTAGATGATATCGGAAACGGATTAGCCGATCCTGATCCCACCGCCAATAATGGTATTCCTAACGTCGGTGAACCGGATTTTGACTGGATGGATCCTGATGAATTTGCACCGAAAACATCGACCTATTCGATCATGGATTTAAATGGTTTCACTGAGACGGTTACCCTTGACACGAGTTATCATGCATTGACAAAGATGAATATCGAAATAACGTCGATGTTGATATCTCCGGTGGCAGATCCCGGGAATTATCTCGATGTGGATGCGCATTTTGATTTTATCATGCGGACCAGTAAAATTCGGATCAAACCTTCAAGTTCACTGGCGAGTGGCGACTATCGGATTTCGTACCAGTTTTATCCGGTTTATCGTAGTGAAAATATTAAAAATAGTCCGTATGCCCCGGAGTCCATCGATTCTGATATTTTTGACGGTATTCAATTATCCTTTACGAATCACTGGTCACTTTATAAAATCGATTCGTTGTCCTTCTGGAACAATACCGAACGGACGCTGCGGTGGTCTTTTCGGGTGGATAAAGCCGCCCTGCCGAACGGCAAAGTCATCACCGGAATTGCCTATCCGTCCCAATATGAATTACAATTCAGCGCACCGAATGTCGCCCTCTATGAAACACCTCAATCACTGATTGTCTACACCAATCAAGGTTTACCGGAATTTCTCTGGACACCGCCGAAAAAGACCAATTTCCGGCTCTGGAATATAATCGATTCTACAACGGTTCCTTTTGTTTTTACCGGTTCGAAAGAAAATGAAAATGGTATTTACGAACTTAAGCCAAACTGCCTGATCGAAAGTTACATTCTGAAACCTGATTCCGTTTATCAGTACTCCTGGGTGATGTCATTTTCCACTACCGAACAAGATACTCCGCGATTTCAGGATGGCGATAAACTGACGATCGAAGTGACTCGCCCTTATCGAAAGGATGATGTTTTTGAATTTACTACCGAGGTGCCAACGACCGATACCGAAGTCGCGAATCTGAGTCTTGACGATATCCAGGTGGTTCCCAATCCTTATGTTGTTGCCAACATTATGGAAGCGCCATTGCCACCATCGATTACGAGTGGGCGGGGTGAGCGGCGGATAGAATTTCGAAAACTTCCCGAAAATGCCAAGGTGCATATCTTTACCGCAAGCGGTGCTCATGTGATTACCCTGAACCAGTCCGGTAATATTCACAACGGAACCCTTGCCTGGAATTTGAAAACGAAAGAGAATCTTGATATCGCATATGGAGTATATTTCTACATTGTAGAGTCAAGTGTGGGTAAGAAATCAGGTAAAATAGCCATAATAAAGTGATCCAATTATGAAAAGTTATATCAGACCGATTAGCGCTGTTTTTACTATTATATTGTTTGTCATGTCATTGAAGATAGCTGCTCAGGATAAAGTCGGAACCTCTGCCGCACAATTTTTAAAAATACCGGTGGGCGGGAAAGCAATTGCCATGGGCGGTG
Source organism: uncultured bacterium (assembly GCA_964605705.1). Classification (GTDB taxonomy): domain Bacteria; phylum Fidelibacterota; class UBA2242; order UBA2242; family UBA2242; genus CAZSDW01. The sequence continues at coordinate 53,769 of CAZSDW010000009.1, forward strand.
CATACACTGCAATGGGGGATGATCCCAGTTCGATTTTCTGGAATCCAGGTGCGATTTCCCGTACCGTGAAAAGCCATGTTTATGCATCTCAGACTAACTGGTTGGTGGGTAGCAAACACCAGTGGATTGGTGCGCAGGTACTGTTTGGTTCGGCAAATGCGATCGGATTTTCGATTAACCTGCTGGATTATGGTGATCGTGAACCGGTGACAACAGTTGAGGAACCCGATGGAACCGGGGAATATTGGGAAGCCAGTGATATGGCGTTCAGTCTTTCCTACTCCAGAAATGTCACCGATCGATTTTCTATCGGCGGCACCGCAAAGTACATTCAACAGAAAATCTGGCATTCATCATCTTCACAATATGCGATGGATCTGGGATTGCTGTTTATTACTCAATTCAACGGTCTTCGGATCGGTGCGTCAATGCGCAATTTTGGGGGTGATCTCCAGATGGGCGGGCAGGATCTTATTCAACAGGTGGATCTTGATCCCGAAGCAGCCGGGAATAATGAGACGATTGTTGCCTACCTGAAAACCGATAAATGGCCGATGCCATTGATTTTCAGTGTGGGAATTGCAATGCCCATCATTGATCAGAGATATTTTAAGGCAACGGTTGCTGCCGATGCAGTCCGCCCGACCGATGACAGTGAGACGCTTAACGTCGGTACGGAAATATTAATTTCCAATATTTTAAGTATTCGCGGGGGCTACCAGTCTTTGTTCAGGAAAGCAACGGAACAGGGATTGACTGCCGGGTTAGGTTTAAAGTTGCCTCTGAAATATGCAGATATTGTGGTGGATTATTCTTTTCAAAACTATGGTAAGTTTGGCGCTGTTCAAACCTCAGCGTTAAGTATCGGTTTTTAATCTTTGAAACGTAAATAAATGTAACTTAAGGAGGTTATAATGAAACGAATTGTGACAATTACATTCATCATCCTGTTGATGATTACGGCGATCAATGCGGAGGTTACCGTCAGATTTTGGGCAAACACTGCCGGTGTCCCGGATACTCTGGGACCCAACAGTATTGTCCAGATTCGAGGAAATGCCGACGCTAATGATGCCACAATCGACAATCTGTCCGATGGCGTCTATATTGCGTGGGACGCTAATACCACTATGAACCTGACGAATGTTGCGGGGGATTATTGGTTGGGTGAATGGAATGTGCCGGATAACGCGGTGATCGATTATAAGTTTTTTACCAACACGCATACCTCAATTGCGCCTGGTGACGACTGGGAGCATCAGGGCTGGGAAGCCAATGTCAGTTGGCCCGGTGGAAACCGTAAATTGGATCTTTCTGGTTTCAGCGGTTCCGATACGACGCTGCCACTCCAGTTCGTGAATGGATTCAAGGGTAATATGACTCAGTATGAGGCGCCCTTTACGAGCTATGATTCGACTTTTTCGGTTTTTGTAAGAGTCAATGTTCAGGGCTGGCAGGAATTTGATCCGGATACCATGGTGGTTGGTGTTCGTGGCTCCAATATGAGTGATTGGGGTCCAACGGGTGAGATTGGCTGGGATACGACCTGGGTCCTTACAAAAGAAGCCGATCATGCGAATGGCGGTAGCCGGCAATACTCCGGAAAATATTTCTACTCGGGTGCTATTCATGTCCCGAATTCGTATGCCGACGCAGGTGTAAAATTCAAATTTGTAGCCCATTATGCCAGCCATAATCTCTATGAGAGCTGGGATGATATGTTCTGGAATACGACACCGGAATTTGAGATTCCAACAGTCGGTAACGATACGACGATCTATTTTAAATGGTTTGATAATCTGAGACCGGGAGGTTTCGAAGGAAATGATTCCGTGAATATTACATTTTACACAGATTTGGGTAATGCTATTTCAAGTAATGGTTTTGAAATTGGTGATACACTGCTGGTGAAGTACGGTCTGCACAGCTCTGCCGATCAAGCCTATACGGACACTCTCATTCGTCAGACGGGAACTCAGAATTATTTCACCCAGGCAAAAATGATTTATGTCGATTTCGGGAAACCGCTCTATTATCAGTATTATATATACAAAGACGGGCAGGAACAACGGGAAGTTTATTTCAACTTTGACTATGAAGGTGATGTCGTCTCTATTGCCGAACGGAGAGCGTACACAATAACTGTTTCACCTACGGCAATCATGGATACGGAAGACAGCCGGGAACTGGCGCGACGCATGCCGATTTTCAGAAACAATACGCTTTTATCGCAAAATGTTGATGTTGCGGTAGAATGTGATATTCGACCGGCAATCTTTCAGATTCTGGCTGGATCAACATTGCGTGATATTCAGAGTAGTTTTACGATTACTCCATTGATGCTTGAACTCAATCCCGATACTGTTTTTGCGATGGGTGTTTATATAAACGGTCCATTGTCAAATAATGGTGAAAATACCTGGCAGACCTGGGGCGGTACCTTGATGAATGATACCAACCGCGTTATGTATGATGACGGAACCCATGGTGATCTGGTTGCCGGCGATTCAATTTTTACAGTGACTTACAGCTTTTCTCCCGACAGTGGTCATACTGTTGGACAGGAGTTCAAGTTTGGAATTGGTGGCGGCGATAACGAGAGCAGCTATGGATTGAATCATATCGATAATATCGATGATTCAGAGGCACAGTCCCGTCTGCGGGCGCAGTGGGGTAGCATTAATCCAAAATTCTACAGCGCCTGGAATTATGATACTCAGGCACCCAGTGGGATTTATAAAGAAGATGTCGCCCTGATAAAAGAGTATCGATTAGCTCAGAATTTTCCGAATCCATTCAATCCAATCACGGAGATAAAATTCACGATTCCCCGTTCAGGCAAAGTCACCCTGTCGATTTACAACATGCTGGGTCAGCAAATTATCAGAGAAGTCTATAATAATCTTCAGATTGGGCAATACACCTATATCTGGAATGGTCGGGATATGAATGGCAGTCCGGTGGCATCCGGTGTTTATTTTTATGAACTGAATGCCGGAGACCAGTTCCGTGATATCAAGAAAATGGTATTAATGAAATAAAACCGATGTGAATGAGGGTGGAGATTAATTCTCCACTCTCGTTCATTCTGTTTTTGAATATTTTTACAGTAAGGATATACTGATGCACGCTATTGATTTTTCGATTGTTATTCTGTATATGGTTGGTCTGGTTGTTGTCGGAATGTGGTTTCAACGGAAAGCCTCCCAGGGTATCGATTCATATTTTTTAGGTAATCGCGATCTTCCATGGTGGGCGCTGGGTGCTTCGGGTATGTCCTCAAATCTGGATATCAGCGGGACGATGATTATTGTTGCGCTGGTTTATGCTATCGGGGCGCGGGGATTTTATATTGAAATTCGAGGCGGTGTTACCCTGATAATGGCGTTCCTGATGATTTTCATGGGAAAATGGAATCGCCGGGCGGGTGTCATGACCCTGGCGGAATGGATGAAGTTTCGTTTTGGTGACGACAAGGAAGGTAAATTAGCCCGCTTTATTACTGCGCTCACATCTTTGATCATGACCGTCGCAATGGTCACCTATTTTGCAATTGGCGGGGGCAAGTTCCTGGATAAATTTTTAGGTATTCCAAGTCTTTTCGGACTACCATCCGAGTTCTGGGCAGCTGCGGTACTGATCGCTGTTGCGATGATATATACGGTAGCATCCGGACTATATGGCGTCATCTGGACCGATGTCTTCCAGGGGACTTTGATTTTTATGGCAATTGGCTACATTGTGGTCAAAGCTTTGTCAATTGACCTGCCTGAAGAATTTTTTGTTTCAATGCCGCTTAAAGAAACTGCGGGCGGCGGTTTTCAGAGTTACCTGACTTCTTACAGAGAATGGACGAATGTAATCCCCCGCTGGAATCTGAACATTGAGTCCAATTCTGTCTATTCCATGTATAATCTTTTCGGTATTGCGATCATGTTTTACCTGTTCAAGACCGTTATCGAGGGCAGTGGTGGAACCGGTAATTATATGATTCAGCGTTATTTTGCGGCAAAGAGTGATCGTGAAGCCGGATTTCTTTCGCTGTTCTGGACATTTCTGCTCTCTTTCAGGTGGCCATTCATCGGTGCGATGGCTGTCTGGGGTGTTTCCCTGGCAACGAAAATAACCGATCCTGAAATGGTACTGCCTGCCGTGGTAGCGACACTCCCGATCGGAATAAAAGGATTTCTCGTTGCGGGTTTAATGGCAGCCGCCATGTCAACCTTCGATTCGACGGTTAACGCCGGAGCGGCATACTGGGTGAAGGACATCTATCTGGAACATGTCAATCCCAAAGCTAATCAAAAGCAACAAATGAAACAGAGTTATCTGGCATCTGTACTGATCGTGGTTCTTGGTCTGGGGCTTATGCTGATAATCAAAAATATCAATGAAATCTGGGGCTGGATAACCATGAGTATCGGTGCTGGTATGATCATCCCGCAATTGATCCGCTGGTACTGGTGGCGCCTGAACGGTTATGGCTATGCCATCGGCATGGCAACCGGTACTATTGTCGCGATTATCTGGAAAATTTTTGCACCGGAAGGCACACCCGAATATATCGCTTTTATCATATCTGCCGGAACTTCTCTGGCAGGGACAATTATCGGCACCCTGCTAACCGAACCTACCGATGAAAAAGTGCTAGTAAATTTCTACAAGAAAACGCGACCTTTTGGATTCTGGAAAAATATCCGCAGCAAATTTTCGGCAGACTTTATCGGCAAGATCAATCGGGAAAACAAACGCGATATCTTTTCCATTTTCTTTGCAGTACCGTGGCAGTGTTGCCTGTTTCTGATGTGGTTGATGTTGTCGATGAAACGCTTTGATAATTTTCTGATTTTATTAACGATGACAGTTGTACTGTCAATAATTCTCTATCTATCCTGGTTCCGGCACCTGTCAACAGAGGTCAATATTGAGGGTGATGGAGATTGACAGTAGTAGTAAAAGGCAAACGAGAATTGGCATGAGGGGAAGGTTTAAGGAATTAAAAGTATATCAGATGGCTTATGACCTTGCGATGGAAGTTTTTTATATTTCTAAAAATTTTCCAAAGGAAGAAACTTATTCATTGACTGATCAAATCAGACGTGCTTCGCGATCTGTTTGCAGCAATATTGCTGAAGCATATAGAAAAAGAATATATCCAAAACATTTTGTTTCTAAAATTACTGATGCCGATTCTGAAGCAAGTGAGACAATGGTATGGATAGATTTTTCCAAAGATTGTAAATATATTTATGAAGATATTCACAATTCTCTTTAAGAAAAATATAGTGAAGTTGGTAAAATGTTAGGAGGGATGGAAAAACATCCAGAAAAATTCGTCCCAAATGATCATTAATACAAAATTTTGCGATCCATACTGATAATAATGACAGATATTGCTATTTATATTATTTCATCCTGTGCTCCTGCCAACTGCTCCTGCCGACTGCCCCTGCCAACTGTTCACTTTATTAACTGATTACAATATTAAAAGAAGAGAAGAAAAGAGAAGAAATATGAATGAAATACCTGATGAACTTCTGGCTAAACTGGTCAAGCTGGGATTCACCAATTATGAAGCACGAACCTATCTGGGATTGCTGAACAATAATCCAGCGACCGGTTATGAAGTCAGTCATCAGTCCGGTGTTCCCCGGTCAGTGATCTATTCCATCCTGAGAAAACTGGAATCCATGGGAGTCGTCATTTCGATACATGACAAACCCCGCCGTTATATTCCACTGGCACCAAAGCAGCTCATGTCATTGCTGGAGTCTGATTTTTCCAAACGGATCGGTTCACTAAAGGACGATTTATTTAGTTATAATGACAAACCGGAGAGCGAGGGATTTTGGAATATCCGTGGTTATGAGTCATTGATGGAACTGTGTACTTCATTAATTGATGAGGCAAACGTGTCGATTTATCTTTCCGGATGGAAACGTGAGATAGACCAGTTAAAAAGACCGCTGCTTTTGGCAAAAAAACGCGGTGTCGATATCACGGTTTTTTCCTTTACGGAAATCGATGAGAAATATGGCGAAGTTTTTGCCTACGGAATTCCCGAAGAAAAACTTGTGAGTTTCTGGGATCATAAGCTCATTCTGGTCACGGACTCAAAAAACCTGGTCATGGGATCAGCCAATCAGGATGATGAACAACAGTCGATCTGGACCCAAAACCGGGCAGTTATAACGATCCTGGTCAACTATATCATTCTGGATATCACTCTGTTTGGACAACGCAAAAACATGGATGTATCCGGGACAGTCATGAAACTGATGACGGAAAAGGTGGATCATCTGGATCAGCTGATCGAAGAAACAAACCCAAAAAACAGCGAAAAATAAATATTTATTTTCCAGCATAGTACCGAGATATTCATGAAAAAATTGTTAATCCCAATTATTTTGCTGACGCTATCAGTATCTGCTCAGATCATAACATCCGATCCTGTTTACCCGACGGAAAACGACTCAATTATTATCTATTATGATGCTACTTTAGGAGACGGCGGATTGAAAGGCTATACTGGTGATGTATATACTCATACTGGTGTAACTATTAACGGAGGTCGCTGGCAGCATGTCATCGAATCGTGGGGTAATGACGACACTCAGCCTAAATTGATCCGGACCAGCACGGACCGCTATAAACTGGTCATCGGTAATCCCCATGAATTTTATGGAGTCAGTACAGCTGATAAAATTACCGAGCTGTGTTTTGTTTTCCGAAGTGCCGGATCAGATGGACCGACCGGACGGGATGTGGGCGGTGACGATATATTTTACGCGTTGTATGAACCGGGATTGACGGTTTTTTTCGAGGAACCTGTTGTCGATTTATCATTCGATAATCCGCAGCGCAGCCCGGTATTTCAAGAACAGGGCGATACACTCAACATTATCGGTAAAACCGCTGCATTAGGGACTCAGATTCAGACAATTTCCCTGATATTCGACGAGAATATTTTAAGCCAGGTAAGTGATTCTGTATTGGACTATCAGTTACCGGTGAGTTACCTGGATGTTGGTCAAAATCTGCTCCAGCTCGTGGCAATCGATACCGCGGGGAGCAGTGATACCAGCAGTATTTATATAATGGTCAATCCCTCAATGACGTATAGTCCGCTGCCGGTGGCGGTTCAACCCGGGATTAATATCCTCAATGATCAGTCGGTTGTACTGACACTGTTTGCGCCCTACAAAGACTTTGTCTATGTCATCGGTGATTTCAACGACTGGACACCGGACACCAGCTATTACATGAATTGTTACTATGTCAGCGATGACAGCGTTGTATATTGGCTGCAAATTGATCAACTCGATCCAACGACTGAGTACGGATTCCAGTATTTAATTGATGGAGAGTTACGAATTGCCGATCCTTATACGCGGAAGATTCTCGATCCCTGGAACGATCGTTATATATCCAGTACTACATACTCCAATCTGAAAAGTTATCCCGATGGAAAGACGAAAGAAGCGGCAGCGGTATTTCAAACGGTTCAGCCAGAGTATGCAAATGAGATAACTGATTTTAACAAGCCACTGAAGCAGGATTTGGTGATATATGAACTGCTTATTCGGGATTTCGTAGCCAGACATGATTATCAAACCATGATCGACACGCTGAACTATCTGGAAAACCTGGGGATTAACGCGATTGAACTCATGCCGGTCTCGGAGTTTGAGGGGAACAGCAGCTGGGGCTACAATCCATCTTTTCACTTTGCACTCGATAAATATTATGGTCCTCCTGAGGATTTCAAGCAATTTGTCGATGAATGTCATAATCGTGGAATTGCTGTTATAATGGATATGGTTTTGAACCATGTTTATGGACAGTCGCCCTTAGTACGAATGTATTGGAATGCAACCCTGAATCGCCCGGCTGCCAATAATCCCTGGTTCAATGAGGAATCACCGAATCCAGTTTTTTCGTGGGGCAGCGATTTCGATCATGAAAGCAAGCATACTCAGTATTATGTTGACCGGGTATGTAAGTACTGGATGACTGAGTTCAAGATTGATGGATTCAGGTTTGATTTTACCAAGGGATTTACGAATACGCCCGGCGATGGTGGCGCCTATGACGCCAAACGCATCAATATTCTTCAGCGAATAGCAAACGAAATCTGGAAAGTTGATGATGACGCCTATATCATTCTGGAACATTTTGCAGCGAACGATGAGGAGCAGATTCTGGCAGATTACGGACTAATGCTCTGGGGTAATTCCAACTGGAATTATGCTCAATCTGCTATGGGTTACTCGTCGGATTCGGATTTTTCATGGGGGTATTTCAAAACCCGGAATTGGACTAAACCGCATTTAGTGACTTACATGGAGAGCCACGATGAAGAACGCTTAATGTATAAAAATCTGACTTATGGAAATGCCGCCGGTGATTATGATATTCAGAACCCGGAGATTGCCTTGCGACGAATGAAAATTGTCAATGCCTTTTTCCTGACCCTGCCGGGACCGAAAATGATCTGGCAGTTCGGTGAATTGGGCTACGATATTTCGATCGATGATCCCTGCCGGGTTTGTGAAAAGCCGTTTTTATGGCAGTATAATGAAGATGTCATTCGGCAAAGCCTTTATAAAACCATTGCCGCATTACTGAAACTGCGGAGTGAGAATGCTGTTTTCACAAATCCCGGAACAAATGTAACGATGTCTGTTAGTGGTAATGGAAAACGAATTGGAATGAATGGTACTCCGAATGTCGTCATTATTGGTAATTTTGGTGTTTCGTCCCTGTCGATTGCCCCTAATTTTCAACATGTCGGAAATTGGTTCGATTTTTTCTCAGGGGATTCTCTGTATTTTGAATCAACTTCCGATCCAATTGAATTAGCGCAGGGTGAATTTCACATTTTTACCGATACTAGACTGGAGACACCGGAAGCTGGTATAATAAACAACATTGATGATGATATATCAAGTTTACCCAAGCATTTCGCGCTCTATCCGAATTATCCGAATCCGTTTAATGCGACAACGAAACTGTGCTATGACCTTGAAAAGCAATCGAATGTCCGTATCAAGATATTCGACCTAAGCGGCAGGGAAGTTTATTCCGAGCTGCGTACTAGTCAGCCAGCCGGAAGCTATATTTTTAACTGGGATGGAAAAAGCCGTGATGGCAGGGGATTGCATTCCGGCATCTATTTTTTCCTGTTGCAGAGAGATACTGATCGGATCGTCCGGAAACTCACATTATTGAAATAAACTGGTTACCCGGATTTTCAACCTGTGTTGTGGGTTATCTTTCCAACTCAGTAGTTGAAATTGTCTTAATATGAAAACCCTCAGTCTCTATATCCATTTCCCCTTTTGTGTCCGCAAATGTCTCTATTGTGATTTTTATTCAATTCCATTGAATCCGGAAATGTTGACACGCTGGATTGCGGCACTGATCGGCGAGATTGAATTATATGCACCCCTCTATTCGGAATATAGTGTCAATACTATCTACATCGGCGGTGGCAGTCCGAATCTGATTGGCATTGATAATTTCAATCAGCTGCTGCGATCAATTCGTCAGAATTTTAAAATGGATTTGTTATCCGAATTTACAATTGAAGTGAATCCTGCCGAAATCCCGGTCGAATTTCTGGACACTTTGAAAAGTAATGGCGTCAACCGGATCAGCGTGGGTGCCCAGTCATTTCAGGATGATGAATTGCAGCAGCTGGGCAGAATTCATTGCGCATCCGATATCCGGACGACATTTGACAAAATAAAAGATATGGGATTTGATCATTCAAATTTGGATTTGATTTACGGGATACCGGGACAGACGATGAGCAGTTGGCGGGAATCTCTGGGAAAAGCATTGAAGACAGGCGTGGATCACCTGTCTTTGTACAGCCTCAGCTTTGAGGAGGAAACGCCGCTATATAATTTAAAGAAAACCGGAAAGATTGAATCCATGGAACCTGCCCTGGAAGAAGAATTATATTTATATGCAGACGAATTTCTGGCAGACAACGGTTTTACGCATTACGAAATATCGAATTGGGCAAAACCTGCCTGTGAATCACAGCATAATCAGGTTTACTGGAACGGTGGTAAATATCTTGGACTGGGTCCGTCTGCTCATTCTTATGACGGACAATCCCGTTGGTGGAATCTCCGGTCAGTTGAAAAATATATCAATCAGATTGTTGCAGGACAATTTCCTAGCAAAGAACGGGAAATTCTGACCGATTATGATCGTGAAATTGAATACCTGTTTTTACAATTGAGAACCCGGGAAGGATTATCGGTTTCCCAGTTTGGCAATCTATTCCACATCGACTTTCAACGGATTGTTGAAAAATTAAAGCAGATTGAACTTGACGAAGAGTTCTGGCAATTCGACCAGCGGCGATTTAAATTAAGCCCCAGAGGCTGGTTTGTCAGCGATACGATTATTTACACGATTTTGGGTTTTATCGAGGAGATAAAAAAATGATCATAAAAAAGACGATATCGGTACCAAAGGAAACTCTTATAGAGGATGGCGTGAAGGGAGTTCAGAAGCAGGTGCTGCTGGGACCGGCAGATGGTGCACTGACCTTTACCATGCGGCAATTCAGTGTCAATGCCGGCGGATATACCTTTTTTCATTCCCACGATTTTGAGCATGAAATTTATATACTTAAAGGATATGGAATTGCCCGAAAAGACCGGGAAGAAATCCCTATATCGGCGGATATGGTCATTCTCGTTGAACCGAATGAGCTTCATCAAATCGTTAATAATGGTACGGAGGAGCTGGTTTTCCTTTGCCTGATCCCGAATATAAATGAATGAACTTTTTTCTTATAGTTGTGTATAAGCCATATAACAAAGGATTTTATAAAGAGGCATAAATGAGTAGTAAAGAGACTAAACCGGATAGCAGATCCCGTGTGAAGCAGGAGATCAAATCCTGGGTGTTGATCATTCTGATTGCGCTCGGCATAAAGCAGACCATTGTTGCGTCCTATCATGTACCGACGGGTTCCATGGAAAATACGATTATGACGGGCGATTTTCTATTTGGTAATAATTTTATTTATGGGTCACGGACGCCTGACTGGATCGGGATTCCCTATACCCGGATTGGCTTTCATGTGCCCTGGTTCCGCCTGCCGGCACTTCGTCAGCCGCAACAGGGTGATATTGTCATTTTCAAGTTTCCGGAAGATCAGTATGTTCATTATGTTAAACGTTGTATTGCTGCTCCCGGACAAACCCTCGAGGTCAGAGACAAAAATGTTTTTATTGACGGTGAGCGCTTTCCGGACCCCGTACATTCCAAATATATTCGTGAAACGACCTATTCCGACCACTGGAATGACTATAGTATTTTTCCCCGGGGTGCCGGCAACCAGGACAATTACGGTCCGATTTATGTGCCGAAAGAGGGAGACACTCTGCGATTAGGAAAATATCCAACCCAATTATTGAAAAATGTTATCAATCTGGCACATCACAGCTTTTATGTCGAAAATGGCAAAATTATCGTCGATGGTGTTGCTACTGATCATTATATCGTCGAGCAGGACTATTACTTCATGATGGGCGATAATCGGGATAATAGTCTGGACAGTCGTTTCTGGGGATTTGTCCCGCACGACCTGGTTGTGGGACGGGCAATGGTCGTCTGGCTATCGATAAACAAGGAAATGCCACTTTATCGAATCACCAGAAAAGTTCGCTGGAATCGATTTGGTAAAATTATATCCTGATAAACCTGTTTCTAAAGTTTGAATATTTCCAATTTCAAACAGGTTTCGTTATAAAATATCGATTAAGATTCATTTCTTGATAATCAAGTCATTTTATCGAATCGAATTCTGTTAATCAAATAATCCACAAATCCACAAATCAATTCCGGGATATTTTGACTGAAATAATGTCTAAATATCACTATATTCAAAAAAATAAATATGAACAATTCTGGATGTGAATGAATAGATGAACGAACTGATTGCAATTGTCGATGACGAACCGGATATCCTCGAGCTGGTTTCAATTCATCTGACCAAAGCGAATTACCGGACGATGAAATTCGAACAGGCGAAACCCTTTTTCAAATTTATAAATAGCCACATGCCTGATCTCTTAATCCTGGATTTGATGTTGCCGGATATGGATGGTATTGAAGTTTGTCGAAGCTTGAAAGCCAATCAAATAACTGCCGATTTACCAGTTATTATGTTGACGGCTAAAGGGGAGGAATTCGACAAGGTTTTCGGGCTTGAAATAGGAGCTGATGATTACATTACAAAACCTTTTTCGACTATAGAAATGGTAGCGCGTGTCCGGGCAGTACTGCGTAGAAAGAAATCGGATGTTCCGGACAATATTTTAATGATCGGCGAGATGATAAAAATTGATTTGCATAAATATACTGTGAGCGTCAATGACCAGAATATCGACTTGACGGCAACAGAATTTAATATTATGCGGATTCTTGCCGAACGACCCGGCTGGGTTTTTTCCCGTGAACAATTGCTACATCAATTATGGGGAGATGATAAAATTGTCATCAGTCGCACCGTCGATGTTCATATTAAAAATTTACGGGAGAAACTTGGAACGGCAGCTCGCTTTATTAAAAATGTACGAGGAATGGGATATAAATTAGAATGTTAAAAAATCCAAGGTTTTTCAGAAAGATTTTTAGTGGATATCTGCTGATTATTATTGTATTAACGCTATTATTACTGACGATAAGCTTCCACAATATTGAAGATTATTTTATCAATTCTCTTTCCGAAAGTCTTGAACATCTGAATATCAGCCTCGAACCGCAAATCGTACCTTTTATTGCGGAGAGCACCTATAATGACCTTGATGGTTTTATTAAGAAAACCGGCAAGCAGCTGGACACTCGCCTGACAGTCATTGACGTGAATGGTGTCGTTCTTGCCGATTCTGAAAATGATCCGCATGAGATGGAAAATCATGGATATCGCGGTGAGATAAAGGAAGCCTTATCCGATAAACGGGGCAGGTATATTCGATTCAGCAAAACGATGCAGGAAAAAATGCTTTATATTGCTTCGCCAATCCGATATCAGGAAAAAACAATTGGAGTAATCCGGTCGAGCCTTTATTTGTCCGATATTGATAGTTTACTGCAGGATTTGCGAAATAAAATTCTGCGGATTGCAGTTTTTGTAATTATCCTGGCACTCATTGGCGCGATACTGTATTCCCGCAGTCTCGTCCGACCAATTGGAGTGATTACGGAAGCATCTCAGAAGATTGCCTCAGGTAATTTTAAAACCCGCGTAATACTGAAACATGCCAAAGATTTCAAACCTTTGGCAGATGCCTTTAATCAAATGTCTGAGCAGTTAAGTCAATCTTTCCGGGAACTCGAAGTACAGCGAGATGAGTTAAGGACGATTATTGCCTCTATTCAGGGCGGATTATTGGTTCTGGATAAAGAGGGAAAGGTCTTGCTGTTCAATGAAGGTATGAGTGGTATCGCTACAGAAAAAATCACTAAAGGCAAGTATTACTGGGAGGTCATTCGCGATACGGATTTTTCTGCAATTATTGAAAAAGCTCAGAAAGAAAAAGCCGGGACAACCGAAGAATTGGAATCCGGTCCGCGGAAATATCTGTGTAGTGTGAACTATCTGAAAGTCAATTCGGAAATCGTTTGTATTTTGTACGATATCACCGAAATCAGAAATTTGCAGCAGGTCAAAAAAGATTTTGTGGTCAATGTCTCCCATGAATTACGAACACCGTTGACGGCAATCAAAGGTTTTATTGAAACACTGGATGAGGAAATTACTCCGGAACATAAACATTATCTCGATATCATTGAGAAGCACACCAACCGGTTGATCAATATCGTGAATGATCTCTTGGTACTTTCGGAGGTGGAAGATCGACCGTCGCTGGAAATTGAGGAGATATCCCTGTGTGATTTCCGGGAAAATATTATGCGGATTTTTGAACAAAGGGCGATTGAAAAAGGATTGGTATTCAGCTGGATTAATCCGGATAATGTCACGAGCATCAAAGGGGATGTATTCAAGCTGGAACAGGTCTTGATTAATCTCATTGATAATGCGATCAAATATACGGAGACCGGCACAGTCAAAGTCACTATCAGACAAATCAACAAACGCAATTTAGTTGAAATCAGCGACACGGGAATTGGCATCTCACCGGATCAGCAGGCACGTATATTTGAGCGGTTTTATACGGTCGATAAATCCCGTTCCCGGCGGATGGGCGGTACCGGTTTGGGTTTAGCGATTGCGAAACATATTATTCTTCTGCATGGCGGTGACATCAGTATCGAAAGTTCACCGGGAAAAGGTACCACGTTTACAGTCGCGATGCCGATAAATATATCATAAAATCTTAACCAAAAATTAACTGAATATTCATTACCAGTTCATAATACTTCCCGATTATTGATCCGGAGTTTAAGGGCTAAAAAAGGAGAGTGATCATGAAAAAAGTATGGGGGATTTTATCCCGGGTCGGACTAGCAGCGTTGCTGTTACTCCAGGTTGCCGGTGCAACTGAAATTGATCGGCTGGTTCGTGAGCTGGTGAAGCAAGGTGTACTTGATCCGGCATCAGCACAGGAAATTCTGACGTTGACAGAGCAGGAAGCCAAGAAAAAGTTAGCGAAAGCTGAGGTTGAAACGGTTCCCAAATGGACCCAGGTAATCAATTTAAAAGGTGATTTCCGGTACCGGGGACAATGGGAACAAATGCAGGATGGTGATCCGAGATTAAGACATCGCCTGAGGTATCATCTGGGTGGGGAAGCCCAGGTTTCTCCCGGTTGGCAGGTCGGTTTTGGATTGGTTTCCGGTGGAACCGATCCGCGTTCAGCGAATGTGACCTTTGAAAATATGTTCGAATCCAAAGGAATCATGCTCGATTATGCTTACGGAACGTATATCGCTCCCAGGTATTTCACGATAACCGGCGGGAAATTCGCCAACAAACTGGCCTTTTGGAAACCGTCGGATTTGCTCTGGGACGGAGATGTTTCGGTTGAAGGTTTTACGACACAGCTCACGTATCGGGGATGGTATTTGAATTCGGGATATTTCATACTGGATGAATATAAAGCCGAATCCGATCCGGCATTGATTGTCATCCAGCCGGGCATTCAGCTCAGCCTGAATGAAAAATATGAAATTCAGACCAGTGTGATTGGATATTTTTTTAGCAAACTGAAAGGCAGATTACCGGCTTATACTTCGGAAACGAATAGTTTTAACCTCGATCCGGTGACCGGAAACATAACCGGTTTGATGTACGATTATACAAACCTCGGTTTTTCCGGTTCTTTTGGGATTAATAAGCTGTTTTTTCCTTATGTTGGTTTTTACACTGAGCTAATCTCAAATACAGCTATTGAAGACAATAATGTCGGATATCTGTTTGGATTATATTTTGGCGCTAAGAAAGTCGCTTATCGCAAAGACTGGCAGATCAAATATTGTTATCGCCACCTTGAAAAAGACGCCTGGCTGGATTTCTTGCCGGATTCTGATACCTATGGCGGCACAACGGATATCCGGGGACATGAACTGATATTAGAGTATGGTTTATCAAAAAATGTGAATGTTGCTTTGGATTATTATCACATTGAAAAAATATTGGATTCTGCTGAGCCACAACAACTCATACAGGTCGATTTCAATTTTAAATTTTAATGATAGGAGATACTTGATAATGAAAAAATTAATGTCATTTTTAATGGTGTCACTAATGGTTACTTTAGCAATGGCTGGTGCAAAAGATAGGATCAGTATTGAAGGTTCTACAACGGTTCTTCCGATTGCACAGATTGCTGCTGAAGAGTATATGCTGGCAAATCCGAATATGGAAATAACAGTGCGCGGTGGCGGATCCGGGGTTGGCATCGCCTCGCTGATCGAAGGCAGTTGCAATATTGCTGACGCTTCTCGTTCCATGAAAGATAAAGAGATTCAGGAGGCGATTCACAAAGGCGTCAATCCGGTTGCCCACGTTGTGGCGATGGACGGCATCGCTATCATCATACATCCGAGCAATGCGATCAACGGATTGACTATCGAACAGATAAAAGCTATTTTTACCGGGCGAATTTCCAACTGGTCAAAAGTCGGCGGTTCGGATAAGAAAATTGTGATTATTTCCCGGGATTCCGCCAGCGGAACTTATGAAGCTTTTGGAAAGCTGGCGCTGAATGGCGACAAAGTCCGGGCGGATGCTCTTTTAAGCGCCTCCAACCGGGCAGTGATCACAACTGTCGAGACCACACCCGGCGCCATCGGTTATGTCGGTTTAGGATATCTGACGAAGAAAGTCAAAGCAGTCGAGGTTGACGGTATTCAATGTCTGGAAGTGAACGTGCTATCCGGCGAATACCCGCTTTCCCGACCACTGTTCATGTACACCAATGGCAATCCAGGTGGTCAGCTGAAAGCCTTTATCGATTTTATCAAAAGTCCGGAAGGTCAGAAGCTGGTTGAAGAAGTCGGCTATGTTGGTTTAAAATAGGACAACAAACCATAATAATCCCTCGATGACGAGATATGAAATTTAAAAAAGACGATATCATCAAGTTGACGTTTTCAGCATTTGCATTTTCATCCCTGCTGTTTCTGCTAGGGATTATCGTCATTCTATTCAAAGAGGGTTTACCGGTTTTCGAAGTGGTCCGCCTGTTTGAGTTTATCGGCGGCAAAGCATGGTATCCGACCTATGAGCCGGCGTCTTTTGGAATTTTACCACTGATAATGGGCACTGTTTTTGTGACCCTTGGCGCTATGGTGATATGTGTGCCAATCGGAATAGGTTCAGCGCTTTACTTACATGAAATTGCCGGGTATCGACAGCGCATGATCTTGAAACCGATCATCGAAATCCTGGCGGGGATTCCATCCATTGTCTATGGATTTTTCGGGATGGTCATATTGGCGCCATTTCTTCAGAAGTTACTGAATATCCCGGTTGGATTATCGCTCTTTACTGCCAGTGTGATTCTGGGAATAATGGCGGTTCCGACAATTAGTAGTATTGCTGAGGATGCGCTGAACTATGTCCCGAAAACCTTCCGGGAAGCCTCTTTTGCATTGGGAGCCAATCGCTGGCAGACTCTGACCCGGGTCGTAATTCCGGCAGCCGGATCGGGAATTTCCACATCAATTATTTTGGGAATGAGTCGGATTGTTGGTGAGACGATGACCGTTTTGATGGTGGCGGGCGGTGCGGCAGTCATCCCCCATTCGATTTTTCAGCCGGTGCGTCCCATGACGGCGACAATTGCCGCAGAAATGGGTGAGGCTGTGATGGGAAGTCTGCATTACCACGCCCTGTTTGCGATTGGTCTGATACTGTTTCTGATGACGCTCTTTTTCAATGTGATAGCGGAACTCATCAGTCGCCGCTACCGATTAAAACTGGGAATAGGCAGATGATCAGCCGAGCCAAAGTTTCACAAGGGATCGGATTCAGTGCATTGTATATGTCGGTACTGCTGGCGCTGTTTTCACTTGGAGCGATTATCTTCTTTATCACAGTGAATGGCATTAAAGTCATTTCATGGGAATTTTTGACCGCTGTGCCCCGACGAGCGATGACCCAGGGAGGCGTTGCACCGGCGCTAGTCGGTACATTTTATCTGACTGCCGGTGCGATTTTATTTGCACTGCCACTGGGATTGACAACGGCTATTTTTCTCACTGAGTACAGCCCCAAAAATTTCATCGTTAATATTATCCGGATGAGTATCAACAACCTGGCGGGAGTCCCGTCGGTCGTATTTGGGCTTTTTGGTCTGTCCATATTTGTAAAATTCCTTGGTTTCGGAGTGTCGATTTTATCAGGAAGTCTGACTCTTGGAATTATGATATTGCCTGGCATCATTTCGGCATCTCAGGAGGCGCTGCTGGCAGTTCCCCAATCTTTACGGGAAGCATCCCTGGCAATCGGTGCCACCCAATGGCAAACTATTCGGCGAATTGTGATTCCTTCCGCAATGCCCGGAATTATGACAGGTCTTATTTTGAGTGTTGGCAGGGCAGCCGGGGAGACGGCGCCAATTCTTTTCACAGCGGCGACCTTTTACACCAGAGGTTTTCCCAAATCGATTTTCAGCGAAGTGATGGCATTGCCCTACCATATTTTTGCATTGATGACGGAAGGAACCTACCCGGAAAAACAGACGATGATCGCATACGGTTGCGCTTTATTGCTTTTATTTCTGGTATTGACGATGTCGGGATTGGCAATTTATCTACGCCAAAAGCAGAGGAAATTGGAATATGTCTGATCTGTTGGAACGGATGAAAACTGAAAAGGTCAGTTTTTATTATGGTAATAAACAGACCCTGAATAATATAAGCTTACCGATTTACCAGAATAAGGTTACGGCTATTATCGGACCTTCCGGTTGTGGTAAATCCACCTTCATCCGATTATTGAACCGCATGAACGAGTTGATTCCAAATACTCATTTGGAGGGAAAAATTTACCTGGATGGAAAAGATATTTATGATCCCGAGGTGGACGTAGTCGATATTCGCCGAAAAATCGGGATGGTTTTCCAGAAGCCCAATCCTTTCCCGAAAACTGTTTATGAAAATCTCAGTTATGGTTTGAAAATAAATGGAATTACCGATAAGGCGTTTATTGAAGAACGAGTGGTCAAGAGTCTGGAAGAGGCAGCCCTCTGGAATGAGGTGAAAGACCGTTTGAACGAAAGTGCCCTGCAGATGTCCGGCGGTCAGCAGCAACGTCTGTGTATTGCCCGTTGCCTGTCGGTTCAGCCGGAAGTCATTCTCTTTGATGAGCCCTGCGCCAGCCTGGATCCGATTTCCACCAAGCGAATTGAAGAGCTGATCGAGCAATTGAAGGCACATTATACAATAATTATTGTTACTCATAATATGCAACAGGCAGCTCGTGTATCGGATTATACGGCTTTCTTTTATCTGGGGGAACTGATTGAATTTGATAAAACCGAGAAAATATTTACCGTGCCCAGTGATAAACGGACTGAGGAGTATATCACGGGGAAATTTGGTTAATCGCCTGGTTAATCCTAAATTGATATCTCCCGGGAGAGTAATATGTTATTAGAAAAAGTTAAAGAGTTAAAAAAAGATGTTATCGAGTTTGCCACGCTGGTGGAATCGATGCTGAACAAGAGTATTAAAGGTTGGCAGAAATCGGACGTGTCGTTGTTAAAATCAGTCATTAAGCAGGATGAACCGCAGGCTAATGCTTTTGAGATTAGCCTGGATCGGAAATGCACCGGCACCATTGCCCAATTTCAGCCGACTGCCAAGGATCTCAGGACGATTCTGATGGTCCTTAAAATGGGCAACGATTTTGAACGTCTCGGTGATGAGGCTGTCAGCATCTGCAAAGCGGGACTCTACCTGATTGAGAATCCAAAAGTCAGGATTAGTAATATCGACATTCCCAAACTGGCGGATATTGCCATTGGAATGCTGAAAGATAGTATTTCCGCTTTTATTAACGAAGATGCCAGGCTGGCGACATTGGTCTGTGAACGGGATAATACTGTCGATAAGTTGCGGGATGACACCCTGACGAAACTCGTGACATTTATCGGTAATGATCCGACGAAGGTTGTGAGCATCATCCGAATGATGGATATTTGCCGAAAACTGGAACGGGTCGCCGATTTATCGACAAATCTTTGCGAGGACATCATTTTCATAGTTGAAGGCAGAGTGATCAAACACGCCTTTAATCAATAATTTCATTACCAAACTTTCCTCTTTTCCTAAGGGCTTCTGATGAGGTAGCCATGTTTTAATTCATCAAATGTTTATATCCCCTTTAAAAGGTATTAATTGGTGGGAATACTTTTCTTGCATCTCCAAGTCGATAATCCTAAATTTATTCCGCGTCTTCGGGATAGGGTGAAAGTCCTAACCGGCGGTGAAAGCCCGCGAGTCCCGCCACGGCGAGATCGAATCTGTGGAAGTCAGGTGCCGACGGTAAAAGTCCGGATGGAAGAAGATTTTAAGAAGTCCCGAGCGCTCGGGTTTTTTTATGGATCAACATAAAAAACGGATGAAACAGGTTCTTGACCTTGCCGAGCAGGGCAAGGGCTACTGCAGTCCTAATCCAATGGTCGGTACCGTATTAATAAAAAATAACAAGATCATTGGTGAGGGCTACCATCGCCAGTTTGGTGCCCCTCACGCCGAAATTGAAGCCATTCGGCAAGCCGGCTCCGAAGCAAAAGGCGCTACTCTTTATGTGAACCTTGAGCCCTGCTCCCATCAGGGTAAAACGCCACCATGCACCGCGAGTATCATTTCAGCGGGAATAACTGAAGTATATATCAGTATGATTGACCCGAATCCGGTGGTCAATCGTCGGGGAATTCAACAATTAGAAGCGGCGGGAATCAAGGTTCATGTTGGTCTTTTAGAGCAGGAATCGAAGAACCTCAATCGCGGATTTATTTACTATATCACCAAAAAGAGACCCTGGATTACTTTGAAAATGGCAGAGACGGCGGATGGCTATATCGCTGATGTTTCAGGAAAAAGCCAATGGATCAGCGGAGCCGAAGCCCGGCAGTATGTCATGGAACAGCGCACAAAGCACGATGCGATTATGGTGGGAATGGGAACGATTTTCAAAGACAATCCCAGCCTTTTGCCAGTTGATACGAAGCAATTTATTCCTTATCGAATAGTCCTTGATGATACATTTAATATTCCCCCGCGCCTGAAACTGGTTTCGGATGAATTCAGAAACCGGACAATTATTGTGACAACCCAGTCAGGTAAAGAGAAGAAGATAGAACAATTTAAAAAAATGGGCGTCAATGTGCTTCAGGTTCCGGCAGATTCTTTCGGATGGATCGATCTGCCTGCGGCGATGAAGTGTCTTGCAGAATTTGGGATCACTTCTGTCTATTCAGAAGGCGGTGCTCTTGTTGCAGGCTCACTTATTCAAAGCGGACTGGTGGATGAGTTGCAGCTGTTCATAGCGCCCAAGATTCTGGGTGAAGGAATTTCGACATTCGGCGGATTCATGAAGTCGCTGGATAATGCGGTGCAATTAGAGTGGGACGAGATGCGCAAACTGGGACAGGATATTTTAATCAGGGGAAAGTTACTGTAATGTTTACCGGGCTGGTTGAAGAACTTGGTACTATTCGGCGGGTAAGCACCAGTCTCGAAGGAAAAAATTTCGAGATCGCTGCTCAGAAAGTTCTGGACCAAATTGCCGTCGGAGACAGCATTGCCATCGATGGTGTCTGTCTTACGGTTGTTTCTTTTGGCAAATCCGGATTTACTGCTCAGGCGGTTCAGGAAACCCTGACAATATCGACCCTGAAGTACTTTAAATCCGGAACGATTGTAAACCTTGAACGCGCAATGGCAGCCAATGGACGCTTCGGTGGGCATTTTGTTCAGGGGCATGTGGATGGCGTCGGGAAAATTACCGATATTCGGAACACTGGAAAAGCAGCGCTGGTTTCGGTTGAAATTCCGCCGGATTTAAGTCGTTATGTCATCCATAAAGGTTCGATAGCAGTTAACGGTATCAGTTTGACAGTGGCTGAAAAATCGTCCAACCGGATTATGATATCGGTAATACCGACAACCTTTGAGAATACGAATTTATGCAAGCGGAACGTTCACGATTATGTGAATGTCGAGGTTGATATGCTGGCAAAGTATATCGAACAGTTTGTTGCCAATCCGGCAGTAAGCGGAGGATCAATCTCGGAAGATACGATTAAAAAGTGGGGCTACGGAAAGTCCTGAAGATAAGGTTCTATCATGAAGTTCAATACAATCGAAGAAGCAATAACTGATTTTAAGGAAGGAAAATTTCTTATTGTGGTCGATGATGAGAACCGCGAAAACGAGGGTGATTTCATCATTGCTGCTGAGAAAATAACGCCGGACGCGGTCAATTTTATGGCAAAATATGCGAGGGGATTGATGTGCGTGGGACTTTCCGAAAAACGGGCGAAAGAGCTGCATCTTGATCTAATGGTTTCCAATAATACCGCCCTCCATAATACCCGTTTTACTGTCAGCGTGGATTATAAAAAGGGTACCACAACCGGGATTTCGGCATCGGATCGAGCTGCGACAATCAAAGCGCTGGCTGATTCTGAGACGGATCCCGATGATCTCGGACGTCCCGGACATATTTTTCCGATCATCGCCCGATCCGGGGGAGTGCTTCGCCGAGCCGGACATACCGAGGCATCGGTGGACCTTGCTTTAATTGCCGGATTGCTGCCGGTCAGTGTCATGTGTGAGATTATGGATGAAAGTGGTGAAATGGCGCGTGGCGAAACGCTGTTTGAAATTGCCGGAAAACATGCTATCAAAATTATAACCGTTGCAGATTTGATCGAATATCGACGTAAAAATGAACGCTATATTGAGCGAATCAGTGAAGCGGTTCTGCCGACAAAATACGGGCAGTTCAATATTGTGGTTTATAATGACCATATCACCGAGAAGGAACATATTGCGATGGTGATGGGAGATGTTTCCAACGGTGAGCCGGTCTTATTAAGGGTTCATTCGGAATGCCTGACGGGCGATGTATTTGGCTCGCTGCGTTGTGATTGCGGTGATCAGCTGAAAAAAGCGATGGAAATGATTGCGAAAGAGGGGCGGGGTGTTGTACTTTATCTTCGGCAGGAGGGACGCGGTATCGGCTTAAAACATAAGATCAGCGCATACAATCTTCAGGATAAGGGTCTCGATACTGTCGAAGCCAATGTTCAGCTTGGTTTTTCCGCCGATTTGCGGGATTATGGAATGGGCGCCCAGATGCTGGCGGATCTGGGTATCAGGAAGATGAAATTACTTACGAATAATCCCAAGAAAATTATCGGATTACAGGGCTATGGTCTTGAAATTGTCAGTCGGGTTCCCATTGAAATTCCGCCAAATCCCCTGAACGTAAAATATTTGAAAACAAAAAGAGATAAAATGGGTCATATGATCCTGAAAAATGAAAAGTAGGTGTATTATGGTCAAAACATTTGAAGGTGTATTATCAGCAGAAAAGATGAGGATGGCAATTATTGTCAGTCGTTTTAATGATATGATTACCAAGGAACTGCTCGAAGGTGCAATTGATTGTCTGAAACGGCATGGCGCAAATGAAGACAGCATTCATGTTTACTGGGTGCCGGGCGCGATGGAAATTCCACCGGTTGCAAAATCTGCCGCGGATACAAAAAATTATGACGGCGTGATCTGTCTTGGCGCGGTTATTCGGGGAGCGACTCCTCACTTTGATGTTGTCGCAGCTGAATCGTCGAAAGGCGTTGCCCGCTTATCAATGGAATCCGAAGTCCCGATTATTTATGGCATTCTGACGACCGATACCATTGAACAGGCACTTGAACGCGCCGGCACCAAAGCCGGAAACAAAGGCTGGGATGCTGCATTAAACATGATAGAAATGGCAAATCTGATGAGAATTATTAAAAGGTAATTGGTGCGGAATTTTGGATTTCAGCTGCTGGTTCTAATCCTGCCCGGACTGGTTTCAGCACAGAGTATTGTTGGTGAGTGGGATAGTTATACATCTGTCCTGGATGTCAGGGATATAATCAATGATGGTGACTATGTGTATGGTGCCAGCAGCGGTGGACTGGTTGCATTTAATAAATTTACTGAGCAGTTCGAGATTTATACGGTCAGAGATGGACTGACCCGAAATGATATTGCCTGCATTGCCGAAGACAAGTTGGGTGATATCTGGTTGGGCATGAATTCACCTGACGGAGAAATCAATATCTGGGACAAACCGACCAAAACTGTTAAAAAAGTTTTTACCGGTATGAGTTTCGGTGATGATTTGACGAGCATTGTCTCGATTACATTCAGTGATAACATTGCGTTTGCGGCTTATCAGCTGAATGTTGACTGGGGCATTGCTTATTTCAAAGTGGTCAACTCAGAATATATTTACCAGGATCGGTTCGAAGTATTCCGGGAGCAAATATCCGGAATCAACTCGATTACCGTCGTTCGGGATACTCTTTGGATCAGCACTTACTCCGGGCTTCAATTTGCTGATCTGGCAGAGTTTAATGGGATGAAATCGGGTGAAGCGTGGCATTCCGTAAGCTTTCCGGCTCCCGGAAATGTCACTGAATTGGTTGAATATAATCGGAAGATTATCGTCGGTATGGGCAAGGAACTTTATGAAATTCGGAATGGACAATCAGTATTATTGGACAGTAGCAGCGGCTGGAACATCAATGATTTAATTACCGATCACGATGGAAGTTTATATGCAAATACCGGCAGTAGATTACTACGGTTCTCATCAACCAGCTGGACGCAGGTTGCCTCAGGTCAAATGACAAAATGCGCTTATGATGCAGAGGGAATTCTGTGGTGCGGATCGGATTCCAGAACAATGTGGAAATGTCAGGATGGACAGGCTCGGTATTTCACACCCAATACGATTATGGACAATATTTATACCGCGCTCTGGATCAATCCGGATGGTAGTTTATTTGCCGGAACCCAGAAGGGCTTTAGCCTGCTGACTGATCGGGGCTGGTACAATGTTCGCGGATCTTATAATATGATCTCCATTCATGACGATATGGAAAGAGACTGGAACCATTTTGTGGCTGATACTATCGCGTATAGTTTGACCAGTGCCGGTCGTATTTATAACTTAGTGCGCAACAGCAACGGCGATTATTTTGCACCGCAATACGGATCAAATTTGGATTATGTAACAGGGAGTGGATTTGTTGTCGATTATTTAAAGGCTGGCGGTCTCATGGAATTTAACCTGGATAACCTGAGTAATTACGAGTTATATGACACCACTGAACATAAATTAGCAGCCTCCGAAGGGAGAGGTGGTAATGCGCATTATCTGGGAATTGGGTACATCGCTCTTGATGCGGATGAAAACTTGTGGATTGCCAATCAATATGCCCAGAATGATAACGTGATTGCGGTTTTGACCCATGATAAACAGTGGCAGCATTTCTCCATTGATGATTCCCATGGCTATCTGAATTACCATACGACTTCCATTATCTTTGACGATGAGGGACGTGTCTGGTTTGCTTCGGAAGTCCATAGCGGTGAAACACCGTCCCCGGCTGCCGGTGGTATCATTGTTCTGGATTATAAAAATACCTTGTTTGATAAAACTGATGATGACTGGTACTGGATTGACACTAATGACGGATTGGCAAACAATGCCGTCTATGCACTGGCGTTCGATCGCGAGCGTGACCTCTGGATCATGACTTCCGATGGTATTCAGAAAGCGCTCGTCGCATCCAACTTCCCTGACCGCATTTTCAGTCAGATCGATAAGGCAGTTTTAACGAGTCTGCCTTTTGCCAAGGAGTGCCGCATTAAAGTCGATGACAGAAACAATAAATGGATTACCACCGTTGGTTTTGGCGTGAAGGTTTATACATATAATGGCATCTGGTTCAATGATGTTGAAGGATTTACCTCGGAAAACTCCGGTCTACTTAGCAACACTGTTCTGGATATCGCTTTTAATAATGAAGAGGGACTGGTCTATCTTGCCACCAATAAAGGGATTTCCGTTTATCGTTCAGCCTATGCCGTCTATGGCGATGAGTACCGGGAATTGAAAATATTCCCGATGCCCTATGAAATTCCATCACCCCGACCACTGACAATCGATGGGCTATTGCAGGAGTCGGATGTAAAAATTTTAACTTTGGATGGGACCTTTATTCGCCATTTATCTGATTTAAAAGGCAATGTGATTGGACAACAAGCCTATTGGGACGGTAAAGATCACCGGGGACGTTATGTGAGCAGTGGTGTTTATCTTTGTATGGCTTATACCCGTGAAGGTGACACAACTGTGGGAAAAATTGCAGTAATCAGAAAATGATATGAAAATTATACTCAGACATTCATTAATAATTCTCAGTCTAATGTTGCTTATCGGTACGCTGGATGCTCAGGAAAAGGTTTATTTTGATATTAAAACAAGTCTCGAAGAGAAAACTTCATTACTACCGGTTGAACTCGGGGCGACCCTGGTTTTTTCACAATCTAACTGGGCGGGTGTCTTGGAACTCGGAGAAGACTTTTGTATTTATCTCAAGAATTACCGGCGGAAAGTTACCCACAATTATATTTATATCGCCATGGATGTCGAACTGCGGGAGCCCGGCACCCTGAAAGCCGGAAAACTGTTGAGTACCCGTGAAATCCGGGTAAAAATAGACCGCAATGAAGATACTTCCCTGGCGACGGAATTGTATCATCTGATCAAAACCGGTTTTGAATTATCTGCCGTCGATTCCCATAATGAAGCCGTTGTAATCGGTAAACTCGTGGAAGAGTCTGCCCTGTCGATGTACAAATCAATTTTTCAAAAGCAGACAATCGGTGAATATCCGGAAGCCGTTTTCGCATCGAATTAATTATTTAACCATCATAATATCATAACAAAGTCCGGGTAAATTCAGACTCAGTTTCTGATCAGATATTTTTACCTGATTATTGGTCATTAATGATTTTAATGTTTTACCGGTCATCCAGCCGGGCAGGATCAAATCAATCGTTTTTGAATCAGTGCTTTTATTCATCATCACGATGATTCGATGTTGCACGTCTCCCCGAGAAAAAATCAATGCATCTTTATCCGAATACAGATTCACATAATCTCCGCGGCGCAGACAGCTGTAATTTTTCCGGAGCTGAATTATTTTTTTAACGATGCCCAGCTGTGCCTTTTCCTTGTCTGACAATTGTTCATCGAAACGCATCATTCGCCGGTTATCCGGATCGTTGGCACCGGTCATACCGAATTCATCACCATAATAAATAATGGGTACTCCCGGAACAGTCAGCAGGTAACAGAAGAGAATCTGGGCTTTCTGGTAAGTTGAATATTCATCCACTGTAATTTTTGGTTCCTGGAATGCCCGCTCAACACCGTTTTCTGCCATGGTAATATCGCCCTCTAAAAGCCCCATGATCCTGATTTGATCGTGGCTGTCGAGGATATTGCCCATGACGTGGTTATACCCGTAAACCTCAAAAGCTTTATTAATTGCAATACTCAATTCACTTAAATCACCATTTGGATCTGTGAAAATCCGGCGCAATGCGAAATATTGACCAAAGTTGAATTGCGATGTCAGCATGCCGTTGTTGACAAAAGATTTAATGAGATCGTCTCCGCCAAAGGTTTCGCCGATCTGATAAATATCGGTGCCTCGCGACGGTGCGACTTCGGTTTTAATTTTGCGGGTCAGTTCCCGCCAAAAGCTGTAAGGGATGTGTTTTGTGGCATCATGGCGAAATCCATCGATATCGGTCTCTTTCAACCACCATACCGCATTATCGGTCATGGCATCTACGGCTTCCGGAGAGTTAACGTAATCAAAGGATGCCAGGAAAGTATCAAACCAGGTGGTTAGCCTGAATTCATCCCAGAGCCTGATATTTTTTCTGCCATCGGGTAAGTCATAGCTGCCGAACCAATCGCGGTGCTGTCGAAAGTACTCATGTTCGATATGGACATGGTTGGAAACAAAATCGAGCAGAACAGTGATGCCATGCCGGTGAGCGGTATTAACTAATTGTTTGAATTCTTCCAGCGAACCAAAACGCGGTTCTGTCTCATCGGGACTGATCGGCCAGTAGCCATGATAACCGGTATAATAGCGATGAGGCTCCGGGTATTCCCGATAAGCCTTGTCAGTAGTTTTATTGACCGGTGAAATCCAGAGAGTGTTAATTCCCAAAGAATCAAAATATCCGGATTCAATTTTCTGAGTAACGCCGGCGAAATCGCCACCGAAGAAATTTGCCCGCCAGTCCAGCTGCGGCTGATCGACAGGATCATCGTTTCCGGGATTGCCGTTAACAAAACGATCAATCATCAGGGAATAGATGATTGCATCCTGCCAAATGAAGCTGTCTTCAGATTCAGATGGATTGCCGTTTTTGATCCAGACATTTAAAATATTACCCGGTTTATTTTTATATGTGGCGACAACTCTCAACATTCGTAACGTCGGATCTTTGCGAAATGTTTGCAGATCAATCGTAACTGTTTTATTCCGTCTCGTGACAAATCGATCGGAGAAGGGCAGGTTATCAATTAATATTGTGATTTCAATATTATCATTTGGTGCAGCGATGGCGAGATTCAGGAAATGATCGTCATTTCCGGGTAGAAAATATACGTTTGGAACCGAATCGCGATTTGCGGATTTCACGTGGATCAGTGAATTAAAATAGCCGAAGCCATTGTCCACTTTGACCGGATTTTCGGGATCGTAAATCTCCCGATTGCCGATCACGAACTGATACTCATAAATACCGTCATCCAAAAGGACATCAGTTGAGAAGACTCCGTCTTTATCAGGATCGGACATCGGGGTCGCATCACGGCTCCAGTTATTGAAATTACCCATTACAAAAACCGGGACATCAGCCTGATCGACTTTGACCTTGAAGCTTACGGCGACCTTTTCTTTGACAATAACCGGCAGTGTCAGCAATTTTCCTTGATTGTGAAAAAGAATCATACGCAACCCGGAAAAACCATCAGCCGGTGTTAGTGAAAGTTGATTTTTTGCAGGGTTGTACTCGAGCTGAATATTTTCATCGGCTTCGAATTTAATATCGTACGCCTGGGCAAAGAACAGATCGCTAACGGTCACGGTAGTGGTTTTTCCCGGTTCAATGGTCAAAAACTCAATGATTTCCTGGGGTTTCGTGCTATGGGGATTTTGAGAGCATTGTGGAAAAATCAGGGTAATGAGAAGCGTAATCGTTATTAGTAAAAAGGATGTCCGGTGTTTGTTTCGGCTATTTTTCATATCGAGTCCTGTGAGCGTTATAATTCATAAAGAACATAAGCCGAGATCGGTTTCAGTTCGATTTTGGTTTTGGTGATCGGATCGATTATATCGACACCGGCTTCCTTATGATTGACCACAAGGGTCCAATTTCCGGGGGGAATATCGAATGTTTTTGCCGAATGATGCGGATTGATGAGTACCAGCACTCTTCGCCAGCTATCGCCGGTCTCCCCACGGGATATCTGGTAAGCAATGCAATTTTTGGGAACCTGGTATTTTTGCTTATCAAGAAAACTGAGGTTCTTCTTAATCGCTCCCGCGCTGGTCATCCTGAACATGGGATGCTCTTTCCGCAACTGAATCAAACCACGATAGTAGTTAAATACATCCCGGTTTTCCTGTTTGTAATCCCAACGGATCTTGTTGATTTTGTCTGGTTGATTGTAACTGTTATGAGAACCGAATTTTGTCCGCAGAAACTCCTGTCCGCCGTGAATGAAGGGCACTCCCTGGGAGGTGAACAGGATCGCCGCCGCCAGTTTATCCATGGCAATTAATTCGGTATCGGTCAGTGAACTATCTTTTTCGGTAGAAGCAATGATCTGGTCCCACAATGTCCGTCCATCATGGCAGGCGACATAGTTTAACACTTCGCTTGGTGAATCGGCAAAATCGGTGATGCTGCCGATAATACCGGTTTTCACACCATCAACATTGGTTCCGCACTGAATGTACCCAGGGTCAGTATTGTACCAGGGACCTTTTAGAGCATCCCGAAAATGATCGTTGAATACGGCGAAACCTTGCCCGCGCTGAGTGCCTTTGATCGTCGGAATAACCGGTGAATCTCCCGCCGTCCAGGGCTCACCATACAAAAATATATCGAGATTAATTGCGCGGAGTTCTTTGACGATTGTTTCCATCGTTTTCATATCCAGCAAACCCATCAGATCGAACCGATAACCATCAATTTTGTACTCCTCAGCCCAGTATTTCAACGATTCGACGATGAACCGGCGCACCATCGGCAATTCACTGCGGACTTCATTTCCGCAGCCGGACCCGTTCCAGTAATTTCCATCTGGTTTTTCACGATAATAATAATTGGGAACGATACCGTTAAAATTATAGCGGATTTCCGGATTACTTTCAGCAGTATGATTGTACACGACATCCATAACCACTTTGATGCCTTTTTCATGGCAAGCATTGACCAGCCGTTTGAATTCACTGATCCGGCTGGCATCATACTGGTTACCGGCAAACCAGCCGTCCGGGGAATTGAAATTTACGGTCATATAACCCCAGAAGTAGTTGTTGACCGAATTGTCATGTTCAAAATCCTGGATTGGCATGAGCTGGACGGTATTAATACCCAGCTCAACCAGGTGATCCAGACCGGTTTTAATGTCGGTACCGGGCAGGCGCGTCCCGGTTTCGGCGAATCCAAGGTATTTTCCTTTGTTCTGAACTCCGGAATTTTCGGCAATCGTAAAATCCCTGACGTGCATTTCATAGATAACGGCTTCATCAAAAGGAAAATCCGGTGAATCAGCAATGGGTGTATGATCCTGGAAAATGAGCGCCCTGCCATCGTGAGTCGTGACACAGCGAGCATAGGGATCGATCATTTGAAGCTCAGGTTTGTAGGCAGGATCGGGACCATCGATTGAATATGTATAATATTTACCGAGTAAATCTTTATCGATTTCAACGAACCAGACGCCCTTCGCCTGAGGATTTAGGGGAATTTGTTCGGGATTAGCGCCGCTTGCTTCTTTGTACAGATTCAGGGTGACGGCACTTGCTCCGGGAGCATACAGGGAAAACTGCGACCGCTCTGCCGTATAGTTCAATCCCAAAGGTGCATCGGTATTATATTCGAGACCGGTCAATATTTCGCGGAGGTAAACATCACCCGGATTAAAACCGTTTCCATCAATTTTTCCCGGAAGATCTTTCGGCACAAGGTTCTCTTTTAGTTGTAATAAAACTATTAAAGAGGAATCGGATTTCTCCGGAACAAGGCTGATCTTTTTGAATGTTGATATCGATCTCGATTTCAGCGTCAGAATCGGGTTGAATGTCGCAAGAGATTTTACTGTCACTGGAGTTGATAGAATGACGGTCACAATATTCGGAGCGTCCAGAAAAGCTTTTCGAATGAATGGCGTTGTGTCGGGTTCCTCGAGATAAATAGTTGCATCACCCTGGATTATCCAGATTTCGGGCAGCATTGACCGGTTAAAGTAGCGGTTGGGATCATCTTTTTTCTCCCAGTTTTTGAAACGGGGTAGAATGCCGATATTTCCCATTGGTGGATATTGCAGGATATCCAGCCGGTAAACAGCGCCAAAACTATCGCTGTCTGAGGCAACGACTTCCAGGGTTTTCTGATCCACCCAGGTCCAAAGATTCCAGTTATCGTATTGATTGTCAAATCGGTGGTAGTGTACGGTCACAGTATTCATTTTAATTTTCTCTGCTCTGTGACAGGATGAGGTGATCAACACAAGGAGAAGACCAATCAATGCTCCTGAAACAGGATTGAACATTTTTATTTTTTTCATGGGTGGTTCCTTTGATCATAGTACTCCGATGTCTGAGAATATTTTACTAATTTCACAGCAATAATAATATTAAAAACTCTGGTAAATTTCTGATATTATACTTGAATCTCCAGCTGGTATTTGATACTTTAATTTAAACGCTGAAGTGTAAAATAAAATGTCCTCAAAACGACAATCAATAAGTAATCTCGGTCTGGTTTTAGGAGTGGGGCTGGCAGCAGCGGTCGGTCAATTAGCTTTCATCCGCCTGACTGCCCAATCCTTCAGCGGTAATGAAATCACCATTTGTATCGCAATCGGTCACTGGTTGTTTTGGACCGGGATCGGTAGTATTCTCGGAAGTTATCTGATACGACGATATGATGCTTCAAAATTATTATTCGGTCTGCTGGTTGTTTATTCAATAACTCTGCTGAACTCCGCGTATTTATTGTTGCTGATCAGAAGATTATTCTCAGTGGAATTAAGTGAGATAATTGGTTTGGGACGGATATTCATTTGGACCGGAATCCTCTTTATTTTGCCGTCGGTTCTGAACGGTATGTTTTTTCCGTTACTGGTAAGCCGGATTGTGGCAAAAAAATTGCCTTTTCCCGTTCATCAGGTTTATATCTGTGAAATGCTAGGATCGGCAATGGGTGGGCTGGCTTTTCTCGGACTGGTGCTCTCGGGCTTGAATACCATAGTCATTTTACAGCTGGTTACCGGTCTGTTGCTCCTGATAGGGGGCTTCACATTTCTAAATAAAATGCGGTGGAAAATCCTGATCGGCGGATTCGTGATAGTGCTTGAATTAGCGTCCGCCGGTTTTCTATTACCGCGGGTAATTGCCTATAAATGGAAGCCCTATCAATTGCTTGAATGTCGTGAATCGCCCCATCAGCTGATCACGAAGTTAGCTTACGGCGGAGGAAGTTCCATTTTTTCCAATAATGAACCGGTCTGGACTTTTAATATCGAAGAGAATGCTGAGGAAATGGTTCATTTCGGGATGCTCAATCACCCGGCACCGTATCATGTTCTGATTATCGGAATTGCCAATGATGATATTTTTGATCAATTAATAAAATACCCGTTGCTGGAATCGATTACAGTTGTCCAGAATGATAGGATTTTATCTGAGATGCTTCAGGGTGATGAGGCACCGAATTATATCTTACCGGTAAATATTGATGTAATAATTGATGACCCGATTCGATATTTGAAGCAATCGGCACACTGTTTTGATGTGGTTTTTATGAATATTCCACTGCCGGTGAATGCGATGTGGAATGTTTATTATTCGCAAGAGTTTCTCCGATTATTGAAAGAACAGCTGGACGACATGGCGATTGTCGAAATGCAGTTTCCGGGCAGTGAAACCTATTTTTGTGATGAACATCTGGCGTTTTTTAAAATTATGGAAAATACCGCTGCCAGTGTTTTTGATCATACGATCTGGATTCCCGGAGAAACGGTTCATCTGCTGGCTTCAGATTGCGAATTGACGAACCGATTGGAGCATTATTCCTTTGAACTGGGATTTCGTGGAGTCGAAAATCTGTACATTCGGGACAATTATCTCCAGGATCGATTGTCAGAATGGAGAATAGAATTTCTGAAAAAACAGGTTTTGGCTTGTACGAATAATCAGGTTAATACTATTCAGAAACCGATGGCATATTTTTACAGTACGATTCTCTGGGATCAGCATACCGGGGGACCGATAAAGCTTGTTTACAAATTTCTCAAAGGAATCAAACCTCGATTTATATTGGGAGGTGCTGGTCTGGTACTAATTATTTTAATCGTTCTATTCAGATTATATCAGAAAACAGCATCGATCATTAAATTGAATATGGCACTGATCGGATTTTGTATAATGAGTCTTGAATCAGTCATTATTATATCGATGCAGAGTTATGTCGGGGCGCTTTATCTGCGAATTACTCTGTTGACGACGGCTTTCATGCTGGGGGCGAGTGCCGGTGCCCTGTGGCAGAAAGACCAACAAGTCAAATCCCCATATGCCCAACTGACCGGCTCGATGATGGTATTATTGCTTGCCGCGGCAACTTATTTAATCCTGTTATTCACTTGTTCGATGGTATTAAGTTTTCCAATTATTCATTATGGAATATTAATGATTGTTGGTTTTGCCGGGGGAATTATCTTTCCGGTTTTGAGCAGACTGCTTGAGCAGGAAAAATCGACCGGACCGGCAAGCGCTTCCGGATCGATTTATGCCTGGGATATTATCGGATCGTGTTTGGGAATCTACCTGACATCGGGATTGATTATACCGGTTTTTGGACTAAGGTCAGGAGTCGTGCTGATTGTAGTTGTTTTATCAGTGCTTTGTGGTTCAACACTTTTTCCAGTAGGAATCGACGCCTAAAAAATTTAAAAAAGTACCCGAAGGTTTCGAGCCATCAGGTATTTGCCGGGAAACCAGTCTTGGCTATGCGGGAATGAGGGTGACACGAAACCGGATTGGAGACCTTTAGGTAGCCGGTTAGTGTTTTTTTTTGTCCGCCAGTGCTATTGCCGGAATAGAAGATTTATGAACGAAATTAATCTTAACGTCTTGTACGCATTAAGGTCCACATTGTGACCATTAGTGCAAACGATATGTTGTTTGTCATAAAGGATAACAATCAATTTTCACTTTAACAAATCTCGTGTTAGTATGCAAAATAAATGTTAATAAAGCACAAAAAATACTATCAATTATCCTTATTGATCAGGTTAATGATAACTTTAACGATCAGGTCTTTTTCCTTCGGATCACTTTGAGCAACCATCAGGCAAAGTGCGGTCAGGGCATTATCCGCTATCCGCTTGTTACCGTCGGGATGATAGAGCCAGTGGTTCTGTTCCAGAAACCAGAGAAACATCGCCCCGGCGACCCGTTTATTGCCGTCCACAAAGGGGTGGTTCTTTATCAAAAAGTAAAGCAGGTGAGCCGCCTTTTCCTCAATACTTGGATAAGCATCTTTGCCGCCAACGGTTTGATAAACGGAAGCAATAATCCCCTTCAGGATATTACCGCGCTCTTTGCCATAGAGATCACCCCGTCCCGGTTTTTGAGATTCGACATCGATTAACTCTTGCAGGGCGGATCTGGCGTTATCATAATCAAGGGTAAAGTGTTCGTCCCGATTGACGTTTTCGATTGTCAGACTTTGACGGTCATAGCCATCAAGCGTATCCAGGGCATGGGAATAGTCCCGAATCACCTGCACAATCCCTTTGGCTTCAGCATCGGTCAGGGTCCTATTTTCCACAATCCGCTGAAAGACATCGACACTCTCTTTTAACTTCCTGAAATTTTCGCGGGCTTCCTGCAATCTTTTTTCATTAATTGTATAACCTTGAATAATATGCTGCTTCAAAACATTAGTCGCCCAGATACGGAATTGGGTGCCCCTCTTAGAATTCACTCGGTAACCGACAGAAATAATCATATCGAGATTATAGTACTGAGTCTGATAGGTTTTTCCATCTGAGGCAGTATGTGCAAATTTTGCACATACTGAATCTTTAGGCAGTTCATTGGTTTTAAAGATGTTGTTTATATGTTTCGTTATCACACTTCGTTCGGTGACAAATAGTTGGGAAATCTGTTTCTGGGTTAGCCAAACTGTTTCTTCTTCAAGCCGAACTTCCAGTGCCGGAAAGTTATCCTTTGGCTGGTAGATGATGATATTGCCTTTATCTGTGTTGATCATACTTCCAATCCTATTGTAATTACTCAACTATTATTTTTCTCCGCTTTCATCCTTTCCAGCAACACACTTGCCGGTTCATCATTGGGATCCTGGGGCACCAACTTCTCCTCAAATGCCCGCTTCAGGATAGACTGGCGGAGCGATTGGGAACGCTTGAGTCCAATATCAGTGACTGATTTGGATTCATCAATTACAGAGAATATGTGATCAATTTCCATAATGATTTGTTGCCAGTTCCTCAGGCGTCATAGGCAGTACTCTACTATGCGATTTTGTTTCATAACTGTAATAGTGGAATCAGTTTAAATATTACCTGTAACAGATGCAATAGAAATGATAACGGGGATTTACTCAATCCCGAGACTGGAATCAGAATTAATCACGATAATCCACAGCAGGTGCGATCACAGGAGCAGGCATGGAATGTGAAATATTAAATGAGTGAGGCTGCAAGTTGGAAGATTACTTCAGTGTTTCCCGATTAAAAACCTGGGCTGAGAAGATACTGATCTCGGTGTCTTTATCTTTCCAGGCGTTGCGAGGCAAACCCGCTTTCTGACAGGTGTGTTCCAGGAAAGTCACCCGATCCCAGCCATATTCCGTAGCGACCTGGGGTAACAACAAACCCTGGTAATAGCCACGTTTCATGATAATACCGTGCTTACCGACTTCGATGATCGAAGGATCATCGATCTTTTCCGGAACGGTCAGTACCGATATTTCAATTTCAAGGTCTTTCAGTTCTTTGGGTGTTACGGGATTGAAGCGCGGGTCTTTCAGCGCAGCTGATTGTGCCACTTCAATGACGGTTTCATATAAGGGATAATAGGGCAAAATATAGCCAATGCACCCCCGCAGCTGGTGATTTTTTTCAATGGTTACAAAGGCGCCGCGTTTCTCATTGCAGATTGCCGGAATATTCTCCGGTTTTGGGATCGGATCACCTTTAACACAGGCATTGACGACATCTTCAGCCAGGGTCAGCAGAAACTCTTGTTCTTCGGTATTCAGGTAACGATTTTCAAGCTGCTGAGCTTCTTTTGTCTTTGCTTTTTTAGGGGGAGTATCACCCGGGCAAAATGCTGCTGAAAGGTAGCCGACCACCTGGGATTTATCACCAAAGGGGACATCGCCGCTGTTGGCATAATGCAATATTTTAACGTCCTGAGCATTATTCATTTGGGCTGCCAGCATCATGGCAATGATCGGTCCACCACCGCAGGCTTCGATTTCACGGCTGACTAAACCCCGGTAGAGATCGTCTATTCTGAATGTTTCCAGGATACTGATAAACTGTTGGTCGATTTCATTACATTCAGCGTACCGGTGATAATGGGAAAGATCGCTGGATGCGACGATCAGGATGTTATGATTTTTCGCAACCGATCCAAGCTGACTGCCCAGCGACTGAATGACTTTCCAGTCCATTGTTCCGAGAACGATCGGGACTATAGGCACATCTCCCAAAGTCATTTGAATAAAAGGTAACTGAATTTCAAGGCTGTGTTCAGCCCGACCATTCATACCGGTCACGTGCCCTTTATTGGAAAATTTCACCAGTTTGTCATTTGTCTGGAGTTCCTTTGCCAGTGCTTTATCAACCGTGACTTTGCCCAGTGGAGTCATATAGCTATCGCCATCATAAATAGAAGCAAAATTGAAATAATCGACATGACAAGGAGAGATGACCACAACAGCATCATATTGATGGTTTTTAATTGCGGTGAATCCATACGCAGCTACCGGTCCGCTATAAGGATAACCGGCATGTGGTGAAATAATTCCAAAAGGCTTCGCGATTGACTCCGGGAGTTTGACGGCATCCAGATATCCCTGCAGTGATTGCCGGATTTCATTCGGATATTTGGGATAATACATCCCCGCATTATAAGCGGGACGATCTTGGGCGCTGCCGGATTTTGTATGACCGATCATCATAATACACACTCCTATGACGATTTTAAATATTTGTTTTTTGCGAGACCCGATCATTTGTTTTCATCAACTCCAAATCCCGGGAATGATGGTTGAGCAATCCGGGCATTTACCATCCTGAATTCTGTTTTGAATAATGAAATAGCCCTTTCGGATGATCAAATTGCTGTTGCAACTCGGGCAAACAGTATTCTCATAGGTATGTCCCGGAACATTACCGATATACACATAATTGATCCCGGAATCTTTCGCAATTTTATAGGCTGTTTCGAGAGTTTTAACCGGGGTAGGCGGGAGGTTTTTTAATAGATATTGCGGATGGAAGCGAGTAAAGTGAAGTGGAACGTCAGGTCCCAGATTGGTGGTGATCCATTTGCACATTTGGGTAATTTCTGCACGATCATCGTTCAATGTCGGTATGATCAGATTCACCATTTCCAGCCAGATTCCCTGTGATTTTATTTCGACCATTGTATCCAGAACGGGAGATAGCGAGCCAGCGACAATGTCGCGATAAAAATTATCGGAATAGGCTTTGAAATCGACTTTAATTGCATCCAGAACTTGGCACAAATCCTTCAGCGGGGCTTTATTGATATAACCGTTGGAAATATTGACGCTTCTGACGCCCTGTTCTTTCCCGATTGTCGCGGTGTCAATGATGTACTCCGTGAAAATAGTCGGCTCGTTATAGGTATAGGCAATACTTGGAATTTGATGTTGTTGCGCCATTTTTACTAATTGATCCGGTGCAATGTAACTAAAATTCAAATCCTCGGGTTTTGACTGAGAAAGGTTCCAGTTCTGGCAAAATTTACATTTGACATTACACCCGCTGGTCGAGACGGACAGCGCCAATGTTCCGGGGAGAAAATGAAAGAGTGGTTTTTTTTCAATGGGATCGTTATTAATGGCGGTTAAGCGACCATAGATAAGCGTTTTATAGTCGCCATTCTGGTTTTCCCTGACGCCACAATATCCCCGTCGATTCGGAGTAACAACACATCTCTTCGGACATAATTCACATTGAATTTTTCCGTCATCCAGCTGTTTGAAATAGCGGGCGTCCCGGATATACGGGACATTTTTGTTGTTACCGTATAAATTTTTTGCCAGGTATTGAGAAGCTGCCAGACCGGTGATGACTTCACAGGATAATTTGCAGAATTCTCGTCGGGTGATCATGACTGTCAGGAGATTTTATCGTCAATAATTTGAGCCATATTCTTGAGATAATTATTCTTTTCCTGGAGGTTGAGAATGGCTGTAATCTTTACGAAATAATCATCCCGGAAAAAAGTGATGAAACCGGGACTTTCGCTGCCTTTTTCACCAACGGGTATTTGCGAAAATGACTGATAGCGGTTGTAAAGTCCGTTCGCGCCGGCGCGATCCTTTGTCTGGAATATTTCGATCTTCATCTTCATCAGGTTGGGACCGTCGATTTCCTGAACCAGGATCATTTTTAATCCATAACCACTGTAGAGATGATAATTTTCTTTCAGGTAATTTGAAAAATCTTTTTTTGTTGTCAGCATCTGAAAACTGCTCATTTTCCAGCCCATATAATC
Organism: uncultured bacterium; assembly: GCA_964605705.1. GTDB lineage: Bacteria > Fidelibacterota > UBA2242 > UBA2242 > UBA2242 > CAZSDW01. Next base: position 92,384 of record CAZSDW010000009.1, read on the forward strand.
ATTTCTTTTAATCAGCAATCTACGGGTCGATGCACAGGATACAGCAAGCAATAAAGCAACGGCAATTAGTAAGTAATGTTTTGTTTTCATGGCTAAAATCTCTCTTCTCCTTCTCGAGTTACAATTATTCCCGCTTCACCTTCCAGCGGACATTTATTTTCACAGATTCCGCAACCGGTACAAATTTCAGTATCGATATAAGGGTATGCAATCATTCGCTTTTCTCCGGTCTCCGGGTCGGTATATTCTTCTTCGCTTAATTTTATAGCTTTTTCAGGTAATGGGCAATGTTCTTCACAAACCAGACAATTTTCATTGAAACGCCAGGGAATACAGCGATCCTTCAAGAAAAATGCACTGCCGACTTTGGTTTTCTGTTTATTTTCTAATGTCAAGGGCTGAATCGCCTTGGTCGGGCAGATTTGACTGCAGAGATTACAGTTGAATTCACAATACCCTATCCGGTATTTTGAAATTGGCGTCATCAACCCCTCCAAGCCGGTTTCCAGAAAAGCCATCTGCAGGCAGGCGCCGGAGGTTGCGCAGATCCGGACACATTCCTCGCAGCGGATACAGCGCTCCATAAAATCATCTTCCTTCAAGGCGCCCGGAGGTCGGATACGCCGGTCCGTTTTTCGGGGATTGAGGATATTAAGGGTCAATAATCCGGATCCGAATAGCGCCACTGTCCCGGCACCGATGAAAGTTCGTCTGGATAAATCAGTAGGTGATTGCATGGTCAATGGTTTTTGAAAATTATAACGAATCGCACCGGGGCGGCAATCATCCTGGCAATCCAGACAGAGAATACATTCGGATTTTTCAGTGCTGATAAAGTCATCCTCGATAGCGTCCATTTTGCATTTTTTCCGGCAAATTGTACAACTGGTACAGGCATCAGCATCGACAATCCGTTGAAAAGGGCTGAATTTGGAAATTAATCCCAGCAATGCCCCTAAGGGACACAAATTACGACACCAGAAGCGCCGTGATATTTTTCCCAGTAACAGGATTCCTGAAATAATCAGAAAGGGAAGCAAGAGCATCAGGAACTTTGGTGTACTGACAGGAAAAAAATAGGTGGACAGGCTGTCCTGAATGTCCAAAATCCTACCGGGAAAAAGATTGATATTGTATAATCCGTTCAGAATTGTATTGATAAACAAATAGAAGAATGCCATACCGAGGACGCCGAAAGAGCGCCAGAGAATTGGCAAAGGATCCATAAACCAGGATAGTTGGACGCCAAAGACAGCCAACAACAGGAAGATAACTAGGAAGATGGTTTTTAAAGGGCGATAGTTGCGGGTAGAAATATTCTTCTTTTTTGACAGGTAACGATCGGAAATATCGATCGTGGTTCCCAACGGACATATCCATCCGCAGAATGCCCTTCCGAATACAAATGGCGAAAGCAGTACCAGCAGGGCTATCAGAAGGACCGGATCGAAAAATCTACCGGCAACTTGGGTGACAAGCGCGGTCAGTGGATCAGCCCAGAGAAATAATTCCGGCGGAATCCATGGTTTAAACGGATAGGTCGCTTGTAAAACTGTTAGTCCAAACAATCCCAGAAATATGAGTTGGACCGACCTGCGAATTTTAATAGATCGACTTTTTTTCATGCATTAAAAGAATATTTTAATGGTTTACTTTTACTGATATCGATTTCACCCATCCCGGCTGCATATGCAAGTTGCAGATATTTCAGGGTACCGGGATCTTTGCCAAAAATCTGAGCGCCCCAGGCGTCCACCAAAACCCGATCGGTTCCGGCAATAACCGTATTCATTTCTTCGACATCGTTTAGATTTCCGCCTGACGGTCCGTTTCTTCTGAGTACCCGAATAGCATCAACGATAGTGAGATTGGGTACGATTACCCGATTGATATCGACGATGCTTTCTGGAAAGGGACGATGAATGCGTCCGCGGTTGCCACCGATAAGCCCCATCATATTTTTAAAACCGATGGTTACACCGGAAAGGGAGTGATGTTTTAGAATCGGCATACTGATTAACTTATCGACTTCAAAAACCTCCTGGTGAATGAACCATTTATCGAGAGTTGTTCCGCCGGGAATTTCGGTTTCAATATAGTGAGAATCCCTGACAAAGCGCACGTCTGCTCCGGCGGCGGACGCCATTTCCGGAATGGCACAATTTTTATAACAGCGCCGGGCGTCATTACAGGTGTTGTCAAGTATCAGTACCTTTTTAGCGCCGGCATCCAGACAGATTCTGACCACTGCTGAAACCAGCTCCGGATTTGTTGTTGCTGCGTATTCCGGACGTCGGTCCCAACTCATATTGGGTTTTAGCATAACATAATCGCCTTTGGCAATAAATCGGGATATTCCACCGAGCATTTCAAAGGTTTTCTCAGCCATCTGTTCGGGTGTCCCATTTTTTACAATGACGATCGGGGAAGTACTATTTTCTGCGATTCCGGTTCTGTGAGTCAGTACACCGGCACCTGCGACTAAAGCCGTTGTTTTCAAAAATTTTCGTCGATCCACTGAATCTCCTGCTTTTTTACAAAATAATATTTCCTGAGCTGTATTTCAAGGAATTAGATCAGGAGAAATAGATTGAATCCGAAATTGGGTAATTATAATCGGAACTGATTGTCAATATATTTCTGATTTACTCAGGATTGTATTATATTTTCTCCTGAAATTGATCATGAAAAATCAGGAACTCGGAGTTTTGTTTTTTCTGATGAAATAAAAATAATGCCATCGCTGACCGGTTGGTCAAAAGAGGCAGGAGGTTATATATGAAGAAATCAATCCGAATCGCGATACTGGGTGCCGGAAATATTGGAAATTCAATTGCTGACGGGCTGGTTCAATCCGGCAGCTTTCCGGTTGAAAACATCATCCTGACTCGTCGTAAAGTCCAGCTGCTGGAACCACAAAAGACACGCGGATTTGCAGTCACCAGTGACAATATTGAAGCAGTCAATCAATCGGAAGTCATCATTATAGCGGTTGAACCGCAGCAGATGAATGCTGTTTTGCAACAGATATCATCCGTACTCATTCCCCAAAAGCATATCGTGATTTCAATAGTGACAGGTGCCGCTATTTCCCAAATTGCCAGAAAACTTCCCGAAGGTATTGCGATTATCAGAGCGATGCCCAATACTGCTATTGCGGTGCGTGAATCCATGACCAGTATGGCAACCAACGGCAAAGACCAGAAAGCGATTGATATTGCCAAATCGATTTTTGACACGGTTGGCAGAACCCTGGTTATCAGTGAGGAAAATATGAACGCCGCCACAGCGCTGGGAGCCTGTGGTATCGCCTTTTTTCTGAGAGCGATTCGGGCGGCATCTCAGGGCGGAATTGAGATTGGATTTCATTCCGAAGATGCTCTGAAGATTGCTTCCCAGGTTGCCCGGGGTGCGGCGACATTATTACTGACTTCCGGGAATCACCCTGAACGAGAAATTGATAAAGTCACCACACCAAAAGGATGTACCATCGCCGGTCTCAATCACATGGAACACGAGGGCTTCAGTTCAGCTCTGATCAAAGGAATCACTATTTCTGCAAATATCGCATCCGGATTGTACTCGGGTGAGTAAAGGGATTAACCTTGTCTCATGCTGAAAAAATTGACGATACACTATCTTGAAATTACTAATTCTGACGATTTTCGACCGGTAAATCAGGCACCGGCTGGTGTGAGAATGGTTCATCTCCGGGAAGCCTCAGCTATTGTTAACCAGACCTTTTATCTTAAGATTGGCAGGGATTGGGATTGGACCGATCGGCGTGATTGGACATACGACCAGTGGCAGGAATACGTCAATAATCCTGACCTGGAAACCTGGATCGTCCATGTTGACGGGGAACCGGCTGGTTATCTTGAACTGATAGGTGAGACAAATCAGTCGGTAAACATCGCCTATCTCGGATTACTGCCGGAACACACCGGAAAAGGGATTGGTGCTTACCTGGTCAGTTTTGCAATTCAGCGGGGATTTGACAAGGGCGCCCGGCGGGTATGGGTTTCGACCTGCACTCTTGATCATCCCGCAGCGCTGAGAAGTTATCAGCATCGCGGGTTTAAAATATTTAAGTCAGAGAATATTGAAAAAGAATTTCCGGACATTTGATCTTATATTTCGGTTTCAATCCGCAATATCACCAGCAGCTGTTTTTCTTTGATTGTATTTAATTTCATAAAGTTCACTGTGTACTCAATTTCAGTCGGTTTATTGCCAGTCAAAGTGGCTTTGATCGAATGAAAATTTTTAATATTAGCAAGTCTCAGTGCCTCAGTGATGGCATCTTTTGACTGTTTGTCGAAGATTTCCGGAAGGAGAGAGTTCAGCAATTCCAGCCGGCTTTTCCCGGTGATCGTCCGGGCTTTTTCGGTAACGGCGATAATGGTTCCTTTTGCATCGGTGATGAAGCCAATCTCTTCGTCCTGCAGGACATTTTGTAAAACATCTTTTTCAAATTTGACATCAGTATAGGCTTCTTTGAGACGTTCGTTGACATTTTTTAATTCTTCGTGCAGATTCTTGAGTTCTTCCTCGGCTTTTATCCTTTCAGTAATATCACGGAAAATAGCTCGGGTTGCGATGAATTTTCCATTGACAATTTGCGGATTGATGCTCCCTTCGACATAAATTTCGTTACCGGTTTTTGAGACAAAAACAGTCCGAACATTTTTTGAAATTTTTCCCTTTTGGACTTCATGGAAAAGCTGGGCGCATTTTTCGCGATTATCTTTCCTGATCGTATCAAGAAAGAAGAGGGTTTCGCAATCTTTTTCATCATAACCCAGCAGGTCGGTCCAGGCTCGGTTGACAAATTCAAATTTACCTTCGGCATTTACACTCTGAATCAGATCATCGGCATTTTCAAACAGGTCCTTGTATTTGCTCTTACTCAACTCAAGTGCATCAATGGTTCTTTTTAATGCCTCGCGTTGTTGGTTCTCCAGATTCCGGATAAGTTCAAACCGAATGCGGGTTTGCTTCCTGATGATATGAATAATCCCAGATAGTACAATGGCGGATAGCATGAAAAATCCGAAATGGATCCAATTACCGGTATCAGAACGGACTTTGGCAACAATCAGCCAGGATGTTCCGGATATTATCAGGATAATGCCATACCAGTTGGTCGATAGAAATAAAAAACCGACACCCAGGATTAGCAACGCCAGGTTTGTGGATTGCTGAGGTTCTCCGGACAGGTACAGATGCAGGATTGAATTAAAAATAACAATGATCGCTATTATTGTAGCTATCGGATGGGCATTTTCCGGGCGAATAGTGAGTTTATGTAAAAGCAGGTTTAGAATTAAAAATGTAAACACCGTAATCGCAGCGGTCATGGTCATGATAATTCGTAAAGGATCAGTCAGAAAGAAATAATGACTGAAAGCAAAAATCAGGTACAAAACTGCCAATCCCATAGAGACGGGTTTTAGTTCAGATAGTACAATGGAATTTAGATTTGATAAAACCCTGGATTTTTCGGATTCTGGAAGTGCTCTGAAATCTGGCTTCAGTTTATCCATCATTGCTCCTGCGAGGTTAAATATTTTATTTGAACATTGGTATTATGAAAGTTGGTCGGATTGGCAACACTTGAAGATCTTATATTGTCTCAAACATACAAAAGTCAAAAAGGAAATGCAACCGTTTCGATAATGCTTGAAATCTGTGAATGGGCTTACAGATCATGCAATAATTCGATTGGATCGGGATATTTCTGAGCGATATCTTTCAGATAGTAGCCGATTCTGTCGACATTGTCCAGATCGATTCTTCGGGCGAGATTTTTAAGACCACCCATGGAGTAGCGTGAAAACAGAAAGAGGTATTTCGTCGCAGCGATGAAATAGGCTTTTTCAATAATATTCCAGATGATCGATGCTTCAACCGAGCCAACCAGTAGAAAGGAATACAGGGCATTCTGGTGATCGCCGGAGTACAGTTGTCCGCTGCCGGGGATTATATTTGACATTGTGGAAGCCAGTCTTTTTGATTTTTGCGGAACCGTCTTGACGTTCCGGATGGCAACTATCAGGTCTTCCGTCGGAATAAAGTGGACGGTCTCGAGCTCACGAATACCATTTTCCCATTGTGCCTGATATATGTAGGACCAGGCACTGATATATTTTACCCTTTCACTTTGAATGGAGTCACCATCGGCGATGATTAAATTCAGTGCCTGTCGCATGGCTTCATAATCGTAATGATCCCAGTGAATCGTGGCAAGTAATTTCAGGCACTCTTTATCGTTTTTTGTATATTCAGCGTTTGTTATAGCATCGATCAGGGGCTCTTCAGCCAGATATTTCTGGTCGGCTTTGTAACAGGCATCGGCGATTTTGTACAGTAATTCATCCTGTTTTCCGGAATTATCAAAAAAGAGCTGTCGCTTGTATTCAGTCACGGCTTCGAAATAGAGCTCTCTTGACACATAAAAGTCGCCAAGATTCGACGCTGTCAATAGAGTTGGAATTACGCTGATGAAAAGGATTATTTTTTTAACCATGGCAGCCAGTAGGGATTTTTGGTGACGGGATTGTAGCGTTCCAATTCTCTGATCAATTCATCATTTAAATTTTCATTGTATAATTGGGTGCCGATATAGCTGCCATACACAGTCCCGAGATAAAATGAGAAGGTAATCCCGGAAGTCACGATCCCGGTAATCAGCAGCTGGGCTTCAAATGCCCTCCAGGCGACGATTCCGGCAAAACTGGTCATTCCACAGGCAAAGAGTGCGTCACCGGGGCGCTTGATGTACAGCTTGCCCAAACCCGGAATTGCAGCCGATAGAACAGAAGCTAGCAGGGGTGATTTTGGTTTCAGTTGTTTGTATTTCTCATCGATACGAACCAAAACTGACCGCAGTGAATCATCACTTAATTGTGAAATATTTTCCTGATCAATAACAGTCGAATCACGGTTCAATCCTGCCAGATAGAAAAAATAATATTCATCATCATTGCGATAACCAAAATCCAGTATGCCGTTCCAGTCCTGCATTAAATACAGATTATAGAGAATCGCTAACCGGGCTGATTTCATAATATGCGAACTGTTTTTACGGGTAATTTCCCGAAATGATCGGACGGCAAAATCGTGACGTTTCCGGAACTGGTGACAGAGCCCGATTTTAAACAGGACCGAATCATCAGTCGAATTGGATAAAAACAGGTAACGTTCATATTCGATCGCAGCCCGCATGTAATCTTCGGTTTTGAAAAGATGGTCAGCGAATGCGATGATTTTTAGTGGATCAGTCGATAAATCGGCACCTGACAAGGAGCCTGCTAAAAATAGACTGAAAAGGAAAAATATGTAACTATTTATCTTTTTTAGGGGCATAACGATAGACCGGGTCAATGAGTTTTTCTCCATCGAATTGATAATATTTATTCGCGAAAGGATTGCAGCGCAGCAGGCGGTCTCCGGCTAAAAGGACTCCCCGGATAGCCCCGAATTCCTCAATGGCGCCAAAAGCAAATCTTGAACAGGAGGGATGAAATACGCAAGCAGGTAAATCCTGTGAAGAAATGCCTTTCTGGTAAATGCGAATCCAGACCAGCGCTGACGATTGAAAAAAACCGGGTGCTTTATGTTCATGGATTTGAATCGTGGGATAGCCTAAAGGTTTTTCCCAGTAATCGTGCCATTTGGGTAATTCTTCAGCCGCTGAAACCAAAGATGCTATAACAAGAATGCAGACCAGCCATTTAATGTTTTTTATCATAGGCATAAAATAAAACTGGAACCGACTGAATGTCAATCGATTCCAGCTATAAAATTCAAAGTGATCGGCTTATTTTCTCAATCCCTCTTCAACTTCGATGTCGGTCATTGTTTTGCCACTGAATGCTTCCAGCGGGATCGTTATCATTGGATAAATACAGACACATGGAACCAGCTGCAGCCACTCTTTGGTTCTGATCTTGCGAGTGTCCAGTTCGTTTCCGATTCGTGATCCTAAAAAGAAACTGGCAAGTCCACCCTCCAAACCATTTTTCTTGGCGCCCATTACATAGGCATTATAAGCGCGGGTTCCGGTCGCAGCGATTTGACCGACAACAGGTGCTGCCGAGATCAGCGTACCGCCTAACATAATCCATTCACTGGTCTCAATATCTCTACCCTCATTCATTTCCAAGCCGACCCGGGGTCCGATAAGACAGCTAGCCAGGCATGGAACAAACCCACCATTTTCCGCATAGAGATGGCTGGCAGAAAAAATGATCAGTAACATAAAAACACAAGTCAATCCTTTTTTCATTTGGTACTCCCTCCCATGTAGTTTTTTAACTAATATATATATCAGCTCGGTAAATAGCAAATAATGATTTCTCCAGGATTGTTCATTTTATGTTTTTATTCTCATTCCGGTGGTAATGAAAATCAGAACAGGGTAGGCGGGAACGATGTTCAAAATCCACTGTTTTTTTTCAGAAATTGCATAAGCCATTTCGATTTCAATGCAGGGACCGACGATTCCTTCAAAATATCCCCAGTCTTTCAGTAAACGGGTTTTAATACCGGATTTACCGTATTTTTGCCAGTTTCTGCGGATGTTAATTCCTCCGCCCACTCCGGCTCCGAGTGAAAATTTAGCATATTCAAAAACAGGCTGTTTAAATACCATTGTCGCAACATAAGATGCTGGTTGTGCGGCACAGTCGATATAAAAAGATTGAACGGTCCGAAGATAAAGGTTTGACGAATTTGCGATTGTTTTATCAAATCCTACCAGGATTCCCGGGTTGAACAGGTAAACTGCTTCTTCATCTAATTTTAGGGGAAAATAACCGGAGTTGTAGCTCACATCAATCAGATGCCGGGTCAGTCCGAGAACTCTAACTGACCAGTATGTCTCATCATATTTTTCTTGTCCAAGGATTGATTGGGTATAAAATAGTATCCCGGGGAGAAATACAAAAATGAATTGCTTCAAACAATATCCTTGAACCGAAGATTTTATTTTCGCAGACCTTCTTCAATTTCAATCTCAGTCATCGTCTTGCCATGATATGCTTCCAATGGAATACTAATAATAGGGTAAATATCTATACAGGGGATGAGCAATAACCACTCTTTTTTCCTGATTTTCCGATAATGAATTTCGTTCCCGACGCGTGGTCCGATACAATATGCGGCTAAAGCACCTTCCAGTCCATTGCCTTTACCACCCATTTCGTATGCCATGTAGGCTCTTGAAGCCGTTATAACAAGATTACCCAGAGGATTGGCAGTACCCCCGGAACCACCGACAAGTGATCCGCCCAAGGCAATCCATTCGCTGAGATGAATTTCAGTATTACCTTCATTCATTTCAAGTCCGACACGAGGTCCGATTAAACAGGAAGCCAGACAGGGACCAATACCGCCGGGATTCGCTACCATCTTTTCTTTCATTTGACTGCTATCCTTCTCTAATGAGATAGATCCGGAATCTGCAGGAGCAGCGATAGTTGCTTCTGCGATTTTGGGTTCGAGAAGTTTGTTTGCTACCTGTTCCACACCGGTGGATAATAGCGATACGATATCACCCTCATGGTCATAGACCAGCATTTTTTTGACATTCTGATTTTTGACATCGACAAGACGAGCAGTTACCGAATAACTCTCACCGACTTTGCTGATTTTCCCGCCGATAACCAGATCGGCTTTGGCGATTTTTCCGGCTTCAATCAGGCAGGGGATGGATGAACACACCTTATTTTCTTTGTTTAACTCCGGTTTCTCAAGAATCGAAAATTGATCCCGATTGAATAATTCAACCTGAAGATGTTCACTGAAAACTTTCGCCTCCTCGGGGGCGATTCCGATGGCTTCAAAATCGACGATAGTCATTGATTGATTTTGGGCAAACAAAGCCGCAGAAAATATGAACAACAAGACCGATATTATGGTCAGATATTTATTTTTCATTCCAAACTCCTTTTAGATTTGAAGTGTTATATAATAGCAAAAATTCGCCAAAATAAACAGTATCAACAACATATTTTCAATAATCGATGTTTATTCGATGCAATTATTATCCGAAGGTTGACATAATCCGGGAAAATGATTAAACAATTAGAGGTAATTGTGATTTTAATCAATAAATGGAGATAAATGCCTGGATATTTGAGAAGTCTCGGTCAGTCCGGTCTTTGGATTTACCCATATTGGCGATCCATCGGAACAATGTCCGGTTCGCGGAGTTTCCTGCGATAAATTTAACAAATTCAGGAATCCGGATATGCCATAAGAATGGAAATTTGGTTTTCCTATCAGGACTGTAACCATCCGTTTTCTGATTCCATCCAAGAATTAATAATGTAATTTTACCATTGGAATATTTGAAATAATTATCATATTAATAAGGAGAAAATAAGATGCTGATAGTTGGAGACATTGCGCCGGATTTTACGCTGTTTAATCAGGATAGTATTGAACTCAGTTTAAGTGATTACAGAGGACAGTGGGTTGTGCTGTATTTTTATCCCAAGGACAATACCAGTGGCTGTACGCGAGAAGCCATTGATTTTACCGAGCACCTGGAGGAATACAAAACATTGAATGCGAAAGTATTTGGAATCAGTCCGGATTCGGTGAAAAGTCATCGAAATTTTATAGAAAAGTACGATTTGAAGGTGGACCTTCTGGCTGATCCTGAACATACGATACTGGAAAAATATGGTGTCTGGCAGGTAAAATCGATGTACGGTCGCAAATATTTCGGTGTCGTCAGGACGACGGTTTTAATCAATCCCGAAGGGAAAATTGAGAAGGTTTGGGAGAAGGTAAAAGTTGACGGACATGCCAACGATGTAATGTGCGAAATCAGAGATTTTCAAAAATAACGGAGCCGGAATGCAATTTAGTGACGTTTTGAATGAACGCCGTTCTCTGAGAACTCTTGGTCAATTTGACGTCGATCCAGATTTGATCCGTCGATTGGCAGAAGCCGCCGGTTTAGCTCCGTCCTGTAGCAATCGGCAGCCCTGGCGTTATATATTTGTATATAATTCGGAGAAATTGGCAGAACTGTTTCATACCCTGGCTCCCGGCAATTACTGGGCGAAAAAAGCGTCATTGATGATCGCGGTTTTTAGCCACAAAGAACTGGATTGCGTGATCAAGGATCGAGAGTATTATCAATTTGACACGGGGATGGCAACGGCATTTTTAATGCTGAAAGCGACCGACCTGGGACTGGTCGCCCATCCTATGGCGGGATTCGACCCGGAAGCTGCCAGGCAGGTTTTAAACGTTCCGGATGATATGCAGCTGATTACGCTGATTGCAGTCGGGCAGAAACTTGATAAGGTTGATCCGATGCTCTCAGAGAAGCATTTTCAACAGGAAAAGGAGCGACCAATACGGAAGGGGATTCAGGATTATATTTATCATAATGAATATTCTGATTAATAAATAGTCGAGGGAGATTAGATGAGTGCAGGAAACGGCAACTTACAACCCATTACGGAAGTTGCAAATGATATCGGGCTGGCAGTCAGCGACCTGGAATTATACGGAGACAATAAAGCCAAGGTCAAACTGGAAGTATATCAGAAATTTCAGGGGAATAAGGACGGAATCCTGATCCTTGTCTCGGCGATTACACCGACGCCGGCAGGAGAGGGGAAAACAACTACCTCCATCGGTCTGTCCATGGGATTGAATCGGATTGGCAGGAAAGCGATTGTCACCCTTCGTGAGCCTTCATTAGGTCCGCTTTTTGGGATGAAAGGCGGTGCGACCGGCGGCGGAAAGACCCAGGTGCATCCCATCGATGATATCAATATGCATTTTACTGGCGATCTTCATGCCGTAACCGCCGCCCATAACCTGATTTCGGCAGTGCTTGACAATCATCTGTTTCGCCGCAAAGAACCCCTCCTGGATCCACGGCAGGTCCTTTGGAACAGGGTGCTGGATATGAACGATCGCTCGCTTCGGGATATTGTGATTGGGCTGGGTGGCAAAAAGAATGGCTTTCCCCGTGAAACCAATTTCAGCATTACAGCTTCCTCCGAGATTATGGCGATTCTGGGATTGTCGGAATCGTACTCTGATCTGAAAGAGAAAATCGGTAATATTTTCATCGGATTTACTTACGATAATCAACCGGTTTACTTAAAAGAATTGAATATAACCGGTGCGGTTGCAGCGCTATTGAAAGATGCTCTCAAGCCGAATCTTGTGCAAACCAGTGACGGGACTCCGGCATTCGTTCATGGTGGTCCTTTTGCCAACATTGCCCAGGGAACCTGTTCGATATTATCGATGAAGATGGCGCTGAAGTTATCTGAATATGTGATTACCGAAGCCGGTTTTGGATTCGATCTGGGCGCTGAAAAATTCTTTGATATTGTCGCCAGAAAATCCGGATTGAATCCGAAAGCCGTCGTGCTGGTTGCAACTATCCGGGCGCTTAAAATGCACGGTGGAAAAGATTTGAAAAAATTGAGCGAATCCGATCCGGCAGCCGTACGCCTCGGTATTCCCAATTTGACAAAACATATCCAGAATATTTGCCATTTTGGGGTGCCGGCTGTGGTTGCTATTAACCGTTTTGACAGCGATACTGAAGATGAAATAAAAGTTATTGCGGAGATACTGGATAACCGTGGAGTCGAATGGGCGGTGATCGATTCCGCCAGCCGTGGCAGCGAAGGCGCGATTGATTTAGCCCGTAAAGTTGTGCAGAGCAGTGCGCATGATGATAATTACAAGCCTCTCTATGACCTGGATGCGAGCGTGGAGTCCAAAATCGAAACGGTCTGTCGTGATATTTACGGTTCCGAAGCGGTGGATTTTACCAAAGATGCTCAAAAAGCACTTCAGAAAATCAAAAATATCGGTCTTGATAAACTCCCGGTTTGTATTGCCAAGACCCAGAAATCACTGTCCGATAATCCTGATCTTCTGGGGCGTCCCAAGGATTTTTTAGTGACCGTGCGGGATGTCAATATTTCATCGGGTGCCGGTTTCCTGGTGCCGATTACCGGGGAAATGCTGCTGATGCCCGGATTGCCGAAAATCCCGACTGCCGAAAAGGTGGATATCGATAATTCCGGTAATATCACCGGGATGTTTTAGAGTGGAGAACCGGATTTCTGGAGTAATGAATCGAGGAAGTCAAATCGGTCATTATGAAGGAGCGCAGCGACTTTGAGAATCCCTTTGGGATAGGTGGATTTTCTAAACGGATTACTTCGCTT
>CAZSDW010000010.1:0-22922 GCA_964605705.1 uncultured bacterium
ACATTCTGACCGGCAATGTTCATGATGGGATTGATTTCCAGTTCTGGGAACTGAGTCAGGCGATGACCCTGGCGACCGCTCCGGTCCCTTATGTTTTCCCTTACAATAGTTTAACCATTCGTCAGTCTGGCGCCTTGACGGTAGCTTCGGGCAATACTCTTAAAATGGAAGACGGAACATCGATCTTTGTCGAAGGTGTCCTGAAAGCCGAGGCAGATGCCGGTGAGCAGATTATTTTTACCGCATATTCCGATGATAACAATTTTGGTGATACGAATGGCGACGGCACCATCACAGCACCGACCGTGGGCAGCTGGCAAGGAATCATGTTTCAAAATTCCAGCGATGACACCCACTGCTTAATGCGCCGCTGCCAGGTGCGCTATGCCGGGGCAGGTAATACCGGTGGAATTAGTATGTGGGATGCCAGCCCGACAATAGACAACTGCGATATTGCTAATTGCTATTTTGGGGTGTATATGCAGTATACCTCAAATCCGGTGTTTACCAATAATACCATTGGTTCAAGTCAGATGACCCCAATTGCCATGTCGTTTGAAGCCAACCCGACGATGAGTAACAATGTTTTATCCTTTTCTGATAATGCCTATGACGCCATCGGGCTGCTCGGCGGGACCATTACAAAAAATGCCATTTTGAAAAAACGTCAAGTAACCAATATACAAAACATTACCTATTTATTGCTGGATGAAGTTGTGGTTCCCGTTGGCAAATCCCTGACGATTAACAAGGGAATTGTCATCAAATCCTATTCGGATAACTGGTACTCGCACCGGATAATCGTCGATGGGACCTTGATGGCTAATGCCACCGCGGACAGTATGATCACCTTCACTTCCGCCAAGGATGACAATTACGGTAATCCCAGTGACTGCAACAAAGACGGCACCATGACATCACCGGAAGTCGGCGACTGGGGCGGAATTATTTTTAATCCGGGGAGCAGTGGAACCATTAACTATTGCCGGATCAAATATGCGAAAATCTGGAATTACGGTTTTACGACATGCAGTACTACCGAATATTTGAATGAAGCAGCCGTGGCAACGATTGACGCCAATCCGACGATTTCCAACTGTGAATTCAAAGACCTTGATTATGGAATATCCTGCTACCGGGCATCCAATCCCATCATCTCCAACAACAAGATGATTAACGTTCTGTACACGCCATTTTGCATTTCCGGCTCATCCAATCCTGCTTTCAGCGGCATTACTTTTACCAATATCGGCTGGCGGGCAATCGGTTTGTTGGGTGGCAATGTCTGCCAGAATGGAACGATTAAAAAGCGCAATATCGCCGGATACACTAACATCACCTATGTCTTGCTGTCTGATATGACCATCAATTCCGGAACCAATATCAACGTCGAGTCTGGTACTGTCATTAAAATGAACGGCAGCAGCATTTTCGTCGATGGCGGTTTTAAAACTGACGGCTTAGCAAGCGCGAAAGTCGTCTTTACTTCAATCAAAGATGACAACGAGGGTAATCCTTTTGACTCCAACGGCGACGGCAATGCCTCCGTTCCCGAAAAAGGTAACTGGGGTTCGATCAAGTACCGGGCCACCAGCGATGATTCCTACTGTCTGCTTAATTACAGTACCTTCAAATATGCCGGCAATACCAGTGAAGGTACGGTTACCTTCGAAAATGCTGCCGGGCAGCTGAAAAACTCGACAATATCAAGTTCTTCCAATTTTGGCGTATATTGCAATGGCAACTCCACACCGACCATTGACAATGTCACAATCCAGAATTGTGCCCTCGATCCGCTGGCGATTTCATTAACTTCTAATCCGATTTTTACGAATATCACATTTAGCTCGAACTTCAGCCAGGCTATCAAAATCATTGAAGGAACACTGTCCTCCAATGCCATCCTGGCGCCGCGCAATGTCGCCGGGATTACGAATATCGCCTATGTCATTGATAAATTGACAATTTCCAGCAATGCCAAACTGACCATTATGCCTGATGTCGTTATAAAATTCAGGGGCGATATCTGGCCCAACCATACATTTATCGCGAATTATGGAAACCTGATTGCGAACGGCACCTCTTCACATAAAATCTATTTTACCTCTTTTGCCGATGATTCCAAGGGTGGCGACTCCAATAATAACGGCAGCTCCAGCGCCCCGAACAAAGGCGACTGGGGACAAGGATGGACCTGGTCGGGATCATACTGGAATGATCAACCCTGGGGTATCCGGTTTGTGGGCAACAGTATAGTCGCCGACACGATCAATTCAATGAAATATTGTGAGATTTCCTATGCTGGCACCGGGGTGCGGGTCGAAAACGCCCATGCCACGATTGCCAACTGCGTCATTCAATTATCCCAATATTACGGCGCGACTGTCCTGGGTTCCGCTAATCCCGACTTTAAAGACTGCCAGTTTTATAATATATCCTATTCCCCGATTGAACTCAGTATGTTCTCAAATCCGACTTTTACGAATTGTACGGCGCTGAATGTCGGGTACATGGCCCTTGCTGTTGTGCCTGAAACTTACTCACAGACCGCCACTGTGCCAGTCCGGAATTTTGGGGGATATACAAACATTAATTATCTCATGCAGGGTTCTTGTATCATCAATTCGGGAACCACGATTACAATTCCCGAAGGCATTACCTTCAAATCAACATCCTATCTTGTCAGCTCCGGTAATCCGATGATCACTCCATCGGGCAATATCGCCAACGGCTTTGTCGTGAACGGACGTCTGAATGTCCAGGGCAGTTCCGCCAAGCCGGTTGTTTTTACAAACGATAAAGATGACCGTTATGGCAATCCGGCGGATATGAATCAGAATGGAAAAGCCACCCTTCCACCGGACGGAATGAACTCCGGCTGGAGCGGCAATTGGATCGAATTCAACGATGTCAGCGATGATTTGAGTTCGATCAATAATGCTGTTTTCAATTATGGTGAAAAGGGTATCGCCACATTAAGCGCATCGCCAACGATAAATTCAGTACGTTTTGAAAAACTTGTATTTGGCGTTGATATGAGCGGGGTTTCTGCACCTAAAATAGATAATTGTACCTTTCATAATCTGCAATATTTCCCGATCCAGATTTCCCTGATTTCATATCCGGTATCCACGACTAATAATATTATTTCAGGTACGACCTATAAGGTCATCGCTATTCGGGAAGAGACCTTGACTCAGGACGTTACGCTGGTCCGGCGCAACTTTGGCGGAATAAACAATATTCCCTATTACTGGAAGCAGTATACTATCGGGACTGGCGCTATGCTGACTATCAAACCGGGTATTGTTTGTAAATTCGTTTCCGATTATTGGTATAAGTGTCATTTGGATGTTTGTAAGGGACTAATTGCATTGGGAGATGCGATTCCCGATAGTAATATTGTATTTACCAGCATCCGGGATGATTTTTACGGGGGTGATTCCAACGCAGACAGTTCATTGACATCGGCAACATACGGTAGCTGGGGAGGATTAATTTTCGAGGATCAATCGCTCGATCCTTTCTGCAAATTGAAGAATTGCATTATCCGGTACGCTGATAAGGCGATCCAGACAATCAGCGCAAGTCCGACTGTTGAAAATTGTAACATCAATAACAACAACTACGGAGTTTACGCCACCGCTGCTTCCAATCCGCTGTTCAGCAATTGTGATTTCATGACGAACTATTTCTATGCGCTTAATAATGTTGATAAATCCTTTGTTATCGACGCCCCGAATTGCTGGTGGGGTAGTAATTACGGACCCATCCTGTCAGAAACTGAAGGTGATGGCAGCAGTATCCAGGAATTAGTATCTGATGCTGTCAATTATTCTCCCTGGAAGGCAACTGGCGCGATTAATCCGATCATGGGTGATGTCAGCCTGAACGGGGCAGTGCAAGCCTATGATGCTTCCCTTATTCTGAAATATGTCGTTAATCCTTTCGGCGCCGATTCCCTGACTGCTCCGCAACGAAAAGTCGCCGATGTGAGCGGCAACGGCGGCGCACCGACCGATGCCATTACAGCTTATGATGCGTCACTGGTTCTACAGTATGTTGTTGAATTGATCGACTGCTTTCCTGTCAACATGAAGACAAATACCAGTACAACGGAAACAACTAAGAACCTGCTAGCTCTTCAGAAAAATGTCAGTGTCAATATCGAATTCGGTATTGCGGCTGCAAAGTTCGGTGAGCAAATAATCATTCCAGTGACAATCCAAAACGCCGCGAACCTGATGGCATTTCAGGCAATCATGAAGTATGATTCATCAATCATTACAGTGGAAAAGATAGATGCAGCGGATATTGCATCCGCCGCGCTGTGGACAAGTTCGATCAGCAACAAAGGCGAAATCCGTTTTGCTGTTGCCAGTGAAAAACCACTGGCTGCAGCCGGTACTATTGCTGAAATCATCGTTACAGTATCAAATAATGTCAAAGGAAATGTCCATGCTGCTCTTCAACCGATCCAGATCTTGGCAAATGAACAGGATATAACTTCGAAAGTGACGTCGGCTGATATTGCAATCATTGGTAAACCAATGACATATGAACTATCCATGAACTATCCTAATCCGTTCAATCCATCGACAACCATCGCATATCAGCTGCCGAACGATGGCACATTTGTTCATTTGACAATCTATAATATACTGGGGCAAGCTGTCCGTACGCTTGTCAATATGAAACAGAATGCTGGCAGTTATCAAACCGTATGGGACGGAAAAAATGACGCCGGAATCGCAGTTCCCAGCGGTGTGTACATCTATCAACTGACCTCGGGAGATTTTGTGAAAGCAAGGAAACTCATGCTTGTCAGGTAACAATGATGAATCCTATACACCTTAAAATGCGAGAATGTCATGAATATACTTAAACAAAATCGAATAATACTGTTACTATTTTTAGCAATAGGGCTCGGCGCCCAGGATATCCAACTCTCACTCCCTGATACCAATGGCGTAAGAGGTGAGTTTATCACTATTCCGGTTCGGGTTCAGCCTTCCCTGACCGGTCTGAATGTCACCTCCTATCAGCTGAGCATTCAGTTCGACGCTAATATCCTAACAGTGAATTCCGTGCTAAGCGCCGGGACGCTGACGGGTTCGGCGGGTATGTCGCTCTATTATAATATGCCTCAGCCGAATACAGTCACCGTTGCCGCAGCCGGTCATAATCCGCTTCAGGGCAAAGGCGATCTCATCCGGCTGAGTTTTCGGATTCGTCATTCCGGCTATTCCGATTTACACTTTGCCGATCCCCGGAATAATGTCCTGAATGAAGGCAGCCCGACGGTAGTTCTCGACGACGGCAGCCTTTACGCCGCGGAACCACCCAGCATTACCATCTACCCGGATCAGGAGATCCTGGCAATCGATGAACAACTGCAGTTTTATGTTTATAACGCCACCGATCCGGTTCAGTGGCAGGTCACGAATTCAACCCTGGCTGCCATCGATGTTCAGGGTATGCTGACTGCTTTAAAAAAAGGCAAAATTCAGGTCATAGCCACCGATGCCATCGGCTTGAAAGACAGCACCAATGGCTTTATTGACATCCGACCGATCAAACTCAGCATCCGGGACACCACTGTGACTGTCAATCAGACGATTGAGCTTCCGATCTATGCATCTATGTTGGGCACTTCCGGGATTGTTTCCGGGACAATAGCGCTGGTATTTGATGGCAATATTCTGACGCCAAAATCCCTGATCAAAACTAGCGCTTTGCTGGAACCCTGGTCTAACGTGACATTAAATACTTCAGTTCCCGGAAAAGTGACTATCGCTTTCGCCGGAACATCTTCGCTGTCCGGTTCAGGCGAACTATGCAGAATACGATTCATCGTAAAACAATCCGGCTGGACGATGCTGGAGTTCTCCAAAGCGATTTTTAATGAATCATTACTGGCAAAAACTGTCAGCGGCGCCCTGTATGCAAAAACGCCAGAGGTGCTTTACCTTGATCCGTCGGAAGGCAGCCTGATCGTCGGTGAAACACTGCAATTGAATGTGACCAATGGAACGCCGCCCTACACCTGGGAAGTGACAGATCCGACGGTTGCCAGTATCAACGATGACGGTTTGTTGGTGGCTAATAAGAGTGGCGTAGTGCGTGCCATTGTCAGCGACGCCGCCATTGCTTCCGGAACGAGCGGCATTATCAGGATATCCAATGTCAGACTGGCAATTGCTGATGTATATGCAACGGCGGGTACGACCATCGAAGTGCCGGTTGAAATCCGCCAGTTCAACGACGGCGCGGCGATTTCGGCTTTTCAGACAATAATTGATTTTGATTCCAGTGCGTTGAAATCGATGACAATCGTCAGTACCGGAACATTAAGCACCGGCTGGTCCTTCAGTCAGGTCAATTCCGGCAATCGTCTTTCCATCGCGGCAGCGGGAACGGTCGGAATTCACACGACTGGTACACTTTTCGGCATCCGGTTTCAGGTAAATGGTACACTGACTGAAGGTTATTACAGCGCCATCACTTTCAACCAGCTGCTGCTCAATGAAGGCGACCCTTCGGTGCTGGCAATCCCGGGCAGCGTCCTGATCGTCGCGACGCCGGCTGAGCCCTATCTTATTGCGCCGGAAGACGGTACCGAAAACCTGCCCCCGGATATCGAGTTCAGCTGGTACGCATCCGCTCAGGCGGAAACATACCACCTGCAGATTGCCACCAGTGACCAGTTTTTGGAGCTTGTTTTTCAGGATTCATCGATCACCGAAACAACCCGGCAAGTTACCGGGCTTACAGATGGATGGTATTACTGGCGGGTCAATGCTTCCAACACTGCGGGTACCAGCACCTGGAGCAGCGTGCGCAGCTTCTCTGTCAATACACAGGTAGTAAATCCGCCAGTCGAGCCAACGCTTATTGCGCCGGAAGACGGTACAATAAATCTGCCGCCGGATGTGGAATTTATCTGGAGCTCATCACAGGGGACAGGCAGTTATTGTCTGGAAATCGCAACTGATAACACATTTACATCACTCGTTTACCAGGAATCGCAGATTACCGACACATCCCGGCTCGTCACAGGGCTTGCCGTGGATTTGTATTACTGGCGGGTCAATGCGTCCAATGTCGGTGGTACCAGCGCCTGGAGCAACATTTGGAGCTTCTCAGTGGGCTCACCCATGAAAATTGGTGAATTATCAAATCTTCCGACTGCGTTCAAACTGCTGCAGAACTATCCCAATCCCTTTAATCCGACGACAACCATTCCGTATGAAATACCGAAAACGTCACATGTGACCTTGACGATCTATAATATGAATGGTCGGATCGTCGAACAGCTGGTAAATCAGAAACAGGAGCCGGGATTCTATTCAGTGATCTGGAATGCTTCCAAATACAGCTCAGGCGTTTATATCTACCGGATTCAGGCGGATGATTTTCAGCAGGTGAGGAAGTGTTTATTGGTCAAGTAAGCAAAACAGTACATAATAAACTTAAGCCCGGTGATTTCACCGGGCTTATTTATCACGCTTCAGGAATCAGTATGAAAAACATGGCAGCCGTGCCGGAAATTACACTGAAACTCTGTCAGACGGTGCAATCCGATAAATTAAAGCACTTCGGAGTAAAACAAAATGAAACCCAATGTAAAATATTTACCGGTTTTTGTATTAATGTTCCTGCCGGTACTCTTTCTTGTCAGATGTAATGATAACGGCGAAGACCGAAAGAAGAATACCGATGATATCTATGACATTGACGTTCTCGGAATTCCGCAGTTTGTAGATGTAAATTACATTGAACTTGATTCCATAAGCCAGATTTCAAGGTTTCGTTCCGGCATCGGGCACGATTATTCGGATGACTTTGAATCCTGCCGAAGCATGAAGCACTATTTTCAGCCGAAAAACAACACCGATTGGTCAACAATAAAGATATTTTCACCTGTTAATGGAACTGTTTCCAGAATCTATGAAGAATGGGCAGGTACCCAGATACAAATAGAATCAGATGAATATCCCGCATTCTTCTTTATCATTTTTCATGTCAGCCTGAGCAGTGCTCTCAGCGTCGGAAATGCCGTTGTCGCCGGTCAGCAGCTGGGCACGCATATCGGTCCACAGACAATGTCTGATATTGCCGTCGGAGTGGCTACGCCAGAGGGCTGGAAACTAATATCTTATTTTAATGTGATGACCGACCTGGTATTCCAAAGTTATCAGACGCGGGGTCTTTCCTCTCGAAACGAGATCGTCATCGCTGAAGATACACGGGATGAAAATCCCCTCAGCTGCAACAGAGAAGTCTTTATTGACAGCGGAAGTCTTGAAAACTGGGTAGTTTTAAATTAAATACGGTATTCCAAAATCAGGTTATATGACACCGGCTGTCGACCATGTGAATTGCCGGATCACCGGACAACACAGTAACCGGTAAAAAAATCTACGTCCTTAGTAATCCTCCGTAATTCAACTCCGGTGTCTATATCTACCGGATTCAGGCAGATGATTTTCAGCTGGTAAAAGAGTGCTTATTGGTCAAGTAACCTGAACGATACCCGAAAACAAAAAGCCCGGTAAACCAAATTAAAACAGGTTAATTAATATACATCCTGTATATAATCTTTACATTTCAGATTGAATTATTAATCACCTTTTAGATTTTCTCGTCGATCGGAATATTGGCATATTTTTTGACCTGTTGGATGGAAATTATGCTATTTTAAAACTGAGTGTTTATGCCGTTAATCCGATCAATTCTACTGTCTATTAATCAAGGTTCTTTTTAATTGTAACAGCCTGATCGGTAAAAAAGTGCGGCCTAAATAAATAACCCATAACACAGAACCTGGCGGTGTCATTATGAAAAAATCGCTAACCATTTTAATCCTTTGGTTTGTTTTGATAACAAACATGAATGCCACGGTCTGGCTGGAAGGAAAATGTCGTCTGGTCGGTCAGACAGATAATTCCGGAACCGTCGTTGTTTTCAAAGCCGCCTCGCCAACGGCAAAAACGGATTCCGTCTATACCAATATCCAGGGAGTGTACCAGATTTTAATTACGTCGGGAATCTATAACGTATCTTATTCCCATAAAGGCTATTTCTCTGCCCAGGTTTCCGCAGTTAATTGTTTCGGACCGCTGGAACTGGCAGAGCAAAATCTGATTATAAAGGTCGGGATTCCAATATCCGGCGCTTTAAACGGAACGCTTTCCGGTCCGGCTTATCTGGTAGAAGGAGACATCCGTGTCGAACCTGATAATGTTTTGACCATCATGCCAGGAACAACTTTCTATTTTGACGGTGATTATTCTTTCACGATCAATGGCGGGCTAACCGCATCAGGCACCAAATCCGACAGCATCTATTTTATGCCCAGTCCCAGAGCAGCATCCTGGCGCGGAATCTGGCTGGGTGATTATAGCACACTGAGAACAACACGTTTGGAATATTGTCATTTTGAAGGCAGTAACGTCAGCGCCATTAACACAAACTTCTTTATGCGGGACGGATCCATGTATTGTGTTATAAAAAATTGCACAATCACAAATAATGCCGGGAATGGGATTAGCTCATGGAACAACCTCCTCAGGAGTGATCTCCTGTTTATTGTCAGTTGCCGGATTACCAATAACGGAGGAAGTGGTATTGATATTCAGGGAGGCGCTACGATAATAGATTGTTGCATCATGAATAATCGCGCTGCCGGGATTACAAAACAGATGGGTGCTATTGACATCCAAAATTGCGTTGTCACTCACAACTCCGACGGGACTGGCGCTTCATACGGGATTTTTCTTTCCAGTGACGGCACTTATATAAACAGGATCAAGAATTGCGTTATCACAGATAGTCCAACCGGTGTCTTTTTAAACACTAATAATAGCGGCTCCACTTTTACAGTAGTCAATAATATTATCAGCGGAAGCAATACAGGCATTGGCTTCAGTCTCGGTAGTGAGGCAATTACATCGGTTACCAGTTGTGATTTTTATGGAAACGTTCAGAATTTACAGGGTTCTGTGCCAGCCTATCTGGGTGAAAAAATAGTTACCAACGCCAATGGTGATTCCTGTGATGCCTTTTTGAACATTTTTAAAAATCCCTTATTTGTTGATGCCGGAATTTATGATTTCCACTTGCAGGAGAACTCGCCCTGTATCAATGCCGGTGATCCGAGCAGTCCCCTGGACCCTGACTGTACGATTGCTGATATCGGCGCCTTTTATTTTAATACCGGCCCCAAACCGATGATTGCCGTTTCGTCTCAGAATATCTACTTCAGTGATACCTATCTCGACAGCAGCAAAACCATGCCGTTGACCATCCAGAACAATGGCAATGTCAATCTGGTTCTTTATAATATTGTTGTAAGTCTATCCGCTTTCCAGTCAGACTGGAATCCGGCTGACACCCTGATTGCGCCCGGGTCATCAATGGATATTAATCTCATCTTTACACCGCATACTTTTGATACTCACAAAGGGACTATAACCATCAGCAGCAACGACCGCACCGTATCGGTCGGATTATCCGGTGCCTGTGTTCCCAAAGGCGTCAATTACACGACATCCCTCATTGTCGCCGGCGGCGGTACCGATGCATCCAACTGGAACTATTTTATCAATAATACCAGCCCGTCGGCTAATGACGCCTTCAGTAAACTGGCCTATGGCCGATACTATACCGGCACCCGGCTGTATTATATGAACCCCGTCGGCTGGCAGGATTTGAATGGCGACGGTGTGGATGACGGAATCATCGATTCTGATAATATGACACTGCAAACCGTCAAGAGCGCCATTTCGAGTCTGATCGATGACCCGAACAGCGGTTATCCCAATGTCATTTCCTTCTCTGGTCACGGCCATGTGGGCGAACTGGATGTCAACGGCAATGCCGGCGACAATATCAGTTCAGACTCGCTCGCCCTCTGGCTTGAGCAGGCCAACCTGGATCATATCTCGCCCTTAGTTGTAGTTATGGAAGCCTGTTTTTCGGGCAGCTTTATCCCGGTTCTCACCGGTGAAAACCGGGTCATTATCAGCGCCTGCCGGGCGGATCAGTTCGCCGACTATCTTGCTGGAGAATGTTTTTCCACCAATTTCTGGGAAGAGATATGGTACGGCAACAATGTCTGGGATGCCTTCTATTTCGCTTATCAGCGAGCGCAGGTCTATCTGAATGGACAGGAACCGCTGCTGGACGCTGACGGCAACGGCATTCCCAACGAAGCATCGGACCAGGCAATTGCCAAGAATATTTATCTCGGTGGACAGATTATGCACGGTGCGCTGCTGCCGGAAATCAAGGAATATCCCGAACAGGTTACCATGGTATCGGGACAGGTGCCGGTAACCGTCAAATGTAACGGGACTATGGACCGGGTCTGGTTTCGCATTTTCCCCAAAGACTATACCGGAACGCCGCCGGTCAATGAATTGCCGGTTGTTACCATGAATCATACCGGTAACTTTTACTATACCGGAACCTACAGCAACGCCGGTTTCCTCCAGATTGGTCAAGAGTATATCATTCGGATTGAAGCTCTGGACGATGTTTACAACCACGCGATTCCCAAGATTGTTCCGTTGAAAACACAGGCTTCCGGAGTGAAACAAAAGGAGATACTGCCGCTGACATTCAGCCTGTCTCAGAATTATCCTAATCCATTCAATCCGACAACGACCATTCGGTACGAAATCCCGAAAGCGGCAAATGTGACGCTGACGATTTATAATATGGCGGGTCAGGTTGTCGAACAACTGGTGAATCAGAAACAGAAACCGGGAGCGTATTCGGTCAGTTGGGATGCCATAAACGTCAGTACGGGCGTTTACTTCTACCAGATTACGGCAGATGGATTTCAGCAGGTGAAAAAATGTTTATTCATTAAATAACCAAAAACGACATGACACAAGAAGCCTGATCAGATTGGTCAGGCTTCTTGTATTTGAAAAACATTGAAGTCTTCATCTTCCCCTAATAATTTTAATCAGATTCCCCTGTAAGCCGGCTCGTGTTTCGATCCACAATAAAGTTTGACTTTTTCACTCTGGCACTTTATTATATTTTCAGCAGGTGCCTGACATATCCGGCACTGTCTGATTGGTCGAAGAGGATTATTCCCTGGAAAAACTCGAAAAAAGAGAGATTAAAACTGCCGCCCGGGTGTTTGTCCGGGCAATGAATACCGATCCTTTGCTTGGATACTTTTTCCCTGATCACAAAATCCGTTTTCAAAAGTTAATGCTTTTATATACATATATCCTGAAAATTCAGTTTGACAATGTGTCTAAAACCTCCCCAAAAATCGAGGGATTGATTATATGGGAAAAACCCTTTGAGCACCATTCTTCGATCAGCATTAAGAATATTGTACTGGGACTGAATCTTGTCTTTAAACTTGGATTCGGTTCCCTGATTAAAATGGTGAAATATTATACCTGGGCAGTCAAAATCAGGAATAGATATATAGATGACCCTTACTGGTATCTCGATGTTATTGTTGTCGATCCACTGTATCAGGGCAGGGGATTTGCGAGTACCTTGATCAGACCGATCCTGGAAATCGCCGGTAAGAAAAAGGAGAAAATCTACCTGGAAACTCAGAATAAAGACAATATTACTATTTATCAAAAATACGGATTCAGATTAGTTCAACGATTTGTCATTTCGGGTACCAACCTTGATCATTTCGTTATGATAAAAGAATTATAAATCTTACTGAAATGGTAGGCTTCCCATCTTTAAAAATCCACAATCATTTTTAAAACAGTTGAACCTGTGAAAATTATTCTATAATATCACGCATTGAAAAGACTGTATCTTCAGTATCATAGTGAGGGATTGTTTTGAAAAAACTGTTAGCAATTGATATTGGTGCTGAGAGCGGCAGGGCGATTCTGGGAATACTGGATCATGGGACAATCAATTTAAAGGAAATCCACCGCTTCCCTAATGGTCCCCTCAATGTTTTGGGTAGTCTGCACTGGAATATCTACCAATTGTATCGGGAAATTATCAAAGCATTAGCAATCTGCGTCGAAACAGAAAAAATCCAACCCGATGCGATTGGTATCGATACCTGGGGCGTCGATTATGCACTTCTGAATCGGGATGGAAATTTCATCGGCTTGCCCTACGCCTATCGTGACAGCCGTACCGATCAGGCAATTGAGGAGTTTTCTCAACTTTTTTCAAAGCATAAAATCTATCAGCTGACCGGAATTCAGTTCCTGCAATTCAATACCCTGTTTCAACTCTATGCCGAAAGGAAAAATTCCGATACTATTTTTAATCAGGCTACTGATCTGTTGTTTATGCCGGACATTTTTAATTATTTGCTGACCGGCGTGAAAACATCGGAGTTTTCCTTTGCCACCACTTCCCAACTATATAATCCCGAGAAAAATGATTGGGACGATGAATTGTTTTCCGCGCTGGGTATTTCCGGAGTCATCATGCAGGAAATTGTTCAGCCCGGCACCATTATCGGCTACGTCCATGATAATATTCAGAAACAGACCGATATCAATGAAATTCCCGTCGTAGCGGTAGCGTCTCACGATACCGGGTCAGCCATCGCGGCAATCCCTGCAGCCGGGGAAGATTGGGCATATATCAGTTCCGGGACCTGGTCGCTGATGGGAATCGAAAGCAAAAAACCAATTATCAGTGAAAAATCGTATCAGTATAATTTTACCAATGAGGGCGGCGTTGACCATACTTTCAGGGTACTGAAAAACATCATGGGACTGTGGCTCCTGCAGCAATGCAAAAAAGCCTGGCAAAAGGAAAAAGATTTTTCCTATGATGAACTTGTGGCGCTGGCAGCACAAGCACCCCAATTAATCACTTTCGTCGATCCCGATGATCCTGCTTTTTTCAATCCTGAAGATATGCCGACCGCGATGCTGGATTATTGCAAAAAAACCAGCCAGAATACGCCGGAAAAATACGGTGAGTTTGTCCGGATTATTCTCCAGTCGCTGGCATTGAAATATCGCTATGTTCTGGATCAGCTCCGGGAAATCTCAGCAACACCAATCAAGCGACTTTATATTACCGGCGGTGGTATTCAGAACAGACTTCTGAATCAGTCTATCGCGAATGCCACAGGGATTGAGACAATTATCGCATTAGCCGAAGGAACCGCAGTCGGCAATATCATGGTGCAGGCAATGGCACTGGGAGAAGTTCAATCGCTGGCGGAAATCCGGCAGGTTATCAACCATTCTATCGAAACTCAAGTCTATTACCCACAACAGGTAAACGAATGGGATCAGGCTTATCATAATTTTTTAAAGTTAATTTGAGGACTCAACATGAAAAATATTGAAAAATCCTATGAAATGGCTAAAGAACAATATGCAGACCTGGGAATTGACACCGATGCCGTTTTAAAGCGACTCGGACAAACGCCCATCTCTCTGCACTGCTGGCAGGTCGATGACGTCGGTGGATTTGAACATGAAGGCGCTACCCTGGCAGGCGGCGGCATTCAGGCTACCGGCAATTTCCCGGGCAAAGCGCGCAATATCGCTGAAGCCCGCCAGGACCTCGAAAAAGCCTATTCACTGATTCCCGGTAATCACCGTCTGAACCTGCACTCCCTGTACGGCGATTTTCAGGGAAAATATCCGGGACGGGATAAAATCGAACCAAAACATTTTCAATCCTGGGTGGATTGGGCAAAAGCAAATAATCTTGGTATCGATTTCAATTCCTCATTCTTTTCACATCCGAAAGCAGAAGATGGCTTTACCCTCGCCCACCGTGAAAAATCCATCCGGGATTTCTGGATTGAACATGGAAAACGCTGCCGGGAAATCAGTCACTTTATCGGTAAAGAATTGGGGAGTCGCTGTGTTCACAATATCTGGATTCCCGATGGGTCAAAGGATATAACCGTCAACCGGTATTATCACCGCGCATTGCTGGTCGAATCTCTGGATGAAGTCCGGAAAGAAAAATTTGATCCGAAAACCATGTGTGATTCCGTCGAGTGTAAACTGTTTGGCATCGGCAGTGAAGCATATGTGGTCGGTTCCCATGAATTTTACCTGGCTTATGCCGTGAAAACCGGAACGATGCTCTGTATTGATATCGGGCATTTTCACCCCACGGAATCCTGTGCCGATAAAATCTCGTCTATCTTCCAATTTGTCGATGAACTCCTGCTGCATGTGACCCGAGGTGTCCGCTGGGACAGCGATCATGTGGTTATTCTGAACGATCCGATTCGGGAGCTGATGCAGGAGCTTGTCTGGGCTGACAAACTGAAAAACGTCTGTATCGGACTGGATTTCTTTGATGCCAGCATCAACCGCATCGGCGCCTACGTGGTCGGAACCCGCGCTACTCAGCAGGGACTGTTGCTGGCAATGCTGGATCCTATTCAAAAACTGCGTGAATATGAAAGTAAGGGACAACTGTTCGAGCGGCTGGCGTTGCTGGAAGTCACCAAGAGCAAACCTTTTGGCGCAGCCTGGGATTATTTCTGTTTTACGAATGACGTCCCGGTTGGCGAAGATTTTATCACGGAAATACAAACATACGAGAATACTGTTTTAAATAACCGTTCATAGAGAGGCAGAATATGAATGCATTTATCGGAGTTCTGTTAATTTTGACCGGGGGTTTTGCCTCGGGCAGTTTTTATCTTCCCTACACGAAAGTCAAAGAGTGGGCTTGGGAAACATACTGGTTGTTCGGCGGACTGTTTTCCTGGCTGATCGTACCGTTTCTGGCGGCTTTTCTAACGGTGCCCGGTTTTCTGCATCTCTACAGCCAGCTGGATACAATTGACCTGATATTGCCAATGGTATTCGGTTTACTCTGGGGCGTTGGTGGTCTGACTTTCGGATTGGCGATGCGTTACCTGGGAATGTCACTGGGCATGGCAATTGCCCTCGGACTGACCGCCGCGTTCGGAACATTGATCCCACCCATTTTTCAGGGACAATTTCTGAACCTGTTTACACAGACGGCTGGGATTATAACCTTCCTCGGCGTGATCCTTTGTCTGGTTGGAATCAGCATCACCGGAAAAGCGGGCATGCTGAAGGACAGTGAATTGAGCGACACTGAAAAACAGGAAAATATCAAAGAATTCAATTTTAAAAAAGGCATCCTGGTAGCGCTGATTGCCGGTCTGATGAGCGCCTGTTTTGCCTTTGGCATCGCGGCTGGAAAACCCTTAGCCCAGCTCGCCATTGCAAGCGGTGCTAAAAGTCTGCACCAGAATAATCCGACGTTTGTCCTGATTCTGATCGGTGGATTCCTGACCAATGCGTTCTGGTGTGTCCGATTATTACTCAAAAATAAATCCTACCCGGATTATTCAGACGGGACCAAACCATTGGGAAAAAACTATATTCTCTCCGCCGTCGCCGGGACGATCTGGTTCACCCAGTTTTTTTTCTATGGAATGGGTGAAAGCCAGATGGGCAAATACGGTTTTGCATCCTGGAGTATTCTGATGGCGTCGTCGATCGTTTTCAGCAACATGTGGGGACTCATCAATAAAGAATGGAAGAGCGCCAGCCGGAAAACCATCTCCGTACTTATCGCCGGAATTCTGGTTCTGATTCTTTCCACATTTATCATCGGTTACGGCAGTTATATGCAGAAATAGGGCAACAAAAATGAATAAGCTTTTTAAAAATGACTTAGTCGATATTCTTAATCAATTATCGGAGATCGCTGGTTTAATTTATCAGCGAGGCTGGGCGGAGAGCTCCGCTGGCAATATTTCCATAAATGTATCCGAATTCCTGAAAAATACAGACATAGCATCACTGAAAGGAAAATTAAAAACAATCCGGTTTAACTCCACTTATCCGGCATTGAGTAACCAATGGTTTTTAGTGACATTATCCGGCTCCAAAGCCCGGAACATTGCCAAAAATCCGGTCCCGAATATTGCACTGATTGCCATCTCCGATGATGCTAAGACATGCAGCTGTTTTATAGAAGAGTCCGTTAATGTTCAGGAAAAAAATCCGACATCGGAGTTGCCAACCCATTTAGCCATCCATCACTTGCTGGCTCGAAAAAAACAACCGATTAATGTCATTATCCATGCCCATGTTACCGAACTGATCGCCCTGTCCCACAATCCGGCTTTCAGGAATGCCGATGGAATTAACAAAATGCTCTGGAGTGTCCATCCTGAGGTGAAAGTATTCATTCCGAAAGGACTGGGCTTTGTGCCTTATACTCTGCCAGGTTCAGAGGATATTGCCCGAAAAACAATCGGGATCATTGAAAAACATGACATTGTGATCTGGGAAAAACATGGCGTATTCGCCGTGGGTGATTCGCTGGAAAATACATTCGATACCATCGATATCGCCAACAAAGCCGCAAAAATCTATTTTCTCTGTGCGCAGGCAGGGTACGAACCGGAAGGATTAACGGAATCCCAGATCAGGCAGCTGGCTGATTTCTTCAATGTACCTTATTAACAGAAGTTGAAATTTTATTGTCCTATTCGAAGGTCACTTCTATAAACTTATCTTTTTTACTGAGGGTAACGTTCTTGCTTACACCATTTGATGTGATAATGTAATCACCGTAAAAGGCATTTGCCCGGTATTCACCTTTTTTATCGGCTTTGTCAGTAATCTGTGTCCACCAATCTTTATAAACCAGATCCCGGTAAGCCTGTACCTGCGGACGAGGTGTCCAGTCTTTTTTCCACATGGCGCAATGGGGCTGCCAGTGATCACCTGCCCAGAAGCCCCACATCAGAATTGCTTCCACGCTGGGATGCGCAAAATAAATCGGCAGAAGTTTTTTTAGTTCATCCACCTGTACCTGTTCATCAGCATAGGAAAAAAGGCATTCGGTAATTTTGATTGGTAAATCGTATTTTGCCAGCATATCCAGGGTCTCTTGGGTACGCTCGGCAGAAACGGGAGCGGTCGTCCGCATGGACAGATGTGCCTGACAACCAATACCATCAATCGGAACGCCATTCGCCAGCAGCCTGTCCAGCTGAATAATAAAAGTATTCCGGTTATAGCCCATATCCAGAATAGCATAATCGTTGACATACAATTTCACATCCGGGTTGCCGAATTTTGCCATATATGCCATTTCATTGACAATCCCGTAACCCAGCCGGCGGCGAAAAAAATCGCCATTAACCATTTCATTATTCAGGTCAAATTCCGTGATGCGTCCCTTGAAATGTTCCGTCACGCCAATGGCTCGCCGGTTGACTGCCGCCCGCAGATCGTCATTATTCAGCTGCTTTAACCAGTCCATGACAAACTCATCCTTTGCCCAGAAAATACAATGTCCACGCATCGGGATATTTCGCTCGGCACAGAGCTCGTAAATCCGGTCTGCCACCGCATAATCAACGACTCCCGGCTCCTTTTCACAATCGTACCACTTCAGGGCATTTTCATGAACGGCAAAGTTGAAATTCTCTTCCAGAATTTTCAAGTACATTTCCCGATCCGTATCGGACATCGGATTTTCGGCATTCTCAGCCAGGGAATTCGGGATCGCCGTTCCGAATAAAAATTCATGGCACACCTGCTGAATTTTTACATCGGCGCGTGGTTTAGTTTTGATCATGATGTTGCCCATTCGATATTCAGCGATACGGGCATTGATTGCCGCGGCGGTCACTCTTTCGGCATTATCATCTCCGGCATAGATATCAAACATGATTAAAATGTAACCAATTAGAAAAATTAACCCAGCATTCTTTTTCATTTATCAATCCCCCAATAACATTGGTTAGAATATAATCAATTTTTGCTCTTTAAAACAGACCCCGAAAATTCAATCTCATTATTAATCCCGATAAATGTCCGATAATATCTATCATTCGATCAGAGCTTCAAATATTCATAATATTTCCAATATCGTTGAAATTATTTATCATCCTCAGAAATATCTGTTTTTTAGATTAATTTCATAAAGTAAGTTTAATAAATATTCGGCGAGGTGTCTGATTTGAACAAGATTAGGAATGTATTGCTTTTATATCCCAAAATGCCCAATACTTTCTGGTCGATGCATTATCTCAACCGGATCACGGGATTCAAGTCAAGTTACCCGCCTCTTGGATTAATGACCATTGCGCCCATGCTTCCGGGGACATGGAATAAAAGGCTGATTGATACCAATATTGAAAAACTCAAACCGAAAGATTTGGCATCGGCGGATCTGGTATTTATCAGTGCCATGAACGTACAGGAAAGATCCGTCGCTGAGTTGGTAAAAATTTGCAAGGATTACCGGTTACCAGTTGTCGCCGGTGGTCCTCTATTCACCCATGAATATTATAAATTTCCACTGATCGATTACTTTGTATGCAATGAAGCAGAAATTACCCTTCCTGAATTCCTGGAGGATTTTCAACAAGGCAAAGCCAGGAGGATTTATCGTTCAACCCAATTTGCAGACCTTTCAAAGACACCCTCACCTGATTACAATCTGATTGACCTGAGCAAATACAACTACAGTATCATTCAATTTTCCCGCGGCTGTCCCTATCTGTGTGATTTCTGTGATGTAACGACACTCTTTGGCAGAGTGCCAAGGACGAAATCTACCCATCAAATAATTGCTGAATTAAATGCAATAATGCCGCGAATCAAGTCCGAACTGATTCTGTTTGCCGATGATAATTTAATCGGCAATAAAAATGTTCTAAAAAATGATCTGTTACCAGCATTAATTCAATGGAGAGCTGAAAATCCTTATGCACCGACATTCGCGACACAGGTATCCATTAATTTAGCCGACGATGACGATTTAATGTATTTAATGCTCGAAGCGGGATTCCGACATATCTTTGTGGGTATCGAGACTCCCATCAAGGAAAGTCTTGAGTATTGTCATAAAAATCAGAATTTAGGACGAGATATCCGCTCCAGTATCAACACATTACATTCCAAGGGTTTTGTGGTCACAGGCGGATTTATCATTGGATTTGACACCGACTCAGAAGATATATTTGAAGAGATGCCCCACTTTATTCAAAATGGCGGAATTGTCATTGCAACGTTGAATTTACTTAAAGCACCTCCGGGTACAAAATTATATGATCAGATGAAACAGGAAGGAAGGTTGTTAGAATCACTTGATTTTGATGAAAACAAATCGAATTTCAAAACGAAGATTCCGAAGAATAAATTGATAAAAGGATACTCGCATACAATTAGAAACGTCTATAATCCCGAATGTATCTTCAATAGGACAGAAACTTTTTTTTCGGTCTATCACTCTGCCCAAGTCAAGAACCGCTTACGTCGCAATTTCAGATTTTCTGACATTATAATTATTTTACGCGCCATATTTTATATTGGAATCATCAATAAACACCGGCAGTACTTTTGGAAATCATTACTTAAACTTAGAAAATATCCGTCGGGTAATTTAGTTCTTGCCTTTCTAATCACAGTTTTAAGTTATCAATTTCAGAAAATGGGTGAAAGATTTGAAAAACAATTGAAAGAGGATCCCTACTATACAATTAACGAGGAAGAAAATATTGAAAAGTAAAGTCTTGTCGATGAATTCCATTCATGAAATTCACTATGAAGATATGTCGGACTACCCGACTTAAAAAAAGAAAATAGGTATTGTTAGCCCGGAGGGCTTTTTAATTTAGTTAATCAATGGTCTTTATAAGGACTCCAGACTTTCCAGACATTCCCAACCAGATCGGGTCCCGGTTTCAGCACTTTCTTGCCGGGCGCCCAGCCAGCCGGGCAAACCTCGGCTCCCTTAGTGGCGCGGACATGCTGAAAGGCTTGAATTTGCCGAATCGTCTCACCCATCTGGCGACCGACCGGCGGCGTCATCACTTCCATCGCCTGAATAACACCATCGGGATCGATGATAAACCTGCCGCGTAATTCTACACCGGCATTTTCGTCATAAATCCCATATACTTTCCCGACGTTGCCCGGACCATCGGAAACCATGTGAAAAGGGATGTCCTTCTCAGCCATTTTCGATAATTCCTGATCATTCCAGACCTTGTGTACGAACTGACTGTCAACACTGACCGAAATCACTTCGACACCAAGTTCCTGAAGAGTATCATAATTGGCAGCGACCGCTGACACTTCGGTCGCTCAGACAAAGGTGAAATCGCCGGGATAAAAACACAGGAGTACCCACTTCCCCAGGAAATCCGCCAGTTTAACCGGCACAAATTTTCCCCGGTAATACGCCGGTGCTTCAAAATCAGGAGCTTTTTGCCCCACTCGCGCAGTCACCATCTTTATCTCCTTTGTTGTGATTTCTTCTGCTTTTAATTCAATGGGCGGCAATCCAACCTTTGCTCCCGTCGGACGCGCACAACCAACACCATTTTCAGACATTCTCTGATCCTCCTGTCAAAATCTTATCTGAGTGAAAATAAGATATATTGGACACAATCTCAACCCATAATTTCAAAATCAATCAATTCCTGACTGATGTTGATCTATCATAAATATAACAACTTCGAAATCGCTAATTTCTGAGCAATCGGCGGCGGGGCCATGGCGGTTTTGATGCCCGATCTGGTGCTTGGTTTTCCTGGCAGGTATGATACATTTGTCGATTTTTCTACCGTTAATGTTTCACGAAAGAGATTGACTCCTACCGTCATTCTGAATCCCAAACGTCCCCGTTCGGAAATTCAAAATAACAAGGAAAGAACCATTCTTTTACGTGCCGGCGATACCAAAATCGCAGCGTCTATTTGAGCTTAGCGCCAATGACTATTTCGACCCTGCGGTTCGGGATACGACCTTCTTCCGTTGAGTTATCGGCAATCGGTTTTTGTTCACCGTATCCGACGACTCGCAACCGATATGGCGAGGCTTTTGGATGCTGGCGAACATAATGCAACACTGACAAAGCCCGGCTGGTGGATAATTCCCAGTTGGATTTGTATTTCCCTTCAAATTTCTGGGCAATCGGAACATTGTCGGTATGACCCTCAATGAAAATTTCCCGATCCGGATAATTGGTAAGCACATCCCAGGGTGTTTTTCCAATATCCCATGCCGGATACCAGAGTTCATCGGTACTCCCATAAAAGCTTTCGAGATTATATAATCCCGCATGACTGACCAGACATTTAAACCGATCCGTATGCCCCAATATCCAGTTGACGCAATATCCGCCATAAGAGCCGCCGATAGCAGCTGTTTTTAACGGATCAATAAAATCGTACTGTTTAATGGCATAGTCGAGCCCGCTCATCAGATCTTCATAAGCCCTACCGCCATAATCGTGGCTTACCTGTTCCCGGAATTTGGAGCCATAACCGGTACTTCCCCGGGGATTAATGAACAAACCGACATAGCCGGGCGATGTAATCAGCTGAAAAGTAAACCAGGTCGTCATAAAGCGATCCGCCCACATATTCTGCGGACCGCCATGGATCGCCAGAACCAGGGGGTACTTCTTCCGGGCATCGAAACCCGGCGGTTTGAGCAAGAACGCCTGAACCCGGTCTCCGTCAGCGCCTTTGAACCAGAATTCCTCCAGCATTAGCAATTCAAGCTCATCCAGCAGTAGCTTATTGATAAACGTCAGCTGTGTGACCTTGTTTTTATCAAGAGCCATAAAAAAGAGCTCATCTGGCAGATGATTGTAGCTGCGCCGAAACACGAGCCCCAAACCATCGGGGGTGACACAGATCTGACAATTGTAGCCGTCCTTTGTCAATCGCTTGATTTTATCGTTCAAGTCAACACTGTAAATTGCACAGCGACCTTCGTTACGTGCTGTAAAATAGAGGATTTTACTGTCCGGTGACCAGGCCAACTTCCTCTACTGAGCGATCCAGCTTGTCAGACAAGGGATTGACTCGGTTATTTTTACGATTGTATATAATAAGTTGTGTCCGGTCAGATTCATAGCCGGGTTTGGACATGGCTACATAGGCGATATAATTCCCGTCCGGTGAA